>JAFKKV010000007.1 GCA_017304475.1 Hyphomicrobiales bacterium | reverse complement strand
GAACCAGGCGCCGGCGAGGCCTTGGCCTTCAGCGCCGCCGCCTGTGCCGCCTTGACCTTCTGCTCGGCCAGCCTGGCGGCCTCCTCAGCGGCTTTCCTGGCACGCTCGGCCGCCCGTTCCGCTCTGGCTGCCTTGATCTCCGCAGGCGACCGTTCCGCGGCCTTTTTCGCGGCGTCCGCTTCGATCCATTTCTTTGCTAAGCCGGCCAGATAATCGGTCAGGAAGGCTTTGTCCTCCTGTGGCGCTCTTCGGTTGATCAGCTCCAGCTGATACTTCTTCACCTCTGGGTGGTCATGGGCATCGGCAATGAGCAGCGCACCCATGATGATCTTGGCGCGCGTATCGCGCCGCCGATCTGCTTCGACGTCGCGATTCTTGAGTCTCTGATCGGCGGCCTTCGCCCTTTTAAGCCTGAGAGCGATCTGTTCGCGCTTCAGCTGTTCGCGCTGCTCGGGGGTCAGTTTCGGCTTTTCGGTTTTGTCAGATGACGAAGCCGGCGCGGCAATTTCACTCATAAACTCACTCCACCTATGCTGGCGAATCGCGCCTGAGCACACTTGCAGTCTCACCAACCTCAAGCATATTGAAAAGGCCCCAAGGGCACGAGCGGCGGAGCCGTCGAAGTGCTTGAAGGGCGCACCCTATGCAAACTCCCTGCGGGGTTTGCGTGCGCTGGGGTGCCCCCAGATCCCAAGAGAATACCGCGTGGCGATATTCAATCTGACCGTCAAGACGATCTCGCGAGCGGATAACCGCTCGGCGACGGCTGCCGCCGCATATCGCTCGGGCAGCCGGATCGTCGATGAACGCTCGGGCGCGGTGCACGACTATCGCCGGCGGTCAGGTGTGGCCGACACCTTCATCGTGGCGCCGCCACTCGCCGACTGGGCGACCGATCGCATGGCGCTGTGGAACGCGGCCGAGGCCAGCGAGAACCGGCGCAACAGCACGGTGGCGCGCGAATATGAAATCGCACTGCCGGCCGAGCTGGACGCCGGCGGCCGGCGCGCGCTCACCGAGCGGTTCGCCCGGTACCTGGTCGACCGCTACGGCGTGGCGGCCGACGTGGCGCTGCACTCGCCGCCGGGCGAGGGCGACTGGCGGAACCAGCACGCCCATGTCCTGACGACCACCCGGGTGGTGGACGCCGACGGCATGGCGGAGAAGACCCGGATCCTCGACTCGGCTAAGACCGGCTCCGTCGAGGTGTCCGAGATCCGGGCCATGTGGGCGGAGCTCGCCAACCAGGCGCTCCGGGCCATCGGTTCGGAGGCCCGGATCGACGCGCGCTCGCGCGCCGATCGGGGCCTCGATGGCGATCCGGCCCTTCATCTCGGCCCCGGCCTGACGGCGGTGGAGCGCCGCCGGCGGCGCGAGGCGCGGACCGCCGGCGTGCCCTACACGCCTGGCTCAGGTCCGGCCCAGCACAATGCGGATCTGATGGCCGAGCGTCGTGCCGATGCGCAGATCGCCGCCATCGATCGCCGGCTGGCCGCCGCGGACCAGGCTGAGCACCTGGCCGCGGAACGGGCTGCCGAGGCTCAGCGCCGGCGAGACGCCGAAGAGAGGGCGCAGAAGGCCCGCCAGGAGGCTGAAGCCGCTCAGAAGGCTCGCCAAGCCGCCGAGAAGGCCGCTCGGCCGCCAGAGCTCCCTCAGCAAGCCTCTCCGCGGCCGTCTCCCCCTCTCCCCCCGCCAGCAGCGCCTTCCAGGGCCGCCCAACCGCCCAGACCTGCGACAGAGGCCCCCAAGCCCGTTACGGCCGGTTCGGCTGGTCGGCCGCCGGCGGACCCCAGCCGGCCATGGACGCCGGCGCAGATCCCCGCGGATCAGCGGCCGATCGCCGGCGCTGTCCTGCGGCTCGAGCTCGAGCCGCGCCGATCGCCAGGACAGCAGCGCGTGCTCGAGGCGGCCTGGCGCGCCCTGGGCGACCTGGCCAAGCCCTTCAAGGCATGGATCGAGATGCTCCGGAGCTCGCTACGCCAAGCCGAGCTCGCCAAGGATGCGATCGCTGCGCGGGATCGTGTGGCTGGTTGGGCTCCCCAGTTCGCCGACCTGGTCGATCGGCTCCGCACCGGCGGATTCCTGCCGCCGGCAGCGGGACCTGGTGGTCCTGCAGCTCCCGGCCGGCCGCCTCGCGGCCGTGGCGGCCCCGAACGCTAAGCCGCGGTGAGGGTCTGAAGGTCGGCACCCTGCGCCAGGTGCTCGGAGGCATCCAGGATTTCGACAGCCACGAGCCGGCCGTCTTCATCGAAGTCGAACACGATACCCGGGCGCACTTCTTCGCTTTCGCTCACCTTGGTGTCGGTAAAGCGAACGTAGAGCGCATCGGCCTCGGCATCGTAGTGCGTTTTCATCGTCTCCGACCTCGATCGAGGAAGAGGGTGATGACCCGATAGGTCTCACCGTCAGCCACGTATACCACACGCATAATCCTGCCGTCGCGCTCCGGAACTGCCCGGAAGGCCCGCTGCCTTTCGGGGTGCTTCGGATCCGGCTCTACCGCCTCCGGGTCCAAAACCGTCTGCTCGACCCATTCCCTGGCGATCTCGCGCTCGGCGAGCATGGCAAGGGCGTGGTGGGTGTAGGTGAAACGCATGGTGGGCGGGGACATAGCAGGGCCTTCCTCCTGAAGCACCCGTCCTATTCATGCCATCGCCATGCAAGGGACAAACGCACCGGCGGCCGCCACCAGCATCAGGCACGGCGGAAGATCCTCGCCCACCCTCGGGGCGCCGTCGCAGCCTGGTGCCAGCGATCGCGCTCAGCGGCGACGGCCGCCAGTGTCGCCTCAAGGGCGGCGGCTCTCTCCCCTCTCCGGGCGATCTCCGCCCGCAGTTCCTCAATCTGGGCCTGCATTTCCCGGACTTTGTTGACCTCGCCTCCGGAGATCGTCCGGCCCGGACGCAGATCGTCTGGAAGCCTTCGGCATCAGCGAAGCGGGCTGGGCTTCACGCTGCGCCTCGATCCCGAGGCCGGTTTTCGCCCCAGTCGAGATCCGGAGATAGCTGACGAGGGGTGCGGAATATCCCTAGATTTTAGTGATGATGATGAATAGCAACGACACGGCCGGTGCTGTCGGCAATGACATGGTTGTTATTGACGTGGGCGTATCGATGCCCATGGAAACGAGGATGCCCCTCGATGTTATGGTATTGGACATTGGCCGGCATTTGCATGCCAACGGTTACGTTGCCAGGTATTGTCGTGGAAGTCATGTTCGTACGGCTGATGAAGGAATCGAGGAACGCACGATCTTCGTTCGAGTAGGCCGAGGCCGAGTCGCTTGCGCCTTGCGCCAACACGACTTGTGACGTCATTGGCGAAGCGACAACGAGGGCCAGAGCCAGCAGGCTAACTTTCGTATTCATGACATTCTCCATGGGTTGATCAGGCGTCCGCCTTGGGTCAATGCGCTTGCGCTAGCTAGCCCGGATTTCTCATGGGGAGTAGCGCGCATCGGGCGTAACAAGTTAGCCTGATTCGAGGTGGCTCCCCGATGCCGGCAGAGTGTTACGCGAGCGAGATGGACTTTGGAAGGGCCGGCGGGTGGCTTGGCCGCCGTGCAATCGCCGAGAAGTCTACCGTTAGCCGCTCCCCGGTGTATGATTGAGCTTCGAATGGCGAGTTTCGTCGGCTGCACTTTGACCGGCCGGGAGAGACAGAATGCGACTCCGGAGTGGAGTGGTTTTCTTGCTGATGTCGACCGGAGTGGACGCGACACCCCTCCCGGCGGTGTCGACATATCGCCCCCCCCCCGTCCCGATGACGAGCGAACGCGCTTACCACGAATGTCGCCCCGCCTTGGGCATTCCAGCATCAGCGCCGCAGAGTTCGCAGCGGCAAGCCATGCGGCAGCACCTCAACCAGTGCATCGCCGCCACACCGCGGCGCTGACCTCCTGCTGCGTCTTTGCCAATCGCCGAGAAAGTGCCGGTTAGTCGCCGCGTCCGCGACCGGGCGGCTGGCCGGGGCCCCCAGGTCCTCGGTCGGTGGGGCCACGAAGCCGAGCGAGGCGAGGAGAGCGGCCCGCAGCCTGGTCGTCCAGTTCGACGATCGCGATCCGGTGTTCCTCACCGGCCTGACCGATGAGGAGCCGACGGCGGCACCCCGCCCGGTCGTCCGGGCGGCCGATAAGGCAAAACAGCCGTCTTTGCTCTGAAAGTCTCCTCCTTACAGGAACCAGCGGCGAAGCTCGGCGCCGAAAGGGCAGCCGCCGAGAGAGCCGGCGCGCGGCCGTCATCGACCTGGTCGGCTCTTAGACTGGCTTCTGCAGTCGGGCGCCTTCCCCGAGGCCCAAGCGGGCAATTATCCAGATGGGCCCCTAGCGGTTTCCGCTTCCATCGAAGCGGAAACCGCTCTATCTCCTTGTTTAATCGCATTTTCCTCTCGGGAATCGGTTCGCCTGCAATCGCGCGCGAACAGCGTGCAAACCGCTCCAGGACGCGCTCATGACCCCCGCTGACATTCTTGACGTCGCGCGAGACGGCATTCTTACCGTCATTCTCGTCTCGGCGCCCTTGATGATCGGCGGCCTGGTAGTCGGCGTCGCCATTTCTCTGGTCCAAGCCCTGACCCAGATTCAGGAACAGACGCTGGTCTTCGTGCCGAAGATCATCGCGACCTTCGTCATCCTGCTGGTCGCCCTGCCCTTCATGGGCGACCTGATGAATGGTTGCATGACGCGGGTGATGGCCAAGGTGGTCACCGGCGGGTGAATCAGGTCAGGCGCCGCCGCGCTCGAGGGGGTGGCATCGGCAATGG
Source organism: Hyphomicrobiales bacterium (assembly GCA_017304475.1). Lineage (GTDB taxonomy): Bacteria > Pseudomonadota > Alphaproteobacteria > Rhizobiales > Phreatobacteraceae > Phreatobacter. The sequence continues at coordinate 1,149 of JAFKKV010000007.1, read as the reverse complement.
TCGGGTTGCCGATGATCTCGTACCAGCGCTCGACCGGGATCTGGCTGGTGATGATGGTGGCGCGGCGCTCGTAGGTCTCTCGTCAGGCGGCCGATCGGCGGCCAAACCATCCGAATAAGCCGCCGCGGCGCTGTTCCAACAGCAGTGTTTGCCGCTGCGCCTGATCTCGCCAGGCGTCCCGATCCTGCTCCGCCTGGGCGGCTCTATGGCGCTCGCTTTCCACCAACGCCTGCAAGCCGGCAATCTGCGCCTTGAGTACGGCAGAGGGGGGTGTTTCAGGGGTTTCTGCAGGGGGTTGGCTAGTGTTCTGTGGTTTCGGTCTCATGGTGTTCTTGAAACGGGCGACCTCAGCCGGATCTAGCCTGTAGCTACCGTCAGAGTGTTTTTCGGCGACCGAGATTTTCCCGTCTTTGATGGCTTTCGACAGCTGTGACTTGCTGATCGAATAGGAGTGTGCGGCCTGTCCAAGGGTTATGTACACTACGGTTCGCCTCCGTTCGTTCACGAACGGTGCAGCGAATATCTTAATAAATATTAACCACGGTCGCCGCGGCACTCGCTTCCAGCTCTCCTGGCTGCCCAGCAACAGGTTCCTCGGCCGATTTGGTGCGCTTTAAGTTGCGAATGTTTCTGGAACCTTGGCCTTCATGGGCGGCCTGGTGCCATTCGCCGCAAACGTCACAACCTTGAACAACAGGGAATTTTGCCTTCGTATATTTATCGTACGGCGACTGGAAGCAGGAAGATGAAGGTGGAAACCTCAGGCAAGCTAAGAATTTATCGTTGTTGAAACCATTTATTTTCTCCATGAAGGTGCAGGTTCTGCAGCAAATTTTTTCTTCACTTTCATACATTTCTGGTTCTGAATTTTTCTTATTCATCAAAATTTCTCTAACGCATGCTCATTAAGTCTTAGTTTTTTCGGCCAGAGGCCGCCCATTTCTTGCAGAAATTCACGAAGTGCTCTTCGACGTTACCGGCGTCCAAGCGCTGTCCCGTTTCCTTCAGCCGGCGGCGGAAGGCATTCGCCACCAGGTCGACATCCGGTGTGTCCGGTATATGTCGACGCACTAGCTCCCCCCAGCCGTAATGGATTGAGCCATCAGCCGGAAACGGGCCGAGGACGGCCGCCGGCGGATCTGAGGTCAC
>JAFKKV010000006.1 GCA_017304475.1 Hyphomicrobiales bacterium | reverse complement strand
GGTGTCGGTGCCGGGGATGAAGAAGAAGCCCGCGCCGTAGGTGTCGCAGATGCGCACGTACTCAGCGGGGGCTGCCTTGCCCGGAAGATCGGCAGCCTGAGCGCCGGCGATGGCGATGAAGCCCGCCGCGGTGCCGAGAAGAAGGCTCTTGACCGTCTTCATGTTGTAGACCTCCAAAGTTTCTCCTGAAAGGGAGCTTGGGTTCGTTGATCTTGCCGGTTTCCCGGCGAGCCTTCGGCCCTTAATTCCCCGCGAGCCGACTTTCTTGTCTTCGGGGGTTGCGAAACCTGCGAACCCAAGAAAGGCGGTGCGACCGGGGTGCCCCCCTTCGTCGCGAGAGCACCATTGCCGAAGGGATCGCGCCGATCAACGGAAACAACGCCTCGCCGCAGGTGCCAAGGCGGCTTTGCACAGGACTGTTGCAAGAAGGCCACGCAGCCGTTAACCGGCCGGTTATCAAGGATTGAGGCCGCAAGTCCTTAAACAGATGGATAAATTCCATCGGCATGCGGAACAGGGGCCATTAACCAATGGGGCGCGGAACGGATCTGCCGACTGCGGGAAGGCCTCAGGTCGGCGGCCTGTCGCGGGGCTTTCGGTGGATATCCCGAAAATCAGGCCCATCCGGGATATGAGGCCGAGATCGGGGCGCTTTTCCCCCTCGGCAGGCCGTTTCATCGAAGAATCGAACCTGCCCGCATCGTCCACGCCGTCCTGGCGTCGGCGCGGCGCGGGAATCGCCTGGCAGCCCGCCGCGGCGAATCTGCGCGGAGATTCGCCGCCGAATCCCCGATCCGGCTCGACCTGCCGGTCAGATCGCCGCGCCGTCGACCACCAGTTCGCCCTCGAGCGCGGCGCGCACCGCGAGCGCCGTGTTCTGCAGGCCGTGATCCTGGCGCTTGCGCGGATGCGGCAGGTCGATGCTGTGCACGCCGGCGATGCGCCCCGGCGAACCGGCCAGCACCACGATGCGATCGGCGAGATATGTTGCTTCGTCGATGTCGTGGGTGACGAACAGAACCGTCTTGGCGGTTGCCTGCCGCACCCGGGTCAATTCGTCCTGCAAGCCTTCGCGGGTGATGGCGTCGAGCGCCGAGAACGGCTCGTCCATGAGAAGAGCCTCGGGGTCGACGGCCAATGCGCGGGCGAGCGCGACACGCTGGCGTTGACCGCCGGAAAGCTGATGCGGCCAGCGCTGCGCCAGGTCGGCGAGGCCGACCACGGCGAGCGCCGCGGCCGCCTTGGCTCGCCGCTCGGCGCGGCCAAGGCCGGTCTTTTCGAGCCCGAAGGCGACATTGTCGATGACCCGGCGCCAGGGCAGCAACCGGGCATCCTGGAACACGAAGGCGAGCGCCCGGCGTCCTGGAGCGGCCGGCGCGACCTCGACCGTGCCGGCGGTCGGCCGGGCGAGCTCCATGAGGACGCGGAGCAGCGTCGACTTGCCCACCCCGGACGGACCGACGATCGCGAGAAACTCACCGCGCCGGACCGTCAGGTCGAGCCCCGACAGAACCTGCGTTCGCTGCCCGTCGCGCTCGAAAGTCAGCGACAGGCCCTTGATGTCGATCACGCCTTCCATCGAAGCAACCATCCCTGCAGGGCCACGAAGGCAGTGTCGAGCAGGCCATAAAGGCCGGCCATGGTCAGCATGTAGACCACCACGATATCGGTCGCGAGCAGGCTGGAGGCCTGCATCATGCGCTGGCCGAGGCCGGCCACGCCGAAGATCTCGGCGGCGACGACGGCCATCCAGGCCTGGCCGATCGCCGTGCGCAGGCCGACCAGGATGCCGGGCGTCGCCGCGGGCAGCAGAACCTTGATCAGCCGTTCCGGGCCGGAGCGGAAACCGAAGGCGTCGGCCACCTCGATCAGGTCGCGATCGACGCCGCGGACCGCGCCGTGAGCCGCGAAATAGACGATCCAGAACACGCCGATCGCGATGATGAAGACGGCGGCCGAGGGGGCCACGCCGAACCAGATGATGGCGAAAGGCACCCAGGCGAGACCGGGAATCGGGCGAAGCAGGCGCACGACCCAGGACGTCAGGCTTTCCATCGGCCGATACATGCCGGTGACGACGCCGAGGCCGACGCCGAGCGCGGAGCCGACCGTCAGCCCGAGCGTATAATGGCCCAGGCTGCTGCGGATCGCTTCCGGCCAGGCCCCGGAGGCGATTTCGCGCCAGAACGCGGCCGGCAGCACGCTTGGCGGCGGCAGAAAGGCGGCATTCACCAGGCCAAGCCGCGGCACGACCTCCCAGAGCCCGAGGAATGCGGCGAGGCCCGCCAGCGGCAGGAGAAGATGCAAGGCTTTCACGGCGTCACTGGCTGGCGCTGGCGCGTTCGAAGAAGCGCGTCTCGAACAGGCCGTCGAGCGGCACCTCGCGATCGAGCGAGCCGAGTTTCACCTGGTAGCGCTGCAATGCCGCCGTCGCCTCGATGATGCTGCGCGGATCGGCCGTGAATTTGGACGCGGGCGACACCAGGGCCTTGGCAATGGTCGCGACATCGACAATGCCCTTGCCGAGCGCCTGCTCGACATGCGGCGCGACCTTGGCGGGATCCGTCTTGATCAGGTTGACGGCCTTCACCACGCCGCTGACCAGGGCCTGCACCTTTTCAGGCTCGCGCTGCAGGAAGGCCGCCGTGACGGCAACCACCGTGCCCGGCTGGTTGGGGAACATTTCTCCGCCGAGCGCGACGATCTTGATCCCCGGATCGCGCTGCGTGACGATGGTCACCGCGGGTTCCCTGATGGTCGCGCCCTCGACGGCGCCGACAAGAACCGCCTGCTGCGTCGCATCGATGCCCATGGGCACGACGGTCGCATCGGCCTTGTCGGTCTTGGTCACTTCCCACAGCCAGTGCTGCAGCGTCGTGTTCGGCACGGAGCCGGCGGGCTGTGTCGCCATGCGCGCGGCCTGGCCGGTGGCGGCCCGATAGCGCTTGAACGCCTCAGCGGGGGCGATGCCGGCCTCGAAGAAGCGAGCAAGCTTGGGCGTCACCACGGCCGTCATTTCTTCGACGGCGGTCGTCGCCACCACCTTGATGTCGATCCCCCGCGCACGGGCAACGCCGAGCGGCGCCACGCCGGCCACATAGATGTCGATCGTGCCGGAGGCCAGGGCCTGGATCATGTTCGGACCCGACTCGAAGGTCGTGTAGCTGGTGTTGAGGCCGGCGGCCTTCAGCCAGCCCTCCCGGTCGGCGACGAAGACGGGCGCGGCCGCCAGGATCGGAATGACGCCGATGCGGGCGGCGGCCGGCGCGGCGCCCTGGGCATGGGACCGGGCAGCGAAGGTCGCCACCATGGGGGCGGCGAGGACAAGGCGGCGAGACAGCGACATGGGTCAATCCGGATGATGGCGCGACGTGCGGGCCGATTTCGGGGGGAGATAGAATGATATTTTCAAGATCTGCAAGGCGCCTGGATTTGGCGACGACTTCATTCCGATAAATGGCACTATGGAGACAATTTTATTCTATTTGCCGCCAGTATCTTGGAATAAACCGGTCGCCACTCCCGGTGCCGATCCGTCAGGGCTTCGGCAGGGCCGGAACCTGGTAGGCCGTCGTCGACTTGATGCGCTCCATGGCGAAACGCGAGGTCACGTTCTTGAGCGGGATGGTCTCGATCAGCCGCTTGTAGAAGGCGTCATAGGCGGCCATGTCCGTCACCACGACGCGCAGCATGTAATCGACGTCACCGGCCATCCGGTAGAATTCCATCACCTCCGGCAGGGCTGAAACGGTCTCGGCGAACTTGCCGAGCCATTCGCGCGAATGATCCGAGGTCTCGATGGAGACGAAGACGGTGAGGCCGAGGCCGAGTTTTTCCGGCGAGACCAGCGCCACGCGGCGGACGATGAAGCCGTTCGCCTCCAGCTTCTGAATCCTCTTCCAGCACGGCGTCTGCGACAGGTGGACCCGTTCCGCCAGTTCGGCGATCGAGATCGTGGCGTCATCCTGAAGAATCGTCAGGATCTTGCGGTCAATGGCATCCATTCTCTGCTTGGCCTCGAATGTGACATGGCGTTTCGTCAAACAAGGCGAACGAGGAAATTATTTCTCATAAGCCCAATTTTCATTGCGATATGAGAATATTTATTCTGTTTTGGCAAGTGCCAGGCATGACGTGAGCGCGCCACCTCGCCTTGCCCGGGCCTGTCCCGGGCATCCACGGCCTGTCCCTTTTTGTGGTGCCCGGCCGTATCACGAGGGCCGCGTTCGATCCCCTTGCCGGCGCTTCGGGCGAGACGGCGCGCGGGGGCCGGTGTCGATCCCTCGGGGACGACCCGGCTGAAGGCGTGGATAGCCGGGGCAAGGCGAGAAGCGCGGTCGAGGGCTGCCGTGCGGATCGCCGGGCGCGATGCGCCGCTGATGGCAGGGGAGCAGCGAGAGTCCGACACATCCGTCACGGTCGGCCTGCGCCCGCCAGCCATGCATCGTCTCGACCGGGGAAGGCGTGGATAGGCTCATGCCGGGCACGGCCATGACGTGGAGCAACCCGGCGCGCCTTCGATGGAAGGCCGCGGGGGCCATTGCGGTGCCGCCATGGCGCCGGGCATCGGCTGAATGACGTCGGACGCGACGCCGCTCCGACCAAAAGAAAAGGCCGGCGCAAGCCGGCCTTTCGGGTCTGGGCATCTGGGGGCGTCGATCTCAGCGGTCCCGCCGCCGCCAGTGTCAGGCGCTCGGCCTGACGCACGCGTCGGAGAACGTTCGCCGGAGGCCGACCGGGAGGCTTAGCGGCGCGACCCGCGCTGGGCGCGCTGCGTGGCGTAGAGTACCGCCTCGCGAAGGATGGCTTTCGGCCGATCGGCCTCGCGCTGGGCCTGGCGTTCGGCCTCCAGAATGCGTTCGGCCTCCTCGCGGGCGGCGCGTTCCGCTGCTTCCTGCGCGGCCTTGGCGGCACGCTCCGCTTCGCGGACGGCCTCGCGGGCCTCGCGCGCTTCGACCACGGCGCGGCGGGCGGCCTCGCGCTTGATGGTCTCCGGATGGTCCGGACCCGGGCGCGAACGGAATTTTTCGAGAAGGCTCTCCTTGGCCTTCTGAGCGGTTTCGCGGCGTCCGGTAAAACTGGTCTGCTGGTGGATCGACAAAGGTTAGCCCTGGTTCGTGCTGAGGTGGGATGGATATGGGAATTCACTGTCTATATCGCCATGGCGACCGGATGCATCCCATCAGGATGCGTCTTTCGCCATGACCGCTCGGAGGTGCGATGCCGAGGTGCGAATCAAGCCGACGCACTCGGCTTGCCTCGTATCGCAACGGGTCTATTGCGGGGATGCCTCGGCCTGTGCACGAGCCCCTGCGTGGGATCGCGAGGGTTCAACATTCAGCACCGTCAAGTGGTTCCCGCCAAAAGCGCGTCTGATTCAGCCCTGCGCTCTCGTCACTGATCTTGCAACCGGCCTCACATCTCTCAAGATAACGTCTGCATTGCCTAAAGTCTGGCGGAGACGGAGGGATTCGAACCCTCGGTACACCTTTTGAGCGTACACTCGTTTAGCAAACGAGCGCCTTCAGCCTCTCGGCCACGTCTCCGCGATGGCCGCCTCTATGCCCGCGAACGCGACGAATGGCAAGGCGATCCCGGCCGCAACCGACCAGCTTTTTTGCAGGTGACATGGCACGCTCCGCCTGATGTCGGCCGAACCGGCCGCGGCGGATCACGCCATTTCACTCCCCTTCCGTCGCCATTCGGCCCGCTGGCGAAAATCCGTCGGGGCGGCTGATCCGACGCCGGGAAAGGTGCCGAGTCCCCTCCCGGCGCAGAGCCTTCTTCTCGGCACCGCGGCGGGCTTCATCGCCATCGCCGGCGCTCAGGCTGCCGATCTTCCGGGCAAGGCAGCCCCCGCTGAGTACGTGCGCATCTGCGACACCTACGGCGCGGGCTTCTTCTTCATCCCCGGCACCGACACC
>JAFKKV010000005.1 GCA_017304475.1 Hyphomicrobiales bacterium | reverse complement strand
CGGCAGCTGACGCTGCCACCCTCTCCCTCTGGGAGAGGGTTGGTTTCGGCCTGCAGCAATGCCGCGAGATAGACGAGGCGCTGGATCTTTCGCGCGCCCCGAACCACGGCCTAATTCCTGACCACGATGGTCCGCGTGGTATCGGCGACGTGTCGGCCCGCCTGGTTGGTCACCTTGGTCCTGACCCCGACAAAGGTCAGCGCCCCGCCCTTCTTGTCGGTCACGTCGGTCACTTCCGACTGAAAGGTCAGGGTGTCGCCGACCACGACGGGGGCGTGGTAGCTGAAGCTCTGCTCGCCATGCAGCACGCGGGAGAGATCGATGTTCAGCGCCTCGAGAAATTCGAAGGGCTTGTCGTTGTCCATCATCTCCAGGCAGAACAGGTAGGTCGGCGGGATCGGCACGCCGGCATAGCCGGCGGCTTCCGCCGCTTTGGCGTCGCGATAGACCGGATTGCGCTCGCCGATCGTGTTGAAGAAATAGCGCAGGCGACCCGGCTCGACCCGGGCGGTGACCGGCGTGAAGCTGCGTCCGACGGCGGATTGATCGACCATGGCGGACCTCACGCGCGCTCGTAGAGGGTGACGACGCAGGCGCCGCCGAGACCGAGATTGTGCTGCAAAGCGTGCCTTGCGCCTTCGACCTGGGTGGCTTCGGCCGAACCGCGCAGCTGTCGGGTCAGCTCGTAGCATTGGGCAAGCCCCGTGGCGCCGAGCGGATGGCCCTTGGACAGGAGCCCGCCCGAGGGATTGGTCACCACCTTGCCGCCATAGCTGTTGTCGCCGGCCGCGATGAAGCGCTCCGCGCCGCCCTCCGGACAGAGGCCGAGCGCCTCATAGGTGATCAGCTCGTTCTGGGCGAAACAGTCGTGCAGCTCGACCACGTCGAGATCATCAGGGCCGATGCCGGCCTGCTCATAGACCTTGGCGGCGGCGGCCTTCGACATGTCGAAACCGACCACCCGCATCATGTCCGAGGTGTCGAAGGTCGATGACGTGTCGGTGGTCATCGCCTGGGCGGCGATCACCACGTCGGTCCGGATCCCGTGACGCCGGGCGAAGGCCTCGGACACCAGCACGGCGGCGGCGGCCCCGCAGGTCGGCGGGCAGGCCATCAGCCGGGTCATCACGCCTGGCCAGATCACCTGGTCGTTCATCACGTCCTCGGCCGAAACCTCCTTGCGGAAGATCGCCAGCGGATTGTTCTTCGCGTGGCGGCTCGCCTTGGCGCGGACCTTGGCGAAGCTCTCGAGCTTCGTGCCGTATTTCTTCATGTGGGCGATGCCGGCGCCGCCGAAATAGCGCAGCGCCAGCGGGATTTCGGGCGCGCCGACGAGCGCGTCGGTCACCTTGTCGAAGGCGTCGAAGGGGCTCGGCCGGTCATTGAAGACGGCGCCGAGCGCACCGGGCTTCATCTGCTCGAAACCAAGCGCCAGCACGCAGTCGGCCGCGCCCGAAGCGATCGCCTGGCGCGCCAGGAACAGCGCGGTCGAGCCGGTGGAGCAGTTGTTGTTGACGTTGATGACCGGGATGCCGGTCATGCCCAGCGGGTAGATCGCCTTCTGGCCGGCGGTCGAGTCGCCATAGACGTAACCGGCATAGGCCTGCTCGATCGCCTCGTAGCCGATGCCGGCATCGGCCAGCGCCAGGCGGCCGGCGGCCGTGCCCATTTCGTCATAAGGGGCGCTCGCCCCTGGTTTCGCGAAGGGGATCATGCCGACGCCTGCGACCACGACCCGGGAGCTCGAATGCGCCATGACGGCTTCCTCCTTATTTGACCCACTGGACATCTTATGACCCATGGGTAATATATGAAGCACACGGACCGGTCAATCCGGTCCGAAGGGATGATGGACCGAGAGCACGATGCGCGGGCGAACCAGAGCTGCAGAAGCGCCTCCTTGGGTGCCTTTCGAGGACCGCCGGCGCGCGCGCGACGAGAAGCGCGAGGCCGTGCTGCGCATGGCGGTGAAGATGTTCCTCGACGAGGGCTATCACCGCACCACGCTGAACGAGGTGGCGGCGCGGCTGAACATCACCAAGCCGGCGCTCTACAATTATTTCGGCAGCAAGGAAGACATCCTGATCGAGTGCTACCGGCTGGGCCAGGAGATGTTCGAGACGAGTTTCGCCGAGATCGAAAGCGAGAGCGGCAGCGGCATCGACAAGCTGCGCCGCCTGATCACCGCCTATGCCCATGTCATGATGCAGGATTTCGGCATGTGCCTGGTCAGGCTCGACGACCGCGAGCTGGCGGCCGAGGCGCGCGCCAATGTGCGGGCCGCCAAGCGCAATTACGACATGGCCTTTCGCACCTATGTCGCACGCGGCATCAGCGACGGCTCGATCGTGCCTTGCGATCCCAAACTCGCGACCCTGACGATAACAGGCGCGCTCAACTGGATCGGCCATTGGTACCGGCCGGACGGCGCTTTACCGGCGGCGACCATCGCCGACGAATTCGCGGTCCGGCTGACCCAGGGGCTCGCGACCCGATAACACCCCCACCCGGCATCGAAGGCCCGACAGAGGCCTGCCGCCATCATCTCCCAGGGAGGACCAATCATGAACATCACGCACGGCTTCAGGCGCGCGCTGCAGATCAATGCCGGCGGCATCGCCACCGTCTATGGCGACCGCCGCCGGACCTGGCGCGAGCTCGGCGAGCGGGTGCCGCGGCTCGCCGGCGGTCTGGCAGGGCTCGGCATCGCGCCGGGCGAACGGGTCGCCATTCTCAGCCTGAACTCCGACCGCTATCTCGAAGCCTATCTCGCCACCGCCTGGGCCGGCGCGGTGGTCGTGCCGCTCAATATCCGCTGGTCGCCCCTGGAAAACGAAGATGCGCTGAAGGATTGCCGCGCCAAGGTGCTCATCGTCGACAAGATGTTCGCGGCGCTCGGCGAGACCCTGGCGAAGGCCATGCCCGGCCTCGCGCTGGTCTATGCCGATGACGACGCCGCGCCGGCCGGCATGAGCCATTACGAGGAGCTGATCACCGCAAGCGCACCGATCGCCGACGCCATGGCGAAACGCGAGGACCTCGCCGGCATCTTCTATACCGGCGGCACCACCGGCCGCTCCAAGGGCGTGATGCTGAGCCATGACAACCTGATGGCCAATGCGCTGAACGCACTGGCCGAAGGCCTGTTCCCCGCGACCGCGGTCTACATGCATGCCGCCCCGATGTTCCATCTCGCCAATGGCGCGGCGATGTTCGCGCTGCTGCTCAGCGGCGGCTCCAACGTGATCATCAAGGCGTTCAGCCCCGAGGCGGTGATGGCCGCGATCCAGCGCGACAAGGTGACCGAGGTCCTGCTGGTGCCGACCATGATCCAGATGCTGGTCGATCATCCCGCCCTCAAGACCCACGACATCTCGTCGCTGACCCGCGTCGTCTACGGCGCGTCACCGATCAGCGAAGCCGTGCTCGACCGCGCCATGGCGGCGCTGCCCAAGGCCCGCTTCTGCCAGGCCTATGGCATGACCGAGCTGTCGCCGATCGCCACCCTGCTGCACTGGCACGAGCATATCGGCGAGGGCCGGGCCAAGGGCCGGCATCGCTCGGGCGGCCGCGCCACGCTCGGTTGCGAGGTTCGCATCGTCGACGGCAACGATCAGCCGGTGGCGCTGGGCACGGTGGGCGAGATCGTGGCGCGCGGCGACAATGTCATGATGGGCTATTGGGAGCGCCCGGAGGAGACCGAGCGGGCGCTGGCCGGCGGCTGGATGCATACCGGTGACGGCGGCTACATGGACGAGGACGGCTTCGTCTATGTCGTCGACCGGGTCAAGGACATGATCATTTCCGGTGGCGAGAACGTCTACTCGACCGAGGTCGAAAATGCCGTGGCCCAGCATCCGGCGGTCGCCCAATGCGCGGTGGTCGGCATTCCCAGCGAAGAATGGGGCGAGCAGGTCCATGCCGTGGTGGTGCGCAAGCCCGGCGCCGAAGTGAGCGCGGCCGACATCATCGCCTTCTGCAAAGCCCGGATCGCCGGCTATAAATGTCCGCGCTCGGTCGAAATCAGCGACACGCCGCTGCCCATGTCGGGGGCCGGCAAGATCCTCAAGCGCGAGCTGCGCAAGCCGTTCTGGGAGGCGAAGGAAAGGCGGGTCAACTGAGCCGCCGGCGCCGCTTCGACGCGGCGCGCACTGCGCCGCACGCCCAACACCACGCGCACCATGGGATGGACCACCGTGATGACCCGCTCTCTCGGCAAGATGGTTGTCGGCAATATCCTGGCCACCGCAGCGATACGCTTTCCCGACGACCCGGCGATCTATTGCGCCGGCACCGACCGGCGCTTCACCTTTCGCGAGATCGACCAGCGCACCAACCGCCTCGCCCAGGGGCTGCTGGGGCTCGGTTACGCCAAGGGCGACGTCGTCGCCTTCCTCTGCTCCAACCGCGCCGAAATGGTCGAGATCTATTTCGCGCTCGCCCGCACCGGCATTGTCGGCCTGCCGCTGAACTACCGGCTGGCCGAGCGGGAAATGCTCGAACTGATCCGCGCCATGGGCGCCACCGGGCTGATCCATGAGGCGAAATTCGGCGGCGTCGCCGATGCGGCGCGCTCCCTGGTCCGGCACGTGATCCGGATCGGCGGGGAAGACCCGCCGGCCGCATCCGGTTACGAAGCGCTGCTCGCCGGCGCCGTGGCCGAGGCGCCCGACATCGAGATCGACGAGGCCGACCCGTTCTATTTCAACCTGACCTCGGGAACCACCGGGCTGCCCAAGTCCTATGTGCTGACGCAGTACAACAACAGCACGCTCGGCCCGATGTTCCAGGCCTTCGACATGACCCGGACCGACGTGGCGATGACCGTCTTCCCGGCCTTCGGGCGGGTCGGCTTCGCCTGGATCGCCGGCGCCATCCTCCATGGCATTCCGCACGTACTGGCCAATTTCGAGCCGAACGAGGCGCTGCGCCTGATCGAGGCCGAGCGCGTGACCATCGTCAATCTGGTGCCGACCATGGCGGCGATGCTGCTGCCGGCCCAGGCCGCGGCACCACGTGATCTCGCTTCGCTGCGCGCCATCGTCTTCGCCGGATCGAGCCTGCCGGCCAGCATCCGCGAGGCGACGATGGCGAAGCTCTGCCCGCGCCTTTACGAATATTACGGCATGCAGGAGACCGGCGCGCTGGTGGTCAGCACCCCGGCCGACCGCGTGCGGCGGCCCGACTCGGTCGGCCGCGCGATCGCCTTCAGCGAGGTGAAGATCGCCGGCGACGACGGCCGGGCGCTCGCCGCCGACCAGCTCGGCGAGATCCTCGGCCGCTCGCCCAATGCGGTGAGCGCCTATTTCGACAATCCCGAACAGTCGGCCCGCACCTTCCGCGACGGCTGGATCCATACCGGCGACCTCGGCAGCCTCGATGCCGAGGGCTACCTGGTCATCCGCGGGCGCAAGAAGGACATGATCGTCACCGGCGGCCAGAACGTTCACGCCGCCGAGGTCGAAGAGATCATCCTCAGCTGTCCCGGTGTCGCCGACTGCGCCGTATTCGGCCTGCCCGACGACATGTGGGGCGAACGCGTGGCGAGCCTCGTGGTGCCGCAGGACGGCGCTCATTTGACCGCCGCGGCGCTGGAGGCCCATTGCCGCAGTCAGCTCGCCGGCTTCAAGACGCCAAAGCAGTTCATCATCGAAACGACGGCCCTGCCCCGCACGCCCACCGGCAAGGTGCAGAAATTCCTGCTGGTCGAGCGGTTCGGCAAGGGTGGCGGCTGAATGGGGCGAAGGGGTTTGGCGAGCGGCGTGCGATCGCCTCTCACCAGAAAAAAACGCTGCCGAATCAACCCTCTCCCAAAGGGAGAGGGTGGCATCGGCAGAAGCAATTGCTTCTGCCTGATGTCAGCCGCCGGGTGAGGGGTCGTCCCTCTCCGGATAAGGCGGCGTGCGCGCTTGCATCAGCACCAATGCTGAGCCCTCACGCCCCTCAC
>JAFKKV010000039.1 GCA_017304475.1 Hyphomicrobiales bacterium | reverse complement strand
ACGGCGTCGTTTGGCACCTCGATGTCGGCTCATCACATCCTGGGGCTGGAGAAGGTCCCAAGGGTTCGGCTGTTCGCCGATTAAAGTGGTACGTGAGCTGGGTTCAGAACGTCGTGAGACAGTTCGGTCCCTATCTGCCGTGGGTGTAGAAGACTTGAGAGGATCTGTCCCTAGTACGAGAGGACCGGGATGGACACACCTCTGGTGGAGCTGTTGTCGCGCCAGCGGCAGTGCAGCGTAGCTATGTGTGGACGGGATAACCGCTGAATGCATCTAAGCGGGAAACCCACCTCGAAACGAGGTCTTCCTTGAGAACCGTGGTAGACCACCACGTTGATAGGCCGGGTGTGGAAGCGCAGCAATGTGTGTAGCTTACCGGTACTAATCGTTCGATAGGCTTGAACGCTCTCATGACCAATGCCCAAACCAAGGCATGTGGTCATCGACTGAATAAGAAAAAACCAGCTTGCTTCTTTTGTCCTTCGCCGGCCTGGTGGTTGTTGCGAGGAGTCTGAACCCGATCCCATCCCGAACTCGGCCGTTAAACTCCTCAGCGCCGATGGTACTATGTCTCAAGACCTGGGAGAGTAGGTCGCTGCCAGGCCTGCAAAGGACAAAACTCTTCATAATGTCGCTCGACAACAAAACCGCGCCTGGCGCGGTTTTGTCATTTTGGCACCCAAAACAAACGGGTCCATAACACCTTCCGCGGGGTGGAGCAGCCCGGTAGCTCGTCAGGCTCATAACCTGAAGGTCGTCAGTTCAAATCTGGCCCCCGCAACCAAATCAAACCCGTCAGCCAAAAGCTGACGGGTTTTTTGCGTTCTAATCCGGAAAATCCGCGCCACCGAACGACGCCGCCGCCTCCGAAAACACGTTAAGACCTATCATCCGAAGATACGGCTCAACCGCAGGCCCAGTCGAATTTCATCGCCTGGAAATCCAGCTGGGCGATGCCCCCGCCGAAATTGAAGCCCCCGAACGCTTCGTCGAATTCGACATAATGGGCGCTGAAGCCGAAGGGAATACCTTGGGCCGGGCGCATGGTCCCGCCGATATGGCGCTCGCCATGGCCCTGTGCCCAGTCATGCTGCCTGAAATTGGCGGCCTCGATCTTGCCGTCCTGCCAGTAGTAATAGGTCGTGTAACCGTTTTCGGCGGCCGCCGCGCCATAGGCTTCCCGCGGCGCCTTGCCGGCATTCGGGTCGCTCGCCCGCGGTGACCAGCGAATGCCCCTGTTGAAGGCGAGATCCCGTGGCGGGACACCGCCGAGAGCCTTGTAGAGGTGATATTGCTCGACCGGAGTTCCGGATGATGGGAAATAGTTGTCGTCCCAATAGGCCCGGGCTGTTCCGAGTTCAAGCCAAAGCGGCCGGCGAGAAGCGTGCAATTGCGCGGGATAGCCATGCTGCGGCGGCGGACAGAGCCTGCCGTCGAACTCCGCCTGGGTGAGAAGGATGACGGCGTATTCGCGGTCGAGAACATCGGTCATCCGAAACAGCCGCGGATGAGCCGAGCGCTCGGCCTGCCACAACCGGCGCAAGAGCGGATCGGATGGCGGCCCGGCCGCGCGCAGCGCGGAGGCGACCGGCTCATTCACCGTCAGGCCGCCGTCGTGATGGTCGTTGGAGATGCCGAAGAAGCTCAGGGCCACGATGTCGGGTCCATGGCAGCGATAGTCGCCCGGCAACAGCAAGGTGAAGGCGTGGCGAAGCGGAAAGCCGTTGAAGCGGTCGAGCGGCCATTGCTCCGGCGTGAGGCCCGGCGGCAGTCCGAAACACCAGCCTTTCCCTCGCTCGCCGACCTCGGGAACCGATATCGGGAGCATTTCCAGATCGTAGGCCTTGGCCGGCGTCATGCGCAGAAGTCTCCTGATCCGCGACGGATGGCCCAACAATAACCGCTCAAGCTGCAAGAGCCAGGAGCTCGCGCCAGGCGGAGGCCGCCCCGCGAGCGCGACGGCCACGACACCACGTTCGGGTGATCCTTGACCGCGAGGCGAAACGGTCGCCTGGCGCCCCGTGCGGTCGGCTTTTCGACGGGTGCGGGCTCTGCGCGGGCCAGGGGCGGGCCCGCCGATGGACGTAGCACGGCAGGCGGCGCCGGACGCCCTCACATCGGCGCGGCGGAGGCGGGCACCAGACGCAATGTTCCATAAGGTCGACGCGGCTCGGTCAAAGCCCGGCGCGAGATCAGATGACCTCGGCCGGCAGCGCCTCCCGCCAATGCGCCAAGCGTTCCTTCAGGATGGCACTCCTGACATAGGCGGAGTCCTCGTCCTCCAAGGTCTCGACGATTTCCAGGGCGAAACTCTCGGGGCCGTGATCCTGCCAGGCCTTTTGAAGGCCCCGATGCGGGTGGCTGCCGAACCGCAGGGTGAACCAGGCGCGGTTCTGCACGCTGCCGAGATTGGGGCTTTGGCCAACCCAGACCTGGCCGGAGGCATGGCACCGGATCAGGTAGATGCCGGCAAGGCTCTTGCGCTCCTTATAGGCGGCGATCGCCGCCTTTCTCTCTTCACCGCGCATCACGGCATCGCTCCTTCGCAGCTCGACTTGTCGCGAGGTTAAATAACGGGCACCGGCCGTGCGGTCAAATTATTATCCGGGTGATATTGACTGGATCGAATTATAGCCGGATATAAAAGCCTCATTGACCTCCGTGGATCCGACACCGTGACCGAGCATCTCGCCAAGCCCTGCACCGCCTTCGAAGGCAGCCGATTGCTGCTGGCGGGGCCCTTGGTCGAGGTGGTGTTGGCGGTCAAGCGGGCGACCGAGCGCGGGACCCAGGAGCCTTTGCTGGTCTTCGACGACGCGACGGGCCGCACCATGGACTTCGACCTGCGCGGCACGACGGCCGATGTCATCGCCCGCTTGTCACAGGCCACACCGTCGTCGCCTGGGCAGGCGGCGTCGCAACGGCCGGCCACCGCGTCGCCGGCCGCGGCATCAACAGGCGAGGCGCGGGGTCGGGGGCGGCCAAAGCTCGGCGTGGTCGGGCGCGAGGTGACCTTGCTGCCGCGGCAATGGGAGTGGCTGGCGAGCCAGCCTGGCGGAGCGTCGGTGGCGCTGCGAAAGCTGGTCGACGAGGCGAGGCGCACCGGTGGCGCAGCGCAGAAGGCGCGGGCCGCACAGGAGGCGGCCTATCACCTCATGTCGACCATGGCGGGCAATCTCCCCGGATTCGAAGAGGCGGCGCGGGCTTTGTTCGCCCATGAGCGCGACCGCTTCGAACAGCACATGTCCGGCTGGCCCGACGATATCCGCGCCTGCATCCTGCGGCTGGCCTTTGGCGAGGCGACCGCGGACAGGCAATCATCATCATAGAGCGGCGCCTTGGGCGACGGCGAGCGAATGGCATCGCCGCCCGGTGATCCGTCTTGAAGCAGGAGCAAATAGCATGGCCAGGATCGTGGTGGGTGGCATCGCCATCGAATATGACAGCTTCGGGCGCGAAGACGCCGAGGCCATGCTGCTGATCTCCGGGCTCGGCGTGCAGATGATCCGCTGGGCCGCGCCGTTCTGCGAGGCCCTTGCCGCGCGGGGCTATCGCGTCATCCGCTTCGACAATCGCGATGCCGGCCTCTCGACGCATATGGCGCGCGCGCCGGTGCCCGAACTGATGGTGGTCGCCCGGGCCGTGGCGCGGGGCGTGCCGCCGGACGTACCCTATCGGCTCGACGACATGGCGGCCGACGCGGTCGGACTTCTCGACGCGCTCGGCATCGAACGGGCCCATGTGATCGGCCGCTCGATGGGCGGCATGATCGCGCAACTGATGGCGAGCGAGCATCCCGATCGCGTGATGTCGCTGACCTCGATCATGTCGAGCACAGGCAATCCCGGCCTGCCGCCGGCCATGCCCGAGGCCATGGCGGCGCTGACCCGGCCCGCACCGGATCCCCGGCAGGACGAAGAGGGCTTTCTGGCAAACGCCATGGGTCTCGCACGGGTGATCGGGAGCCCGGGCTATCCATTCGACGAAGCGGCACAGCGCGCCCAGGCGCTGGCGGAGCTTCGCCGCGCCTATGACCCGGCCGGCTTCGGGCGGCAGCTCGCGGCGATCGCCGCGGCCGGGGACCGGCGTGGACGGTTGACCAAGATCGTCGCGCCGACCCTGGTCGTGCATGGCGCGGTCGACAAGCTGGTGCCGGTCGCGGCGGGCCGCGACACTGCCGCCCATATCAAGGGAGCCGAATTGAAGGTGATCGAAGGCATGGGGCACGACCTGCCGCCGGAGCTCTATGAGACCGTCATCTCCGCCATCGTGGACAATGCCCGGCGCGACGGCCCACCCGCCTGAGGCGAGGGCCTGACGGTTGCGCGTGCCCCGGCACCCCTGATCCGATCGAGAACCCGTCAGTGCAGTGCTGACGGGTTTTTCGCGTTGGGCTATGCCGTAGCCGTCCATGAGACGGGAATGGGATGGCCAGCATGTTTGCGATCGAAACGCCAAGGCTGGTCCTGCGGCCCTGGAAAGGCACCGATCGGGTGCCCTTCGCGGCGATCAATGCCGATCCCGTGGTGCGCCGCTATTATTACCCGAGCCTGCTTTCCACCGCGGAAAGCGACGCGCTGGTCGATACGGCAATGGCCGAGTTCGGCGCCGAGGGGTTTGGTTTCCTGGCGGTCGAACGCAAATCCGACGGCGTGCTGATCGGCGGCGCCGGCCTGTCCAGGCCTGGCCCCGAGATTCCCGGCGGTGGCGACCAGGTCGAGATCGGCTGGATCCTCGGGCAGGCCTATTGGCGGCAGGGGTATGCGACGGAGGCAAGCCGCGGCTGGCTCGACGCCGCCTGGCTGAGGTTCGGGCTCGACGCCGTCATCGGCTATACCTCGGCGATCAACATGCCGTCGCGGCGCGCCATGGAGCGTATCGGCATGCGCCAGCTTGCCGGCGCCGATTTCGACGACATCACGGTTCCCGCCGGCCATGTGCTGCGCCCGCATGTGCTCTATCGTCTCGACCGGCCGGCCGGCTGATGTCGCGACATCCGATCCGGCAAGGGTCTGTCCGGTGGGCGAGATCGACGATGCGGAGGGCGTGCGGATGATCGGGATCAGAGCAGCGGAAACGGGCGAGGCCAGCGCCATCGCCCAACTCGTGGTCGACAGCTATGCCGAATTCCAGGACAGGCTGACGGCCGGGAACTGGGCCATCATGCAAACCAATCTGCGCCGTGCCGTGCTGGATCCGGGCCGGGGCCAGCCCCTGGTCGCCACGGTGGATGGCGCCTTGGGCGGCTTCATCCTGTATTTTCCGCCGGGCCGGTCCGATGGCGTGCTTTTTCCCGAGGCATGGGCTTCGATCCGGCTGCTCGGCGTCGCGCCGGCGATGCGCGGCCACGGCCTCGGCAAGGCGCTCGTCGAGGAATGCCTGCGGCGGGCGCGGGCGGAGGGAGCGCAAACCTTCGGCCTGCATACCAGCGAGCTGATGAAGACCGCGCGCGCCATGTATGAGCGCATGGGGTTCACCGTGGTGCGCGAACTCGAGCCGCGCCTCGGCGTCAGATATTGGCTGTTCCAGCTCGGTCTCGCGCGCGCCGACTGACGGCCGCTTCCGCCGTCATGTGCAGGCAATGTCGGCGGGCGATCGGGGGACATGGATATCTCCGCCACATCGACCGCGCCGCCCCACGGCCGCAATGATCCGATCGACATGCTGCGCGGCCTGTCGATCACCCTGGTCGTGCTATTCCATATCCAGCTGCGCATGCCGTTCGAGACGACGTTCGTCGGCCGCGTTCTGCCGGGCGCGATCTTCAACCCGATCTTCCGCAGCGGCTATTACGCGGTGATCGTGTTTTTCGTGATCTCCGGTTTCCTGATCACGACCTCTTCGCTCCGGCGCTGGGGCGGACTCGGCGGGCTGAGGCCTGGCCCCTTCTACCTCCAGCGTTTCGCCCGCATCGCACCAAGCCTCGCGGTGCTGATGATCCTGCTCGCGGCACTGCATTGGGCCGGCGTCGAGGGCTTCGTCGTCACCACGACCTCGCTCGGCCGCGCGGTTCTCGCGGCCGCGACCTTTCATCTCAACTGGCTCGAAGCCGATACAGGCTATTTGCCGGGCGCGTGGGATGTCCTGTGGTCGCTTTCGGTGGAGGAGGTGTTCTATCTCGCCTTTCCGCCGATCGTCCTGCTGGCACGCGGCAGCCGCGGCTTCGTCGCGGCCATGCTGGTCTTCGTCGCTCTCGGCCCCTTCGCGCGCGCCTGTTTCACCGACAACGACATCTGGGCCGACAAGTCCTACCTTGCCGGTGCCGACGCGATCGCGCTCGGCTGTCTTGCCGGCCTCGCCGCCGGCACGACCAGGATCAGCCGGGCCATGGCACGGACTTGCCTCACCTGCGGGCTGGCGTTGTTCCTGTTCGTTTTCATCGGCCGGCGCCAGACCGCGGCGCTCGGGCTGACGGCGCTTGGATTGAATGTCACCGTGCTGGCCGGCGGCGTGGCGCTGATGCTGGTCGGATTGCGCGATCGAACGTTCCCACCCGGTTCTTTCGCTGTGTGGTCGAGCGCGCCGATCCGCTGGTTCGGCCGCAACAGCTACGAGGTCTATCTCAGCCACATGGTGGTGATCACCTTGCTGGCGCCATTGTTCGCCGGCGCGGTCCGGAGCGGGACCGCGCCATTCTGGGCTGTTGGCCTCGTCCTGTTGTCGGGGCTCGCCGGCCACGGCCTTGCCCGCGGCTATTCCGAGCCGCTGAACCGGGCGATCCGGCGTCGCCTCGCAGGGCCGGCGCGGACGGGATCCGAGACCTCGCTGTGAGGGTCACGTGCGCACGGCCTGCACGGGTTCCGGCTCGGCGACCGCCATGGTGAAGCGAACCGCGTCCGGTCCGGCGCAGCCATAGGCATGGGGGCGATCGGTGCAGGCGAAAGCCGAGCCGCCGGCCTCGATCCGGTAGGTCGTGCCGTCGACCTCGAGCGCCAATAGTCCCTGTGTGACATGGATCAATTCGCGGGTGCCGGCCGGGTGCGGCTGCGCCTCGTAGCGCTCGCCCGGCCGCAGCTCCCAGTGCCAGAGCTCCAGCATGTCCGAGCCGTCGGATCCGACCAGCAGCGATGCGGTGCCGCCTTTCGCCCCGCGCCAGAGCCTGGCGGCCTCGCCAGGGCCCACCAGGCGAACCGGGGCCCGGCTCTCCTCGCCCGGTGCGACCAGTTCGGCGACCGAGACATGCAAGCCCGCAGCCACCCGGCAGAGCGTCGCGATGCTGGGATTGGCGCGGCCCTGCTCGATCTGCACGAGCATGCCTTTGCTGACGCCGCAGCGCGCGGCGAACTCGTCGAATGACAGGTTCCGGCGCTTTCTGAGCGATGCGACCCGGCGTGCGATCAGGCCGTTCAGGATGTCGGGCTCATCGGGCGTCGCGCCGGCGGATATCGTCTCGGTCATTATATTGACTGTTTCGGTCATTGATGTTGATGTGCGCCTTCGCGTTCCCGCTGTCAATCGAAAGCCACCACATCATGCCGCCATTCGTGCCCGAGATCTCGTCGGCGATCTTCACGCTCCGGCCGGATTTCCGCGCCCTCAGCATCGTCGCGCGCGGCATGCGCAACGGCCCGACCGACGAGGCGACGGACGAGCGGATGCGGGAGGCCTGTGCCGATCTCGGCTGGGCGAGCTGGGGTGCCGCGCATCTCGAAGCCTGGCGCGAGGCCTATCGTGGTTTTGGCGCCAAGCCGCAGCGGACGCCCTGTTCGGCGGAGGCGCTGCGCAAGCGGGTCGAACGCGACGGCGGGCTCGCGCCGATCAGCGCGGTCGTCGATCTCTACAATGCCTTGAGCCTTCGTTATGCGCTGCCGGTGGGCGGCGAGAATATCGCGGCTTATGCGGGGCCGCCGCGGCTCGTCCGGGCCGCCGGCGGCGAGCCGTTCGAGACCCTGCGCGACGGCGCGGCTCATCTCGAAGGCGTCGATGCCGGCGAGGTGGTGTGGCGCGACGAACGCGGCGTCACCTGCCGGCGTTGGAACTGGCGGCAAGGCGCACGGACCCGCATCGAGGCCGATACGGTCGACATGTGGTTCGTGCTGGAACGGCTCGATCCCATGCCGCTCGCGGCCCTTGAAGAAGCCGGCAATGCGCTGGTGCGTGGCCTCCGGCGGATAACGCCGGAGGCGCGGGTGACGCAGGATCTTATCGCGCCGTCGCCCGCGGCAGTGGCGTCATGATCCCTCGCGCGACGGCCGGCGGCGCAGCCCGACGCGGATCGTTCGTCCGAACATCGTGCCTAGAAGGCAGAATGCCAGCATGATGGCACCGATCTCATAGGTCAGGCTCCAGGCGAAGGCATGGGCCGGGTCGGGCAGCGAGGGCACGCCGAAAGAGGTGATGCCGACAACCGCAACGCCGAAGGCACCCCCCACCTGCTGGCAGGTCGCGACCACGCCGGAGGCCGACCCCGCCTGCTCTCGGGAGACGCCCGCCAGCACCGCATTGAGCAATGGCGGCAGAAACAGGCCCTGTCCGACCCCGACGATCAGGAATGCCGGGGTAAACGTCCAGCCATCGACCGCGGCGTGCATCATGGCGACGGCTGCGGTCGCGCCGTAACCGACAATCACCAGAATTGCCCCGAGGCGCATCGCGGCGAAGGATCGGTTTTCGGCAAGGAACCGGCCCGCGAGCAGCGATGTGACGAGAAAGGCCGCGGGGATCGGCGCGGTGGCAAGGGCTGCTTGCCAAGGCGAATAGCCAAGGCCGTTCTGGAGAAAGACCGCCAGGGCGAACAGAAAGGCGACAATGGTCGAATGGAGCAGGAAGGCGATCGCGGCGCCGCTCGCGAAGGCCGGCGTTTCGAACAGGCTCGGGTCGATCAGCGTCGCGGCGCGACGATGCGCCTTGCCGCGCTGGTCGCGGGCAAACAAGACCAGCGCCGCGACGCCCGCCATCATCGAGACAATCGTCCAGGCCGGCCAGCCGGCGTAGCGCCCCACGATCAGCGGATAGAGCAGCAATCCGAGGCCCAAGGCGCAGAAGAGCGCGCCGCCGATATCCAGGCGCAAAGCATGCTCTGCACGGGTCTCGGGCAGAAATCGGACGGCGCCCAGGCAGGCGGCGAGACCGATCGGCACATTGATCAGGAAGACCGAGCGCCAGCCGAGCCCCAGGGGATCGGCCGCCATCAAGGCGCCGCCGATCAGCGGGCCGGCAATGCCGGAAAGGCCCAGGGCGACGCCAAACGCGGCGAAGGCGCGCCTACGGCTGCCTCCGTCGCCGCTCGCGACCCGGATCACCGCGAGGATCTGCGGAAACAGGATCGCCGCGGCAAGGCCTTCGCCGATCCGCGCGACGATCAGCATGGCTGCCGAAGTTGCCAGGCCGCAAGCCAGGGCCGAGGTGGTGAAGCCGGCGAGGCCCAGGACGAACATGCGCCGGCGCCCATGGAGGTCGCCGAGGCGGCCGCCCGAGATCAGCATGAGCCCGTAGGCCAGGCCATAGAAGGCGACGATGGCGGAAAGATCGGCCGGCGTGGCGGCGAATTCGCGCTGGATGCTCGGCAGCGCAATGTTGACGATGAAAGTGTTCATCACGGCGAGAAAAACGCCGCTGAGGAGAACCGCCAGTCCGGCCGAGGTGAGCCGGGCTTCGGTGGGAGAAGGGGATGTTCCGATCGCTGACATGAGGCAAAGCTCCGGCGATCCCTGTTGATCGCCGCGCACCACATCAAACGCCATGTTATCATTGGACCAGAGAGCAAGTTATCCAGGTATTGGGAGTGTCAGGCTCAGCATGACGAACCGCCGCCGGGGCCCGGAGCGTGAACAGCTGGCCGCCTTTCTGAAGAGCCGGCGTGCACGTCTGTCGCCGGCCGATGTCGGCTTGCCGATGACGCCCAGACGACGGACTCCCGGGCTGAGGCGGGAGGAGGTCTCGCAGCTGGCCGGTATCGGCATCGCCTGGTACACGTGGCTGGAGCAGGGGCGTGAGATCGAGGTCTCCACGCATTTCCTCGACCGGATCGCGCGGGCGCTGCGGCTTGATTCAACCGAGCGGGCGCATCTCTTCACCCTGGCGCAGAACCGGCCGCCGCCCATCCTGCCGGCAGAAGCCTTTGGCGTCACGCCCACCTTGCGGCGCATGCTCGAAGCAGTCGCCGGGCCGGCCTATCTGGCAACGGCCTCCATGCAGGTGATCGCCTGGAACGCCGCGCTCTCCGCGGTTTTCGGCGATCTGGAGGCGATCCCGAGCGAGGATCGGAACATGCTGTGGCTGGTGTTTGCCAGCCCACCGCATCGCGCCGCGATACCGGACTGGGAAACCGATGCCCGTGCGATGCTGGCGCGCTTCCGGATCGAGTTCGGGCGGCATCGCGACGATCCGGCCTTTCTCTCCCTGATCGCGCGCCTGCAGCGGGTCAGCCACGAATTTCATCTTTGGTGGCCGGAGCAGGACGTCAGTATGCGGGCCAACACGGCGAAGCGGTTCGAGGTCGCCGGCATTGGCCGGCTGGAGCTCGAGCAAAGCTCCTTCCTGGTCGAGGAGGCGCCCGATATCAGGCTCGTGGCCTATACGCCGATCGATGACCGGAGTGCGGATAAGGTGGCCGCCATGCTCCGCGATTGGACGGAGAAAACGCGCCAGCGTGCCGCACCGAATACTCCGTGAGGGTGCCATAAAAAACCCCGCTCCGTTGGGGGCGGAGCGGGGGCAGATCGGGAGGAAGAAACCGCGATTCGCGGCCGTTGGGCACACAAGACCTAACAGGGCGAAGCTGAGAATAAGCTGACATAAGACAGGGCTTAATGCCAGTGGTCCGATGTTTTTTTGTGCATCTTGTGGAAAGCTCAGGGATCATGCGGCCGTTTCGGTCCGGCCCGGTCACATGCCCCGCAACGCCGCCATGACCCGGCCGATGGCATCCTGGCGCGCGGCCGGGTTCGTGCCGATGGTTACCTGGCCGTCCGGCCGTTGCGAATAGGCGGCGCGGCGGGTCCTGAGCGGCAGGTCCGGATGATCGAAATCGTGATAGGCGCCGGGATAGCCGACAAAGGCCGCGCCGGCGGACCGGGCGATCGCGGCGCAGGGTTCGGCCGGCGTCCAGTCGTCCGCCTCGCCATGCAGAATGGTCACCGGCTGGCGCGGCGACCAGCCGGAGCGAAGGAAGCCGCGGCAGCCCGGATAGAAGATGACCGCCAGGCGATAGTCGACGCCGGCAGGCGGTGTCGTGCCGGTGGCGTAGAGCGCCGTGGTGCCGCCATTGGACCAGCCGATCAGCGCGATGCGGCGCTTGTCGACAAAGGGCTGGCGGGCCAGCCATTCTGCCGCGCCCGCGGCATCGAGAGCCCGGCCGCGCGGGCGGACCGCGCGATCGCGCGTGGCGCAGGTCGCGGTCAGGCCGCGCGGCCCGTAGGAATCGGGGAACAGCACGACGAAGCCGGCGGCGGTCAGCCGCGCGGCCCAGTCGGCGGAGCGGGCATCGAGTTCGCCACGGCGCCACATGCCGGCGCAGCCATGAAGTCCGATGACCGCCGGAAACGGGCCAGCTCCCGAGGGGCGGAACAGGATGCCGGCAATGTCGGTCTGGTCCTGGGACCGGAAAGCGACCCGTTCCTCGGCCCGCAGGCTCATAGGTGACAGCAGCAGGAAAAACAGCACGACGCGCAGCGGCCAGGGCATGGGAACCACCCTCCGGGGCGCAGAGCGAGCAGCCGTCCTGGCCGGGGCGGGGGAGGCGCCTTCTCCCGCCGCCGCTATTTGGTTCCGAACATCCGGTCGCCGGCGTCGCCGAGCCCCGGCACGATATAGCCGTGATCGTTCAGGTGGCTGTCGATCGAGGCGGTCCAGATCGGCACTTCCGGGTGATGGCCATGGAAATTGGCGATGCCCTCGGGCGCCGCGAGCAGGCAGACGAAGCGCAGGTTGGTCACGCCGCGCTCCTTCAGCCGCTCGACGGCGGCGATCGCCGAATTGGCGGTGGCGAGCATCGGATCGGTGACGATGACCAGGCGGTCGGCGACGTCTTCCGGCGCCTTGAAGTAATATTCCACCGCCGTCAGGGTCTGCGGGTCGCGGTAGAGCCCGATATGGGCGACGCGGGCCGAGGGCACCAGTTCGAGCATGCCGTCCATGAAGCCGAGACCGGCGCGCAGGATCGGCGCGAAGACCAGCTTCTTGCCGCCGATCTGCGGCGCCATCATCGAACCCAGCGGCGTCTCGATCTCGACCTGCTGCAGCGGCAGGTCGCGGGTCACCTCGTAGCAGAGCAGCATGCCGATCTCGTGCAGCAGCTGACGGAAACCCTTGGTCGATCGGCTCTTGTCGCGCATCAGCGTCAGCTTGTGCTGCACCAGCGGATGCTGGACGACGGTGACATTGTTCATCGCTACCCTCCCGGTCTTTCGCCGGCTACCAAGAAATCTAGAAGACGGTTCCGTCGCTGACCACCCGGATCGGCGGGCCGCCATCGGCGCGTTTCTCGCGGGCGAGCCTGCGCCCGGCCGACCAGGTGCCGCCCTCGAGCACGCGGGCGAGCGGAAAGGCCTCGGCAGTAAGGCCGAGCCGTTCGCGCACCAGCGGCGCGATCCGGTCGAGCAGGGCGACGGTCAGGCCGCGCCACTCGACGACCAAGGGCGAATCGACCGTGTTGGCGGCTTCCGCTGTCGCCGGATCGCGCAGGGCCAGCACGCCCATGTCGACGAACAGCCCGCCATTGCGATATTCCGGCAGGCCGGTCAGGCCGTCGACCCCGGTGACCGTGATGCCCCCCCATTGCAGCGGCTCGATCAGCGAATAGGAAAGCCATTGCGACAATTTGTGGAAGGGGATCAGTCCGTCGCTGGCATCCCCAGCCGCCATCAGGGGATGGCGCCAGGTGTCGCCGAGCGCGACGCCGCCGAGGGTGATCCGGCTCGGCCAGATCGCGCCGAGATGGGTGAGAACCGCGGCGAGAATGGCGGTCGCCGGCAAGGCGCCCGCTTGGGCTTGTGCGCTCAGATGGTCGAACAGGCCGCCCGGGCGCGCCGTGTCTTTCATCGCGAACACGGCCGGATTGGCGGCAACCGTCTCACCGAGCCGGCAAAGGAGGCTCGCGCGCCCCTCCAGGCCGACCAGGGGATTGCCGTCCGAAACCTGGAAGCCTTGGGCGATATCGCCGGCGGTCAAGGCTGCGAGGCGGGCGGCATCCGCCCTGAGGCTGCGCCGGTCGTCGGCGAAGGCGCCGGCTTCGGCCATGCGCAGCGAGGCGACCGCCAGGCCTTCGGATTTCGACATGTCCGCGCCGGTGGCCTGGTCGCGATAGCGCCAGCCCATGCCGGCGCCGGCATCGAGCAGCACCGAGACGATGGCGAGGTCGAAGGCCGTACGGCCCCGTTCCGCGGGGTCGGCGATGGGCTCCAGCGCCTCGCGCCCGAGATCGCGGCCGGCGGCGACGAAATGGCGCCAGCGGGCGTGGAAAGGAATGTCCAGGCTCGGATAATTGGCGCGGATCACTTCGACGACCAGGTCGGCCGTGGCCGGCAGCCGGCCCATGTCGACGGTGAAGGCGGTCAGTTTGTCGTCGAGGCCGAGCGCCAGCATCTTGGCCGATCGCTCGCGCACTGCCGAGGTGGTCAGGAGGGCGCGTGCGGCGCGGGGCGCGTCGAGTTGTGCGAAAGCCATGCTCAGAAGTCTTCGATCTTGCGGCCGACCACCTTGGCCAGGTCGTCATGGCTCGGCGGGGCCTCGGGGGTAAAATAGCCGGCGGCCTTTTTGGCCTCCATCTCGACGGAGGCATCCTGCGGCACGAGATCCTCGGGGATCGGCACGCGTTCGACCACGTCGACGCCGGCGGCGACCAGCGCGTCATATTTCATGTTGGACATGGACATGAAGCGGTCGATGCGGCGGATGCCGAGCCAGTGCATGACATCGGGCATGAGCTGCTGGAAGCGGGCGTCCTGGACCCCGGCGACGCATTCGGTGCGCTCGAAATAGGTCGCGGCCTGGTCGCCGCCCTCCTGGCGCTTGCGCGCATTATAGACCAGGAACTTGGTGACCTCGCCGAGCGCCCGGCCTTCCTTGCGGTTATAGGCGACGAAACCGACGCCGCCTTTCTGGGCGTCGCGCGCGGCTTCCTCGATGCCGTGGACCAGATAGGGCCGGCAGGTGCAGATGTCGGAGCCGAACACGTCGGAGCCGTTGCACTCGTCGTGCAGGCGGCCGGAAATGAAGGTCCTGGGGTCGCCGAGCTTGGCGACGTCGCCGAACAGATAGACGGTGATATTGCCGATGGGCGGCAGGAACACGCTCATGTCGGGCCGGGTGACCAGTTCCGGATACATGCCGCCGGTCTGCTCGAACAGGGTGCGGCGCAGATTGGTCTCGGAGGTGCCGAAACGCTCGGCGATGCCGGGCAGGTACCAGACCGGATCGATGGCGATCTTGACGCAGGCGATGTCGCCGCTGTCGCGCACGATGGTGCCGTCGGGCTTCAGCCGCGTGCCGATATGCTCCTTCAGCTCGGGCAGGGTCAGCCGCGCCTTGGTGATGGCGATCGACGGGCGAATGTCGACACCCTCGGCGATCTGCGGCCGGAACGCTTCGCCGACCATATGGCCCCAGGGGTCGATGGAGACGATGCGGCCGGGTTCGGACCATTGCGGGAACGGGCCGATGGTCACGACCGGATGGGTATTGGTCAGATCCGGCCGCTGGATCGGGTTCAGCGCGCCGGCCGAGACGGCGAGCGCCCGGTAGAGCGCATAGGAACCGCCATGGGTGCCGATGGCGTTGCGGTCGGGGCCGGCATTGACTGTGGCTACGACCGGGCCGCGCTCATCGGCCGTCCTGGCGCCCCAGGCGAGCCTGAAACGCGACGGCGTGCCGGCGCCGGGATGGGAGGTCAGCCGGATGTGGCTGGACTTGTTGACGCTCATCCTGTCCTCGATGGCCCGATGGCCTCATGGAACGGATACGGCCCCCCGTCGGGATTGGCGGAGGGCCGTCAATGAGCAATTGATCATGGCGGAGGAACGTAAAGCCTGCAAGACAATCCCGCGCGAGGTCGCAGGCCGGGTCAAAGCCGCGATTTCACAAGGTGCTGTTCCCAGAGTCTTGTTCACAATGTCTTGCGTGAGCGCACGGCGTGCTTGATGCGGCTTTCGTCGGCGCCGGCCTCCTGCAATTCCTTGCGGAAGACGTCGCGCCGCTCATGCACCGAGGCGATCACCAGGCCCGCGGGCACGCCGAGGTCGAACAGCACCGCTTCGGAGAGCTGCAGGCTCGCCTCGATGGTCTCCGGCACGGCATCGGTGACGCCGAGCTTGTAGAGCGCCTTGGCGTGATCGGCGTCGCGGGCCCGCGCGATGATCGTAAGCTCCGGGCTGATCGACTTGGCGAGGCCGGCGATCTCGTCCATGGCGCCGGCCGTGTGCAGGGTCAGCACCAGGGCCGAGGCCTCGCGCAGGCCGCAGGATTCCAGGAAGGCGCGGTTATTGGCATCGCCGTAATAGACCTCGTGGCCGGAGCGCCGGAGATCGGCGATCTCACGGGCGTCGCGGTCGATGGCGATGAACGGCACCTTGTGGCGGGCGAGCATTTCGCAGACGAGCTGGCCGACCCGGCCGTAGCCGACGACGATGACGCGCTTGTCGGGGGTGACCGGCGGCGCCACCAGCAGGGCCGGATCGACCGGCGCGGCAGTCTTGACGCGTTCGGCGAAGCGCGCGCCGAGGGCGTCGAGCAGGGGCACGGTCGCCATGCTGAAGGCGGTCAAGGTGGTGATGAAGGCGCCGGTCTCGGCGGCGACGACGCCTGCGGCGGTGGCGAGCCCCATGGTGACGAAGGCGAATTCGCCGGCGGGCCCGAGCAGCAGCGCGCTGCGCACGGCGACCGTCCAGCTCTGGCCGAAGGCGCGCACCAGCGGCACCAGCACCGCGATCTTCAGGCCGACCAGCACGACCAGCGCGCCGAAAAAGACGAACGGCCGGGTGGCGATCAGCGACAGGTCGATGGACAGGCCGACGGAAAAGAAGAAGGCGCCGAGCAGCAGACCCTTGAACGGCTCGAGCGTGGCCTCGATGGCGCGGCGATATTCGGTCTCGGCGAGCAGCAGGCCGGCGACGAAGGCGCCGAGCGCCATCGACACGCCGAAGGCGGCGGTGACCACGCCCATGCCGATGGCGATCAGCACGGTGGCGGCCATGAAGACTTCCGGCCCGTCGGCGGAGGCGACCAGGCGCAGGAAGGGCCGCAGCACCAGGCGGCCGACCAGCACCACCAGGGTGACCGCGACGACGCCCTGGGCAATGGCGACGGCAAGGCCGGCCAGGACGCTCTCGCCGCCGCGGGTGGCCAGCGCGCCGACCAGGAACAGGAGCGGGATGACCGCCAGGTCCTGCAGCAGCAGGACGGCGAAGCTGGTGCGGCCGGTGGTGGTGGCGAGCCGCTTCTTCTCGGCGAGCTGCTCGACCACGATGGCGGTCGAGGACAAGGCGAGCGCCCCGCCGATCAGCACGGCGGCGGCGACCGGCTGGCCGAACCACCAGGCGACCAGCGCGATGATGCTGGTGGAGGCCACCACCTGGGCGGTGCCGAGGCCGAGCACCAGCCGCTTCATGCGGGTCAGGCGCTCATAGGAGAGCTCGAGGCCGATCAGGAACAGAAGGAAGACGACGCCGAGCTCGGCGAAGACCGAGATCTCCCGGCTGTCGCTGACCGCGATCCATTTCAGCCAGGGCAGGCCGTCCACCAGCCGGCCCACGCCGAAGGGGCCGAGCAGGGCGCCGATGCCGAGAAATCCGATGACCGAACTGATGCCGAAACGGGCGAGAATGGGGACGGTGACCGCGGTGGTTCCCAGGATGATCAGGACATCCTTGTAGGCGGCGAGATCGACGGCTGCAGCCAAGTCACCATTCCCCGAGATTCGCGCGACGCTGCCGATCTTTATGCAATCTTTATGTGACAGCGCCAACCACCTCCCGCGCGTCGTCGCGACGCTTTGTCGCCATGCTTCGGGCGCTTTTCTGAACGGTTGTTAACACCATGACCTGACAGGCGAAATTTCTTTCGGCCCGGGTCGCAGAAAGGCCTTGCATGGGGGGCGGAATCTGTTATCTGTCGCCTCGCCCAATTTCGCACGTGCCTGTGGTTGCGTGCCGGTTGGTGGGCATCCGGACAAGAGGCCGGACAGCCGCCCGAAGACTTGGGGATGCGCCGGCTTTGCCGGGCCGTATTCCAAGGGCGTCGCGAGACGCGGGGTCTTCGATACCTAACCGGCAGCCGGAGGCAAACCGGCGAACTCTGCCCTCCGCAGAGGACGCGACTTGAAGCAACGACGATCGGGCTTTTTTGGTCTCAGCCGGTGTCCAGAGCCGGCGACTGAAGAGGCTTGTTCTTCTTGCCGGCCGTGCGGTTCGGGGTCATTCCCAAGCCATGCGAAGGCGTCTTTATTTCGTGCAGGCCGGCGACGGCTTGGTGCGCGATTCGGCGTCTCGGCGAACGTCATCGGGTTGTGACCGTTACCGGTGCTCCGTCTCCAAAGCGGACCCGGGAAGCGACTCGCTCCCATGGGTTCAACCCTTTCCAGGTCCAGGGGGATCTGAGGGGAGGCTTTAATGACCGACCGTATCCGCGAATTCCTCCGCCATCGCCGCGAAGACGGCCCGATCCTCGTTGTCGACCTGAATGTGGTCGCCGAGAATTTCACGAAATTTGCCCGGGCCCTGCCGGACACGCGCGTGTTCTACGCGGTGAAGGCCAATCCCGCGCCCGAGATCCTGAACCTGCTCGCCGAAATGGGCTCGTGCTTCGACTGCGCCTCCGTGGTCGAGATCGAGCAGGCCATGGCGACCGGCGCTTCGACCGACCGCATTTCCTTCGGCAATACGATCAAGAAGGAAAAGGACGTCGCACGCGCCCTCCAGTACGGCGTGCGCCTGTTCGCGGTCGATTGCGAGGCCGAGGTCGAGAAGATCGCCCGCCAGGCGAAGCTCCTGGGCGCCCGCGACGTCAAGGTGTTCTGCCGCTTCCTGCAGGATTGCGTCGGCGCCGAGTGGCCGCTGTCGCGCAAGTTCGGCTGCGCCGCGGACATGGCGCCGCGCGTTCTCGAACTGGCGCACCGGCTCGGCCTCACCGCCTATGGCCTGTCGTTCCATGTCGGGTCGCAGCAGACCAATATGGGCGCCTGGGACGAGGCGCTGACCACCGCCTCGTCGATCTTCCGCACGCTCGCCGAGCGCGGCATCGAGCTGAAGATGGTCAATATGGGCGGCGGCTTCCCGACCAAATACCTCAAGGACGTGCCGGCGGCGGA
Source organism: Hyphomicrobiales bacterium (assembly GCA_017304475.1). GTDB lineage: Bacteria > Pseudomonadota > Alphaproteobacteria > Rhizobiales > Phreatobacteraceae > Phreatobacter. The sequence continues at coordinate 68,785 of JAFKKV010000039.1, read as the reverse complement.
AGCCTATGGCGCCTCGATCTTCGACGCCTTGATCAAGCATTTCGGCAACCGTATCCCGGAAACGATCATCGAGCCGGGCCGCGGCATGGTCGGCAATGCCGGCATCATCGAGACCGAGGTCGTGCTCATCTCGAAGAAGTCGGACACCGACGAGGTGCGCTGGGTCTATCTCGACATCGGCAAGTTCCACGGCCTCGCCGAGACCATGGACGAAGCCATCCGCTACCCGATCCGCACGGATCGCGACGCGGACGAGAAGGCGCCCTGCGTGCTGGCCGGCCCGACCTGCGATTCGGTCGACGTGATGTATGAAAAGGTGCCCTACATGCTGCCGGTGTCGCTGGAGATCGGCGACAAGGTGCTGATCGAGGCGACCGGGGCCTATACCACGACCTATTCGACGGTCGGCTTCAACGGCTTCGCGCCGCTCGCCAGCGTCTGCATCTGAGACTTTCCCGCCCGGGTCGCCGGGCGGGTTTCCCCTCACAAAAAAGTCCCGACCGGCCGGATATTTCCGGCACGAGGGCTGTCGTCTGTCTCGAACCTTGAGAAGGACCGCGGCCATGACCGTGCACGTCACCGATTTCGCTCGTTCCGCCATCCTCGTCGCCGACGAGCAGGACAACCATGTCGCCGCCCGCGAGGCGCTGCTGGATGCAGCCTTCGGCGCGGACCGCCGTGCCAAGACCTCGGAACGCCTGCGCGAAGGCCGGCTGCCGGCCGATGGCCTGGCGCTGGTGGCGACCATGGCCGACCGGCTGGTCGGCACGGTGCGCCTGTGGAACGTCACGCTCGGCCCCGGCCGCCCGGCCTTGCTGCTCGGGCCGATCGCGGTCGACCCGGCGCTGCAGGCGGCCGGCATCGGCGGGCGCCTGATGCGCGAGGCGCTGGCGCGGGCCGAGGCTCAGGGCCATCGGGCGGTCATCCTGGTCGGCGACGAGCCCTATTATCGCCGCTTTGGATTTTCGACTGCCAAGCTGGACAGGCTCTGGCTGCCCGGGCCGCTCGACCGGCGGCGTTTCCTGGGGCTGGAACTGGCCGCGGGCGCGCTCGACGGCGTGGGTGGACTGGTCGGTGCGACGGGCCGGGATGCACCCCGATGGAGCGGCTGGGATATCGCTTCGGAAGCACGGATCGCCGCCTGAGAATTGATTGCTTTGCCGGTCACACATCCTCAATCTGTGACCGGCATGCTCTCGACCGGAACGCTAGGGAAAGGTAGACTTCCCTGCAGCATCGGGAGTCGATCATGATCCGCAACGTCGCCGTCGGCCTTGTCGCCGCAATCGCTGTTTTCGCCGTCGAGGCGGCGACCCATGACGCCGAGGCGCGGTCGCGCCGCCGGGCCGTTCCGGAAGTCCGGGTCAGCCGGCCGAGCTGGCTGGTCACGCCCAAGGTCGAATTCCCCGGCAATAACAATTCGATGCGCCCGGATATCGTCTATGCTTCGGTGTCGTCGACCGGCGATCTCGCGGTCATGTCGACCAGCATGCGCGGCACGCCCGGGCCCGACCGTTTCTGGGGCGCCCCGGGCTGGACGGTGCAGTGGCCGTGGCCGGCGGCGTTTTACGGCCGCGACTGAGCCGAGACGCAACGCTGCCAATGGGAGCCGGCCTTCGGGCCGGCTTTTTATTGCCGGCCATCACATTTTCCGGAGCTCGCGGCCGAGACCCTTGTTGACGAAACGCGGGTCGAAGGCGCGGCGCCAGTCGAGGTTCGGCCTGACGATGCCGGCCTTGACCATGGTGGCGAAGAAGCTGCCGATGCGGGCCTCGGTCAGGGCGCCGATGCCGAGCGCCAGGCTGTCGCCGGAATCGACGATGCCGTGCTCGCGCATCCGGGCGAGGGCATAGCCGATCCTGCCGTCGTCCATGTCGGGATTGTCGCGCTTGATCAGGGCATTGGCCGCGGCATTGTCGCCATAGACGTAATTGTACCAGCCGATGATCGAGGCTTCGACGAAGCGCTGGGCGGTGGCGGCGCGCTCCGCCAGCATGGCGCGGTGGATCTCGATGGTGGTGGCGTAGGGATCGAAGCCTGAATCGGCGAGCAGGAAGACCTTCGGGGAAAAGCCCGCGGACCGCTCGATCGCATGGGGTTCCGAGGTCAGGTAGCCCTGCATGGCCGAGCGCTTGTCGGCGAGAAACGGCTGGGCGTTGAAAGTATAGGGCTTGAGCTGGTCGTCGCGAAAGCCATGCTCGGCCTTCATCCATTGCCAGAAGGTGGCGACGCCCGCCTGCGAGATGAAAAGGGTCGGCAGCCGCTTCAGGTCGGCGAAGCTCTCCATGCCCTGGCCGGGATGGGCGATCAGGACCTGTGGGTCCTTCTGAAACAGCGCAGCGACCACGGTGGTCGGGACGTTCTGGTCGACCGCGGCAAAGGCCTGGATCATGTTGCCGCCCATGTAGAAATCGAGCCGGCCGGAGGCGAGCAGCAGGCGGTTGTTTACCTGCGGACCGCCGGGGACGATGGTGACGTCGAGGCCGTGGCGGCGATAAGTGCCGTCGGCGACCGCCTGGTAGAAACCGCCATGTTCGGCCTGGGCGACCCAGTTGGTGCCGAAGCTGACGCGCTCCGGGCCCTGGCCGAAGGCGAGGCGCGCCGGCAGGGCGGACGCGGTCAGGCCGGCGAGAAAGCGGCGGCGGGTGGCCATGACGACGAACCTCCGTCAAGGCTCCGGCGGGCGGCCGGAGACCCGACCGGCATAGCGCCCGATATTGCGCCGCACAAGGACGCGATGCGGGGCGGTATCCCGGCGTGCCGAAGTCTTGGTGTGCCCTCTCCGGTCACCAGGCTTCGCGATAGATCGCCAGCGCATCGGCCTCGGCGACGGGCCGCGGGTTGTTGACCAGGAGCCGGGTCTGTTTCATCGCCTCGGATGCCAGCATTGCGAGATCGGCCTCGGGCACTTTCACGTCGCGCAGGCGCGGCTGCAGCCCGAGTTCCAGGGACAGCGCCGCCATGCGGTCGGCAAAGGCGTCGGCCGCCTGGGCGAGCGGCCGGCCTGCCAGGTCGGGGAACAGGATGGGCGCGAGTTCGCCATAGCCGGTGGCCGCGGCCGGAGCGTTGAAGCGCAGCACATAGGGCAGGACCAGGGCGTTGGTCAGGCCATGGGGCAGGTGGTAGTGGCCGCCGAGCGGATAGGCGAGCGCATGGACGGCCGCCACCGGCGAATTGGCGAAGGCCTGGCCGGCGAGCATGGCGCCGGTCAGCATGTCGGCGCGTGCCTGGCGGTCCGACCCGGTCTTCGCCGCGGTGCGGATGGCGCCGCCGAGCAGGCGCAGCGCCTCGCGGGCGAGCGCCTTCGACAGCGGGTTGTTGTTGGGGCTCGCCGAGGTATAGGCCTCGATGGCATGGACCATGGCGTCGATGCCGGTCGCCGCCGTCACATGCGGCGGCACGGACAGAGTCAGGTCCGGGTCGAGCAGGGCGATGTCGGGCAGGATGGCCGGCGACACCACCCCCATCTTGGTATGGGCGCCTGTCGTGATGATCGAGATCGGGGTGACCTCCGAGCCGGTGCCGGCGGTGGTCGGCACCAGGATCAGCGGCAGCCGCGGCCCCCTGGCATTGCCGACCCCATAGATGCCGGCGAGCTCTTCCTTTTCCAGGGCCAGCAGGGCGACCAGCTTGGCGACGTCCATGGGCGAGCCGCCGCCGAAACCGACGACGCCGTGAACCCTGGCCTCGACCGCCATGGCGACCGCCTTCAGCACGATCGCCTCGGGCGGATCGGCCACCACCTCGTCGAACACCACGGCCTCGCAGCCGGCGGCGGCGAGGCTTTTCAGCGCATGGTCCAGGAGACCGGAGGCGACGATGCCCTTGTCGGTAACGACGGCCACGCGCCTGCCCATGGAGCGCGCCGCGAGCGTGCCGAGCTCGGCGATCGCGCCGGCGCCGGAGACGATCGATTTGGCCGTGTTGAAAGTGAACATCGCTGGCTCCCCGATTTCCTGCCCGGCGCTTCCGCCGCTCGCAAAGTGTCGATTGACCGGCTAAATCGAATGCCGTCAAGCCGCCCGCATGCCCGTCTCCGAGGGACCAAGCCGAATGGACGATACCGACCGCCGCATCCTCTCCGTCCTGCAGACCGACGCCTCGCTGTCGATCGCCGAGATCGCCTCGCGCGCCGGCCTGTCGACGACGCCGGCCTGGAAGCGCATCCAGAAGCTCGAGGCCGAGGGGATCATTCGCGGCCGGGTGGCCCTGCTCGATCCGAAGAAGCTGGGCCTCGGCCTGACGGTGTTCGTTTCGGTCGAGACCTCCGATCATTCCGAGGCCTGGCTCGCCCGTTTCGCTGAGCTCGTCTCGGCCATGCCGGAAGTGATGGAATTCTACCGCATGGCCGGCGATGTCGACTACATGCTGCGCGTGGTGGTGGCCGACATGGATGCCTATGACGGCTTCTACAAGCGGCTGATCGCCCAGGCGCCGCTGAAGAACGTCACCTCGCGTTTCGCCATGGAGCGGATCAAGCAGACCACCGCCCTGCCGCTCCACGTCAAGCCCGGCGCCGACAAATAGGGCCGGCTCCCGACTTTCATCGTTGTCCGGCCAAGCAGAGGCGCTACGATCCCATCATGCTCGACAAACGCACGCCCCCGGCCATGCCGGCGCCCTTCGCCAAATATTCCCATTCGGTCGTCGTGCCCGCCGGCACCCGCATGCTGTTCTGTTCCGGCCAGCTCGGTGTCGGCGCCGACGGGGCGATCCCCGAGGATGCCGGAGCCCAGGCCGACCTCTGCTTCAAGGCGATCGGCCATATGCTCGACGATGCCGGCATGGGCTTTGCCGACATCGTCAGGGTCAATGCCTTCGTCACCGACCGCGCCCATATGGCCGGCTACATGGCCTCGCGCGACCGGCACATGCCGAGCCCGCCGCCGGCCTCCACCTTGATGATCGTCACCGGCTTCACCCGGCCGGAATTCAAGGTCGAGGTCGAGGTGGTGGCGGCCAGGCTGGACTGAGCCGATGCTGCCGCGACAGCTCTGGGCCGAGATGACCACAGCGGAGTTCCGCTCGGCCGACACCGCGCGCTGGATCGCCGTGCTGCCGATCGCGGCGGTCGAGCAGCACGGGCCGCATCTGCCCGTGCTGGTCGACACGGCCATTGCCGAGGGCAATATCGAAGCGGTGCGCCGGATCCTGCCGGCCGCGCTCCCGGTGACCTTCCTGCCCACCGTCTGGATGGGCAAGTCCAACGAGCACATCAACTTTCCCGGCACGATCACGCTCAGCGCCGAGACGCAGATCCGCATGCTCACGGAGATCGGCGAGAGCATTGCGCGGGCCGGCGTGAAGAAGCTGGTCATCGCCAATTCCCATGGCGGCAATGTCGCGGCGATGGACATCGTCGCCCGCGACCTCAGGGCGCGCCACGGCATGCTCGCGGTCCAGGTGTCCTGGCATCGCCTGGGCGCGCCGGACGGACTGTTCCCGGCCGGCGAGATCCAGCACGGCATTCATGGCGGCGAGATCGAGACCTCGCAGATGCTGCATTTCCGCCCCGACCTCGTGCAGATGGACAAGGCGCGCGACTTCGTCTCGGCGGCGGTGGCGATGGAACAGTCCTACAGCCATCTGCGCGCCATCTCGCCGGTCGGTTTCGGCTGGATGAGCGAGGACCTGTCGACCGCGGGCGCGATCGGCAATGCCGCCGCGGCGAGCGCGGAGAGCGGCCGGCTGGCGACCGCGTTCACGGCCGAGGCCTTTATCGCCCTGCTCGCCGATGTCGACCGGTTTCCACTCGACAAGCTGGGAACCGGTACGACGGTCTGAGGCCAGATCGCGCCGGATCGAAGCGCCGCATCAAGGATTGGCCGTCCTTCGTGCAGTGCTTCAATCTGAAGGCCGAGCTCTGGCGCACTCTCTTGCCTGGTCCCAGGCGATCTCAGGTTCAGCCGCCGAACATGTGCATATATTGGCCGAGGTAGTTGCCCGGAGCCAGCAGCGCGCCGGCCCAGATGAAGGCCGAGACCACATTGGCGATCTGGAACTTCAGCTGCGGCATGGCGACGATGCCGGCGACCAGCGGCACCGAGGCGCGCAACGGGCCGGAGAAGCGGCCGATGAAGATGGCCCAGACGCCCCATTTCTCAAAGAAGGCATGGCCCTTGGGCAGCATTTCCGGATATTTCGACAGCGGCCAGATATTGCCGATGCTGTCCTTGAAATAGCGGCCGAACCAGTAGGAGATCCAGTCGCCGCAGGCCGCCCCCAGCGATGCCGCGAGGAGGATCGGCCAGAAGGGGATGCCGCCGGCCCCGATCAGCGGCCCGAAGGCCACGATCATCGCCCAGGCCGGCACGATCAGCGACAGGATCGCGAGCGATTCGGCGAAGGTCAGCGCGAAGATGATGACGGGTGCCCAGGCCTGGTTGGCTTTGACGAATTCGATGAGCGGGCCGATGTAACTCTGGACGTCCATTGGGATCTCGCGGCGGCAGGTCCGCGACCCAAGACGATCGCAGGTTGGCGGTCAAGCGTTTCGACTTCGCGCCATTGTCGCAGCGCGGCGATGCGGCGTCGTTTCAACTCCCCGGCGGCGATGACAGGTCAGCTTTCGGCGGCGCCGGATGGTCGACGTGGGCTGTCGCGCCGGTTAAAGACAGGAGCGCCGGCGGCGGACGTCATCCATGCCGGAGCATGGACGAGGAGACAGGACCATGGATGTGACGGCTCTGAAGGCGCATGCCGGCCAGGTGCTCGACGATGCGACCATTGCCGAATTGCCCCATCACTACCGGGGCAAGGTCCGCGACAACTACGACCTCGCCGACGGCAGCCGCATCATCATCGCCACCGACCGGATCAGCGCCTTCGACCGCATCCTGGCGGCCATTCCGTTCAAGGGGGAGGTGCTGACCCAGACCGCGCGCTACTGGTTCGAGCAGACCCGCGACATCTGCCCCAATCACGTCATCGCCTATCCCGATCCGAATGTGGTGGTCGGGCAAAGGCTGAACATCCTGCCGGTCGAGATCGTGGTGCGCGACTATCTCGCCGGCACGACGGCGACCTCGGTGCTCACCCTCTACAATGCCGGCCAGCGAGAGATGTACGGCGTGACGCTGCCCGATGGTCTGAAAGCCAATCAGCGCCTGCCGCGGCCGATCATCACGCCGACCTCCAAGGCTTTCGACGGCGGCCATGACGAGCCGCTGACGCCGGACGAGATCCTGGCCCAGGGGCTGCTGACGGCGGCGCAGTGGCAGACCCTGTCGGATTACGCTTTCGCGCTGTTCGCCCGTGGCCAGAAGCTCGCCGAGGAGCGCGGCCTGATCCTGGTCGACACCAAATACGAGTTCGGCACGGCGCCCGACGGCAGCATCGTGCTGGCCGATGAGATCCACACGCCGGATTCCAGCCGCTACTGGCGCCGCGCCAGCTATCAGGACCGGTTCGAGCGCGGCGACAAGCCGGAAAGCTTCGACAAGGATTTCGTCCGCAACTGGGTGGTGGCGCGCTGCGACCCCTACAAGGACGCCATCCCCGAAATCCCGGAGGATGTCATCCTGGCGACGGCCGCCGTCTATATCGAGGCCTTCGAGACCATTACCGGCCAGGTCTTCGATCCCGCAGCGAATGCCGGGCCGGTGCTCGCGCGCATCCGCCGTAACCTGGCCGGCTATATGTGAGCCGGTGCGGCGCCGGCCTGATGCCGGCGCCGGACCCGCGTCAGCCTTCCAGGACCTGCTTGCTGGCGACGGTCGTATCGGCGTTCAGCTTGTAGACCAGCGGCACCCCGGTCTTCAGCTCCATCGACGGAATGGTCTCGGCGTCGAGGCCGTCGAGCACCATGACCAGCGCGCGCAGCGAATTGCCGTGGGCGGCGACCAGAACACGCTCGCCGCGCATGACGCGGGGCAGGATCTCGCCGACATAATAGGGCAGCACGCGGGCCACCGTGTCCTTCAGGCTTTCGCCTGCCGGCGGCGGCACGTCATAGGAGCGGCGCCAGATATGGACCTGTTCGGCGCCATATTTCGCGGCGGTCTCGGCCTTGTTGAGACCGGAGAGGTCGCCATAGTCGCGCTCGTTGAGGCGCCAGTCCTTGATGGTGGCGAGGTCCGGCTGGCCGATCTCGCCGAGGATCAGCTCGCAGGTGTGCTGGGCGCGCGACAGCGCCGAGGTGAAGGCGACGTCGAAGGAAATGCCGAGCGCCTTGAGCTCGCGGCCGGCGCGGCGGGCTTCCTCGACGCCTTTCGGCGTCAGGCCCGGGTCTTTCCAGCCGGTGAACAGGTTCTGCAAGTTCCACTCGCTCTCGCCATGGCGCGTGAGCACGAGAAGGCGTTCGGTCATCATAGGATCCTGGTTCTCAGATATCGGAGAGGCCGAGCACATCGGCCATCGAATAGAGGCCGGCGGGACGGCCCTTGGCCCAGAGGGCGGCCTTCAACGCGCCGCGGGCGAACAGCGCCCGGTCCTCGGCGATGTGGTTGAGGCTGATGCGCTCGGTCGGGCCGGCAAAGGTGACGGTGTGCTCGCCGATCACGGTGCCGCCGCGCAGGGCGGCGAAGCCGATGGCGCCGCGCCTGCGGGCGCCGGTGACGCCGTCGCGGCCACGCTCGGAGTGATCCGCCAGCGCGATGTTGCGGCCATGGGCGGCGGCCTGGCCGAGCAGCAGGGCGGTGCCGGAGGGCGCGTCGATCTTGCGGTTGTGATGCATCTCGACGACCTCGATATCGAAGTCCTCGTCGAGCGCCTGGGCGGCCTTCTTGACGAGGGCCGCGAGCAGGTTGACGCCGAGCGAGAAATTGCCCGACTTGACGATGGTCGCGGTGCCGGCGGAGGAGGCGATGGCGTCGTCCTCGGCCTGGCTGAAGCCGGTGGTGCCGACAATGTGGACCTTGCGGTGCTTGGCGGCGAGGCCGGCGAAATTCACCGAGACGGCGGGAATGGTGAAATCGATCAGCCCGTCGGCAGCGGCGAGCGCCGCGTCGGCATCCGACGTGATCTGCACCAGCGCGCGCCCGGCGCCGGCGATCAGGCCGGCATCCTCGCCGATCGCCACATGGCCGGCTGGCTCCAGCGCGCCGGTGAGTTTCAAACCCGGCATTTCCTGGACCAGGCGGATCAGGACGCGGCCCATGTGACCCGCGGCTCCAGCGACGACCAGGCGCATCTCGGACATGGCTTCCTCACAAGGCTCGGGCAAGATCTCGGGACTCAAGCCGATTTTGGGGCTCAAGTCAGGCGCGCTGCCTGCGGCGCGGTCTAGCAGCGCGGCGGGCCGATGAAAAGCGGCGCCCGATGGCGCCGCTTCGTCGACCCGGTTCAGGTGCGGGCGTCGTAGGCCAGCACGGCCTCGAGCAGCACCTGCGCGCCGTGGGCGCAGTCCTCGAGCGTCGAGCTCTCCGCCTCGTTGTGCGACAGGCCTTCCTTGCAGGGCACGAAGATCATCGAGGTCGGGCAGACCCGCGCGACATACATGGCGTCATGGCCGGCGCCCGAGGTGATCTCGCGGGCCTTCAGGCCGAGCTTCTCGGTGGCGCCGCGCACCATGGCGATGCAGGTCTGGTCGAAGGGGGTGGCGGGCGAGTCCTGCAGCGGCGAGATCTCATGGGCGCCGTGATGGCGCGCGGCGGCCTCCGCGATGGCGATCTTGGCCTTGGTGACCATGACGGCCAGGTCGTCGTCGCTCGGATTGCGCATGTCGAGGGTGAAGCGGACCTCGCCCGGAATGATATTGGGCGAACCCGGATGCGCCTGGACGATGCCGATGGTGGCAAGGCCGTTGGGCGCATGGTCGAGCGCGATCTGGCGGATGGCCGTGGCGGCCTCCGCGAAAGCGGCCAGCGCGTCGCGCCGATAGGGCATGGGCGTGGTGCCGGCGTGGCTCTCACGCGCGGTGATGCTCACATTGAACCACTTGATGCCCTGGATGCCGGTGACGATGCCGATGGTCTTGGCCTCCTCCTCCAGGATCGGGCCCTGTTCGATATGCAGTTCGAAATAGGCCTGGAAGCCGAGCGCGCCGGGCTTGTCCTTGCCGCGATAGCCGATGGTGTCGAGGGCCTGGCCCTGGGTAACGCCGTCGCTGTCCTTGAAGGCATCCATCTCGGCCTGGCTATAGGCGCCGGCATAGACCGCCGAGCCGACCATGGAGGGCGAGAAGCGCGCGCCTTCCTCATTGGTCCAGTTGACCAGCGCGATCGGCGCGTTGGTCTCGTAGCCGGCCTGGTGCAGCGTCTTCAGCACTTCCAGGCCGCCGAGCACGCCGAGCACGCCGTCGAACTTGCCGCCGGTCGGCTGGGTGTCGAGATGGCTGCCCATGGCGATCGGCTTTTTCGAGGCGTCCTTGCCGGGCCGGACCGCCACCATATTGCCGGCAGTGTCGAGATGGACCGCGCAGCCGAGCGCCTCGCATTGCGCCTTGAACCAGTCGCGCACGCGCCGGTCCTCATCCGACAGGCTCAGGCGCTTGATGCCGCCCTTCGGCGTGCCGCCGATGGCCGCGGTTTCCATCAGCATGTCCCAGAGCCGCTGGCCGTCGATGGTAAGGTTGCTCATGGGGTCTCCGGTCAGGCATTGATCACAAGGGCGCGACCATTTCATTGGCGCCGGTGCGAGGCAAGTGCCGCAGGAAAAAGCCGGCCATGCACGTTTCGTTAACCGTCGGCTCGCCTTATCTTGGCCGCCTTCGCCGCCTTTGAGTGGTGTCGTCTTTTGATCCGGGGATCCTGCCGTGCCGCGCTTCCGGCTGCCATTGATGATCGGCGCTTTCGCCGCCGGGCTTGCGGCCGGTCCTGCGCTCGCCCATCCCCATGTCAGCGTGCAGACCGAAACCCGCGTCATGTTCGATGCCCAGGGCCAGGCGGTGGCCCTGGAGCAGGTCTGGACCTTCGACGAGATGTATTCGGCCTTCGCGATCCAGGGCCTCGATACCAACAAGGACGGCAATTTTTCGCGCGAGGAACTCGCCGAACTGACCACCATCAATGTCGAGAATCTCGGCCAGCAGAAATATTTCACCGTGGTGCGCCACGAGCGGCGCTTCGTCTCCTTCGGCCCGGCGCGCGATGCCTGGTCGGAAGTGCAGGGCGGCAAGCTGACGCTGCATTTCACCATGCCGATCGTGACGCCGTTCAAGCCGGGCGGCCGGCCGCTGGTGGTCGAGGTCTATGATCCCGAATATTTCGTCGCCTTCGAACCGGCGGACGGCGAGCCGATGCGCCTCGTCGGCGCCCCGGAAGGCTGCAAGCTCGATTACAGCCCGCCGCGCACGACGGGGGCCGCGGCCAATCTCTCGGAGAGCTTTTTCCAGTCGCTCAATGCCAGCGCCAATTTCGGCCAGCAATTCGCCGGCCGCTACACGGTGAACTGCCCGTGAACCACGGCCGTTCGAGCGGCCGGACGGCCGTCGCCATCGTGATGGCGCTCGCCGTGGCAGCGATGCTGGTGCCCATGGTGCTGGCGCCGGCCTTCGCCCAGTCACCGCCTTCGGCTTTCGGCGGGGCGGCGCGCGCGCCGGCGAATTCCGGCCTCTTCGCCATGGTCCTCGAGCAGCAGGTGCGGTTCTATCGCCAGCTCACCGCCACCGTCGGGTCGATCCGTGCCGGCAATAACGGCGCGCTGGCGACCCTGGTCGGCCTGTCCTTTCTCTATGGCATTTTCCACGCCGCCGGCCCCGGCCACGGCAAGGCGGTGATCTCGTCCTATATCGTGGCCAGCGGCGAGACGGTCAGGCGCGGCGTGACGCTCGCCGCGCTGTCCTCGCTGGTCCAGGCGCTCACCGCGATTTCACTGGTCGGCGTGCTGGCGCTGGTGCTCGGCACCACCGCGCGCACCATGACCCGCGTGGTCGACTGGATCGAGATCGTCGCCTATGGGCTGATCGTGCTGATCGGCCTGCGCCTGCTGTTCGCCAAGGGCAAGGCTTTCGCCGCGCGTGTCGTGTCCTGGCGCTCCGGCAAGCCGGTGGCGGGCATGGGCTGCGACGACGGCTGTGCCCATCTGCCCGCGGCGGAGCAGGTCGCGCGCGCCCATTCCTGGCGCGAAACCATGGCGATCGTCTTGGGCGTCGGCTTGCGGCCTTGTACGGGGGCGGTGCTGGTGCTGGTCTTCGCGATGGCCCAGGGCATCGTCTATGCCGGCGTCGTCGCGGCCTTCGCCATGGCGATCGGCACGGCGATCACGGTGGCGGCAATCGCCACGATGGCCGCCGGCGCCAAGGGGCTGGCGGTCCGGCTCGCCGCGTCGCGAACCGGCCTGACCACCGTGGTGCTCAGCGCGGCGGAGGTCGCCGCCGCGGTGATCGTCGTGCTGTTCGGCGCCGGGCTCTTGACCGGCTATCTCGTCATGGAACGGAGCATGCCCTTCTGAGGGCGGCCCGGCGCGCCGGTCAGCGCGCGATAGCGGTCTTGCTGCGGTCGCGCCGCCGGTCGGCGACCGGCTGGTAGGCGATGCGGCAGTGATAGGCGCAATAGGGCAGGCCGGTCGACGAGCGGGCGCCGCAATAACGGAAGTCTTCCTTGCCGGGATCGCCGATCGGCCAGCGGCAGGAATATTCCTTCAGCTCCATGATCGTGCAGCGCTCGCCCATCGGCACGACATTGTCGATTTCCGGCAGGGGCGCGAGATCGAGATCGGGGCTCGCCACGGGCAAAGCATGGGGCTTCAGTGCCAGATTGCCACGCGAGGCGGGCATGGACGGGCGCGGCGGCGCCGACGGGGCGGCGCGCGGCGGCTTGCGCGGGCGCGGCGTCGCGGAGGACGGCGCCTTGGCCCGGCCGGACAGGCCGAGGCGGTGAACCTTGCCGATCACGGCATTGCGCGTGACCGAGCCGAGCTCGCCGGCGATCTGGCTTGCGCTCAGGCCGTCGTTCCACAATTTCTTCAAGAGCTCGACCCGTTCGTCGGTCCATTGCAGTTGCTGCATCTGGTCGTCTCCTCCTGGGTTAGGCATCACGCGCAGGTTGAATCCCTCGGCCGCGCCAGCTCGAAAGAAGCTGCCGCTGGAACGCCGCTACTCGGGAGATCGGGTTCGCCGCACGAGATGTCGTATGCCGACGGGCGGACATTACGCTACTCGTTGAATCTCACGCAAGAGTCTGGGGAATCAACGGGTTGTTTTCCCCAAAAGCTTCGCCGCGACCCGAAATTCATCCACAAGGCGTTAAGAGGGGCGTGGAAGTCAGAGTCATAACAAGGCCTTACTTTCGCTCGATCGGCCCGCCCAGCTTGCGGAATGTCCCGCTGCAACGGGTGGGCACGGCGCCCGAGGGCGTATCGATCGCCCCTGACTGTTGCAAAAATGTCGGTGTCTCATGGCGCAGAACCGGTCGGTGGAGGTGCATATCAGCGGATCCGGAGGGGTCGGGCTCACCGGAACGCTGCAATTGGCCACGGCGGCCGGAGATCGTCCGGCGCCGGCCGTGCTGCTCGTCCAGGGCAGCGGCCCGACCGACCGGGACGGCAACCAGCCGCCGGCCCTGATCACCGACCTCCTCAAAGAGATCGCCAAGACGCTCGCCGGCTTCGGCATTGCGAGCTTGCGCTACGACAAGCGCGGCATGGGTGCCGGCCGGGCCAGCCTGCCGGCCGATCCGGCGGCACTGGCGGAGATCGTCCGCTGGGAGCATTTCGTCGACGATGCGGCGGCCGCACTCGGCTTCCTGAAAGGCCGGCCGGAGGTCGATGCCGGCCGCGTCGGCTTCTTCGGCCACAGCGAAGGCGGGCTGATCGGGCTGGCGCTGGCGGCGCGGCCGGGCGGCGATGCCCATCCCGCCGCGCTGGTCCTGGCGGCAACGCCCGGCCGGCCGATGGCGGCCATCCTGCGCGAGCAGCTCACGCGGCTCGGGCGGCGGCAGGGTGCCAGCGAAGATGTGCTCAAGCCGCTGCTCGACCAGAACGACCGGATCCTCGCGCATCTCCAGGCGACGGGTGAACTGCTGCCGGACATTCCTGCGGGCCTGCGCGCGCTCTATCCGCCTTATCTCAGGTTCTTTTGGGCTGCCGTCGCGGGGCTCGATCCGGCCGCTCTCGCCCGGCGTTATGACGGCCCGGTCCTGGTCGTTTCGGGCGGCGAGGACGTCCAGGTCTCGCCGGACCGCGACGCGCTGGCGCTGGGCGCGGCCTTTGCCGGTCGCCCGGCCTCGGCACGCAATGCCTATGCGATCAGCGTCGTGCCTGGTGTCAGCCACAACCTGAAACCGGTCTCGCGGCCGGACGATCCGGGCTTCGCCGGACCCATGTCCGCCGCCGTCACGGCCACGTTACATGGCTGGTTTACCGGACTTGGCTGGGCGTCGCCGCCCTTGTAGACAGCGCGCGGGTCGGACGGGCAAGGCCATGTTCCTTGACATTCCGCTGATCTGTCCTAGCTTTCCGCCGTGCCGCCCTCCGGGGCGGCCGTTTTCTTTGCGCCATGGAGTCCTCGAGGAGGAATCGAAGTGATTACGCCTTTGATGCCGAACTATGCACGGTCCGAACTCGCCTTCGAGCGGGGTGAAGGGTGCTGGCTGGTGACGGCGGGCGGGCGACGAGTCCTCGATTTCGGCTCAGGCATCGCGGTCAATGTGCTCGGCCATGCGCATCCCCATCTGGTGGAGGCGCTGACCGAACAGGCCAAGAAGCTGTGGCACGTCTCGAACCTGCATCAGATTCCCGACGGCGAGCGGCTGGCCCGCCGGCTGGTCGAGGCGTCCTTTGCCGATTCAGTGATGTTCTGCAATTCCGGCGCCGAGGCCAATGAAGGCGCCATCAAGATGGCGCGCAAATACCATGCCTCGCGCGGCGAGCCGAACCGCTTCCGGGTGATCACCTTCGAGGGGGCCTTCCACGGCCGGACTCTCGCCACCATCGCGGCCGGCGGCCAGAAGAAATATCTCGAAGGCTTCGGTCCCAAGGTCGAAGGCTTCGACCAGGTGCCGTTCGGCGACCACGACGCCCTCAAGGCGGCGATCGGTCCGGATACGGCCGCGCTGATGATCGAGCCGATCCAGGGCGAGGGCGGATTGCGCGCCGTGCCCAACGAGGAGCTGCGTTATCTGCGCGAGCTGTGCGACCAGCACGGCCTGCTGCTGATCCTCGACGAGGTCCAGACCGGCATCGGCCGCACCGGCAAGCTGTTCGCCCATGAATGGTCGGGCATCACGCCCGACATCATGTCGATCGCCAAGGGGATCGGCGGCGGCTTCCCGCTCGGTGCCGTCCTGGCGGTGGAGAAATGCGCGGCGGTGTTCACGCCGGGCACGCATGGCACCACCTTCGGCGGCAATCCGCTGGGCATGGCGGTCGGCAATGCCGTGCTCGACGTGGTGCTGGCGCCGGGCTTCCTCGACGAGGTCCAGCGCAAGGCGTTGCTGTTCAAGCAGAAGCTCGCGGGCCTGGTCGACAGCCATCCCGGCGTGTTCGAGGAGGTCCGTGGTTTCGGCCTGCTGACCGGCGTCAAATGTGCCCTGCCGAATGGCGATGTCACCAATGCCGCCCGCGACGCCGATCTGCTCGTGGTGCCGGCCGGCGACAATGTCATCCGTCTCATTCCGCCGCTGATCGTGTCGGATGAGGAGATCGGCCAGGCGGTCGACAAGCTCGAGAAGGCCGCGCGCCAGCTCGAGGCATCCCTCGTCAAGGGAGCCGCCGAGTGACCACTTCGCACAAGACGGCAACCGGCGCGGGCGACAGGCCCGCGGCGGACCGGCCGAAGCATTTCATCGACCTCAGCGATTTCGCCGGGAGCGATCTCAGGGCCATTCTCGACCGGGCGCGCGACCTGAAGCGCGTCCGACGCACGCCCAAGGCCGACAAGCCGCTGGCCGGCAAGGTGCTCGCCATGATCTTCGAGCGCCCGTCGACCCGTACCCGCGTGTCGTTCGACGTCGGCATGCGCGAGCTCGGCGGCGAGACGATCATGCTGACCGGCGCGGAGATGCAGCTCGGCCGCGGCGAAACGATCGCCGACACGGCGCGGGTGCTGTCGCGTTATGTCGATGCGATCATGATCCGCATGCTCGACCACAATGCGGTCAGGGAGCTGGCGGATGCGGCCACGGTGCCCGTCATCAACGGGCTGACCAAGATGTCGCATCCCTGCCAGATCATGGCCGACATCCTGACCTTCGAGGAGCATCGCGGCTCGATCCGGGGCAAGACGATCGCCTGGGCGGGCGACGCCAACAACGTGCTGGGCTCCTGGATCCAGGCGGCCTCGCGCTTCGGCTTCAAGCTGAACATCGCGACGCCCGAGGAACTGGCGCCGCGCCGCGAGCTGATCGCCGCGGCCCAGCGCGAGGGCGCCGAGGTGACCTGGTCGTCGGACCCCTATCACGCCGTCGAGGGCGTCGATTGCATCGTCACCGACTGCTGGGTGTCGATGGGCGACGAGGATGCCGGCCGCCGGCACAATCTGCTCAAGGCCTATCAGGTCAACAAGCAGCTGATGACCGCGGCGAAGTCCGATGCCCTGTTCATGCACTGCCTGCCGGCGCATCGCGGCGAGGAAGTGACCGACGAGGTGATGGACGGCCCGCAATCGGTGGTGTTCGACGAGGCCGAGAACCGGCTGCACGCGCAAAAGGGCGTGCTCGCCTGGTGCTTCGGGGCGTAAGCCGCCGCCGCGACGTCCAGTCCCGGCACGGAGCCCGGCCGTTCAGGCCGGGCGACCGGGCAGGGGCGAATAGTCGGTCAGGCGCAGGACGCGGTCCTCGATGGATCCGACCAGATTGCCGTGTTCGGCCGATGTCCGCCGCTTGATCTCGGCCCATTCCTCGTCGGCCATGAAGGCGGCCCAGGTGCTCGCCATGGTTTCCTCGTCCGGCCAGCGCAGAATGTAGATGAACTCGATCCGGTCGGCGCCGGCGCTCTCCCACATGGCGGCAATGTCGAAACCGTAGCGGCTCATGATCCGCGCGGCATGGTCGCGGAAGCGGGCATGGAATGCCGGCTTGTTGTGCGGAAAGATCTCGTAGATGCGCAGCTGGTGGATCATCATGCGGTCCCGTGTCGCGTGCTGTTTCCCGTACGACATCTGGTGATGCGGGACGCCCTTCGCCATCTATCCTTGATGGGTATGGCGGCGGGTGGCGCGGCGCTGCCGGGTCCGGTCCGCGCGGCCTGCGCCAATTCGCCATATCGATCATGGCGTTCTGCCATGCGTCGGGCTCGCGCCCTCTTCTCACTGGGCGGATTCGACGATATGAGACCTGCCACGTTGGAATGATCGTAAGAGGTCCGCCATGGCCAAGGCCCGCACGCTGTACGACAAGATCTGGGACGACCATGTCGTCGACCAGCAGGACGATGGCACCTGCCTTCTCTATATCGACCGGCACCTGGTCCATGAAGTGACCAGCCCGCAGGCTTTCGAAGGCCTGCGCAATACCGGCCGCAAGGTGCGCGCGCCGCAGAAGACGCTCGCCGTCGTCGATCACAACGTGCCGACCACCAGCGACCGCGTCCTCGGCATCAAGGACGAAGAGAGCCGCCTGCAGGTCGAGGCGCTCGCCCAGAACGCCGCCGAATTCGGCGTCGAATATTACGACGCGGCCGATATCCGCCAGGGCATCGTCCATGTCATCGGACCCGAGCAGGGCTTCACGCTGCCCGGCACGACGATCGTCTGCGGCGACAGCCATACCTCGACCCATGGCGCCTTCGGCGCGCTGGCCCACGGCATCGGCACCTCGGAGGTCGAGCATGTGCTCGCCACCCAGACACTGATCCAGAAGAAGGCCAAGAACATGCTGGTGCGTGTCGACGGCCAGCTGAAGGACGGCGTCACGGCCAAGGACATCATCCTCGCCATCATCGGCGAGATCGGCACTGCCGGCGGGACCGGCTCGGTCATCGAATATGCGGGCGACGCCATTCGCGCGGTTTCGATGGAAGGCCGCATGACCATCTGCAACATGTCGATCGAGGGCGGCGCCCGCGCCGGCCTGATCGCGCCGGACGAGAAGACCTATGCCTATCTGAAGGGCCGGCCGAAATCGCCCAAGGGCGCGGCCTGGGACATGGCGGTCAAATATTGGGAGGGCCTCTATACCGACGAGGGCGCCCATTTCGACCACACCGTCGTGCTCGATGCCGGCAATCTGCCGCCGATCGTCACCTGGGGCACCAGCCCCGAGGACGTCATCTCGATCTCCGGCGTGGTGCCGAACCCCGACGATATCGCGGATGAGAACAAGCGCCTCTCGAAGTGGCGCGCGCTCGACTATATGGGCCTCACCCCCGGCACAAAGATCACCGATATCCGCCCGGAAAAGGTGTTCATCGGATCCTGCACCAATTCGCGCATCGAGGACCTGCGCGAAGTCGCGCGCGTCGTCCGCGACCGCAAGGTCGCCTCGACCGTCTCGGCCATGATCGTGCCGGGCTCGGGGCTGGTGAAGGAGCAGGCCGAGCAGGAAGGCCTCGACAAGATCTTCCTGGCCGCCGGCTTCGAATGGCGCGAGGCGGGCTGCTCGATGTGCCTGGCGATGAACCCGGACAAGCTGAAGCCGGGCGAGCGCTGCGCTTCCACCTCGAACCGCAATTTCGAGGGACGCCAGGGCTATAAGGGCCGGACCCATCTCGTCTCGCCGATCATGGCGGCCGCCGCTGCCATCGAAGGCCATTTCGTGGACGTCCGCCACTGGGGGTGACGGGTGGCGACACCCGAGGCCAATGACCGGAGCGATCGCCTGGTCCGGTGGGCCCGCTGGCTCACCGGCATCTGGCTGGCTTTCGGGGCGCTGGTCGCCTTCCTCAAACGAGACACGATCCCGGCTCTCGGACTGAACGACATCGGCGACGCGCTGGCCGGCCTGTGCGCGCCGATCGCCTTTCTCTGACTGGTGGTGACAGCCCTCCTGCAGAAATTCGAGCTGGAGGCGCAGCGCGCCGAGCTGAAGCTGAACCGCGAGGCCCTGCTCCTGCAGGTCGGCCAGCTCAGCAATTCGGTGGAGCAGCAGGCCGCGCAGACCAAGATCATGAAGGACGAGTACGAGCGCTCGCTGCAGCAATCGCTCAACTCCCAGCTTCGCCGGATCCTGATCGACGACCACGCCTGGTACATGTCCGAACTGTCCAATCTGGGCGCCCGGACGCTCGGCTTCGTGGTCGACGGCAGTGCCGAGACCCTGGCGCATGATTTCTCCAATGCCAGCGCCAGGCTTTTGGCCGAGAACCGGGTCTCGGAGGCGATCATCGGCATCGATGCGGCGCTGGGAGCGCTGGAGGCGGCCTTCGCGGGCGAGGGGCGGCGCTACGACACGGCGACGCTGGTGCTGATGGCCACGCTGTCGCCGATCCTCCAGGCGTTCCACCATTCGCTCGCCGCGGCGGTGCAGAGCCATGACGGCTTCCAGCGCAACGCCGTCGTGGCGGCCGATTACGAACTCGGCGTCGTCGCCCGGATCGCGCAGCTGGCCGCGCTGCATGGCCGGCTCGAACGCGAGATCGGGCTTGCCGGACGGCTCACGCCTCCTGGCTGATGCCGCTTGCCTCCAGCGTCCGGCGCAGTCGCGTGAAAGCCAGGCGGATGCGGCTCTTCACGGTGCCGAGCGGCAAATGCAGCTGGCCGGCGATTTCCGAATGGGACAGGCCGTCGAAGAAGGCGAGGCGGACCAGCGAGAGCTGTTCCTCGGGCAGGTCGGCGAGCGCCACGCGCACGCTCTGTTCGCGTTTGGCCAGCGAGATGGCATCTTCCATGTCCGGTTCGCCCGCCGGCATCAGCATCGGTTCGTTGGCGTCGAAGCGATCGGTCCGGTCGCGCCGGAGCGCATCGATGCGGCGGTTGCGCGCGATCCGGTAGAGCCAGGTGGCGACCGACGATTTCGACCGGTCGAACAGGGCCGCCTTGTGCCACAGCGTGACCATGGCCTCCTGGGTCAGCTCCTCGGCGGTCGCACTGTCGGCACCGAGCCGGATGAGGTGGCCGACGAGCCGCGGGGCAAAGTGATCGAACAGCGCACTGAAGGCCTGCCGGTCGCGCTTCACAGCCACCGCATCAACCCAGTCCGCCAGTTGGTCACGCGATACCAAGGACCCACCCTCTCGCAGACGGGAGGCTCCACACCCCCGAGCACAACCTAACCTAGCATAAAAGTTGTGCCCCGAGGGAGGTATTATAGTATATGGTTTCTTAACATGGTTACATCAGGCCCCAAACCAGCAATCGCGGGCCGGAGAGGCCGAAACATGCGACCATAGCCTGCACATCGAGACGTTTCGCTGCGCGCCGCGGGCTTTGCCATTGTCTTGCCCGGATTGGCTGGTGTGTACCACACTCCAGAAGCGAGACGCCGCTTCGTCACCTGCCTGTCGCGCACCTTTCACCATGGATCTGGTTCGTCCTTTACCCCATCTTTACCGTGATCTTCGAAAGCTAGCGGGAATGTGGGGCGGAGCCGATCCTGCCCGGTGCCCAAGAACCCGTAGAGTCATGCGATGCTGCGATCCACTCCTTTCCTGATCCTCCTGGCCGTCGCGGCTGTCGCTGTTCCCGAGACGGCATCGGCGCAACGCGCGCCGGCGGGCGGCCGTCCCGCCGCCGCGGCGCCTGCGGCCGGCGGCCAGCAAGGGGCCGCCGTTGCCCAGTTCGGCGACTGGGGCGTATTCACCTCGGCCACGCCGCGCGGCAAGGTCTGTTATGCCGCTTCGCAGCCGAAGACGCGCGCGCCGGCCAACCTGCAGCGCGACCCGGCCTTCTTCTTCATCACCTCGCGCCCCGGCGAGAATGTCCGCAACGAGATTTCGCTGACGCTCGGCTTCGCGCTGCGCGGCGATGCGACGGTCGCGGTCGGTCCCACCAGCTTCCCCATGTGGACCCAGGAGAAGGGCGCCTGGGTGAAGAACGCTGCGGAAGAGGGCCGGATCATCACCGCCATGCGTTCGGGATCGCAATTGACGGTGCGCTCGACCTCGCAGCGCGGTAATGTCACCACCGATACCTATTCGCTCACCGGGCTTGCCCAGGCGCTCGATCGCGTCGCGCAGGAATGCCGCTGAGCGCGAGCCCGCTCATCGAATCCGCCCTCGGGCGTCGGTTCTTTCGAAAGGCTGCCTTTGGGCAGCCTTTCGTGCTATAGGCGCCGGCTGACGCGACTGGCTCCGCGACGCGGAGCGCTGCAGCAACCCATTTCATCATGGCATGTCCCGCGGGCGAACCGGTGCCGATTTCGCTCGACAATGCCATGGCCAGAGGCCTGACCCGATGCCGACGCTCGATCTTTCCAATGCCAAGCCCGTCCAGGCCCAACCGCCTGTCGAAGCCATCCGGCCGCTGCCGGTCAAACGCTCGCTGGTCGGTCTCGACCGCGAGGGCCTGAAGGAGGCGCTCGGCGCCATCGGCATCGAGGGCAAGGAGACGCGCATGCGCGTGTCGCAGCTCTGGGCCTGGATCTATCAGCGCGGCGCCAAGACCTTCGCCGAAATGTCCAACGTCTCCAAGCAGCTGCGCGCGGCGCTGGACGAGGCCTATACGCTCGACCGGCCGGAAGTGGTGGTCGAGCAGGTCTCGGCCGACGGCACCCGCAAATGGCTCCTGCGCATCCCGCCCCAGTTCGAAGGCGAGAAGTGGCACGAGATCGAGACCGTCTATATCCCGACGCGCGATCGCGGCACGCTGTGCATTTCCAGCCAGGTCGGCTGCACCCTGACCTGCACCTTCTGCCATACCGGCACGCAGAAGCTGGTGCGCAACCTGACCGTCGGCGAGATCGTCGCGCAGATCATCGTGGCGCGCGACCAGCTCGGCGACTGGCCGGGCCAGGAGCCGCCGGAAGGCGCCTTCGTGCCCGATGACGGCGGCCGTTTCGTCACCAATATCGTGCTGATGGGCATGGGCGAGCCGCTCTACAACGTCGACAACGTCACCGACGCGCTGAAGGTGATGCTCGACCAGGACGGCCTGCAATTCTCCAAGCGGCGCATCACGCTTTCGACGTCGGGCGTGGTGCCGATGATCGAACGCATCGGCGCCGAGACCGGCGTGTCGCTGGCGATCTCGCTGCATGCGACGACCGATGCCCTGCGCGACGAACTGGTGCCGCTGAACCGCAAATATCCGATCGCCGAGCTGCTCGACGCCTGCCGCAATTATCCCGTTCTGTCGAATGCCCGGCGCATCACCTTCGAATATGTGATGCTGAAGGACGTCAATGACAGCGTCGACGACGCCCGTCGGCTGGTGCGCCTGCTGAAGGGCATTCCGGCCAAGATCAATCTGATCCCGTTCAATCCCTGGCCCGGCTCGCGCCACGAATGTTCCGACTGGGAGCAGATCGAGCGCTTCGCCGACGTGGTGTTCGATGCCGGTTATTCGTCGCCGGTGCGCACGCCGCGCGGCCGCGACATCCAGGCCGCCTGCGGCCAGCTGAAGAGCGAGACCGAGAAGCTGCGGGCCAA
Source organism: Hyphomicrobiales bacterium (assembly GCA_017304475.1). Lineage (GTDB taxonomy): Bacteria > Pseudomonadota > Alphaproteobacteria > Rhizobiales > Phreatobacteraceae > Phreatobacter. The sequence continues at coordinate 46,447 of JAFKKV010000039.1, read as the reverse complement.
GGACCGCGCCGCGCTCATGTCGAAGAGCGAGCAGGACGCTTTCCGCGCCATGGTGATGGTGGACTGAGGCGCGCGCCCGGGCCGGCTCTTGCCGGCTTGAGGCTCGTCCGGCGCGGCGGCATTATTTTTTCGCCGCATGTCAAAAGCCGGCCGGCGCGAGCGTCACTGATCCGGCGGCGCATGGCGCGCCGCGCTGGGTTCAGGAGACGACCATGCAATATCTGCTGCTGATCTACGAAGATGAATCCGCCCGGAAGGGTGCGAGCCAGGCCGCCCTCGGCGAGGTGATCGCGGCCTATGGCGCCTATATCGAGGCGATGAAGACCGCCGGCCACTATCTCGGCGGCAATCGCCTGCGGCCGGTGGCGACGGCGACCAGCGTCCGGATCTCGGACGGCAAGAAACAGGTGCTCGATGGTCCCTATGTCGAGACCAAGGAGCAGCTCGGCGGCTATTGCCTGATCGATGTGCCCGATCTCGACGCGGCGCTGTCCTGGGCGGCGCGCTGTCCCGGCGCCAGCCTCGGCACGATCGAGGTCCGGCCGATCTGGGACGTATATCCTTAAGGTCCGCCAATGCCGCGGGAGCAGGAGAGCCGCGAGACCGCAGAGGCGGTGGCGCGCCGGAGCTATGGACGGCTCGTCGCGATCCTCGCGGCGCGCACCCGCGATGTCGTGGGCGCCGAGGATGCCCTGTCGGAAGCCTTCGCCAAGGCCCTGGTCGATTGGCCAGGCTCCGGCGTTCCGCGCAGTCCCGAGGCCTGGCTGCTCACCGTTGCCAGGAACCGGATGATCGACAACGACCGGCGCCGGCGCGGCGCCGAGCGGGCGGTCGACCACCTCATGCTGGCGGCCGAGGAATTGGCCGCCTCGGTTGCAGCCAGGACGCCGATCCCCGACGACCGGCTGGGGCTGATGTTTGCCTGCGCTCATCCGGCGATCGATCCGAATGTCCGCGCGCCCTTGATGCTGCAGACCATTCTGGGGCTCGACGCGGCGACCATCGCCTCGGCCTTCCTGGTCTCGCCGGCGGCGATGGGCCAGCGCCTGGCGCGCGCCAAGGCCAAGATCCGGGTTGCCGGCATCCCCTTCCGGGTGCCCGACAGCGGCGATCTTGCCGGGCGGCTGGACGCGGTCCTGGCCGCCATCTATGCGGCCTTCGCCGAAGGCTGGTCGGATCCGGCCGGCACCGAGGCGAAACGCCGCGACCTCGCCGACGAAGGCATCTGGCTCGGCCGGCTGGTCGTCTCGCTCCTGCCGCGGGAGCCCGAGGCGCTCGGCCTCCTGGCGCTGATGCTCCATTCCGAGGCGCGGCGCGGCGCCCGGCGCAATGCGCGGGGCGACTATGTTCCGCTGGCCGAGCAGGATCCGGCGCTCTGGGACGCGGCGCTGATCGACGAGGCGGAGGCGCTGCTGCTGCGGGCAAGCAGGATGGCGATGATCGGTCGCTATCAGCTCGAGGCGGCGATCCAGTCGGCCCATGCGGTCCGGCGGCGTAGCGGATGCGCCGACTGGCGCGCGATCGAAGGGCTTTATGATGCGCTCGGCGCCATCACCGGGTCGCCGGTCGTGGCGGTCAACCGGGCGGTCGCCCTGGCCGAGACTGCGGGAGCGGCGGCCGGCCTGGCAGCGCTGGACGAGGCGGCGCGCGACGCGCGTCTGGACGACTACCAGCCCTATTGGGCGGCCCGCGCCGGGCTTCTGGCGCGCGCCGGCGATGGCGCGGCGGCCGACGGCGCCTATGAGCGCGCGATCGGCCTGGAGACCGACCCGGCGGTGCGGCGCTTCCTGCAGGAGCGGCGCGCGGCGCTCTGGCGGGCCTGACACCGGCCCCGCGAGACGGCGGCGCGGCTTGACCCGCCGGCGGTCGGGGTGGTCAGGTTGGCCGGATCCGGCGGCAAGACCGGAGGCTGTCTCATCCGCGATCCCGGGAGGATTTCATGCGGCCTGCACGTTTGAGCGCGACTGCGCTCGCCCTGACGCTTGCTTCCATCGTCATGCCCGCGGCGGCGCTGGCCCAGTTCGGCCCGCCGCCGGATCGCGGCAACGGTTTCGAACGCAGGCCCGGCCCGGACCGTGGGCCGGGTTTCGATCGCGGGCCGGGTTTCGACCGCGGCTCCAGCATCGACCGTGGCCGCGAGCGCGGCCGGCCGCCCGGGCAGGACGGCGGCGCGATCCTGGGCATGTCGCGCGAACGGCTGGCGCGGATCGCCCCGGTGATGCGCGGCGAGGTCGATCGCGGCATGTTTCCGGGGGCCGTGACGCTGATCGCCCGCGGCGGCCGGATCGTCCATTTCGAGGCGCACGGCTTCCGCGACGCGGCCAAGACCGTGCCGATGACCCGCGACACCTTGTTCATGCTGGCCTCGATGACCAAGCCGATCGTTTCGACCGCGGCGGTCATGCTGATCGAACAGGGGCGGATGAAGCTGTCCGACCCGATCACCACCTGGCTGCCCGAACTGCGCGACATGAAGGTCGAGGTCCGGCGCACCGGCGCCGACGGGCAGACCACGACCGAGGACGTGGCGCTCGACCGTCCGATCACCGTGCAGGACCTGCTGCGCCACACTTCGGGGTTCTCCTATGCCGGCTCGGTCCGCTCGACACGGCTGAAGGACCTCTACGACCGCCAGAACATCGAGGCGCGCGAGGCCAATATTTCCGGCGACGAAATGCTGCGCCGGCTCGGCCAGATCCCGCTGGTCAACCAGCCGGGCACGGCGTTCGAATATTCGATCTCGGTGGATGTGCTCGGCCTGCTGCTCGAGCGGGTCAGCGGCAAGCGGCTGGACATCCTGGTCAAGGAGACGATCCTCGATCCGCTCGGCATGCAGGACAGCGGCTGGTATGTCGCCCAGGGCCAGCGGACCCGGCTGGCCGAGACTCTCGACCAGGATCCGCAGAAGGCGGTGATGTGGCCGGCCTACCGGATCTTCGAGAACCCGGCCGAGAACAGCCAGTATTTCAAGGGCGGCGCCGGCATGGTCTCGACGGCGGAGGACTATTTCAAATTCGCCCAGATGATCCTCAATGGCGGCGAGTTCCAGGGCCAGAGGCTGCTGTCCCGCAAATGGGTCGAGTTCATGCTGTCGAACCACCTGGTCGGCATGGGCGGCACGACCGCCGCCTCGACCGGTCCGGGTTATGGTTTCGGCCTCGGTTTCGCGGTCCGGCTGCAGGACGGTTTCGCGGTCGCGCCGGGTTCGACCGGCGATGCCATGTGGGCCGGCGCCTGGGGCACGAGCTTCACCATCGACCCGCGCGAGCAGATCGTCGGCATCCTGATGGCGCAGGGGCCGTCGAACCGCGTGCATACCCGCATGCTGTTCAAGAACCTGATCTACGGCGCGGTCGTCCGCTGAGCGGCGGCGGCGGTCCGATCCGATCGGACCGCCGCCCGCCTGTGACAGGAACGCCCATTGCCGGCCCACAGGGCGGCCGCCTATCCTTGCCCGATGAGCGATGGCGACACCTTGGAGCCCTATAGCTGGCGCCGCGATCCCGCGGTGCCGGCCTTTCCGGATGACCGGCCGATCATCGTTTTCGACGGCTATTGCGCGTTCTGTTCCGGCTGGGCGCGTTTCATCCTCAAGCGCGACCGGGCCCGCCGCTTCCGGCTGCTGCCGGCACAGTCGCCGCTCGGCGCGGCCTTGTTCCGGCATTTCAAGCTCGATCCGGCCGACTACACCACCAGCATCCTGATCGAGGACGGCGCCGCCTTCCTGAAGTCGGAGGGCATCCTGCGCATCTTCGCGGCGCTGGGCTTGCCCTGGTCGCTGATCCGCATCGGCCGGGTGCTGCCGACGGGCTGGCGCGACCGGGTCTATGACGTGATCGCCCGCAACCGCTTCAGGCTCGGCCGGCGCGACAGTTGCTACCTCACCGAGCGCGGCGACGAGGACCGGTTCCTGGCATGAACCCCGCACATCTCCGGGTCCTGATCCTCGGCGGCTATGGCACGTTCGGCGGCCGGCTGGCGCAACTGCTGATCGACGAGCCGCGATTGACCCTGATCATCGCCGGCCGCTCGCGCGCCAAGGCCGAGGCCTTCTGCTCGGGGCTTCGGGGCAAGGCCGGGAGCGAGCCGCTGGCCTGTGACCGTGACGGTGACCTCGCGGCGGTGATCGGCAGCACCGGCGCCGACATCGTGGTCGATGCGACAGGCCCGTTCCAGGTCTATGGCGACGACCCCTACCGGGTGGTCAAGGCGGCCCTGGCCGCCGGCATATCCTATATCGACCTGTCCGACGGCGCCGATTTCGTCGCCGGCATTGCCGCGTTCGACGACGAGGCGCGGGCGAAGGGCTGCTTCGTGCTGTCGGGGGCCAGCAGCTTTCCGGTGCTCACCGCCGCGGTGACCCGAAAGCTCGCCGCCGACGGGACGGCGGTCGCAACCATCACCGGCGGCGTCGCGCCGTCACCTCATGCCGGCGTCGGCCTGAACGTCATCCGCGCCATTGCCAGCTATGCCGGCCGGCCGATCGGGCTGAGGCGCGATGGCCGCGACGGCGAAGGCCATGCGCTGGTCGAGACCTGGAACCGCACCATAGCGCCGCCCGGCCACCTGCCGCTGCGCCGGACCCGGTTCTCGCTGGTCGACGTTCCCGACCTGCGCGAGCTGCCGCGGCTGTGGCCCGCGGTCCGTTCGGTCTGGATGGGGGCCGGGCCGGTCCCGGAGATCTGGCATCGCGGGCTCAATCTGCTGGCCTTGCTGGTGCGCTGGAAGGTCCTGCCGTCGCTGACATTTCTGGCGCCGCTGTTCCACGCGGTGATCGACCGGCTCGCCTGGGGCGAGCATCGCGGCGGCATGGTGGTGGAGATGACCGGCGCGGCGCCGGACGGCCGGCCGGTCGCGCGCTCCTGGCATCTGGCGGCGGAAGGCGATGGCGGCCCGTTCATCCCGTCCATGGCGGTCGAGGCCCTGATCCGCCACCAACTCGACGGCCGGATCCCGGCTGCCGGCGCGCGCTCGGCCGCGACCGCGCTGGAACTCGAGGATTACGAACCTGCCTTTGCCGGACGCGGCATCGTACATGGCTTCCGCGACGATGCCGCAGAGGCGGCGGCTACCTCGCTCTATCGCCGGCTGCTCGGATCGGCCTTCGAGGCCCTGCCGGCGCCGCTGCGCGCCATGCATGGCGACGCGCCACGCTTCGTCGCCCGTGGCCGGGCCAGGGTCGAGCGCGGCTCCGGCCCATTCGCACGGGTCGCGGCGGCGCTGATCGGCTTTCCGGCCGCGGGCGAGGACGTTCCGGTCGAGGTGGTCTTCGAGCGGACGCCCGGGCGCGAGGTCTGGCGCCGGACCTTCGCGGGCAGGTGCTTTTCCAGTGTCCAGGAGGCGGGCACCGGCCGGGCTGCGCATCTCCTGGTCGAGCGTTTCGGCGTGGCGCGCTTCGACCTCGCTTTGGTGGCCGAGGCCGGCAGGCTCAAGCTGATCCCGCGGCGATGGTCCGTGCTCGGCATTCCCCTGCCGCTGGCGCTCGCCCCCGGCGGCGACGCCTTCGAAACCGTCGTCGACGGCAAGTTCCATTTTCACGTCGAGATCGGCCATCGCCTGTTCGGGCTGGCCGTCCGCTATCGCGGCTGGCTGGAGCCCGTCGCCGACGACCTGCCCCAGGGCGGCTGACAGATCTTGCCGGTCCTGTCTGCCGGTCTCTCCGGAGGGCTCCCGTGACCAAAGCGCGCTTCCAAGGCTTAAGCCTCGCGGCTAACGTCACGCGATGAATCGCTTCGCCCAGTCTGTCGTCCGGCTGTTGCGCGTCGCCTTCGGCTTCATCCTGGCGATGCTGGCCGGATGCGCGATCGTGCTGGTGCTCGACCTCAACAAGGGCAGGGTCCCCGAATTGATGGCCGGCACGTTCATCATCGGCTTCCTGGCGTTCCAGTCGGCCGCCTTCCTGTGGCCGCTGCTGCTGGTCGAGCTGGCCGCCGAGGTCAGGCGCTGGCGCGCGCTGGCTTTTCATCTGGCGGTCGGCCTGGCCGGCGCGCTCGGCGCGCTGGCCTACGCCGTCGTTCAAGCCGCCGGCGAACCGGTCGACGAACTGCTTGGCGACGAGCCGGCCTTCACGGTCTACCGGCTGGCGATCCACCTGGCCGCCGGCCTGGCGGCCGGTCTTCTCTACTGGCTCATCGCCGGCCGAACGGCCGGCATTCAATTCACCGAAGGATCCAAGACATGACGTTCACCTGCCGCACGCCCGCCGAACCGGATGTCCTCGTCGACAACGACAAGGTGAAGGTGACGCGCTGGAATTTCACCGATGGCGCCGAGACCGGCTGGCATCGCCATGGCTGGGACTATGTGGTGGTGCCGCTGGCCGACGGCAAATTGGTCGCCGAACTACCCGGCGGCACGTCGACGGAAGCGGTGCTGACCGCCCACGTTCCCTATTTCCGCAGCGAAGGCGTCGAGCACAACATCATCAATGCCTCGGGCAAACCCTATGCGTTCATCGAGATCGAAATAAAGCCCTGATGATTGCTGCGCTGCGGTAGAATATTTGCCTATTCCGTGGCCATTTGTCGCTCACGATACGTCCGTGACTCCGCGATACGCATTGCTATGATCCCTCCATCAGCCGGGCTCGCGCCCGGGCAAATGGCTGTGTGGTGGAGGGGTCCATGCATTTCGAAAGACTTTGGCGTCTCGAACGAATCCGGCGTTTCGGCAAGGCTTGGCTGGCCGGCGCGCTGATCGCCGGCGCCGTCCTGTCGACGACCGGCGCGGAGGCCCGCACCGTGCGCTGGGCGCGCTCGCTGGATGCGCAGACCCTCGATCCGATGTCGGCCAATATCGGCCCGACCACGGCGGTCGCCCATCAGTTATACGAACCGCTGGTCCATCGTGGCTATGACGGCAAGCTGGTGCCGACGCTCGCCACTGAATGGCGCAATCTGCCCGACGACCCGACGGTGTGGGAGGTCAAGCTCCGCCAGGGCGTCAAGTTCCACAACGGGACCGACTTCACCGCCGACGACGTGATCTTTTCATTCGATCGCGCGCGTTCGCCCAATTCCGATTTCCGCGGCCTGATCACCTCGATCGAAAGCGTCACCAAGGTCGACGCCCACACCATCCGGATCAAGACCAAGGCGGCAAACCCGCTGCTGTTCGAGAACCTCACCAACATCTTCATGATGTCGAAGGCCTGGGCCGAGGCGAACAACGCGGCGCTGCCGCAGAACATCCGCGAGCGCCAGGAAAACGGCGCGACGCGGCAGGCGATGGGCACCGGCGCCTTCCAGCTGATCTCGCGCGAACCGGACGTGCGCACCGTGATGCGCCGCTTCGAGGGCTATTGGGGCCGCAACCAGTTCCCGCTCGAGGTTTCCGAGCTGATCCTGGTGCCGATCCAGCAGGACGCCACCCGTATCGCCGCCCTGCTGTCGGGCGAGGTCGACGTGGTCCACGACGTGCCGGTGCAGGATATCGCGCGCCTGCAGCAGAGCCAGGGCGTCACGGTCAGCACGGGTCCGGAAAACCGCGTCATCTTCCTCGGCTTCAATGTCGGCCCGGCCGAGCTGAAGACATCGGATATCAAGGGCAAGAACCCCTTCGCCGACCGGCGCGTGCGGGCCGCCATCAATATCGCGGTCAACCGTGACGCCATCACCCGCGTCGTCATGCGCGGCCAAGGCGTGCCGATCGGCTATGTCGGCACCAATTTCATCTCCGGCTACTCGCCCGAGATCGCGGCGGTGCCGCGTCTCGACGTGGCGGGCGCCAACAAGGCGCTCGACGAAGCCGGCTATCCGCGCCGGGCGGATGCCGGAAATACCCGTTTCTCGGTGTCGCTCCAGTGCACCAACAACCGCTACGTCGCCGATGAAAACATCTGTCAGGCGGTGGTCGGCATGATGGGCCAGATCGGCATCAAGGTGACGCTGGTCGCCAAGCCCGCCGCGCAGCATTTCCCCGAACTGCAGCGCGAGGAGCTCGACTTCTTCCTGGTCGGCTGGGGCATCCCGACCTATGACGCCGAATATGTCCTGACCTTCATGTTCCACACCCGGACCGCCTCGAACGGCACCTGGAACGGCACGCGCTATTCCAACCCGTCGCTCGATGCGCGGATGATCGCGCTGCAGACCATGCCCGACGTCAACAGGCGCAATGCCGAGATCGCCGACCTGCAGCGGATCCTCAAGGAAGAGACGATCTACGTGCCGCTGCATGTCCAGTCGATCAGCCACGCCATGCGCGGCGGATTGCAGATGCAGGTGCATCCCGACGCCCAGGCCTGGTTCAAATATTTCCGCTTCGTGAACTCGTGATCGCCTGCGGTTGAGTTCTGCTCCTGAGCTGCCGCCTTCCTCCGCATCGCGGAGGGGGGTGGCGCATCTCGTTTTGTCGTCGGGACGGATCGAACCATGCTCGCCTATGCCGTGAAGAGCCTCGCTCAGGCTGTCCTGGTCATGCTGGCCGTGGCGCTGGTCGCCTTTTCCATGTTCCGCTTCGTCGGCGATCCCGTGTCCAACCTGGTCGGCCAGGAGACGACGATCGCCGATCGCGAGCAGCTGGCGCGCGACCTCGGCCTTGCCGACCCCTTCCCGGTGCAATTCGCCCGTTTCGTCGGCAATGCCGCGCAATTGCAGTTCGGCATCAGCTATCGCCAGGGCCGGCCGGTCATCGACCTGCTCAAGGAGCGGCTGCCGGCGACCGTCGAGCTGGCCGTGCTGTCGGCGCTGTTCGCCCTGGTCGTGGGGGTGTTTCTCGGCGTCATCACGGCGATCCGCCGCGACGGTTTTCTGTCGCACGCCATTCTGTCTATTTCGCTGATCGGGGTGTCGCTGCCGACCTTCCTGATCGGCATCGGGTTGATCTGGCTGTTCGCGGTCGAGCTGCGCTGGCTGCCCTCGTTCGGGCGCGGCGACGTGGTCAAATTCGGCTGGTGGACGACCGGCCTGCTGACGGTCTCCGGGCTCAAATCGCTGGTCATGCCGGTGCTGACGCTGGGCTTCTACCAGCTCACCTTGATCATGCGCCTGGTGCGCGCCGAGATGCTCGAGACGCTGCGCACCGACTATGTGAAATTCGCCCGCGCCCGCGGCGTGCCCGAGCGCACCATCTGGTTCAAGCACGCCTTGAAGAACACCATGATCCCGGTCACCACCGTGGTCGGCCTGCAGCTCGGCTCGGTCATCGCCTTCGCCATCGTCACCGAGAGCGTGTTCCAGTGGCCGGGTCTCGGCGCGTTGTTCGTCAATGCGGTGCAGTTCGTCGATATCCCGGTCATGGCGGCCTATCTGATGTTCGTCGCCTTCGTTTTCGTGGTCACCAACCTGATCGTCGACCTGCTCTATTTCGCGCTCGACCCGCGCCTGCGCGGGGCCGGCTCGGCCACGGCGCATTGAGGCGGATATGACAGTTTCATCCCATCCCGCACGACCGGGCCTGCGCGCCAGACTGGCCAAGGCCTGGGATTCCGACATCGCCTGGAGCTTCCGGCATTCGCCGGTGGCGATGGTCGCCGCCCTGATGACCGTGCTGCTGCTGCTCGCCGCGGTCTTCGCCAACCGGCTCGCGCCCCAGGACGCTTTCGATCCGGCGGTGTTGAACCTGCTCGATGCCTATACCAGGCCGGGCGAGGCGGGGCTCGGCTCGAACACGGTCTATTGGCTCGGCACCGACAACCAGGGCCGCGATCTCCTGTCGGCCATTCTCTACGGTTCGCGCGTCTCGCTGTTCGTCGGCTTCGCGGCGGTGTTCTGCTCGGTGACCATGGGGGTCGGGCTCGGCCTGGTCGCCGGCTATCTCGGCGGCCGGGTCGACGCCTTCATCATGCGCGTCGCCGACATTCAGCTGTCCTTTCCGGCGATCCTGATCGCGCTGCTGTTCTTCGGTGTCGCACGCGGCCTGATCGCCGCCTCGAACCACGAGCAGGTGGCGATCTGGGTGCTGATCGTCGCGATCGGGCTGTCGCACTGGGCCCAATATGCCCGCACGGTGCGCGGCTCGACTATGGTCGAGCGCAACAAGGAATATGTCCAGGCAGCCCGCGTCATGGGCCGTTCGCCCTTCCTCATCATGCTGCGTCACGTGCTGCCCAACGTGACCGGGCCGGTGCTGGTGATCTCGACGATCAACCTGGCGCTGGCGGTGATCGAGGAGGCGACCCTGTCCTTCCTCGGCGTCGGCGTGCCGCCGACGCAACCGTCGTTGGGAACGCTGATCCGCTTCGGCCAGCAATATCTTTTCTCGGGAGAATGGTGGATTTTGTTCTTCCCGGCGCTGGCTCTGGTGCTGCTGGCCTTGTCGATCAACCTGTTAGGTGATTGGCTGCGTGACGCTCTGAATCCCAGGCTGCGTTGAGTTGATGAGTTGAAATGACGACACCTGTCCTGTCCGTCCGCGACCTCGTCGTCGAGTTTCCGACGCGCCGTGGCATCCTCACCGCGGTGGATCATATTTCCTTCGACATCCAGCCGGGTGAAGTGCTTGGCGTGGTGGGCGAATCCGGTGCCGGCAAGTCGATGACCGGCACGGCGGTGATCGGCCTGCTCGAGCCGCCCGGCCGCATTGCCGGCGGCCAGGTGCTGCTCAACGGCGAGCGCATCGACAATCTGCCGGCGGAAGCCATGCGCAAACTGCGCGGCAAGCATATCGGCATGGTGTTCCAGGACCCGCTGACCTCGCTCAACCCGCTCTACACGGTGGGCGAACAGCTGGTCGAGACGATCCAGACCCATTCGACCCTGTCGTCGGCACAGGCGCGCGCCAAGGCGATCGACCTGCTGGCCGAGGTCGGCATCTCCGCCCCGGAGAAGCGCATCGACGCCTATCCGCACCAGTTCTCCGGCGGCATGCGGCAGCGCGTCGTGCTGGCGCTGGCGCTCTGCGCCGGGCCCGAACTGGTCATCGCCGACGAGCCGACGACGGCGCTCGACGTGTCGGTGCAGGCGCAGATCATCACGCTCTTGAAGAAGCTCTGCAAGGACCACGGCACGGCAGTGATGCTGATCACCCACGACATGGGCGTGATCGCCGAGACGGCCGATCGCGTGGCGGTGATGTATGCCGGCCGTGTCGCCGAGATCGGTCCGGTGCAGGACGTCATCAAGCGGGCCCGCCACCCCTATACCGAGGGGCTGATGGGGTCGATCCCGACGCTCGACACCGATGCGGACCGCCTGGTGCAGATCCCCGGTTCCATGCCGCGGCTGACCGCCATCCCCAGGGGATGCGCCTTCAACCCGCGCTGCCCCAAGGTGTTCGACCGCTGCCGCGTTGAGCGGCCGGACCCGATCCCGGTGGGTGCGACCGCGGTCGCCTGCTGGCTCTATGCCGATACCAAGGAGAAAGTGGCGTGACCGAGCCGCTCGTGTCCGTGCGCAACCTGTCGCGCACATTCGATGTTTCCAAACCCTGGCTCAACCGGATGATCGAGCGCGAGGAGAAGCGCTTCCTGCGGGCCGTGCAGGACGTCTCCTTTTCGATCGACCGGACCGAGACTTTCGCGCTGGTCGGCGAATCCGGTTCGGGCAAGTCGACGGTCGCCAATATGGTGGTCGGCCTGCTGCCGCCGTCCAATGGCTCGATCTCCATTGACGGCATCGACATGTGGAAGCGCGACGACCAGGGCAAGCTCAAGGAGCTGCGCAAGAAGATCCAGATGATCTTCCAGTCGCCCTTCGCTTCCCTCAATCCGCGCTGGCGGGTCGACCGGATCATCGCGGAGCCGATCCGCGCCTTCGGACTGATCCGCGACAACGATGCGATCGAGGCCGAAGTCGGCCGCCTGTTGAAGACGGTCGGCCTCGACCCGGCCGATGGCGGCAAATATCCGCATGAATTCTCCGGCGGCCAGCGCCAGCGCATCGCGATTGCCCGGGCCTTGTCGTCGAAGCCGGAATTCATCGTCTGCGACGAGCCGACCTCGGCGCTCGACGTCTCCGTGCAGGCGCAGATCCTCAACCTGATGCGCGACCTGCAGGACGAATTCGGCCTGACCTACCTGTTCATCTCGCACAATCTGGCCGTGGTCCGGCACATGGCGAGCCGGATCGGCGTGATGTATCTCGGCCGGCTGGTCGAAGTCGCGCCGGCCAAGCAGATGTTCAAGGCGCCGCGCCATCCCTATACGCGCATGCTGCTGGACGCCGTGCCCGATCTCGACATGTCCGGCCGCGCGCGCAAACCGGTCGATGGCGAGATCCCCAATCCGATCACGCCGCCGCCGGGTTGTCCGTTCAATCCGCGCTGCCCGCTGGCCAATGGCCGATGCCGGACCGAGATGCCGGCTGCCGTCACCGACGCTTTCGGCACGGTCGCCTGCCACGCCGTGACCGAGGGGAGGCTTGCGGCCTGAGATACAAATTGTTACGTGCCGCGTCATGGGTGACTCGGCATGACCTCGGTAGTTTCGGCATCGACCAATGCGGCTACGGTCTACCGCTCCATTCTACTGATAAACCTTGTGGCATTCGCGGTTGTGATCATCCATCGCTGCGTGACGCCGCTGCCGGATTCCGAATATGTCCATCGGCTGGTGAGCTATGAGCATGGGCTGATCCGGCGCGGCCTGGTCGGCGAGCTCTATTCCTGGTTCACCAGCCGGGTCTCGCCCTGGGCCGTCCGCATCGAGGGCTTCCTGGCGATCGCGGTCGCCGCGGCTCTCGCCATGATGATTTTCGCCCGGACCTATCGGGTCAGGCCGCTGGAAACCCTGGTGCTCGGCTGTTTCCTGTTCGGATCGCCGCTGCTGTTCAAGAACTTCATCGGCAATCTCGGCAAGTTCGATGTGCTGGGCGCCATTGTCGCCATGCTCGCCGTCCTGCTGCCGCTGCAGCGCCGGCTCTATGGTGTGATCGGTGCGCTCAGCGCGCTTCTCCTGTTCATCCACCACGTCCATGCGACCATCTATATTCCGACGATCTACGGCATTCTGCTGCTGCGCGTGGTCGGCGCGCATGACCGGCCGCGCCGTGCCGACCTCGTTCTGATCGGCGCTTCGCTCGTGCTGCTGGCCGCGCTCTTCGTCCATCTCCTGCTTTGCACCGCGGCCAAGGTGCCGGCGGAGGCATTCCTTCAGAACCTGCGCATGCGCGCCCTGCAGCCGGTGCCCGACCGCCAGGCCTTCATGTGGTATTCGACCATCGCCGAGGAGACGCGCATTTCACTCGGCATGCTGCCGGAACATCTGAAACGGCTGCCGATCTATGGGGCGATCGTGCTGATCCACCTGCCGATCGTCGCCTTTCTGGCGCGCCGCATCCGGCCGCTCAGGCTCGCCCGGCCCTTGGCTCATCGCACCTATCTGATGGTCGCCGCGGTGGTGCTGGCCGGCTATCTGGTGACCAATATCATCACCTTCGACTATGCCCGCCACCTCGGCAACCTGGCCTTCTGCCTCCTGCTGCTGACCCAGGCCCAGATCGTGGCAGCCACCGGTCCGGTCACCGTCGCCGACGACCTCGACCCGTTCGACGGCAAGATCATTGCCGCCGCGGCGGGCGCGGCGGCGGTTCCCTGGGTCGGTACGGTTTATCCGCTGGTCTGAGCGCCGGCTCAGGCGGCCTTGCCGCCGATCACGCCGCGGCGGATCTGATCTTCCTCGATCGATTCGAACAAAGCGCGGAAATTACCTTCGCCGAAACCGTCATCGCCCTTGCGCTGGATGAATTCGAAAAAGATCGGGCCGAGCACCGTGCCGGAGAAGATCTGCAGCAGCACGCGCGACATGCGGCCTTCCTTGTCGCCGACCGCCACGGCGCCTTCGCCGTCGATCAGCACGCCGTTTTTCTGCATGCGGGCGACATCTTCGCCATGGCCGGGCACGCGGGCATCGACCTTCTCGTAATAGGTCGGCGGCGGCGAGGGCATGAAGGGCAGGCCGTTGGTGCGCAGCGCCTCGACGGTGGCATAGATATCGCGTGAGCCGCAGGCGATGTGCTGAATGCCTTCGCCCTTGTATTGCTTGAGATATTCCTCGATCTGGCTCTTGTCGTCGAGGCTTTCGTTGATGGGTATGCGGATCTTGCCGCAAGGGCTGGTGAGCGCCCGCGAAATCAGCCCGGTCAGCTTGCCCTCGATGTTGAAGAAGCGGATCTCGCGGAAATTGAACAGCTTCTCGTACCAGCCGGCCCAATGGTCCATGCGGCCGCGGTGGACGTTGTGGGTGAGGTGGTCGAGATAATAGAGGCCGGCGGCCTCCGGATGCGGATCGCGCTCGCCGGTCCAGACGAAGTCGACATCCCAGATCGAGCCCTTGTCGCCGTAGCGGTCGACGAAATAGAGCAGCGAGCCGCCAATGCCCTTGATGGCGGGAATGGCGAGCTCCATCGGCCCGACCTTGCCGACATGCGGCTCCGCGCCGAGCGACAGCGCCAGCTCATAGGCATATTTGGCGTCCTGGACACGGAAGGCCATGGCGCAGGCGCAGGGGCCGTGCTCGGCGGCGAAGGCCTGGGCAAAGGAATCCGGTTCGGCATTGACGACGTAATTGACGTCGCCCTGGCGATAGAGCGTGACATTCTTGGACCGGTGTTTCGCCACCGCCTTGAAACCCATCAGCTCCAGCACGCGGCCGAGTTCGGCGGGGTCCGGATGGGCGAATTCGACGAATTCGAAGCCGTCGGTCCCCATCGGGTTCTGCTCGGTGATGGCGGAAGGCGGCGCATCGTGCGGGAACGGGCCCATGGCGGTCTCCTGTGCGGAAGTGCGATGAGGCCAGTGTCGTCGAGATCCGGCGCAAGGAGTGTGAAAAGCGCGGCGAGAAGCGCCCTCGACATGCACGAAACATGCGCTAATCTGGCCAATGATGAGTGCTTCTGTCGAGATTGACGGCTTTGATCTGCGCCTGCTCGACGCTTTGCAGGCCGACGGCGCACGAACCAACCAGCAGCTCGCCGATCTCGTGCGGCTGTCGCCTTCCCAGGTGTCGCGGCGGCGCCAGCGGCTCGAGGAGACCGGCCTGATCCGGCGCTACCGCGCCGATCTCGACGCGACGCGCCTCGGTTTCGGCGTCACCGTCTTCATCTTCGTGTCGCTCGCCACCCATTCCGGACTGAACGCCAAGCGCTTCGGCGACCTGGTCCGGGCCATGCCGGAGGTCCAGGAGGCGCATGCCATGACCGGGGATGCCGATTATCTCCTGAAGCTGGTGGTGCGCGACCTGAAATCGCTCTCGGCTTTGGTCAACGAGGTGCTGCTGCCGCATGAAAGCGTGGCGCGGGTGCGCTCGTCCATCGTGCTGGAGACGCTGAAGGACGATCCGCGCCTGCCGCTGTCGCGCTGAGAGCGGGATGCCGCCAGTCCGCGTCGTTCCCGATATACGGCGAGGCCTGGGATCGGCGAGGCTCGCCGGCGGAGCGACACGCCGAGGACCCGACCCATGCCCAGCCGCGAAACCATCGAGGCCTTCATCGCCATGGTGGAAGCCAATGACCATGTCCGCGCCATCGAGCAATTTTATGCCGAGGATGCGTCGATGCAGGAGAACACCGCCGCGCCGCGGGTCGGGCGCGACCTGCTGGTGGCGCATGAGGCCGCCGTTCTGAAGCGCACCCGCGTGCACACGCACAAGGTGACGACCTTCCTGGTCGATGGCGACCATGTCGCGATCAACTGGGTGTTCGACATGACCGGAGCCGATGGCGTGACCCGCCGGCTCGACGAGCTGGCGCTGCAGCT
This sequence comes from Hyphomicrobiales bacterium, assembly GCA_017304475.1. Classification (GTDB taxonomy): domain Bacteria; phylum Pseudomonadota; class Alphaproteobacteria; order Rhizobiales; family Phreatobacteraceae; genus Phreatobacter. Next base: position 30,814 of record JAFKKV010000039.1, on the reverse strand, counting down.
CTGGCGCGGCGACAAGATCGTTCGCGAGCGCTTCTTCTACGACCCGGCGCCGCTGCGTGGCTGAGGCCTTGCCGGGCACCGTTCCGGCCGGCATTTTCCCGCAGGACGCGGCGCGCGGCTGGTGCTAGTCGTGTCCGGTTCCTCCGCGAGATCGCCCATGTCCATTGTCGACGCCCGCCCGTTGCTTGCCATCAGCCCGGTCATTCCGGTGCTCACCATCAAGGATGTGGCGATCGCCGTGCCGCTCGCCCGCGCCCTGGCGGCAGGCGGCTTGAGCGTGCTCGAGGTGACATTGCGCACGCCGCAGGCGCTCGACGCCATCGCCGCCATGCGCGCCGGCGTGCCCGAGGCGATCGTCGGGGCCGGCACCATCACCCGGCCCGAGGATATCGGGCGGGCGGTGAGCGCCGGGTCGCAGTTCCTGGTCTCGCCCGGTACGCCGCCTGAACTGGCCGAGGCGCTGGCGGCTTCCGGCGTGCCGGTTCTGCCCGGCTGCGCCACGGTGAGCGAGGCCATGGCGCTGGCGGCCCGCGGCTTTACCTGCCTGAAATTCTTCCCGGCCGAACCATCAGGCGGCGTGGCCTTCCTCAAGAGCCTCGGCGGGCCGCTGCCGGGCCTGGCCTTCTGCCCGACCGGCGGCATCGACGCCGCCAAGGCGCCGTCCTATCTGGCGCTCGCCAATGTCGGCGCGGTCGGCGGATCCTGGGTGGTGCCGGACGACGCCATCGCTGCGGGCGACTTCGCGCGCATCGAGGCTTTGGCCCGGGCGGCAAGTGCTTTGCGCGCCTGACACGAAACCGGCGTAGTTCTCCCTCTTGCTGCATTCGGGTTGCATGCCATCATGTGCCCCGGGATAGGCATTCAGGGAGAAGTCACGTGACTGATATTTCCAAGATTCTCACCTCCATGCTGTCGGGCGGCACCCAGCCGGGTGGCGCGGGCGGATTGCTCGGCCAGCTCGCGGGCATGGCGGGGCAGGCCGGCCAGGCAGGCCAGGCGGCCTCGGCTCAAGGCGGTTCGCTGCTCGAACAATTGACCCGGGCGCTGCAGGGCGCACAGGGCCAGGCGGGCGCCCCGGCTCCCGGCGCGCAGGGCGGTGCTCCCGGTGGTCTCGCGGGTGGGCTTGCGGGTCTCGGCGGCCTCGGTGGATTGCTCGGCGGGCTGGCCAATGCGGCCCAGTCGGGCGCCAGCAACGTGCAGAGCCAGGCGGGCAACATCTTCGGCGACCTGGCGAGCGGGCTGCAGAAGGCGCAGGCCGAAGGCAATCTCGGCGGCTTCCTGAAGGAGCAGGCAGAGAGGTTGCAGGCCAATACCGGCGGTTTCGCCGGCGTCGCGGGCGCCGGCACGCTTGCCGGCATTCTACTCGGCACCGGGGCCGGTCGCCAGATCGCCGGCCATGCGGCCCGTCTCGGCGGCCTCGCCGCCATTGGCGGTCTCGCCTATGTGGCGCTGCGCAATTTCCAGCAGGGCAAGCCGGTGGTGCAGAGCACGATCGACGATGTCAGCGCCATTCTCGGCCTCGGCAAGGCGCCGCAAGGCTTTTCGGACGCGGCCGGGACGGTCGACGAGACGGCGGCCATTCTGCTGCGCTCGATGGTCGCCGGCGCCTATGCCGATGGCGAACTGAGCCCGGACGAGCGGGCGATGATCGTCGGCCAGCTCGATTCGCTGGGGCTCGGCACCGCCGAGAAGTCCTATCTGGACGGCGTCCTGGCGGCGCCCTTGAGTATCCGGATGATCGCGGCGTCCTGCACGACCGATGAAATGAAGGCCCAGGCCTATCTCGCCGCCCATCTCGGCATGACCGTGGACAATCCCGCGGAGGACAAATTCCTGCAGGACTTCGCCTCCGCTCTCGGCCTGGATCCGCAACTGGTCGCCCATCTCGACCAGGCGGCGGCGGAAGCCAAGGCGGCGCGCACCGCGGGGTGATCGCCGGCGGGCCTGCCTGACCGGGACCGCGGGTCCTCAATGCAGGGCTGCTCCGCAAGCTGTGTCTTGCGGTCGGCGTGCGGCTGGCTAGGGTGCGGACGGGCTTTCGGGCCCGCCCGCCTCATGCCCGGCCAGCCTCTTTGTCCTCCTCCGATCCCCCGAAAAAATCCCGCAAGATCGTCGATGTCTCGACCCTGGTCGTGCTCGCGCTGGTGCTGACCGGCGCGTTCTTCGTCTATCGGCGCGAAGGCGCGCACGGACTTATCGAGATCTTCGCCGAAGATGCCTGGCTGTTCGTCGAGATCCTGCCCAAGGTGCTGGCGGGCTGCCTGATCGGCGCCTTCGTGCAATTGCTGCTGCCGCGCGAAGTGGTGTCGCGCTGGGTCGGCGGCGATTCCGGCCTGACAGGGCTGATCATCGCCACCGCCATCGGCGCGATCCTGCCTGGCGGTCCCTTCACGATCTATCCGCTTGCCGGCGCCTTCCTGGCGATCGGCGCCGGCGTCGGGCCGGCGGTCGCCTTCGTCACCAGCTGGACGTTGATCGGGCTGAACCGCGCGGTGATCTGGGAGGTGCCCTTCTTCGGCATCGACTTCGTCCTCCTGCGCACCCTCGCCTCGCTGCCTTTGCCGATCCTTGCCGGGCTCGGCGCCCATCTGCTGGCGAAACTCGTGCCCGGAGGGCCGCGCGCGTGATCGTCTTCCTTCTGTCGGTCGCGCTCTGGATCATCGTCGTCCTGCTGGTCTGGATCGCCTGGCGGCGTGGCGAGGATGTCCTGAAAGCCGGCTTGAAGAGCGGCACTTTCGATTTCCTGCACCTGCTGCCGCGGCTCGCCATCGGCGTCATAGGCTCGGGCTTTCTGGCGGCCCTGCTGCCGCCCGATCTCGTCCGCTCCTGGCTCGGTCCGGAATCGGGCATTGGCGGGCTGCTGCTGGCAACCGTCGCCGGTGCGCTGACACCGGGCGGGCCGGTGGTCGGTTTCGCGATCGGCTCGACCGCGCTGAAGAGCGGTGCCGGTCTCGTTCCGGTGGTCGCCTACGCCACCGCCTGGGCCCTGTTCGCGGTGCAGCGGCTGTTCGTCTGGGAACTGCCGGTCATGCCGGCGCGCGTCGTGTGGCTGCGCGTGGTGGCCTCGCTGCCGCTGCCCTTCCTGGCCGCCTGGGGCGTGATGCTGCTCGGTGGACGCTGACGCCGGCGCGCCGGGCCTGCCTGCCCCGAACCGAAGCGGTGTATAAGACGCTTCGGCGAGAGGTGCGGGCTGGAGGCTCCATGGCGAACGACCGGCGCGGCCGGCAAAGGCCCTATGACGAGGACGAGGATGCCGAGCTGGAGCGGCTCTGGCGCGACCCGCAGATCCTGTTCCGGGCGCGGCTCGACCATGCCGATGGCTGGGACGACGACGTCTATCCGTTCAATCTCGATTCGGTCCGCCAGACCGCCGGTCTCAGCTTTCATCCGAAGGTGACGTTTTTCGTCGGCGAGAACGGCTCGGGCAAGTCGACCCTGCTCGAGGCTGTCGCCATGGCGCTCGGCTTTCGTGCCGAAGGCGGATCGCTGCAGGCGAAGTCGGCAAGCTATCCCGCGCATTCGCAGCTCCATCGCTTCGTGCACCTGGAGCGCACCCGGCGCATCGTCAAGGAAGGCTTTTTCCTGCGCGCCGAGAGCTTCTTCAATTTCGCCTCCATCATGGACCGGGCGGCCGCCGAGGCCGGGCCGAGGCCGAACCCGCTCAATGCCTATGGCGGGGTGTCGCTGCACGAGCAGTCCCATGGCGAGAGCTTCATGGCGCTGATGGAGCACCGCTTCCGCGCCAATGGCATCTACCTGCTCGACGAACCGGAGGCGGCGCTGTCGCCATCAAGGCAATTGCGCTTCCTTCGCCGGCTCCACGAGCTGACGGGCAAGGGCTGCCAGTTCATCATCGCGACCCATGCGCCGATCCTGCTCGCCTATCCGCAGGCGACCATCTACGAGTTCGGCGAGAACGGGCCACGCGAGGTCGGTTATGAGGAGCTGGAACATGTCCAGGTCACGCGCCGCTTCCTGAACGATCCGTCGCGGTTTCTCGACACGATCCTGGCCGATGAGTGACCCTCAATCCGCCGGGTTCGGATTGATCTGCCTGAGGCGGTCCTGCCCCATGTCATAGGCGCATTTGGCCTCGGCGATGGCGGCGCCCGAGCCGCCCCACATTTCGAAGGTCTGGGTCGCGCATTCGTTCTGCCGATAGGTGACGAAGGCCTGCTGGGCGGCCCGGACGGCGCGCTTCCATTTCTCGCGCTCGGCCGCCGGCACGTTGGTGTTGCGGTCGATCTCCGCCAGGCGCTCGCGGAGCCTAGTCTCGATCGCGTTGTTGGTATTGGTCAGTTCGCGGGCGTAACAGGCGCCGATCGCGACATTGGCGCTCGCGCTGGCACAGGGATCGCCCTGTTCCTGGGCGTGGGCGCCACCGGGCGCCGCCGCCACGAGGCCGAGAACCAGCGCGAAACGCCATGTCGTCATGATGCACTCCTCGTCAGGGAGCGTTTCGCCGCTCCAGGAAAGCCTTCATCCGGTCGAGGGCCCTGAGAATGTTCTCGGCCGAATTGGCATAGCTGAGGCGGATATATCCCTCGCCGAATACGCCGAAATCGGGGCCGCCAATGGTGGCGACGCCGGCATCCTCGAGCAGCGCGGAGGCCAGCGGCTTGGCCTTCCAGCCGGTCTTCGAGACGTTCGGAAAGGCATAGAAGGCGCCCTTCGGCACGATGCAGGAAACGCCGGGCAGGCCGTTCAGGCCCTCGACCACCAGCTTTCGCCTGGTGTCGAATTCGGCAACCATTTTGCCGACTTCGTTCTGCGGGCCGGTCAGGGCTTCCAGCGCGGCATATTGGGCCGGCGCATTGACGCAGGAGAACGAATTGACCGCCAGCTTGCGGGCATATTCGTAGAGCTTGCCCGGCCAGATCGAATAGCCGAGCCGCCAGCCGGTCATGGCATAGGTCTTCGACCAGCCGTTGAGCAGGATGGTCCGGTCGCGGATCGACGGATAGGACAGGAGGCAGACATGCTCCTCGCCGTCATAGACCATCTGGTCGTAGATCTCGTCCGACAGCAGGGCGACGTCGGGCCATTTTTCGAGACCCTTCACCAGCTTGTCGATCTCGGCTTTCGGCGTGACGCCGCCGGTTGGATTGGCCGGTGAATTGACGATGACCAGCCGGGTCTTCGGGGTGATCAGTGACAGCAATTCCTCGGCCGAGAAGGCAAAGCCGTTCTCTTCGCGGATCGGCACGGGGATCGGGGTCGCCCCGGTATATTCGATCATCGAGCGGTAGATCGGAAAGCCCGGATCCGGATAGAGGATCTCGGCGCCCGGCTCGCCGAACATCAGGATCGCCATATACATGGTGACCTTGCCGCCGGGCACGATCATCACCTCCTCGGGCGAGACCTCGACCTTGAAGCGGCGGTCGAGATCGGCGGCCACCGCCTCGCGCAGCGGCAGGATGCCGTTGGCCGGGGTATAGCCGTGATGGCCGTCGCGGATCGCCTTGATGGCGGCCTCGGTGATATTGCCGGGCGTGGCGAAATCCGGCTGGCCGATGCCGAGATTGATGACGTCCTTGCCCGCGCGCATCAGCGCCGTGGCGCGCGCCAGCACGGCGAAGGCGTTTTCCTCGCCGATGCGATCGAAATGCGGGACGGTCTGGAATGTCATCGGGCGGTTCCTCGGTTCCTGTTGCCGTTTCCTATCACCCGTCGGCCTCGAAGGTGAATGCCCATCTCGGCAATTCCAGCCGTTCGGCCAGGCCTTCCGCACGCGGGCCGGAATTCGTCGCCTTGATGATCAGGTCCCTGACGGCATCGAAGGCGATAGCCTTGCCGTTCCAGACCTGGACGGCAAGGCCGGCGAGATCGGAGCCGAGCGGCTGGGCGTGATCCAGCCAGAAGCGCTTCGGCCGCTCGCGCGGGTCGTCGGTTGCGATCGCCTTCGACGCGGTCTCGACGGCCATGTCGATCCGCCGGGCCAGGTCCTGCACACGCCGCAACAGGGCTTCGCGGAAATCGATGACCTTGGCGCGCTCCGCCTCCGTCATATGCGGCAGGAGATCGTCCAGGTCGTTGCCGAGTGCGATGGCGAAGGCGTCCTTTTCCTTGGTCAGCAAGGCCTTCAGGGCGTGGATCTTCGAATAGAGCTCGTTCTTGACCTTCAGCATGTAGCCGCTGGCGAAACGCACGACATAACCTTCGCCCGAGCGCTCGGCGCGGGCCGCCGCGGCAAAGGACGCCCAGGCCTCGATCGGGTCCATCGCCACGATGGCGGGGATGCCGAAGCGCGTGGCATGTTCGGGCAGGGCCGCCGCCGGGACATAGCTGCCGTCGAGCCGCGACCGAATGGCCGTCAGGACCAGGCTGTGGGCCTGGTGCTGAACCACCACGACACTGTCGGGCGAAAGCCATTCGAAGATCGGCGTGAAGCCGGCGCGGCACAACGCAGCGACTTCGGCGCGGGCCGAACCGTTGTCGTCCTGGCCGGCGAACCACTGGAGGGCGCTACGCGCGTGCCAGGTCACGCCGGACCGGGTCGCGAAGGCCAATTGGCCGGCGGGTTCGATGAAGGCGTGGATCATCGATCCGTCGAGCTTTTCGAGAACGACGTGCTCGTCGGCGAGATTGATCCTGGCTTCCAGGCACTCTTCCCGCTCGCCGGCGTTGAAGAATTTCTGGTAGGGCCGGGACAGCAAGGCGCCGGTGCGGGCATCGAAGGTGATGCCGCGCAATTCACGCGCGAAACGCGCGAAGTCATTGGCGCCGATCGGCGGAAACACGTCGTTTCCCATGTAATTGTAATCGTAGACGATCGTGCCGTTGTCGCGGGTCCAGTTGCGAAACGCCTCGTGGATCAGGCCCTGCGACCTGAAACCCTCGATGTCATCGATGTGCGATATCCTGGGGAAACTGTAGTGCATCGTCGCGTCTCATGGGGATTTGACTGCCGGTGTCCCGGGTGCCGGACTTTATCCATCGCTTGCTGAAATGAAATATACCTATTCATTCAATTTTCTTATCTCAGAAATTCGATCCGACAGCCGGTTTTCCGCGATATCGCGCGTAGGCGCCGGCTCGTTGACCCGTTCCGCGGCCAGTCTTCCCCGCATGAGCGCCTTCCGCGTTTCGTCGTTGATTTCCTGAAACCCCCAGGTTCAACTCATTCTCAACGACGATGCCCGAGCCGGTTCAATCGATTTGAATCCCTCCGGCACATGACAGGAGGAAGCCGCATGGCCCCGCGCCGGAAGAAGATGCCCAAGGCCCTGCGTTCGCGGCAGTGGTTCGACAATCCCGATAATCCGGGCATGACCGCGATCTATCTCGAGCGGACGGTCAACTGGGGTCTCACCGTCGAGGAGCTGCGCTCCGGCAAGCCGATCATCGGCATTGCCCAGACCGGTTCCGACATCTCGCCCTGCAACCGGCACCATATCGAGCTCGCCCAGCGCGTCCGTGACGGCATTCGCGATGCCGGCGGCATTCCCCTGGAATTCCCGGTCCACCAGATCCAGGAAACCCTGAAGCGGCCGACCGCGGCGCTCGACCGCAATCTGCAATACCTGTCGCTGGTCGAGATCCTCTACGGCTATCCGATGGATGGCGTGGTGCTGCTCACCGGTTGCGACAAGACCACGCCGGCGATGATCATGGGGGCGGCCACCGTCAACATCCCGGCCATCGTCCTGTCGGGCGGGCCGATGCTCAACGGCTGGTGGAAGGGCAAGCGCGCCGGTTCCGGCACTGTCGTGTGGGAGGCGCGCAAGCTGCAGGCCGACGGCACGATCAGCTATGACGAATTCATCGACGTGGTGACCAAGTCGGCGCCCTCGATCGGCCATTGCAACACCATGGGCACGGCCTCGACCATGAATGCGCTGGCCGAGGCACTCGGCATGTCGCTGCCCGGTTGCGCGGCGATCCCCGCGCCCTATCGCGAGCGGCCGCAAATGGCCTATGCCACCGGCAAGCGCATCGTCGACATGGTCTGGGAGGACCTGAAGCCCTCCGACATCCTGACCCGCGAGGCTTTCGAGAACACCATCGTCGCCAATTCGGCGATCGGCGGCTCGACCAATGCGCCGATCCACATCAACGCCATCGCCAAGCATATCGGCGTGAAGCTCGATATCGACGATTGGGAGAAGGTCGGCCACGAGGTTCCGCTGCTGGTCAACATGCAGCCGGCCGGCGCCTTCCTCGGCGAGGAATATTTCCGCGCGGGCGGCTTGCCGGCGGTGATGAACCAGCTGCTCAAGGCCGGCAAGATCCACGCCGGCGCGATGACCGCCAATGGCAAGACCATGGGCGAGAACATCAAGGATGCCGAAATCACCGACGAGGAGGTGATCCGTCCCTATGACAAGCCGCTGGTGAAGGATGCCGGCTTCATCGTGCTGAAGGGCAATCTGTTCGATTCAGCCATCATGAAGACCAGCGTCATCTCGGCGGACTTCCGCAAGCGCTACCTGTCCAACCCGAAAGACATGGAGGCCTTCGAAGGCCGCGCCATCGTGTTCGACGGGCCGGAGGATTATCACCACCGGATCGACGATCCGGATCTCAAGATCGACGCGACCTGCGTGCTGTTCGTGCGCGGCGTCGGCCCGCTCGGCTATCCGGGCTCGGCGGAAGTGGTCAACATGCAGCCGCCGGCCGCGCTGCTGAAGCAGGGCATTCGTGACCTGCCCTGCATCGGCGACGGCCGCCAGTCGGGTACCTCGGGCTCGCCGTCCATCCTCAACGCCTCGCCGGAAGCCGGCGCCAATGGCGGGCTCGCCGTGCTGAAGACCGGCGACAAGGTGCGCGTCGACCTGAAGAAGCGCTCGGCCAATATCCTGATCTCGGAGGCTGAATTCAGCGAGCGCATGGCCGAGCTGAAGGCCAATGGCGGCTACAAGGTGCCGAAGAGCCAGACGCCCTGGCAGGAGATCCAGCGCTCCATGGTCAGCCAGCTGTCCGACGGCATGGTGCTGAAGCCGGCGGTCAAATACCAGAAGATCGCGCAGAAGCGGGGCATTCCGCGCGACAATCATTGATGCGAGCAGTCGTCGCGGCAGTGGCGTTGATCGCGGCCATTGGGCAGCCGGTGGCCGCACTCGATTGCGGAACACCCCACAATTTGGCTTTCTTGGAGCGCCAAGGGCCGCTACCGGAAGGGGTGCGGCGCGCGATAGTCGACTGGTCCGTTGCATCGATGCTGCAAGCGCCGGTGGCCTTTGAGGGGCGCCTTGTTCGCGAGGTTAGCCTGCCTCGCGACGGGGGCAATTTCCGCGAGACACTCTTGGAGTTTCGCAACGTGTTTTGGCTTAAAGGCCCCGACACGGGGCGCCGAGACCATAGTGCATTCGTTCTTCGTGTGCATTGGTGTGACGGAGGGTGCGCCGAACCGCGTCGGGTGGTTGTCCATGGCGTCCGACCACATTCTCCAGAGACGGTATTCGTTGCCAATTGGAGTCCTCGATCTGAACTGTCCCAGGCTCGGCGGCGGTTCGGTGTCGCAGTCCGCTATATGATCGGAATCTGCGATCGAGAGATTGTAGGACGCAGCGCGCATCCCGAAGAGCAAGCTGCGCTCGACGGAGCGATCCGTCGAATGCGCGAAGAGGCGCAGCGCGAAGCTCGATCGCTGGAAGGCAATCAAAGCCGAGGACGCTGAGCATCCTCTTGCGTCGGATCCTCTGCTGTATCGTTTGGTGCATCCGCGGCATGGCCTTGCCGGACGCCGCGCGTTAAGAAGCGCGCCATGACGATCACCCGATCCCCCGATATGCCCGCCTTCGGCCTCTACGGCCTGCCGCCCGCCGATCTTGCGGAAATTCCCGCCGGTGCGCTCCAGTTCTCGCCGCTGATGCCGGGTTCTTTGACGCTCGAGGCGCAGGCCGAGGGTTCGCTTGCCGGCATGGCGGTGCTGGCCCCGCCCGGCACGCTGGAACGCCGCTATGTGCTGGCACTGGCGCTCAAGGCTTTGAAGCCGGAGGCAGCGCTGGTTGCGCTGGCGCCCAAGGACAAGGGCGGTTCGCGCCTGCGCCGGGAGCTCGAGGATCTCGGCTGTGCGGTCGGTGAGACGGCCCGTCGCCATCACCGTATCTGCGAGGTGGCGCGGCCGGCCAATCTCGATGGCCTGGCGACGGCGCTGGCCGAGGGCGCCCCGCGCCTCCTGCCCGAGATCGGGCTGCAGTCCCAGCCGGGCGTGTTCTCCTGGGACCGGATCGATCCGGGCAGCGCATTGCTGGTCGCGCATCTGCCGAATCTCGCCGGCCGCGGCGCCGATCTCGGTTGCGGCATCGGGTTTCTGTCGCGCGCCATTCTGGCTTCGCCCGCAGTCCAGAGCCTCGCCCTGGTCGACATCGATCGCCGGGCCCTGGACGCAACCCGCCAGAATGTCGCCGACGCGCGCGTCACCCGCATCTGGGCCGACCTGCGCCAGCCGCCCGGCGATCTGAAGGCGCTCGATTTCGTGGTGATGAACCCGCCCTTCCACGATGGCGGCACCGAGGACAAGGCGCTCGGCCAGGCCTTCGTGCGCCGGGCCGCCGACCTCCTGAAACCGCGCGGCACCTGCTGGCTTGTCGCCAATCGGCACCTGCCCTACGAAGCGGTCCTGGCGCCGCTGTTCAAGACCGTGACCATGCGGGTCGAGACCGGCGCCTACAAGGTCTACGAGGCGCAGAAATGAGCAAGCCGACGCCCACCCTCCGGCTCGACCGGCTCCTGGCCAATCTCGGCTATGGCTCGCGCCGCGAGGTGCAGGGCTTCGTCGATGCCGGGCTGGTGACGCTGGACGGCGTGGCGATCGAGGATGCCGACCAGCGCATCGCGGTGACGCCGGACCTGTCGCAGCGCATGGTGGTGCGCGGCCGGCCGCTCGATCCGCCGCCCGGCGTGGTGCTGATGCTCCACAAGCCGCTCGGCGTCACCTGCTCGCACAAGGAAGTGGGACCCTTGGTCTATTCGCTGCTGCCCGATCGGTGGCGCAGGCGCGATCCGGCGATCTCGACCGTCGGCCGGCTGGACAAGGAAACCTCGGGGCTGCTGCTCCTGACCGATGATGGCGCCCTGCTGCACCGCATCATCTCGCCGAAAAACCACGTGCCCAAGCGCTATCGGGTCACGCTCGACCGGCCCTTGCGCGGCGACGAGGCGGCACGCTTCGCCGCCGGCACGCTGCTGCTGGAAGGCGAGGAGAAACCGCTTCTGCCGGCCGAGATGGAGACCCTGTCGCCGACCAGCGCGGTCGTGACCCTGCATGAGGGCCGCTACCACCAGGTCAGGCGCATGTTCGCCGCCGTCGGCAATCACGTCCAGGCGCTGCACCGGGACTGCATGGGGCGGCTGGCGCTGCCCGACGACCTGGAGCCCGGCCGCTATCGCATTCTCGGCGAGGCGGAGATCGCCGCCGTGCTGCCGGAGCGCTAGTGCCGCCATTCGTCATTTCGATCCCCGGCATCACCAGGATTGTCTTGCGCGACGCGCCTTTCGGCGAAAGGCTGCGGCCCATCAGGCCCAGATGAGGCCAGTCCTGGTGGGGAACGTCATGGATACCGCAGCGAAACGCGCAGCCTTCCGCCGCCTGCACGACACCGGCTGTTTCGTCATTCCCAATCCCTGGGATACCGGTTCGGCCATGATGCTGAAACATCTCGGCTTCAAGGCGCTGGCCACGACCTCGTCGGGCTTCTCGTTCTCGCGCGGCTTGCCCGACATGGACTGGGCGGTGCCGCGCGACATGGCGCTCGAACATATCGCCGAAATCGTCCGGGCGACCGATCTGCCGGTCAATGCCGATTACGAGTCCGGCTATGCCCATGAACCCCAGGATGTCGCCGAGAATGTCCGGCTCTGCGCCGAGACCGGCGTCGCCGGTCTGTCGATCGAGGACAATACCGGCGATCCCGCCAAGCCGCTTTATGATTTCGATCTGGCGGTGGAGCGGGTCGCGGCGGCGGTCGCGGCGCTGAAGGGCACGGGCGTGCTGCTCACCGCGCGCTCGGAAGCCCATCTCGTCGGCTATCCCAACGCCCAGGCCGAGGCGGTGAAGCGGCTCAAGGCCTTCGCGGCTGTCGGCGCCGACGTGCTCTACGCGCCGGGCCTGCGCAAGGCGGACGATATCCGTGAGGTGGTCGAGGCAGCGAGGCCGAAGCCGGTCAACCTCTTGATCTCCGGGCCGATCGGGATCACGGTCGCCGATGCCGAGGCGCTCGGCGTGCGCCGCATCAGCGTCGGTTCGGCGCTGGCGCGCGCCGCCTGGGGCGGTTTCCTGAAGGCGGCGCGTGAGATTGCCGGGCCGGGAACCTTCAATGCCCTGGGCGAGGGCGAGCCCTTCGGCGCGCTCAACACTTTCTTTCGCGAACACGGCGCCAAATCCTAGGGCAAGTCCTTGGGGGATACGGGGCGCCACTGGCCTATGATCGGAGCTGCGACGTGACTGCATTGAAATTTGGGCCCGTGGTCGACACGACACCGGCGCCGCGTCCGGCCCATCGCGTCATCGAGGGGCGTTACTGCCGCTTGCGGCCGCTCGATCCGGCGCGCGACAGCGACGGGCTCTACGCCCTGTCGCACGGGCCGGAGAAAGACGCGCAATGGGCCTATCTCTCCGTCGGGCCCTTTGCCGGCAAGGCCGAATTCACCGCCTTCGTCGCGAAGATCGCGGCCGGCACCACCGACCCGGTCTATTGGGCGATCGCCGACCGCGACGACCGCGCCATCGGCTGGCTGTCGCTGATGCGCATCGATCTCGGCAACCGGGTCGTCGAGGTCGGTTCGATCCTCTACACGCCCGCGCTGCAGCGCACGCCGGCGGCGACCGAGGCGCAATTCCTGATGGCCACCCATGTCTTCGAGACGCTGGGCTATCGCCGCTATGAGTGGAAGTGCAACGATTTCAACGCGCCGTCGATGCGGGCCGCGGAGCGTTTCGGCTTCACCTATGAGGGGCGGTTCCGCCAGCACGTGATCGCCAAGGGTCGCAATCGCGACACCGCCTGGTATGCCATGCTCGATATCGAATGGCCGCAGCGCAAGCTCGCCTTCGAGCGGTGGCTGGACCCGGCCAATTTCGATGCCGAGGGCCGGCAGAAGGTGGCGCTCGGGGTGTTCAACCAGCTCACTGCGACCGAGGGCTCGCTGGTGCTGCGCCGCGCGACGCTTGCCGACGTGCCGGCCATCCAGGCGCTGAAGACGGCCGCCTATTTGCCCAATGAGACGATTATCGGCGTCGCGTCCATGCCGCGCATGGCGGATTATGCGGCCCTGATGGCGAGCCATGAGATCTGGGTCGCCGACGGTGGCGATCACCTGGCGGCCTGCGCGGTGTTCGAGCCCGGGCCCGAGCCGGTGATCTATTCGCTGGCGGTGCATCCCAAGGCGCAGGGCAAGCGCTATGGCGACGCGATCCTGGCCTTTTGCGAGAAGCGGGCGCTGGCGCTCGGGGCCAAGGCCGTGACCCTCTATACCCATGTCAAGCTGACCGAGCGGATCGCCTGGTACGCGCGCAGGGGGTTCGAGCCGACCCATGTCGAGCAAATGCCCGACCGGGCGGCGCAGCATATGAAGAAGACCCTCGGCTAGATCCCGTGGCGGGCGGCGTGAGCGCGGCCGGTCAGCGGAACGGCTCGGCCCTGACGGCCGAGCGGTAGAAGGCGACGGTGGCGGCGAGGCCGATCAGCGAACCGATGCCGACGGCGACATGGATCGCCTGGTCGCCCATCTTCAGGAGGCCGGCCAGCGCCCAGCCGCCGGCGGCGCCCGTGCCGATCGTCTCGCAGGCGATCAGGATGGTCGCGCAGACGACGTTGGTGACGTTCGTCCAGTTGATCGGGCGGTCGGCGGCAGCGGCCATGAGTCTTCGGTCCCAGTCATCGGCCCTGAGGGCGAGAAACGGTTTCGATGGTTCTTTTGACGGCAAAAGCCGGCGGGATCAAGATGGCTCGCCGTCGCGGGCCGGCGGCCCGCCCTGGAACGGTGTCATGATGATGTAGCCGGAGATGGGCAGGTTCGCTCCGAACCTCACCTTGCATTCGGAGCTGATGATGATCTCGCGACGGAACCTTCTGGCATCGGGCGCGGCGGCGTCCCTGGTCGCCCCCTTTGGCGGTTTCACGGCCGGTCCGGTTCTGGCCCAGGCCGGACCGCTGTTCCGCTTCGGCATCGTCGCTGATCCGCAATATGCGCCCGTCGTGCCCAATCTGCGCATGGGGCGTTATTACGCCAACAGCCTGTGGAAGCTGTCGGAGGCGATCGAGGTCTTCAACAAGGAGGACCTGCGCTTCGTCGCGACGCTCGGCGACATCATCGACCGGCATTGGGAGAGCTTCGGCCACGTGCTGCCGCTCTATGACCAGTTGAGACACGAGCGCTTCTTCCTGCTCGGCAATCACGATTACGAGGTCGCCAACGACTATCTCGCTTCCGTCGTGCGCAATACCGGCATGCCCAAGGCCTATTATGATTTCGCCGGCACCGGCTATCGTTTCATCGTGCTCGACGGCAATGACGTCAGCACTTTCGCGCCGCCGCGCGGCGACGCGCGCCGGGAACTTGCGGCCGAACGGCTCGCGGCGCTGAAGCAGAAAAACGCCGTCAATGCGCAGGCCTGGAACGGTTCGCTGAGCGATGCCCAGTTCGCCTGGCTCGGAGCGACCATGACCAAGGCCCGCGCCGCCGGCGAAAAGGTCATCGTCATGGGCCATTATCCGATCTATCCGGTCAATATCCACAATCTCTGGGACGCCGAGCGGGTGGTCGAGCTGTTGACCGGCTTCGACAATTTCGTCGCCTATTTCTGCGGCCACAACCATGCCGGCAATTTCGGCGAGATCAACGGCAAGTATTTCGTCAATTTCTGCGGCATGGTCGATACGCCAGCGACATCGGCCTATTCGATCGTCGAGGTGCACGCCGAGCGCCTGGAGATCCGCGGCTTCGGCCGCGAGCCGAGCCGTTCGCTCAAGATCTGAGGCGGCCCCCCGCGATGCCGGTGCGCCCCGACAGGACGGTCTGTCGGGGTCTTGCGCGAACCTATTCGGCGGCGAGCTTCACCGCCGGCTTCGGCTGGCTGCGGAATTCGGCGAGGAGAGCTGCCTCCTCCGCCTTGGCCGCGGCCAGATGGCGCGCCTTGACGTGGCCGAAGCCCCGGATCTTCTCGGGGATACCGGCAAGACCGACGGCGAGAGCGTGATTGTCGGGTGTCAGTTTCGCAAGGACCTCGTCGGCCAGCGCCTGATAGTCGGTGATCAGCTGGCGTTCGGTTTTGCGCTCGTGGCTGTAGCCGAAGACGTCGAAGGCGGTGCCGCGCAGGCCCTTGAACTTCGCCAGGATCCTGAACCCGGTCATCATGGCGGGGCCGAAGCTCATCTTGCGCGGCAGGCCGGTATTCCGGTCGATCTTGGCGAAGAGCGGCGGCGCCAGGTGGAATTCGAAACGCAGGTTGTCGCCGTCGAAGGCCTTGGCGACCTGTTTTTCGAAGGTGCCGTCGGTATAGAGCCGGGCGACCTCATATTCGTCCTTGTAGGCCATCAGCTTGAACAGGTAGCGGGCGATGGCTTCGCTCAAACCCTGCTTGCCCGGCGTCCTCTCGGCCTCGACGCGGCGCGCCTTGGCGACGATATCGGCATAGCCGGCGGCATAGGCCGCGTTCTGATAGCCGGTGAGGAAGGCGACGCGGCGGGCGATGCTGTCGTCCAGCGTCTCGGAGATCCTTTCGACCGCCGAAGGGCTCACGGCCGGTTTCACCAGGGCCTCGACCGCGGCCATGTCATGGGCCGAGAGCCGGCCCCAGCGGAACGCCGTGACGTTCATCGGCACGGCCTCGCCATTCAGTTCGATCGCCCGCTCGATGGCGGCCGCGCTCAGCGGCAGGGCGCCGATCTGATAGGCGTAGCCGACCAGGAACAGGTTCGAGGCGATCGAATTGCCCATCAGCGCGGTGGCAAGCCTTTGCGCGTCGATGAGATGGGTCGTCTCGCGGCTGGCATGGGCGACGATGGCGCGTTTCAGCCGCTCGGAGGGCAGCGAGAAATTGGCGTCGCGGGTGAACTGGCCGGGCAGCATCTCCACCGTGTTGACCACCACCTTGGTGTCCGGCTTCATCGAGGCCAGCGCCTTCTTGCCGCCGGCAATGACGATGTCGCCCGACAGCACGAGGTCGGCGGATCCGGCATGGACGCGGATCGAGTGAATGTCCTGGGGCGTGCGGGCGATGCGCATATGCGAGAACACCTCGCCGCCCTTTTGCGCGAGGCCCGCCATGTCGATCAGGCCGACGCCCTTCTTCTCGAGATGGCAGGCCATGCCGAGAATGGCGCCGACGGTGACGATGCCGGTGCCGCCGATGCCGGCGATCAGCACGTTGTAGGTGTGGCCGATTTCCGGGATGACCGGCTCGGGCAGCCCGGAAATGTCGGCCGCCACGCTCAACCCCTTGCCCTTCTTGATCTCGGCGCCGTGCACGGTGACGAAGCTCGGGCAGAAGCCCTTCACGCAGGAAAAGTCCTTGTTGCAGGATGACTGGTCGATGGTGCGCTTGCGGCCGAACTCGGTCTCGACCGGCTGGATCGACACGCAATTCGATTGCACGCCGCAATCGCCGCAGCCTTCGCAGACGCTTTCGTTGATGATCACCCGCTTGACCGGATCGGGATATTGCTTGCGCTTGCGGCGGCGGCGCTTTTCCGCCGCGCAGGTCTGGTCGTAGATCAGCGCGGTGACGCCGGGCAGCTTGGAGAGCTCGATCTGGATCGCCTGCAGGTCGTCGCGATGGTCGAAGGTCGTGCCGACAGGGAAGACCGCGCCGGTACCGGCATATTTGTCGGGCTCGTCGGAGACGACCGCGATGCGCTCGATGCCTTCGGCGCGCAATTGGGCGGCGATCATCGGCACCGTCAGGCTACCTTCATGGGGCTGGCCACCGGTCATAGCGACGGCGTCGTTGAACAGGATCTTGTAGGTGATGTTGGTCTTGGCGGCGACGGCGAAGCGGATCGCCAGATAGCCCGAATGGTTATAGGTGCCGTCGCCGAGGTTCTGGAACACATGGCCGCGCTTGGAGAACGGCGCCTCGCCGACCCAGTTGGCGCCTTCGCCGCCCATCTGGGTGAAACCCTCGGTCTTGCGGTCCATCCACAGCGCCATGTAGTGGCAGCCGATGCCGGCATAGGCGCGCATGCCGTCGGGCACGACGGTGGACGTGTTGTGCGGGCAGCCCGAGCAGAAATAGGGCACGCGGGCGGCGATCGACGGTGTGACCTTCAGGACCTCCTGGGCCGCCTTCAAGCGCTTCACATTGGCGGCGATCTCCTCGACCGGACCTGAATGTTTCAGGATGCGCTCGCCGATGCAGATGGCGACGTCATTGGGATCGAGCGCGCCATGGACCGGGAACAGCCACTCGCCCTTTTCGTCCTTCTTGCCGATGACCACGGGCTGGTTGGCCGAGCCGTAAAGCTCCTCGCGCACCTGCACCTCGATCAGCGAGCGCTTCTCCTCGACCACGATGATGAGGTCGAGGCCGCGGGCGAAATCGGTCAATTCGCCCGGGTCGAGCGGCCAGGTGCAGCCGATCTTGAACAGGCGGATGCCGAGATCATTGGCCTTCACCTCGTCCAGGCCCAGTTCGTCGAAGGCCTGGCGGGTGTCGAGATAGCTCTTGCCCGTGGTGATGATGCCGATCTTCGGCTTGCGGCCGCCTGAGGTGACGATACGGTTGATCTTGTTGGCCTTGACGAAGGCGAGCGCCGCGCCGCGCTTGTACATGTGGAGCCGCAGCTCCTGCTCGTGGCGATCGTCTCCCGGGCGGATCGACAGGCCACCCGGCGGCATGGCGAATTCGGCCTCGCTGGGAATGACGATCTTCACCCGGTCGATCGAACCGTCGATGACGCCGGTCGATTCCACCGTGTCCTTCATGCATTTGAGCGCGACCCAATTGCCGGAATAGCGCGACAAGGCCCAGCCATAGAGCCCGTAATCGAGGATTTCCTGGGCGCCGGCCGGATTGAGGATGGGCATCATCACGTCGACGAAATGGAACTCCGACTGATGCGCGACGGTGGAGGATTCGGCCGTGTGGTCATCGCCCATCAGGCAGAGCACGCCGCCATTCTTCGAGGAGCCGGCGAGATTGGCGTGACGGAACACGTCGCCGGACCGGTCGACGCCCGGACCCTTGCCGTACCAGACGCCGAAAACGCCGTCATATTTGCCTTCGCCGCGCATCTCGGCCTGCTGCGTGCCCCAGACGGCGGTGGCGGCGAGGTCCTCGTTCAGCCCGGGGGTGAAGACGATGTCATTGGCCAGCAGGTTGCGCTGCGCCTTGAAGAATTGCTGGTCGAGCCCGCCGAGCGGCGAGCCGCGATAGCCGGAGACGAAGCCGCCGGTATTGAGGCCGGCCAGCCGGTCGCGCTCCTTCTGCATCAAGGTGAGGCGGACCAGGGCCTGCACGCCGGTGACGAAGATGTCCTTCTTGGTCAGGTCGAATTTGTCGTCGAGGCTGACATCGTCGAGCCTCAGGCTGTTGACGAGATCCGACGACGCCACAGGTGTCGATGATGCCACAGGTGTCTTGGCCATCGCGGTCCCCTGGTCTTCCTGCGACGCCACCGACGCCGTGCCCCGAGCCTCGTGGATTCCATGGATTCCACATGGAAAGCCCGGCCCTTATGTCGGAGATGCTGTCATGCCGAAATCGCTATGTCGATTTCATTCTAAACTGCGTGGACGCAAGGAGATTGCGTAAAGGCTTGAGAAAACTTGTCTTCTTGCTGCATCGCACAATTTCCGTGCCTGCCGAAAGGCCGGCAGCCGGGCCGCCGGCGCTGGTGTTCAGCGCGGAACGGCGAACAGATCCTGGTGACCGGTGCGGCAGGTCACGCCGCCGCGCCTGGCGGCGAGCCAGGCGTCGATATCGGCCTGTGCGACGCGCCCGGTTTCGCCGACCGCGCCGGCAAAGCCGGCGACCAATTGTTCCGCAAGGTCGGCCATTCCGGGGCCGATATGCCAGGGGCTCGACGCCTGCCGCACCGTATAGCCGGCCCGCGCGAAGGCCTCGGCCATGATCGTGGTGGCGCCGGGGCCGGCCGCCGGGCCGAAACCCTTGTCGGTCGCCTGGTGGGCATGAAAGGCCTCGAGCATGGCCTGGTCGGCCGGGTGCGGCGGCGCCCAGTTCTCCGTGCCGTCATAGGTCAGCACGGTGTAGAGCGGCAGCCGGCGCCGGGCGAGCGCGGCGACGAAGCGTTCGAGCCAGTTCGTCGAGACCAGGTCGAACAGGGCCGCGGCGGTGACGAGATCGGCGCTCGGTGCCAGCACGCGGTCGAGATCGGTATTGAGATCGGCCTGGATGAAGGTGACGCGCAGCGATTTCGCGCCCTTGGTCAGGACCAGCACGTCGCCGTCGCTTGCCGCGCCGTCGGCCCAGGCGGTGAGGCGGCCCCGGGCGGCGGCCAGCAGCTTCGGATCATAGTCGACCAGGCGCCAATATTGCCGATCGGGCAGGGCCTCCGCGGTGCCGCGCAGGTTGGAACCGGCGCCGCAGCCGAGATCGACGACATTGATCGCGTCACGGCCGGCAAAGGCGCCGGCAACCTCGGCCAGAAGGGATTTTGACCGGGCGGCGTGGTCGGCGGGCTCGCGCAGAGCCAGCCAGTCGGCGGAAAAGCTCATGATGGAACCGTCCTCGCGGCGAGGCTTGTGAGAACTTCGCAGATGACGCGCGTCGTGTCGTCCCAGCCCGGCAGGGACTGCGCCGCAGCCCAGGAGGCGTCGGCGAGGCGCAGCCGCAGCGGCCCGTCCGTCATGGCCGTGGCGAGCGCATCGCGCAGGGCCCTGGCATCGGCCGGCGGCACCTTCAGCGCGGCCGCGTCCGGCACCGTTTCGGCCGCCGCCCCGCCGGTGGTGGTGACGATCGGCAGGCCGCGGGCCATGGCTTCGGTGAGCACCATGCCGTAGCCCTCGAAGCGGGACGGCAATACGAACAGGTCGGCGGCCGCATAAAGCGCGTCGAGCCTGGCGTCGTCGACCGCGCCGACCAGGCTGACCCGGTCGGCCAATCCGGCCCGCTCGATGCCGGCCCTCAGCTCCGCGCTGGCCGCTGGCGCGCGGTCGGTGGCGCCGGCAATGGTCAGCCGCCAGTCGAGCTCCCGCAAGTCCGCCAGTGCCGCGATCAGCATGTCATAACCCTTGCGGGGCGACACGGCGCCGACCGACAGCAGTGCGATGGTTGCGCCCGGCGACCCGGGCGCCCGGGCGGCGCGGGCGGTGCCGGGCTCGGCGACGACGATACTGGCCGCCGGCACGGCGTAATCGGCCGCCAGGATGCGCGCGGTCATCGGGCTCGTGACGATCACGGCACGGGCGTGGCCGAGCGCGGCGGTCTCGCTGGCCCTCAAGGCCGCCGCGGCCGCCGGCGGCAGGCCGCTCTCCAGCGCCAGCGGATGATGGACAAGGGCTGCGATCGGGTTCCGGATCGCCGCGCAGAGCGTTTCGGGCAAGGCGCCATAGGCGAGGCCGTCGACCAGCAGGATGGTTTCGGGATCGATCGCGGCCAGGATGTCGCGGGTGCTCGCGAGCGCCGCGCCATCGGGCGCCGGAAAGGATCCGGGCAGGGCGAGATGGGTCAGCGCCACGCCATGCGCGGCGGCGCGGGTCAGCACTTCGCGGTCATACCGATAGCCGCCGGTCGGCAGGCCGAGATCGCCGGGAATGGCGAAGGCGGCGGCGATCACGCCACCGGTCCCTCGAAGCTCGCGCGGGCGAGGTCGTGCTCGTGCAGCGTCACCCGGATCCTGGCGAGCGTTGCCCCGTCGGCGCCGAGCTCGCCGGATTTGGCCGCGGCCACGCAGGCGTCGAAGACGTGGCGGCACAGGAATTCGGTGGTGGTCAGCTTGCCCTTGAACTGGGGCAAGGTGTCGAGGTCCTGATAGGCGAGTTGCTTCAGGGTCTTGCCGAGCACGTCCAGGGCGGCGCCGATGTCGACGACGACGTTCTGGCGGTTCAGCGTCTCGCGGAAAAA
Source organism: Hyphomicrobiales bacterium (assembly GCA_017304475.1). Lineage (GTDB taxonomy): Bacteria > Pseudomonadota > Alphaproteobacteria > Rhizobiales > Phreatobacteraceae > Phreatobacter. The sequence continues at coordinate 9,843 of JAFKKV010000039.1, read as the reverse complement.
GGCGACGTCGACGACGAAACTCGCGCCGTGCTTGCCCTGGGCCGGCCCGAAGAACGGATCGGGCAGCGAATGGGCGATCATCATGCGGTCGCGGACTTCGACGCTGTACATGCGTGGCTTCCCTTGCAATGGCCCGGATCGGGCAGGGCGACCTTAGGTCATCCGGTGCGGATCTGAGAAGGCCGCGCCGCCGGCGATCAGTAGCGCACCGCCGCGGTGAGGCCGGGCGCGCCGGGCGCCAGGATGCGTGGCATTTCGCGGGCGAGATCGTCGAAGGCGATCTCCTCGGTGATCAACTGGTCGAGCCGGTCGTCGGCGAGCAGCGCCACCGCTTTTTCGAGCCGGCGCTGGCAGGTCCAGCGCGGCCGGCGCGACGGCGCGACCTGGCCGACCTGCGACGAGATCAGCTTGAGCCGGCGGGCGTGGAAGGCAGCCCCCAGCGGCACCGCCGGATCCTCGTCGCCGAACCAGGAGAGCTCGACGACGCTGGCTTCGTCGCCGGCGCAGGCGAGTGCGCAGGCCAGCCCCGCCGCGGTCGCCGAGGCATGGAAGGCGACATCGACATCGGCCGGCCCGTCCAGCGGCTTGCTGAAGCGGACGCCGAACAGGTCGGCATAGACACGCCTGCCCGGGTCGAGGTCAACAAGGGTGACCTCGCAGCCGGCAATGCCGGAGCAGAGATAGGTGACGAGCAGGCCGATCAGGCCGGCGCCGACCACCACGATGCGGTCGCCCGGGCCGACGCCGGCATCCCAGACCGCGTTCAGCGCGGTCTCCATATTGGCGGCCAGCACGGCGCGCCGGGCCGGCACATTGGCGGGCAGCACCACCAGCGGCACCTTGTCGAGCGGCACCAGCACCCGGTCCTGGTGGGGCGCCAGCGTGAATACGGTCTTGCCGACGAGCGTTTCCGGACCGGCCTCGACCTCGCCGACGGCGCAATAGCCATATTTGACCGGGAAGGGGAATTCGCCCTGCTGCAGCGGCACGCACATGCGGTCGCGATCGGTCGCCGGGACCAGGCCGTTGAACACGAGCCTTTCCGTCCCGCGGCTCACCCCGCTATACAGCATGCGAACCAGCGCCTCGGTCTCGCCGCGTTCGCTCAACATGGTTTCGCGCAGCTCGACATGGCGGCGCGAGGCATACCAGAGCGCGCGGGCGGCCAGGGCCATGATGTCTTCTCCCTTGGCGCCGCCCGACAGGGGCGACGGAGGTCCGTTGATGAACGAGCTCATGCCCACCGTCTCGAACGATGGCGGCCGTCCTGCGGATCAAGGCTCTACGACGCCGGCAGGGCTTCAGTCCATGGCCGACTTGCGCGATCGGCGCCGTCTCGTGCTCGGCTTGAATATCGGCACCTGGTTCCTGCTGAACTGGGCGGCCTGGTCGATCCTCGGCGCCGGCGGCTGGACCATCGTCGATGTCGTGCTGGCCATCGCCTTCGCCATCGCCACGCCCTGGACCGTGCTCGGCTTCTGGAACGCGGTGATCGGGCTCTGGCTGCTGCACGGCGTCGAGGACGGCTTCGAACAGGTGGCGCCGTTCGCCGCCGCCGGCGATACCGAGGTGCCGATCACCGTCCGTACCGCCATCTTCATGACGCTGCGCAACGAGGATCCGGCGCGCGCAGTCGCCCGGCTGAGGATCGTCAAGCAGAGCGTCGACGCCACCGGCTTCGGCGACCGCTTCGACTATTTCATCCTGTCGGACACCAATCAGCCGGAGGTCGCGGCAAAGGAGGAGGCGCTCGCCGGCGCGTTTGCCGCCGAGGCCGGCGCCGACCGCGTCGTCTATCGCCGGCGCACCGACAACCATGGTTTCAAGGCGGGCAATGTCCGCGAGTTCTGCGAGCGCTGGGGCATGCGCTACGAACTGATGCTGCCGCTCGACGCCGACAGCCTGATGGCCGGCAAGACCATCGTCCGGCATGTCCGGATGATGCAGGCCTATCCGAAGATCGGCATCCTCCAGAGCCTGGTCGTCGGCATGCCCTCGTCATCGGCCTTCGCGCGGATCTTCCAGTTCGGCATGCGCCAGGGCATGCGCTCCTACACGATGGGCCAGGCCTGGTGGGTCGGCGAGTGCGGGCCGTTCTGGGGCCACAACGCGCTGGTCCGGATCAAGCCCTTCGTCGACCATTGCGCCTTGCCGGTGCTGCCGGGCAAGCCGCCGCTGGGTGGCCATATCCTTAGCCATGACCAGGTGGAGGCGACCTTCATGCGCCGCGCCGGCTATGAGGTGCGCGTGCTTCCCGAAGAGGAGGGCTCCTGGGAGGAGAACCCGCCGACCATCCTGGAATTCTCGCGCCGCGACGTGCGCTGGTGCCAGGGCAATATGCAGTATCTGAACCTGTTCGACGTCAAGGGACTGGAGCCGATGAGCCGGTTCCAGCTGCTCTGGGCCGTCCTGATGTTCGTCGGCGTGCCGGCCTGGACCCTGATGATCGCGCTCTCGCCGTTCCTGGCGCTGCACGGGCCGTCGCGGGTGACCTTCCCGGCGGGTTTCGCGATCTTCATCTATATCCTGTTCTTCATCATGTATCTGATGCCGAAATTCGCAGGGATCGCCGACATCCTGCTGACGCCTGGCGGCACCACGCGTTATGGCGGCGGCCTGCGCTTCGCCGCGGCAGTGGTGATCGAGCTCGTCTATTCGTTCCTGCTCGGCGCGCTCACCTCGTTCCGCATCACCGTGTTCATGATCGGCCTGGCGCTCGGCCGCTCGGTCGTCTGGGGCGGCCAGCAGCGCGACGCCATGGCGCTGAGCTGGCGCGAGGCGTTTGACGCCTTCTGGCCGCAAATGGCCTTCGGCCTGGTCGTGGTGGGCCTGCTCTGGCTCGGTTCGCCGCGCGCCGCATGGTGGTCGCTGCCGCTGACCCTGGGCTTCCTGGTGGCGGTTCCCTTCGCGGTGCTGACCGCCTCGCCGCTGCTCGGGCGCGTGTTCGTCGCGCTCAGGCTCTGCGGCGTGCCGGAAGAGTTCAATCCGCCGCATGAGATCGTCTCCGCCAGGGCCGGGGAGGCGTCATGACGCCGGCGCAGCGGATCGCCGAACTGGTCGCCGTGGCGCGCTCGATCGTCACCTATCATGGCGATCCCGCCAAGGCCGCGCAGATGGACAGGCTTTATGCCGGCTTCGTCGGACCGGGCAGCCTCGCCTTCGACATCGGCAGCCATGTCGGCGACCGGGTCGCGAGCTTTCGCCGCCTTGGCGCGAGCGTGGTGGCGCTCGAGCCGCAACCGGGGCCGGCCCGGGTGATCGAGACCTTGTTCGGCGACGATCCGGACGTGACGCTGGTCCGCGCGGCCTGCGGCGCGACCGAGGGTATGCTGGTGTTCAAGGTCAACAGCGACAATCCGACCGTCTCGACCGCTTCGGCCGATTTCATCGCCTCGGCCGCCGGTGCGGGGGGCTGGGAGGGCCAGGTCTGGGATCGGGAAATCGAGGTCGCCGCGACGACGCTCGACCGGCTGATCCGCGACCACGGCGTGCCGGCCTTCGTCAAGATCGACGTCGAGGGCTTCGAGGCCGACGTGCTGGCAGGGCTGACGCAGGCGCTGCCGGCCTTGTCCTTCGAATTCACCACCATTCAGCGCGGCGTCGCGCTCGCCTGCCTGGACCGGCTGGCGGCGCTCGGCCGCTACGGTTTCGACGTGGCGCTCGGCGAGAGCCAGCACATGACATTCGGCCGCCTTGTCTCGAAGGACGAGATGGCCGCGCATCTGAGCGGGCTTCCGCACCAGGCCAATTCGGGCGACGTCTACGCAGTGCTCTCAGGGGAATGAACGCATGAAGCTCGCCGCCGTCCTCGTCGCCCTGTTCCTTGCCACGGCCGCCCGGGCCGCGACGCTCGATGGCCTTGCCGTCGAGGTCACCAACGGCTCGGAGCCGGTGCTCTGCGCCGAGAAGGACAATGTCACGCTCAACCTCGCCAATCCGGCGGTGCGCGCGTTCCGCATCGAGGCGGCGCACCCGGCCTATATCGGCGCGCTCAGCGTCGACCGCTTCGCCGCCGACTGGACCGCCTGCCCGATGAAGGAGGCAGCCCTTGCCCAGCCGATGCCGGATCGCATCACCCTCTACGAGACCGTGGAGTGGCAGGTCATCGGCTATCGCGAGAAGGGCTTCTGGCGGCCGTCGGACACGGTGGTCCGGGTCGGCGACCGGACCGAGCGCAACATTCACCTGATCCAGATCTGGTATCGCTTCCAGGATCGCGCCGAGGAGGTGCTGGTGGTCTATCCGACCGACGGCTATTGGCGCGCCCGGCCCTTGCCGCCGGCCAATCTGCGCTGGACCGCCTATGGCTCGTCCTTCCTGATCGGGCCGGTGGTGGTCGAGGAACGGCCGATCGTCAAGATCAAGGAGATCGCCTTCGACCCGGCGACCAGGACCTTCACCCTGGCCTATCCGGACGGCAATTCGGCGACCGTGCGGCTCGCCACGCTGAACCAGGAGCTGATCGGCCTGGATGTGGCTTTCGCGCGGCCCGTCGCCGGCGGGCCTTTCGCGGCGCTGCGTTCGATGTATGTCACCGAGTTCAACGCCGACGTGGCGCGGGTGGCGCTGCGCGAAAAGGATGCGCCGGGCTGGCGCGAAGAGGCGATCCTGCCGTTCCGCCGGGCCAATGCGACGGACCTTTGGGCCGGCCGGCTGGTGCCCTCCAGGCACAATACCTCGGCGCCCGACATGGTCTTCAACGCCTTCCGGGCCGAGCCGCCCGCGCCTGGCGCGGCCCAGATCCAAAGATAAGGCTGGTCACACGCCGTTCAGAAATTGCGCATTATGTCTCGAGGCATCGCACCAATCAGACGAGGTTCTTGATCCATGGTTCGTCGCATTCGCAAGGCCGTTTTCCCTGTCGCGGGCCTCGGCACGCGTTTCCTGCCCGCCACCAAGGCGATCCCCAAGGAAATGCTGACCGTCGTCGACCGTCCGGTGATCCAGCATGTGGTGGACGAAGCACGCGAGGCCGGCATCGAGCATTTCGTTTTCGTCACCGGCCGCAACAAGCAGGTGATCGAGGATCATTTCGACAAGGCCTTCGAGCTGGACGCAACCCTCGAGGCGCGGGCGAAAACCGCGGTCCTGGAAGAGCTCCGGCGCGACCTGCCTGCGGCCGGCGCCACCTCGTTCACCCGCCAGCAGGAGCCGCTCGGGCTCGGCCACGCGGTGTGGTGCGCGCGCGACATCATCGGCGACGAACCCTTCGCGCTGCTGCTGCCGGACATGCTGCATCTCGCCAAGCGCGGCGGCCGAGGCTGCATCGCCGCGATGCTCGACGCCTATGAGGCGACCGGTGGCAATTATGTCGCGGGTTACGAGGTGCCGGACAGTGAGACCCATCAATACGGCATTATCGGCAAGGGCAAGCCGGCCGCCGGCGGCGCCTATGAGATCGCCCAGATGGTCGAGAAGCCGGCCAAGGGCACGGCACCATCGAACGTCGCGATTTCCGGCCGCTATATCCTGCAGCCGGAGATCTTCAGGATCCTGGAGACCCAGGAGCGCGGCGCGGGCGGTGAGATCCAGCTGACCGACGGCATGTTGAAGCTGCAGCAGAAGCAGCCGTTCTTCGGCTTCACCTTCGACGGCGAGATCCACGATACCGGCACGAAGCTCGGCTTCCTGACCGCCAATGTCGCTTATGCGCTACGCCGCGACGATCTGAGCGGGCCGTTCAGGGCGGAACTCGGCCGGCTCACCGCGGGCTGAGCGGCGCGCTCCGGCACCTACTGGACCAGGACGGCACCGTCGCAGCGCAGTCCAAGACCCCAGACATCGGCCTGGCCAAGGCCGATGCCGAGCGACTGGAGAATGCCGGACAGGAGCTGGTCGATCGACGGCGTGGCGCCCGAGATGATGCCGCTGACCAGCGGCCCGACGGCGCCGCCGAGGCCCAGATTGAGCAGGCCCAGCACGGAGATGTCGAGCTGCAGGGTGTTGACCAGCCCGCTCAGCAGCGACTGGGTGAAGTTCGTCGTGCCCACCGTCTTCTTGGTCTGGTTGTTGATCTCGGTCATGTTGAAGGTGACCGGCGTCGCCGACATGTTGGTGATCTGGACATGGGCCCGTCCGAGCACCGACAGCACGGGCGTGTCGACCAGGGCGACCGCCATCGGGGCGACCGGCGCGCTGTAATTGTTGAAATTCGCCATGGACACGCTGCCGATCCAGGCGTCGATGACGGCCGGCGTCACGCCGAGCGTCATGGTCGAGCCACTGGCGTCGGGGAAGGTGCAATTGATGGCGTTGAGGCGCGCGGTCGCGGCGGCGACCTCGACATAGAGCGGCAGGTTGACCGAAGCGATCGAACCCGAGCCGAGCAGTTGCAGGTTGAGCAGCAGGCGGGTCTGCGCGGTGTGGACCGTGGCGCCGACATTGCCGACGGTCAGCCAGCTTGTGCCCACCGGCCGCTCGCCGATGCCGAGCGTCAGCGAGGCGGTCGCGATACCCGTCAGATTGAGGCCCAGCGACAGCTGGACCTGGCGATTGCCATTGGCGATCTGGGCCGTCGCGTTCAGCAGGTCGAAGGCCGCGACATTGACGGTCATGTTGGGGCGCTGGCCGATCGGCAGGGTCTGGTAAGGCCCGACATCGATCAGCGAGGTGAGCACCATCCTGCCGGTCGAGGCGTTCAGCGACTGCGAAATGCTGCTCAGCGCGCGGCTGGCATTGGTGGCCCCGCCCTGTGAATTGAGCGTCGAGACGAGCAAGGCATTGACGACGTCGACGACCTTGAGGTTGGAGTTCAGCAGCTGCGAGTAGGTGCCGGCGGTCAGCTGGGCCGTGGTGGCGAGCTGGTTCATGAATTTGAACAGGTCGATGCGGGCATCGACGAGCGACTGGTAGTCCATCGCCGAGAGGGTGATGTTCGTGCCGAGCAGCGATCCGAGCAACTGGTTCAGCAGGCCGCCATTGAGCGAGACCAGGCGCGAGCCGATGGCGAAGGAAGCGAAGGACGACGTGGCGGCGGTCGCGGTCGACCGGATGACGAAATAGTCCTGCCCGGTGAGCACCCGGCCGAAGACCAGGTTGGTCCTGGAATTGATGGTCACGCGCGCGGCGTTGGGATTGGTTCCGGCGAGTTGGAAGCGACTGCCGCTCTGGGTGCCGGGATCGGGGGTGTAGGTGCCGAGCTCGACCGTGATGGGGCTGTCGACGGTGATGGTGTTGCGCTGGACCGTCGCCGTCGCGGCCCGGGAGGCGCGCGTCAGGTCGCTCGCCGCCGCCAGCGCCGACAGGTCGGCCACGCTCTGCGCCTTGCGCTTGTCGACATAGATCTTGCCGAGATCGACGCTGAGGGCACTCATGCCGATGACGACAGTGGTCATCAGGCCGGCAATGATCGCCACCGAACCCTTGGTTTCGCGAAAGAAGGAACGAAGTGCCGGGAACAATGCTTGGCTCCTCTCAGTACCCGCCACGTTGAATGGCGGCCGACCGGATGATCAGCGGCGACGGCATCGGAACAAGACTGGGAAGGCTGTAGATGAAGCTGGAGCTCGCGTCGTATTGCAGTTGCACGGTGAAGGTGCTGGTCGTCGGATCCGTCGCGGCGGCGACCAGAACCAGGCGGTTCGGCTGGAGGAAGGGGTAGTTGCTCGACTGTGTCTGAATGGTATTGGTCGCCAGGCTCGCCCTCTCGGTGTCGCTCAGGCCACCGACCGATGCCCGGGCGGCCTCGGCGGCGAGCTGTTGCACGCTCTGCACGAGGCTGAGGTAACCGGCGAATGTGATGATGCCGAACAGGATCATCAGGAACACCGGTAGGACGATCGCGAATTCGACCGCCGACGCGCCATCCTGGCGTCGTGCAAACGGCTGCAGCAACTTCCTGATCTTGCTCATGACGAGAACATTGCTTGTGACAATTAAATAATTTCTGAATCGTGTTCTCTAAACATATATTACGTAGCGTAATGTATCTTCGATTAATTCGATTTAGCTCCGACGACTCGTGTTATCGGCGCGCCGAAATCGTCAATGTCCAGTTTCGAAAACGCTGGACAGACTTGGTGTCACTCACGCTCCATGTCTTCAATCCTTGATCAAAAAAATGGATACATGATCCATTGTCGATCTGTGAATTGACGCTGTGATTCCGCCAGGCGACGACATGACGGTCAGCAGAAAGTCAGCCAGAGGCGTAAGACATCGCACGCTCGGAAGCGGCGTGCGTCGCCGTGATGACTTAACGTAATGTAGCGGAGGCTTGAATGATCCGGCGTTGCGCCTTGCGCCGGCGACGTGCCCGTCAGCGCTGGAGACGGAGGCCGAGAAGGAAGATATTGGCGGAGTAACTTTGCCCAGGCTGGTTCGACATCAGCATCTCGCGCCGCGCCTCGCCGCGGATCTGCAGATTGCGCGAGGCACGGTAGATCAGATTGACCGAAGCGATCAGCCGCTGATCGACCCGGGGCTCGCCGACATAGACGTCCTGGCCATAGGCGAGCTTCGCCGTGCCGATCAGCCAGCGCCGGAAGGAGTGCTCGAGCTCGACCGAGAAATCGCGCCGCTGAATACCGGCCGCGCCGGTCGTGAAGGTCTCGTCGATGACCGATTTGGCGCCGAAGCGAACGGTCGTGAGCGCCGTCGCCGTCCAGATCAGGGCGGCGTCGAAGGTTGGAACGCGGATGTCGACCAGCGTCGGATCGAGATTGTTGCGGACGATATAGCCGACCGCGACCTCGCCGGTGATCAGGCGGGTCAGTTCGAAGGTCGAGCCGACCCGGTAGCTGGTGGAGGTCGAGCCCTGCAGCAGGCCGGTCGGCGAAACCAGCGTGTCGAAGCCGTGACGCTCGACACCGACCTCGATGAACGGACGCAGGCCCGGCGTCAGCTCATAGGAGGCGCGCAGCCTGAGGCCATAGGCATTGTAATTGCGATTGCCCTGGGGAATGACGGTGCCGTTATTGGTGACGGCATCGTCATAGGTATAGCGGTCGAGCGTGCCGCGCAGGGTCAATTGCAGCCGGCCGACATCCTGCACCAGGGCGGCGGTGCCGCCATATTGGCGCACCAGCGGCAGGCCCCTCAGCGACGATCCCGGATCCGAGGGCAGGTTCGACGATCCCGGCGACTGGGCCGTCAGGTTGTAGCGCGCCTCGGTGTCGATGCGTGTGGTTCGCGCCAGGTCGACCCGGCCGGTGACGACGGCATTGACCTCCGGGCGGTTGACGCCCGGGTCGGAGAAATAGGCCGAATAGGTGCCGCGCAGGCGTGCGGTCAATTCGTGGCGCGACCAGTCCGAGCGGGCCAGGATCTCGCCGTAGGACTGGGTGAACAGCGAGCCCTGGGCGCCGTCATGCAGGCGGCGCGGGTTGGAGTCGTAACCGAGCGTCACGTCGGCGGACGGGGTCACGACGAATGTGCCGAGCCTGAGGCCGACCGGTGCGAAGGGATCGGCTTCGACGGCCGGCGTGCGGGCAAAGGAGATCACCTCGCCGGTCACCGGATCGATCACCGCGTTGCGGCCGAGCGGATTGGCGTTCGGCAGGGCACGGCCGGTGATTGCCTGGGTGCGGTCGGTGACGAGCGGCACGTCGACCGGGCGAAGCGGCTGAACCGGTGTAACGACGCCGCGGCCGCCCGGGCCGAGCGCCCGGCGATCCTCGCGCGACAGATTGATCACGGCCGTCGGCGGCGGACGGCGCGCCGGTGTCGACAGGCCGGCGGTCTGGCGCGCCGCGGCCGGATCGACCGGCGCCGGCCGCCGCGGCAGCCGGCCGGTCCGGCGGTTGGCGACCGGCGCCGGCCGGGACGACATCGGCCGGGACGGTGTCGCCGGGGGCACCGGTGCGGGCGCGGCAAGGCCGGCGGCGGGCGGCGCCCCGGGCCGGG
>JAFKKV010000038.1 GCA_017304475.1 Hyphomicrobiales bacterium | reverse complement strand
TCTGGTCATAGGCCGTGAACGTCGCGCCGCCCGACTCGGCCAGAACCTTCGTGATCGCCGCCGTCAGCGAGGTCTTGCCGTGATCGACGTGACCGATCGTGCCGATGTTGCAGTGCGGCTTGTTGCGTGCGAACTTTTCCTTGGCCATGGAACGCCTCTCGACGGATCGAATTGGAACCTGCGGCCGGAACGACCACATCTCGGGGCGTGGGGATAGTGGGAATTCGTCAGTTCCGCAAGAGCCAGTTCCGGTAAGTCTTGGCGGCGGATGATCCGAGCCGCGCCGCGGGCTCGCCGGCAAGCGCCGGCACCAGGAAAGTCCCGACCAGGCCGCCGCCGCCGTCGATCACGGCGGTGAGTTCGGGATAGGCGGCCAGCGTCGCCCCGCTGGTCGCATCCTTCAGCGTCACGGTGGCGACCAGGGCATGGTGCTGAGACACCAGGATTCGCATGGCTTCGTTCGGCAGGACGAGGCGCGTGACATGCATTTCCAGGCGCGCCGGCCTCGCCCCCAGCAAGGCGCCCCCGAGCTCCTGCTGCAGCGCCGCCTGCAAGGCCTGGCGCGTCGCATGGTCGTAATAGGCCAGCGCTTCCGCCGAATTGGCGATGGTGAAGTAATCGGCGCCGCCGGAGCGTGCCGCGGCCGGAACCACGCTTTCCGGGCGATCCGCATGCCCCACCGGCTCGATGCCCTTGGAACGCGCGAAAGCCGCCTCCAGGCTCGTCGTCTTGCCACTGATGCCGGGCGCCAGCGAGACGTGGATGGCCGCGACCCGATAGGTGTTGAGTTCGGCGACCGAGAGAGCCGGCGGCGGCGCCGAGACGCAGGCCGCCAGCATCATGCCCAAAGCGGCAATGAAAATACCCTGAATACGCATGCCATCCCCCATTGCACGCGAAGGATGCAACAGCCCCCATGGCGATCGCAAGGAGGCGCGTGGACTTGCGCACAGCCTTGCCGGGACGGCGGCAACGCCATGCGATTCGCGCATTCCAGCGGATGGTCGAGCCCGCCACCGCCGCATGACGGTCGAATGCGGACAGATCGCCATTGGCAGAACCTGCGTGCCAGGACCACCCGGTCGCGGAAACGTGGGTTCCGACAGCGGCGATCCACGAGTGGTCCGATCGTTCGACGCGGCAATGGGCAACACGGGTGACTTGGCGGCCAAATCGGCGTTCAATGGGCCTCGGAGCCTTGCCATGCGCCATGTCACGGCAAAAATCGCGGGAATGATCGGCACCATCGGCGCCGTGGCCAGCGTCGCGGGCTTCCTGCTGTCGGCCGTCCATCTGACCGCGGGCGGCCTGGAACTGGCGGCGCGGCTCTACTTCGTCGGCCTCACCGTGGCCGTCATCTGCTTCAGCGCCAGACCCTTGCTGCGGGGATGATCGAGGACAGCTGGCCAGGCCGCCGCGCGAGCGACGGTTCATGGCGGCGCATGAAGGATGTTGGAGCGGGTAGCGGGAATCGAACCCGCATATTCAGCTTGGAAGGCTGCTGCTCTACCACTGAGCTATACCCGCATCGGCAAGGGAGTGACCACATTCCGCGTCTGGGATCAAGAGGCAGGCCGGTGCGACGCACAGCCGGAGCGCATGCGCCGCTCCGCCAAAGCCACCCGCGCCGGGGTCTCAACGCAGGCCGAAGGTCTTCCGCGGGATGACGGCGGAACCGGCGGTGTGCCGCCGCGGCCGGTCCGACGCTTCGAACGCGCCGCGCTCGAATCGTGCCCCGCCCCCGGCCGTTGGCAAGAGGCCGATCCCCACCAGGCTTGCGAGAAACAGCACGTGAAATGCCGGTCCGAGCCAGGGCAAGGCCCGCAGCTCCAGCACGGAGGACAGGATCAAGAGGCCGAAGATCGCCCAGGCCACGGCCTTCGGGTGCCCGGCATCGACAACCCGCTTGCCGACCACCGCGAGCGCCGAGCGGATGGTGAGAAGCCCCAGTCCGATGAACAGCACCGACCACAGCGCGCCGAGACCAGCGCTTTGAAGCACATGGGCGATGATGCCGTCCCGGAATGCGCCGGTCGCCTCGCTGTCGCCCTCAGTGATCTTGCGCGCCTGGACCGCCATCTCGAAGCTGTTGCGCGCGAGAAGCCATTGCTGCGCCGCCTCCAGCAGCTTGAAGAGCAGCGTCTGCAGCGGCCCGGTGACCAGGCCGAACACGAAGAGGTCCAGCATGGCGAGCCAATAGGTCTGCCTGCCGATACGGCCGTCCAGGTCCCAGAATAGCGCCTTCGCCTGCATATGGCCGCCCCCCCACAATCGGAGATTGCACGATGCGGTTTAACAATCCTTTGCAGCATGCCGGCCCATTCCCGGCCGGCGCAAAACGCTTCGCTAAGACACCTGCGCGACGGCGCCGGCTGGTCAGGCCGGCGCGTCGCGCGTCGCCTCCCAGGCCCGGCCGGGAATGGCCGCCAAAAGCTCCCGGGTATAGGCGTGGCGCGGGGTTTCGAAGACGTCGCGGGTCGGGCCGAGTTCGACGATCTCGCCCTGTTTCATCACGGCGATCCGGTCGCAGATCTGCGCCGCGATGCGCAGGTCATGGGTGATGAACAGCATGGTAAGGCCGAGGCGGGCTTTGAGGTCGGCGATCAGGTCGAGCACCTGGGCCTGTACCGAGACGTCGAGCGCCGAGACCGGCTCGTCGGCCACCAGCAGTTCCGGGTCGAGGGCGAGTGCCCGGGCGAGCCCGATGCGCTGGCGCTGGCCACCGGAAAATTCATGGGGAAAACGGTCGATGGCGCCGGCATCGAGGCCGACGAGCGACAGGAGCTCGCGCGCCCGCTCCAGCGCGACATTCTTGGCGACGCCATGGGTCACCGGCCCCTCGGCGATGATCTCGCCGATCCGCCGGCGCGGATTGAGCGAGGCGAAGGGGTCCTGGAACACCATCTGGATCTTCTTGCGCAGCGGCTTCATCGCCGCTTTGGCCAGTGGTGCGATATCGACGCCGTCGAACAGGATCGCCCCGGCCGAGGGGTCGTAGAGCCGGACCACGCAGCGCGCCAGCGTCGACTTGCCCGACCCCGATTCGCCGACGAGGCCGACGGTCTCGCCGCGCGCGACCACCAGGGACGCGTCATTCACCGCCCTCACCTCGCTGCGCTTGACCAGGAAACCGCCGCGATGGAACACCTTGGAGACGTCGCGGATGTCGAGCAGCGGCGTCGTCGTCACCGCCGCCCGCGAAATCGCCGCGAAATGCGGCACGGCGGCGATCAGCCGCTGGGTATAGGGATGGCGCGGCGCATTCAGCACCTCGTCGCGCGTGCCGATCTCGACGATCCGCCCCTTGCTCATGACAGCCACGCGGTCGGCGATATCGGCGACCACGCCGAAATCATGGGTGATGAACAGCACGCCGGTGCCCTTGGTCGCCTGCAGGTCACGGATCAGCCGGAGGATCTGCGCCTGGGTGGTGACGTCGAGCGCGGTGGTCGGCTCGTCGGCGATCAGCACGGCCGGCTCGAGCGCCAGCGCCATGGCGATCATCACGCGCTGGCGCTGGCCGCCGGAGAGCCGGAACGGATAGGCGTCGATGGTGCGCGCGGGATCGGGAATGCCGACGCTGGCGAGCAGCTCCAGCGCCCTGACCCGGCGCGAGGCGGCGTCGCCCACGTCATGGGCCTCCATCACCTCGGCGATCTGCTTGCCGATCGGCATGATCGGGTTGAGCGCGGTCATCGGCTCCTGAAAGATCATGGCGACGCGCCGGCCGCGCAGCGAGCGCTTGGCCTCGGCGCTAAGCCCCAGAATGTCCTGCCCCTCGAAGGTCACCGCACCCGAGGTCACCGGCAGGCGCTTCGGCAGAAGACCCATGATGGTCGAGGCGGCGATCGACTTGCCCGACCCGGATTCGCCAACGATGCACAGGACCTCGCCGGGCGAGAGATCGAAGGAGACCTCCGAGATCGCCTCCACCCGGTCGCCGCCCGGCGGCAGGGCGACGGTCAGGTTCTTCACCGAAAGCAGCGGCCCGGTCATTCGCCACCTCGGTCATGCAGGCGCGGGTTGAGGGCATCCGACAGCCCCTCCCCGATCAGGTTGAGAGCGAGCACCGTCAGGAACAGCGCGATGCCGGGAAACACGCTGGTCCACCAGGCGATCTGGATGGTCGAGCGGCCGGAGCCGATCATGAAGCCCCAGCTCATCACATTGGGATCGCCGAGCCCCAGGAAGGACAGCGCGGCTTCGAGCAGGATGGCGGTCGCCACCATGAAGGAGGCGAGCACCACGATCGGCGACAAAGCGTTCGGCAGGATCTGGCGGAACACGATGGTCCAGGTGCCCTGCCCCAATACGACGGCCGCCTGGACGAATTCGCGCGAGCGCAGCGACAGGAACTCGCCGCGCACGACGCGCGCCACCGGCGGCCAGGAAACGATCGCCACCGCCAGCACGATGGAGGCGACCGAAGGCTGGAAGATCGCCACGATCAGCAGCGCCAGCACGAAGCTCGGGATCGCCTGGAAGAACTCGGTGAAGCGCATGATCACGTCGTCGATCAGGCCGCCGGCATAACCGGCGAAGGCGCCGAGCGTGACGCCGATCAGGAGTGCGGCGGCGGTCGACACCGCGCCGATCAAGAGCGAGACGCGGGCGCCGTGGACGATGGTCGACCAGACGTCGCGGCCGAGCATGTCGGTGCCGAGCAGATGGCCCTCGTCGAGCGGCGGCGAGACCGGCGCGCCGGCCATGTCCCAGGGATTGCCCGGCGCGATCCACGGACCGAACACCGCCATGACCAGCACGACCACCATGATCGCCACGCCGATCACCGCGCCGATATTCTTGGAGAAGCGCTTCCAGAACGAGGTCATCCGCCCACCTCGATGCGCGGATCGACCAGCGCGTAGACGATATCGGTGATCAGGTTGATCACCACGGCCATGGCGGAGGTGACGATGAACACCCCGAGCAGCAGATTGTAGTCGCGCGCAAGCAGCGCCTCGAAGGCCAGCCGGCCGACGCCCGGCCAGGCGAACACCGTCTCCACCAGCACCGAGCCGCCGACAATGGTGCCGGCCTGTACGCCGGCGAAGCCGATCACCGGCAGAAGCGCGTTTCTCAGGATGTGCCGGCGCACGATCGGGCCCTCCTTCAGGCCCTTGGCGCGCGCGGTACGTACGAAGTCCTGGGTCGCCACTTCCAGCATGGAGGCGCGTGTCAGCCGGGCATAGAGCGCCATGAAGAACAGGCCGAGCGTCAGCGCCGGCAGCACGAGGTACTGCGCCACGTCGAGCGCGAAGGCCAGGCCATGCAGGTCCGCGCCAATCGAATACATGCCGATCGCCGGCAGCCAGTTGAGCCAGATCGAGAAGACCAGGATGAAGATCAGCCCGACCCAGAACAGCGGCGTCGCGTAGCAGGTGAGCGCCACGACGGTGATCAGGCTGTCGGCCCAGGTGCCCACCCGCCTTGCCGCCAGCACGCCGAGCGTGACACCGACCGAGACGGCGAAGACGAAGGCCGCGCCGGTCAACAGGATGGTCGCCGGCAACCGCTCGGCGATCAGGCTGCCGACCGTGCGCTGGACCCGGTGCGAATAGCCGAAATCCAGCGTGGCTATGCCCTTGAGATAGATGAAAAGCTGGGTGCCGAGCGACTTGTCGAGGCCGAACTGCTCGCGCAGCTGGGCCAGGAACTGGGCGTCGGCCGCGCCCGACTGGCCGGCGATGACCAGCGCCGGATCGCCCGGCGCCAGCCTGACCAGGAAGAAGGCGAGGATGACCACGCCGATCACCACCCCCAGCGCCTTGATCAGGCGCTGGGCGAGGAAGCTGAGGAAGTGCGAGACATCCATGTCAGATGCCTGCGAACCGGGATTGCGTCACTCCGCTCACCCCAGGGTCACGCCGGCGAAATTATCGTGGATGCCGGTGGCCGAGGTGATGACGTTTTTCAATCGCTTGTCGGTGATGGTCGGGAAGGCCAGTTCCAGGAGCCAGATCACCGGCATGTCCTCGACCAGGATCTTCTGCACCTCGCTGAAGGCGGCCTGGCGGTCCTCCGCCTTGGCCGACTGGCGCGCCTTCAGGAAGGCGGCGTCGACCTTCGGGTTGGAATAGCCCATCGTGTTGGTGAAGGTGATCTTCTGGATGTTCGACGACACATAGGTGCGCTCGACGCCGATGGTCGGGTCGCCCCACTGATAGACGAAGTTGACGGTGAGGTCGTAGTCCCACTCGCCGACCCGGCGTGCCCAGGTCGCGGCATCCACCGCCTCGGCATTCAGCTTGACGCCGATCTGGCCGAAGGCCTGGCGGATATATTCGCCGAGCCGGTTCCAGATCTCGCCATAGGGCAGCGTCATGAAGCGCAGCTCGAAGCGGGTGCCGTCGGCCTTGCGCGGATGGCCGGCCTCATCCAGCAGCTTATTGGCTTCGGCGACGTTGAAGGCCGGCACCTTGACGGTCGCGTCATGGAACTTGGTGGTCGAGCAGATCGGGCTGGTCGCCGCCTTGCCGACGCCGAACCACAGGCGGTTGAGGATGAAGTTGCGGTCGATCGCCATCGACATGGCGCGCCGGACCTTGGGGTCGTCGAGCGGCTTCACCCGGTTGTTGATGTCGATCCAGGACAGCGGCGCGAACAGCTCCCAGCCGTTGATCGCCACTTCGAGATTGGGCAGGCCGCGGAAGCGCGGCACGTCGAAGGCCTCGATGTCGTTGAAGGCGGCCATCTGCACCTGGCCCGACTGCAGCGCCACCCCGCGCAGGTTGGAATCGGGAATGATGCGATAGACGATCTCGTCGAGCGACGGCTTGCCCGGCTGCCAATATTTGTCGAACTTGACCAGCCGGATGAAATTGCCGCGCTGCCACTCGCCGTAACGGAACGGGCCGGTGCCGACCGGGTTCTGGTTGGCCGGGTTGTTGCGCAGGTCGGTGCCCTCATAGAGGTGCTTGGGCAGCATCGGCAGCGTGGTCGCGTCGAAATTCAGGATGAACGGCTCGAACGGTGTCTTCAGCTTGATCACGACGGTCGCCGGATCCTTGGCCACCGCGCTTTCGATATTGGCGAGCGTGGCGCGCAGGCGCGGGTTCACCTCCGGATGCAGCTTGGTGAGATTGAACACCACGTCATCGGCCGAGAACGGCTTGCCGTCGTGCCAGGTCACCCCGGTCTGCAGGTTGAACGTATAGGTCAGGTCGTCGGAACTGATTTCCCAGGATTTTGCCAGCGCCGGCCGGGCGCCGAGCCGCGGAGAATAGGACAGCAGCCCCTCGAACAGCTTGCCGCCGACGATCAGGGTCGGTCCCTGGTTGTTGATGCCGGGCACGACGATCGGCGGCTCGGGCGTGATGATGGTGCTGAGCACCTTGCGGCCCTGCGCCAAGGCTTCGGGACACAGGAATGTCGAGGGCAGCGCCGCGGCGAGGCCGCCGGCCGCGCCAAGCTTGACCAGCGCGCGGCGGCTCAGCCGCTGGTGGGATCGATCCTCAGCCATGGAATTCCCCTGTCACGTCGTTCACCCTCGCGCCCGTTTGGCCGGCCGCTTTCGCCAAGTATGGGCGGCGGCCACCGATCGTGCCAAGCGATAAAAGCAGGCAGCCGGTGCTGATCCACACGGCAGCCACCGAGGGCCCCTGCACCGGAGCCGGACGCCGGTCAGCCGCTGGCGGCGGCCTTGCGTGCGACGATGCGGTGGATCGGCTTGCCCGAGGAGGCGCTGACGACCGCCTCGTCGAGCAGGATCGCCGCCGGCCGCAGGGCGTCGAGCACCACCGCCTTGTCGAAGGCGGCGTAAAGCCGGCCATGGGCGTCGCGCTGGCCCTGGCCCTCGGTCGTCCGCCAGGTCAGGTAGAGCGTGCCGCCGGGCTTCAGGATCGCGGCGAGCCGCGCGACCGAGGGTGCGACCGCCTCCGGTTCGAGATGCATGATGACGGTCTCGCACAGCACATTGTCGAAGCTCGCATCGGCGATGCCGGCGAGTTCGGGCAGCAGCGCCTGCGCGAAACTCAAGCCCGGATAGCGCCGGCGCGCCTCCGCGACGAGCCCGGCCGAAGCGTCATAGCCGACCGTCGGAAAGCCATGACCATTGAGCCAGGCGACCTCGCGGCCGCTGCCGCAACCGATATCGGCGGTCGGTCCGGCCGAAAAGAACCGCCGGACGGCCTCCTGCAGGTCCGATCCGGTCGGTTGGGCGTGCCAGTCGGCGGCGAAATCGCCCGCCGCGTGGTCATAGGCATCGATCGTCTTCTGATCCATCGGACATCAGCTCCATCGAACCCGGCTGCATTGCCGGACAAAGTCACGGGATCGGATCTTCCTTGGCAAGTGATCTCTCCGTGTGCAGGCTAGGCCGTGATGATTGGGATAACGTCGGTCAGCACGTGCTCTACGTCATCCCCGGCGAGCGAAGCGAGGGAAGGGGATCCAGGAGCCACCAGGCGGTGCTTTCAGCGCATGAAATCGGCTCGCAGGTGATCCTGTTACGGTGATTTCGCGGCGTCCCGGCCACTGCTCTGCAACCCCTGGATCCCCTTCCCTCACCCGTGCAGAAGCAAGGGCTTCTGCACGGGATCGCCGGGGATGACGTCGTGTGGTGCCGGCAGTCGTTCCCGCGCGTGGCCTGCCGCCTCCCCCGCCTTCGCCGGCCGTCATCGAGACGCCGGGCAGCCGCGCTTTTTCATAGGGTTGTGAGCATCCGGCGGCTCAAGCAGTTTCTCTGGACATGCCGAGTCCGTCCGCGCCGAAAGCTCCTACCGCCCGCATTGCCGGCCTGCTCGCCATCACCCAGGTGTTTGGCTGGGGGACCACCTATCATCTGCCCTCGACCATGGCGTCGCCGTTGAGCGCCGAGCTCGGATTGACCCGCGAGGGCATTTTCGCCGGCATTTCGGTGATGCTTCTGGTCAGCGCGGTGGTCGCGCCGCGGTTTGGCCGGATCATCGACCGCCACGGCGCGCACTGGCCACTGGTCGCGGGATCGCTGTTGATGGCGGCCGCCTTGGTGCTGTTGTCGCGTGCAACCGACCTCGTCACCTATCTCGCCGCCTGGATCCTGATCGGGCTCGGCACACCACTGTCGCTGACCCAGGCCGCCACAGCGGCGCTCGCGCAACTCGACCGCCAGCGGGCACGCCAGTCGATCGGGCTCTTGATGATCATGGGCGGGCTGTCGTCGACGCTGTTCTGGCCGTTGACCGCATGGCTCAACACCACCATCGGCTGGCGCGACACATGCCTTTTGTTCGCCGCCGCGCAATTGCTCATCTGCCTGCCGATCCACGCCTTCGGCCTGCGCGTCTCCGACGGGCGCAACCATGATGTCGTGGCATCCGGCGAGGCCGCGGCGCCGATCCCGGCCTTGACGCCCGCCGACCGGCGCAAGGCCTTCATCCTGATGGCGCTCGGCTTTTCGCTGACCGGCTTCGTCTCCTGGGGCATGCCGCTGCATATCATCGGCATTCTCGAGGGTTATGGCCATTCCTCGGCCTTCGCGGTCGCCGCCGGTGCGCTGATGGGCCCCGCCCAGGTCTCGGCGCGGCTTGCCGAAATGACCTTCGGCAAGCGCCACGGCATCCTCACCATCGGTGTCGTCTCGGCGGCGATCATGCCGGTTGCCGTCGCCCTGCCGGTCATCGGCAATGCCTCACCGGCCATCGCCATCGGTTTCGTCATCGGTTACGGCCTCGCCGCCGGCGCCATGTCCATCGTGCGCAATGTCGCGCCGCTCGCCCTGTTCGGCTGGCAGACCTATGCCACCATGACCGGCTGGCTGTCGCTGCCGCAGAACATCGTCTTCGCGATTTCACCAATGATCTTCGCCGCGATGATCGACCGCTCCGGTCCCACCACGGCCTTGATCATCTCCTTCGGGGCGGCGCTCGGCGCGCTCGGCGTGATGATCATGCTGGAGCGCCACTTCCGCCGCGTCGCCGAAATCGGCCGCGCCGCCTGAGCGCGATCCGATTCCGGCGCCTGCGCCGATACGCTTCAGCTGACCACGGGCAGATCGGCGATGTCATAGGCATGGCTGATCGCCCGGTTCAGCACCGGATCGATCAATTCCATCTCGAAGCGCTGGGCTGGCCTGATGCCGCCGATGGCGCCCAGCGTGCCGCCGAACATGACGGTCGCCGGCGGCAGGATGGCATGGCCGGTCCACCGGACGATCAGGTCGAGCGGCGGCCGCAGCGCCGAAAGCTTGCCCTCCTGGTAGAGCACGCGGGTGCCGTCGATGACGGCATGCGAGCGCAACATGAGCTCGTCCCAATGCGGCGCGACCTCGTCGAGCTTCCACAGGGTCGTCGCCACCGGCTTGGCGCACATCTGCTTGGACAGGGCGATGCCGACCGTCTCCGCCTTGCGGTCGGTGTGGTCGGAACCGACCGTCACCCACAGCCCGTCGGCGAGCGACACGATCACCGGCTCGATCTCGCCGGACGAATCCGGGCCCAGCACCTCGACCCGCGTCGCCTGGGTCACCAGCGCATTGGCGCCGCGATAGAACACCGGCACGGAGGACGGCGGCGGCACGCCGATCGCCGCCAGCTCCTCGATGTGATGGTGGATCGCCTTTTCGTCGCGGCCGGCCCAGCCGGCAATGACCAGGGTTTCCGGGGTGAAGGCGATATGGTCGAAGCGGCTGCCCTGGTGGCGGGTGAAAGTCAGCATGGAAACGGGTCCTGTCGAAAGATGAGCAAGCGATAGCCGGTCAGGCGCGATGGCGCCAGCAATCGATGGGGGCTGGGAGCGGCTGAAGGGATCCAGCTCCTCCAACTACCCCTCGACCGCCATCTCCTTCCGCTTGGCATTGATCCAGGGCACCAGAGCGGTCGTCAGCACCACCGCCGAGGCGATGATGAATACCGCCGAGATCGGCCGTTCCAGGAAGGTCATCCAGCTGCCGCGCGACAGGATCAGCGCCTTCCTGAGATTGTTTTCGAGCAGCGGCCCGAGCACGAAACCGAGCACCAGCGGCGCCGGCTCGAAACCCCAGCGCGCCACCGCCCAGCCGATCACCCCGAAGCCGATCATCACATAGACGTCGAAGATCTGGCCGGAGACCGAGAACACGCCGATGCAGCAGAGCAGCAGGATGAGCGGGAACAGGATGCCGTAGGGCACGCTGAGGCAGCGCACCCACAGGCCGATCAGCGGCAGGTTGAGGATGAGCAGCATGACATTGCCGACATACATCGAGGCGACCACGCCCCAGAACAGGTCCGGCCGCTGGCTGATCAGGGTCGGGCCGACGGGCACGTTGTGGATGATCAGCGCGCCCATCAGCAGCGCCAATACGGCATTGGGCGGAATGCCCAAGGTCAGGAGCGGAATGAAGGCCGAACCGGCGGCGGCATTGTTGGCGGCTTCCGGCGCCGCCACGCCTTCGATCGCGCCATGGCCGAAGCGTTCCGGCGTCGGCGAGATCCGCTTCTCCACGGCATAGGCGACGAAGGAGGCGATCACCGCCCCGCCGCCCGGCAGGATGCCCAGCACGAAACCGATCAGCGTGCCGCGCAGGATGGCGAAACGGCTCGCCAGCCAGTCGGCCCGCTTCGGCATCAGCCCGGTCACCTTGCCTTGAACCAGGCTGCGGCTCGTTCCCTGTTCCAGGTTCTTCAGGATCTCGGCCACCCCGAACAGGCCCATGACCACGGGCACCAGGCCGACCCCGTCGATCAGCTCCAGGCGGTCGAAGGTCAGCCGCGGCAGGCCGGTGATCGAATCCAGGCCGACCAGGCCGAGCACCAGGCCGATCGCCGCCATGATCAGCGATTTCAGCACCGAGGCCTGCGAGAGATAGGCGATGAGGCAGAGGCCGAGCACCATCAGCGCGCAATATTCGGCCGGCCCGAAGGCCAGCGCCGCCGTCACCATGATGGGCGCCAGCAACACCAGGCCGACCAGCGCGACGGTGCCGGCGATGAACGAGCCGATGGCGGAGATGGCGAGCGCCGGGCCGGCCCTGCCCTGCCTGGCCATTTCATGGCCGTCGAGGCAGGTGACGACCGAGGCGGCTTCGCCCGGAATGCGTACCAGGATCGAGGTGGTCGAGCCGCCATACATCGAGCCGTAATAGATGCCGGCGAGCATGATCACCGCCGCGGTCGGCGGGATCGCCAGCGTCGCCGGCAGCAGGAGCGACATGGCGGCGATCGGGCCGATGCCGGGCAGCACGCCGACCAATGTGCCGATGAGCACGCCCGCGAAGCAGTAGAACAGGTTCTCGGGCGCGAGCGCGACCAGGAAGCCGGTTCCCAGCTGGCCGATGAGATCCATGTCTCAGCTCCCGAACACGGTGCCGGCGAGCAGGCCGGGCGGCAAAGGGCTCGACAGGAGCCGCGCGAAGACGAACCAGGACAAGAGGGCGCCGGCCGCGCCGAGGCCGAGCGCCGCCGGCCAGGCCTGGCGGCCGACCACCAGGAACAGGCCGGTGAGCAGCAGGATGGTCGAGGGAATGAAACCGATCGGCTCGAAGGCGAGCGCATAGACCACCATGGCGGCCGCCGCGCCGAGTGCCAGCCGCCAGTGGCCCTCGCCCGCCGGCACCGGCTCGGCCGGCGGCGCCACCAGACCGATCAGCGCCAGCACCGCGCCGCAGCCGATCAGCATGATGCCGATCCACCAGAAGATGAAGCCGGAGCCCGGATTGACCGGCCGGCCGAGGCCGAGCTCCACGCCCTCCCGGACCAGATAGGCGCCGAGCGCGGCGCAGGCCGCCGCCGCCACGAGATCCGCAACGCGCATCGTGACCACCGTTCCGATCGGGTGTGAGAGCGCGGTCAGCCGCGCAGGTTGAGGCCTTCGACCTGGCCCTTCATGTCGTCGAAGGTCTTGACGACGAAGGCCTGGTAGGTGGCGGTGTCCATATAGTCGACCTCCTGGTCGAGCTGGGCCATGACCCGCAGGTGATCGGGATCCTCGATGCCCTTCTTGAAGGCATCGTGCAGGATCTTGATCACGGCCGGATCCATGCCTTTCGGGCCGGCCAGGCCGAAGGGCGAGTTGGAGACGATGTCGATGCCGCTTTCCTGCAACGTCGGCACGTTCGGCCAGGACTTCGTCCGGCTCTTGCCCCAGGTGCACAGGAGGCGCAGCTGCCCGCCATTGACCAGCGGCGCCCAGCCGCTCGAATCCGCCTGCGCGGTGACATGGCCGCCGAGCACCGCCGCATTGGTCTCGGCCGCGCCGCGGAACGGCACATGGGTCCACTTGATGTTCTCGCGCTTGGCGATGTCCATCATGGTGATGTGCAGCGAGGTGCCGGCCCCCGGCGTGCCATAGGTCACTTCGTCGGGTTTCGACCGGGCGAAATCGATCAGGTCGCGCATGGTCTTGTGCGGGCTGTCGGCCCTGACGGTGACGCCGAAGCAATAGCCCGCGACATGGATCACATAGCTGAAATCGGTCAGCGGGTTGAAGGTCACCCGGGTCATGTGCGGCAGGCGGAACATGGTGATCGGCATCTGCGCCAGGGTATAGCCGTCGGGCTTGGAATTGGCCGCCATCTGAGCGGGCCCAAGCGTGCCGCCGGCCCCCGGCCGGTTCTCCACCACGATGCGTTCGCCGAGATATTTCTGGGTCGCTTCCGCCAGGGCCCGGAAGCCGACATCCGACGAGCCGCCGGCGGTCCAGGGCACGATCAGCGTCACCGGCCGCGCCGGAAAGCGCGGCTGCGCCAGGAGCGCGGGCGCGGCGGCCCCCGTCAGCGCCAGCCCGGCCGAGCCGGTCAGCAGCGTCCTGCGGGACGGAATCCAGATCTTGGTCGGCACTGTCGGCTTCATCGGGCGCTTCCTCCTCGCGCGGCTTCGGGCAGCAACGGTCTTGACGCCGTTCGGGCGGAATTCTGCTCCGCGTTTTCAATGAGTAGATAGAGCCCGCCCGGCATCTTCAAGGGCGGTGATGCCAGCGCCGGCGCGAAGCGCCAGCCCGCGTCCACGCTAATCATACCGGCAATCGCCGGTTGCCCGCGGCCTGCCCTTGCGATTTGATCCGGCCCGGACATTTTCGAGGGGAGAACATCATGCAGCCGATGACCGCCGGGGTGACCAAGGCCGGCACGGGGATCGACGGGATCGTCTGGAACATCATGGGCCAGACCTATGTGCCGAAACAGCTGAGCGAGGGCTCGCTGTCCTGGCACGCCACCTTTCCGCCCGGCACCTTCGTGCCGCCGCACATCCATCCGACCCAGGACGAGTTCATCTACATGCTCGAAGGCCGGCTCGACCTGGTGCTGGAGGGCCGCGATTTCGTCGCCACGGCGGGCGACGTCATCCGGCTGCCGATGGGCCAGGCCCATGGCATCTTCAACAAGAGCGACCAGACGGTGAAATGCTTCTTCTGGGTCACCCCGACCCGCAAGCTCTACGACCTGTTCTGGGGCATCCATTCACTGCCCGAGCAGACACCGGAAGCGGTCGTCGCCATCTCGGCCAAACACGAGGTGGTCTTCCTGCCGCCGCCAGCAGGCGCATGAACCGGTAGAGGTTCCGGCGGCTTGGCGGGCGATTTCCGCGTCCGCGCCTGAACCGGATGCCTCCGGAGGCTCGCGCGCGAACCACTGCCCACACCTCTCCCCGGCGGGGCCACGGGGTTCACACGACGCGTTACACACACGCACAGTACGTCACCCCCGGCGAGCGAAGCGAGGGAAGGGGGTCCAGGGGCCGCTTCATCCGCACCCTCAGCGCATCTCGACGAGCTGATTTCGCGACGGCGACGTCGCGCTCTGCAACTCCTGGACCCCCTTCCCTCGCTTCGCTCGCCGGGGGTGACGTAGAGAACTCCCGCCGGGGAGAGGTATCCAATGAATGGAGGACGACACCGGCACTGTTGTATGCCGGCGCCTCTGTGCACAGCCGGCGCTCAGGCGGCCCTCGGCCGGTTCACATCGTCCACCGCGAAGCCACCCCTCACGGGCTCACGTCACCGCGCTGGCCGCTTCTTCGATCAATCCGACAATCTCGCCCGGGTGCGAGGCCAGCGAAGCATGGCTGGCATTGAGCGACATCGTCTTGCGGGCGCCCATGCGGCTCGCCATCCAGGCCTCGGTCTCCGGCGGGATCATGCGGTCCTCGGTCGAGACCTGGTACCAGCTCGGCTTGCTCTTCCAGGCCGGTGGGCCGGCCTTGTCCTCGAAACAGCGCCCGGCGATCGGCTTTTGCGAAAGCGCCATCACCCAGGCCTCGTTCTCATCGAGGTCCTGGCAGAAGCTGTCGCGGAACCTGTCGGGCGCGATCCACAGGAAGCCGTCCTTGTCGGGCCGGATATTGGCGGCGCCCGCCGGCGGCTCGCGCCTGGCGAAGATACTGCCGAGGCTGTCGCCTTCGTCGGGCGCGAAAGCCGCCACATAGACCAGGCCGACGACATTGGCGTCGTGCCCGGCGCCGCTGATGACCGCGCCGCCATAGGAATGGCCGACCAGCAAGGTCGGGCCGTCCTGGGCCGCCGCCAGCCGGCTGGTGCGGTCGACATCGTCGGCGAGCGACGTCAAGGGGTTCTGCACCGCGGTGACGCGATAGCCCTTGGCGTGAAGCGGCAGAATGACGTGGCGCCAATGCGACCCGTCACCCCATGCGCCATGCACCAGCACGATATTCGGTTTGCCTGCCATCATCCTTCTCCTTGGTCAAAAGAGCGTCGAATGGGCGTGAGAGAACCGGTTTTGCCCGCCTCCAGGGCAGGTCCGCATGACCATGAAAGCTTCCCGCGAGCGCCGCCGGCCCGGGCACTATAGCCGCATTGCGAAGCCGGGTCCGAACGTTATCCGCGCTGCTGCAGGCGACCCGCGGCCTGCGAGTGGCCGAGGCGAATGCGGCACCGGCCGGGTGCCGCATTGCCGTTTCGGGCGGCCGGCCGCCTCAGGGCCTCGGCGTCTCGACCAGCGCGCCGACGATACGCCGGACCAGCGGCAGCACCATCAGCAAGGTCGGGAAGGCCACCAGCCAGGACAGCGCCCAGGCTTCGGCCCATCGGCCGGGGAAGTCTGCCGACAGGCCGAGATTGAGCGCCGTCGAGACCGCCGAGACCACCGCGGTCATCAGGATCGACAACACCAGCGGCATGACCAGGGCGGCATAACGTGGCGGCAGTTTGCGCAGGCGGCGGCGGCCGCCGGCACGGCTGAATTCGGATGTCATCATGGAAGTTCCGTTCACTGGACCGAGCCGCGCTGCGGCCTGTCCGTAGTCAAGGACACGCCGCCCCTGGGGCTCGGAGCCTCCTCGGGATAGCGCGTTGATTCTCGTGAACGCTTACGATCCCGCCGTTCAGCCGGCGCGACGCCGCCGTCATAGCGAGGCCGGAGCCGCGAGGCAAGCCGTGCCGGCCTGCCCGGCGCGGCTCCTGACCATCCCGAAGATGAATGCCGCGGTGCCTCGCATGAAGGTTCGCCGTCCTTCGCGGTGCGCTTGCGCGCACCGAGAGCTCAGGCCGCCCTGGCCTGGTTCGCCTTGTCCTCGTTCACCTTCTCTTGGTTCACCTTTTCCTGGGTGAAGCCGGCGGTCGAAGCATAACCGCGCACGATGGCCTTGCGCTCCTCGAAGGTCAGCACCTTGTCGATATCGGTGAAGCCGTCGGGCGCCCGGGCCTCGACCGCGTCGATGACGCCTTCCGGCCCGCCGCTGCGGTTCATCCGGACGATCTGGGCGGTCGCCGGCAGGCGAGCCTGCTCATAGGCCCAGAGCGCCTGCATAGGATGATCCGCGGAGACCAGCAGGTCGGCCAGGCAGCGCGCGTCGAGAATGGCCTGCGAGGCACCGTTGGAGCCGACCGGATACATCGGATGGGCGGCATCCCCCAGCAAGGTCACCCGGCCATGGCTCCAGCGCGGCAGCGGATCGCGGTCACACATCGGATATTCCCAGAACTCGATGGTCGCCTCGATCATCCGCTGGGCGTCGAGATAGGGGATCGAGAAGCGCTTCACATGGGGCATGAGGTCTTCGAACCGCCCTGCCCGCGACCAGTCCTCGCGGCGCGGCGGCGGCGTGTTGCCCTCGCCGGTTCTGGCAAGGACAGCCCAATTGGTCAGTTTGCGGCCGGGCGAGAGCCCTTCGGCGATCGGATAGATCACCAGCTTGGCATTCATCCCGCCGGCGATCACCATCGAACGGCCGGTCAGGAATTCCGGCCAGTCGAGCGCGCCGCGCCACAGCATCAGGCCGTTCCAGGCCGGCGGCCCTTCGTTCGGGAACAGCCCGGCCCTGACGGCGGAATGGATGCCATCGGCCCCGATCAGGACGTCGCCGGTCGCGGTGTGCCGGTGGTGGCCGTCGCGATCGAAGAAATAGGCGGTGACGCCGGCCTCGTCCTGGCGCCACGAGCCCAGCCGATGGCCGGTGAAGATCCGGCTTTCGCCGAGCCGCGAGCGCACCGCCTGGTGGATCACCGTCTGCAGGCGGCCGCGATGGATGGAGAATTGCGGCACGTCGAAGCCGGCCTCGAGCCCGCGCGGCTCGCGCCAGACCTCCTGGCCGAAGCGGTTGGTATAGATCAGCTCGTGGGTGCGCACCGCCACCTCGTCGAGCCGGGGCAGCAGGCCGAGGCCGGCCAGTTCCTTGATGGCATGGGGCAGCGTGTTGATGCCCACCCCCAGTTCGCGGATCTCGGAAGACTGCTCGTAGATCTCGCAATCGATGCCGCGGGCCTTGAGCATCAGGGCTGTGGTGAGCCCGCCAATGCCGCCGCCGACGATGATGGCCTTCATGGATTTCACGCTCCCCAACGCGAAGGCAGAAACAAGCCGCCACTATTGCGGGGCGGTCCGGGCGACGCAAGCGACCGCGCCGACATGTCCCGAGAATGACACGAAAATTCAGCTTTGGTTCAGCCTGTTGGCCGGAAGGTTAAGGCCGACCGGATCGGACCGGATCGTCACTTCATCCATCAGCGGCACCTGAGCCCGCGCGATCTGAGCGCGCGCCGGCGCATGTCCCGCGACAGGGAGGACATCATGCGCAAGCTCGGCTCACATCTTGGCATCGTTTTCGGCTCCCTCGCCTTGGCGCTGGCGGCGGCAAGCGCGGTGGCGCCGGCGCGCGCCGCCGAAGCGCCCCGCGAGCGCGCGGCGCTGGCGCCCGTCTCCGCTCCCGCGGGCACCGCGTCCCCCGGCCTGCCGGTCGAAATGCGCGGCCATCGCGGCGGCGGCCACCGGGGCGGCTTTCATCGCGGCGGCGGCTTTCGCCATGGCGGGTTCCACCGCGGCGGATTTCATCGCGGCGGCTTCGGCGGTCATCGCCATTTCGGCGGCGGCTGGGGCCATCGCCGGCATTTCGGCGGCGGATGGGGCGGGCCCGGCTGGCATGGCCCGCGCTGGCATCGCCCGGGCTGGGGCTATCGCCGCCCCTGGGGACCGGCCTTTGTCGGCGCGCCGATCGGCGGCTGGGGCGGGCCGGCCTGCCGCCGCGTCCTGCGCGTCAATGCCTGGGGCGAGCCGGTCTGGGTGACCCGCTGCTGCCGCGTCGTGGTCACCTATGACGGCTTCCGCCAGCGGGTCTGCCGGCGCGTCTGGTGATCCCCGCGCGCGCGGAGACCCCGTGCCCGCCCGGTCATTTCGGGCGGGCATTGTCCTTTTCCAGCGCCCGCGCGATCAGCCAGTCCTCGGCGGTCCGGCCGTCGACTTCGCCGAGCGAAGTGACATAGGCCGTCTCCAGATCGCTCAGATCCTTGCGGAACACGTGGAAACCCTCGCCCTGGAAGCCCGCCGCCTCGAACGGCGAGGCTGCCAGGATGGCTTGCCGCTCCTCCGGCGTCAGCGCCGCGATCCGTTTGCGCAGCGCTCGTGCCGCGCCGTATCGACGAAACCAGTCGAACATGGCCATCCGCTCCCTGCCGGTTCAGACGAGGCTCACGGCGAGCCGCGGACGACACCGTCCTTGAAGAAGACCCGGAACGGCGTCGTGCCCGACGCGCTGCCGTCTTCCGAACGCCAGCGGCCATTGGTGCACAGCGTGCCGCCCTGCGCGTCGACCGCGTCGAACTCGACGACATTGCGATAGACCGTGCCATTCGGCTCGGTCGCGGTGAAGCGGGTCGAGCAGGTCCTGCCGACGATGACCGGACGGTATTCGCCGATCATGATGCCGTTGCCGCCGGTGCTCGGGAAGCTCGGCTGCAGCACGGCCCAACTTTCGTAATTCTCCAGCTGCTGAGCGCCCGCGGGCGAAACCGCCATGACGGCCGTGACCGCCGCGGCAAGGACGAGAATACGCATATCGATGTCTCCCCTGTATGGCGCGCCGCACGGCCCAAGGGCCTAAGGCGACAGCATCTGCCCGCCTGAACACGCACGGCCGGCGAATGGATGCATGCCCTTGCGCCGGAAGCCGGCTCGGCCGAACAATGGGGTCCGTCCACCAGCCACGGTTGCACGCCATGTCGCATTCCTGTCCCAAGCACCTGAAACACCTGCTGGTCGCTCCCGGCTCCAAGCTGACGCTCGACGATGTCGATCCGCGCGAAGTGTCGTTTCTCGGCAAGGAGGACGAGGCCAAGGCGAAGCTCGCCGAGGACATCGTCGAGATCGACAAGCTGCAGGACCGGCTCTACGCCGAGGGCCGGCGCGCTTTGCTGGTCATCCTTCAGGGTACCGACACCTCGGGCAAGGACGGCACCATTCGCGGCGTGTTCAACACCACCGGCCCGCTCGGCGTGACCGTCACCGCCTTCAAGAAGCCGAGCGAGGAGGAGCTCGCCCACGACTATCTCTGGCGGGTCCACATGGCGGCCCCCCGGCGCGGCACCATCGGCATCTTCAACCGCTCGCATTACGAGGACGTGCTGGTCGGCAAGGTGCGCAAGCTCGCCCCGAAAGAGGTCATCGCCGAGCGTTATGAGCAGATCAACGCTTTCGAGAAGCTCTTGGTCGACAACGGCACGGTGATCCTGAAATTCATGCTGCACATCTCGAAGAAGGAACAGGGCGAGCGCCTGCAGGAGCGGCTCGACGATCCGAAAAAGCACTGGAAATTCAACGCGAGCGATCTGGAGGACCGCAAGCTCTGGGGCGATTTCCAGGATGCTTACGAAACCGTGCTGAAACGCTGCTCGACCGATGTCGCGCCCTGGCACGTGGTGCCGGCCGACCGCAAATGGGCGCGCAATTGCATCGTCGCGGCGGTCGTCCGCGACACGCTGGAGAATATGGATCCCGCCTATCCGAAAATGCCCTGGAAGGCGTCGGACTTTAAGATCGATTGAAGTGGGCTGTCCGGTTTTCGACATTCTCTACGTCACCCCCGGCGAGCGAAGCGAGGGAAGGGGGTCCAGGAGTCGACAGACAGCGCCATCGGAGCATGGCCTCAACGGAAGCTTCGCAGCGTCGCGGCAAAGAGCCCTGCAACTCCTGGACCCCCTTCCCTCGCTTCGCTCGCCGGGGGTGACGTAGCGCGCGTCGAAAGCCGGACAATCCGCTTCCGTTTCCGTTGCGCACGCGCACGTCCTGCGACGGGTTTGAATCCATTGGCGCCACCCGTTGCCGGGAAGCGTGAACCGGCTTAGCCCCGCGGCGCGATGTCGCCGCGCTGCCAGCCCTCGCTCACTTCCGCCGCATAGTCGGCGAAGCGGCCGGCGGCGATGGCCGCGCGCGCTCCCGCCATCAGGTCCTGGTAATAGGCAAGGTTGATCCAGGTCACCAGCATGGAGCCGAGCATCTCCTCGGTGCGGACCAGGTGATGCAGATAGGCCCGCGAATAGTCGCGCGCCGCCGGGCAGGACGAGGTCTCGTCGACCGGCCGCGGATCCTCGGCGTGGCGGGCATTGCGGAAATTGAGCTTGCCGAAACGCGAGAAGGCCTGGCCGTGGCGGCCGTTGCGTGTCGGCATGACGCAGTCGAACATGTCGATGCCACGCCCGATCGCCGCGATCAGGTCGTCGGGCGTGCCCACCCCCATCAGATAATGCGGCTTGGCGTCGGGCAGATGCGGCATGACCGTCTCGATCATGGCGAGCATGACGTCCTGCGGCTCGCCGACCGCCAGGCCGCCGATCGAATAGCCGGGGAAGTCCATCTCGGCGAGCGCCCGGGCGCTCTCGACCCGGAGATCGGGCTGATCGCCGCCCTGGACGATACCGAACAGCGCCCTGCCCTTCGGCTGGCTTTCGAAGGCGCGCTTCGAACGCTCGGCCCAGCGGATCGACAGCCGCATGGCCTTGTCGATCACCGCCCGCTCATTGGGCAGCGCCACGCATTCGTCAAGCTGCATCTGGATGTCGGAACCGAGCAGTCCCTGGATCTCGACCGAGCGTTCCGGCGTCAGTTCGAAGCGGCTGCCGTCGATATGACTGGAAAAGGTCACGCCCTGCTCGTTGAGCTTGCGCAGCTTGGACAGTGACATCACCTGGAAGCCGCCGGAATCGGTCAGGATCGGCCCGCTCCAGCCGCCGAAGCGATGCAGGCCGCCAAGTGCCGCGACCCGCTCGGCGCCCGGCCTGAGCATCAGGTGATAGGTATTGCCCAGGATCACGTCGGCGCCGAGAGCGCGCACCTGATCCATATACATGCCCTTGACGGTTGCCTGCGTCCCGACCGGCATGAAGGCCGGCGTGCGGATCGCCCCGCGCGGCGTCCGGATCACGCCGGTGCGCGCCGCGCCGTCGCGGCCGTCGATCCGGAACGAGAACCCGGCCGGGATATCGCCCGCCGGCGCGGCCGCCGGTTCCTGGTCGAGACGATGCGACATCAGCGGGCCTCTCCGGGCGAAACGGCGGCAGGCGAAACGGCGAACTTGCGGAACAGCAGGCTGCCGTCGCCATAGGAATAGAAGCGATAGCCGGTGGCGATCGCCCGGGCATAGGCCGCCTGCATGGTCTCCAGGCCGGCAAAGGCCGAGACCAGCATGAACAGCGTCGAGCGCGGCAGGTGGAAATTGGTCATCAGCGCGTCGACCGCGCGGAACCGGTAGCCCGGCGTGATGAAAATGGCGGTTTCCGCGGCGAAGGGGCGGATCACGCCATCCTCGCCCGTCGCGCTTTCCAGGAGCCGGAGCGAAGTGGTGCCGACCGCCACCACCCGTCCCCCGCGCCGGCGCGTCGCGTTCAGCGCATCGGCGACCTCTGCTGTCACCAGGCCGAATTCGGGATGCATCTTGTGATCGGCGGTATCGTCGGACTTGACCGGCAGGAAGGTGCCGGCGCCGACATGCAGGGTGAGGAAATGCAGGTCGATGCCGCGTGCCTTCAGCCGTTCCATCAGGCCGGGCGTGAAGTGCAGGCCGGCGGTGGGGGCGGCCACCGACCCCTCGTCGCGGGCATAGACCGTCTGATAGTCGGCCCGGTCCCGCTGGTCCTCCGGCCGCTTGGAGGCGATATAAGGCGGCAAGGGGATGTGGCCGACCCGGTCGATCGCCTCGTCGAGAAAGGCGCCGGAGAGGTCGAAGGCGAAGACCACGCCGTCATCGTCTTTCGACACCACGGTCGCGTCCAGCGCGTTGAGCAGGCAGGCCTCCGGGGTCTCGCCGAACTGCACGCGGTCGCCGGGCTGAAGCTTCTTCGCGCCCCTGACGAAGGCGAGCCAGCGATCCGGTGCGACGCGCCGGTGCAGGGTCGCCGAGACGCCGGCGGAA
Source organism: Hyphomicrobiales bacterium (assembly GCA_017304475.1). Taxonomy (GTDB): domain Bacteria; phylum Pseudomonadota; class Alphaproteobacteria; order Rhizobiales; family Phreatobacteraceae; genus Phreatobacter. The sequence goes on along the minus strand of JAFKKV010000038.1, from coordinate 66,388 downwards.
GTGCCGTCGCGCCGGCGCAGGCCTTCGAGCTGGGCCGGGATCACCCGCGTATCGTTGAAAACCAAGGCGTCGCCCGGCTGCAGCAAATCGGCCAAATCGCGGACATGGGCATCGACGATCGCGGCCCCCGGCGCGACCACCATGAGGCGCGCCTCGTCACGCGGGCTCGCGGGCCTCAGCGCGATCCGGTCGGGCGGCAGGTCGAAATCGAACAGGTCGACGCGCATGGCGATCCAAAAAGCAAACGGCGCCCGGGGCGAGGCCCGGGCGCCGTGTCACCTATCACAAGGTCTCAGAGCTTGGCGATGACGTCGCCATAGGTGGCCAGGTCGTCGGCGGCGATCTTCGCCACGACGATCTTGTCGGGATCGCGCACCGGCTCGCCGCGCTTGATCGTGTCGACATTGTCCATGCCGTCGACGACCTTGCCCCAGACGGTATATTGCTTGTCGAGGAAGCGGGCGTCGTCGAACACGATGAAGAACTGCGAATTCGCCGAATTCGGGTTCTGCGCGCGGGCCATCGAGGTGATGCCGCGCACATGCGGCTCGGCATTGAACTCGGCCTTCAGGTCCGGATAGCGCGAGCCGCCGGTGCCGGTGCCGTGCGGGCAGCCGGTCTGGGCCATGAAGCCGTCGATCACGCGGTGGAAGACGATGCCGTCATAGAAGCCTTCCTTGACCAGCTTCTTGATGTGCTCGACATGGCCGGGGGCGAGATCGGGACGCATGGCGATGATCACCCGGCCCTTCGTCGTCTCGAGGATCATGGTATTTTCAGGATCGAGAGCCATCGTCGGCGTCCTTCTCGTGGGGGTAGGGTCTAAATCAGCGGATGTCGGCGGCGACGCGCACGCGGATCATCTTGTCGGGATCGCGCACCGGCTCGCCGCGCTTGATCTTGTCCACGGCTTCCATGCCCTGCACGACCTGGCCGACCACCGTGTACTGGTTGTTCAGGGACGGATATTCGCGGAACATGATGAAGAACTGCGAATTGGCCGAATTCGGGCTCTGGGCCCGCGCCATGCCCAGCACGCCGCGCACGAAAGGCTCGCGCGAGAACTCGGCATTGAGATTGCCGAGCGGCGAGCCGCCGGTGCCGGTGCCGGTCGGATCGCCGGTCTGGGCCATGAAGCCCTCGATCACGCGGTGGAACACGATGCCGTTGTAGAAACCCTGGCGCGCCAGGGTCTTGATCCGGGCGACGTGATTGGGCGCGAGGTCCGGACGCAGCTTGATGATGACCTGGGCATTGTCCTTCAGCTCGATCACCAGGGTGTTTTCCGGATCGAGGCCGGCCGGCAGGCGGATCGCCTGGGCGGCAGCCGGCAGGGCGGCGCCGAGAACCAGGGCTTGGGCAAGAAAGAGACGACGTTTCACGATGGAATCTCCGACGAAAAGGTCAGCCGCGCTGGGGCGTCCGGTTGGGCACTTTGGCGGCCAGCGCGCTGGCGACGGCGGGCGGCACGAAGCTTCTGACATCGCCGCCCATCAGCGCGATTTGACGCACCAGCGTGGCGGTGATGGGGCGGACGCTGGGGGAAGCGGGCAGAAAAATGGTCTGGACGTCGGGCGCCATGCCGGCATTCATGCCCGCCATCTGCATCTCGTAGTCGAGATCGGTGCCGTCGCGCAGGCCCCGGATGAACAGGGTCGCGCCGACGCGCTGGGCCGCCCAGACCGCCAGGTCGTCGAAGGTGATGGTCCTGAGCACGCAGTTCTCGGCTGCCGCCACCGGGCCGCAGACCTCCTCGAGCATGGCGACGCGCTCGTCGGCGGTGAACAGCGGCGCCTTGCCGGGGTGCACGCCAATGCCGATCACCAGCTCGTCGGCGAGCCGGCAGGCGTGGCGGATGACGTCCAGGTGGCCATTGGTCACCGGATCGAACGAGCCCGTATAGAGCGCAATGCGTCTGGTCATGGATGATCGCTTAACGAAGCGGACCAGGAGACGCAAGGGAACCATGCCCGCGACGCGTTGCGCTCCACCCCCTGCATGGAAACAATGCGCGCCGAAGGAGACCCCCGATGGCCGATAACAACGAAACCCGGATCACCCAATGGCTGAGCGAGCAGCGCCAGGCCATGCTCGACCTCCTGCGCGACGTGGTCGACACCGATTCAGGCTCTTATGACAAGGCCGGCGTCGACGCGGTCGGCGCCCATTTCGAGCGTTTCCTCGAAAACAACGAGATCGAGAGCTGGCGCGAGCCGCATGGCGTCTTCGGCGATGCCATCCATGCCAAGGTCGGCGAGCCCGGCGCCAACGAGAAACCGATCCTGCTGATGGGCCACCGCGACACGGTATTCCCCAAGGGCGAAGCGGGCCGGCGGCCGTTCACCATCGAGGGCAGCCGGGCCTATGGGCCAGGTGTGTCGGACATGAAATCGGGCATCGTGATGAACCTGTTCGTCGCCGCCGCCTTCAAGAAGTTCGGCGGCGCGCCCTGCCCGATCAAGCTCCTGATCACCTCGGACGAGGAGATCGCCTCGCCTTCGTCGCGACCGGTGATCGAGCGCGAGGGCCGCGCCGCCCGCGCCGTCTATAATTCCGAGCCCGGCCGGCCCACCGGCAATGTCACCACCGGCCGCAAGGGCGGCGTCTTCATGCGCTTCGACATCACCGGCAAGGCGGCCCATTCCGGAGGCAATTTCACCAGCGGTATCAGCGCCATCGGGGAACTTGCTCACAAGATCGTGGCGATCCACGCGCTGACCGATCTGGCCAAGGGCATCACCTTGAATGTCGGCTTGGTCTCGGGCGGCCAGTCGGTCAACACCACCGCGCCGCATGCCGAGGGCCAGATCGACATGCGTTATATCGACCCGGCCGACCGGAAGCGCACCCTCGAGGCGATCGAGCGGATCATTGTCGGCTCGACCGTTCCGGGCACGACGGCCAAACTGCATATCAACGGCGAATTCCTTCCCGTGGTGCAGACCGAGGCGTCCAAGGCGATCTTTACCGCCTACCAGGCGGCGGCCAGCGATGCCGGCCTGACCGTCGACGGTGAATTCTCCGGCGGCTGCGCCGATTCGGGCTTCACCGCCTCGGTCGGCACGCCGACCATTTGCGGCGTCGGGCCGGTCGGCGGCAATGCCCATACGGTCGAGGAATATATGGACGTCGAGACCATGGTGCCGCGCGCCCAGGCGCTGGCTTTGTCGATCCTGCGCACCAAGGTCGACTGACCGCCGGACAGCATCGGCGCGTGCCCTCGGGGATACGCGCCGATGCCGGTTGAGCTGTGCCTCGTCGGCTCGCCGCGCGAAGGATGGCTACCTCTCCGCAGGGGCCGGTCACTTGACCGGCTCCCGCAGCAAAACCATGGCGGCGGCACACCCCGCCATGGCCACGACCGCCGCCAGGACGAAAGCCCGGGCAAAGCCCTCCGTCGTCACATCGAGACCTTGCGCCACGCCCAGGGCCGCGATGCCGATGGCAAATCCGGCCTGGCGCAGCACCACGGTGATCGCCGAGGCCATTCCCGCTTGTGCCGGCGGCGTCAAGGCGATCACCACGCCGGACAGTTGCGGGTTCACCAGGCCGGCGCCGACCCCGATGCAACCCATGCCGACGAGCACGACACCGAAACCCATGGCGGTGCCGCCCCCCACGGCCGCTGCCGCCAGCACCAGATCACCCATGGCGACGATCGCCAGCCCGGTGGCGAACAGGCGCCGCCAGCCCCAACGGGTCATGAGGCCTGCACCGACAGGAGGCAGGACCAACATCGGCAGCGTCGCCGCCAGCATGGCAAGCCCCGCCTGCGCCAGCGACAGGGCGAAGGTGCTGCGCAGGAACAGCGGCAGATAGACCAGCATCGCCCAATAGCTGACCGACATGGCAAGCAGCAGCGCCGCGATGCCGATCATCGCCGGTCGCATGAACAGGTCCGGATCGAGCATCGGTCGCGGCTGGCGCCGCTGGCGCACGACGAAGCCGGTGGCGAGACCGGCACTGACCAGCAAACCCAGCCACAGGCCGCCGGGCATGTGACCGCCCTGCAGCAAGCTCGCAATGGCGAAGCCAAGTGCCGACGTCAGCAGCGCGACGCCGGTCAGGTCCAGCGGCCGGCCATCCGCGTCCCGGCTTTCCGTGACAAGCCGCGGCACGGCGAGCGCGATCAGCAGGCAGATCGGCAGGTTGGCGAGGAAGATCCAGCGCCAGCCGAGCCAAGACCCCACCAGGCCGCCGAGTGTCGGCCCGAGCGCCATGGCCGCGCCGGAAATGACGCCCATCAGGCCGAAGGCCCGGACCCGCCCGCCCGGTTCGGGATAGGCGCCGGCGATCGAGGCCATCGCTCCGGTGATGACGAAGGCCGCCCCCGCGCCCTGAACCACCCGGGCGGCCCAGAGCGACGGCCCATCCCAGGCGAGCCCGCAGCCAAGCGACGCCACCGCGAACAGGATATTGCCGCCGAGCAGCGCATGGCGCCGGCCATGCCGGTCGGCGAGCGCCCCGGCCACCAGCAGGAACCCGGTGAAAGCCAGGCTATAGGCATCCATCACCCAGGCAAAACCGGCCAGGCCGAAGCCGAGATCGCCGCCGATCGCCGGCATGACCACCACCACCGCGGTGACGTCGAGCTGGGTCAGGAAGGCCGCCATGGCGAGCGCGAAAGCCGGGGCAAGAACGTGTCCGCGCCAGCGCGCGGGGACAGGCTGGAGCGCGTCGGAATTGGACATGGAAGGCCTCGAGGCACTGGACGGGCTGTTACCGTCGCAGATCCCGCCGTGCCGGCACGACCACCAAGGGTTCACTTCGACATGAATCTCATTCATACTTCCCTGATGCGTGCCCTGCCACCCTTCGACGCCCTGGTCGCCTTCGACACGGCCTTGCGCCTGCGCAGCATGACGCTGGCGGCGGCCGAGCTGGGCATTACCCAAAGCGCCATCAGCCATCGGCTGCGCCGGCTCGAGGGTTTTGTCGGCGCGCCTCTGCTCAACCGCTCCGGCGCCGGCCTCGATGCGACCCCGGCCGGCACGGCTCTCGCGGCCGGCCTCGCCGAATTGCTCGACGGACTGGCCGACTTGCGGGCCCGCTGCCGTCGGGCGATCGCGCCGGCCGGGCTGCGGGTTGGTGTCGGCTCCGCGCTCGCCGACTATTGGCTGGTGCGCCGCCTGCCCGGCTTCGCGGCAGCCCATCCCGGCATCGCGATCGAGCTCGCCATCGTCGACAGCGAGGCTCAGGCGCGCGCGCCCGATGTCGATGTCCAGGTGCTGTGGATGCCGGCCGGCACCGCCCGCGCCGCCTCGACCCAGCGGCTGCTGTTCGAGGAACAGGTCTTTCCGGTCTGTCACCCCAGGCTCTTGCCCGGCGGCCGGACCTTGGCCGATCCGGCCGATCTCGCCGGCCTGCCGCTGCTGCACAAGGGACTGGCCGGCCGCACCGCCGCCGAATGGTCCTGGCCGGTCTGGTTCGAGCGGCTCGCCCTGTCCGGCGCGCCGCCCGCGGCCCTGCGTTTCGGCACCATCGGCACGGCGATCACCGCGGCTTTGCAAGGCGCCGGCGCGGTGCTGGCCCGCTCGCTGCTGGTTCACGATGCGCTCACCGAGGGCCGGCTCGTCCGCGTGCTGCCTGCCGCCTGGGACATGCCGTCGAGCAAAGCCCATATCGTACGCTGGCCAGCCGCGCTCACCGGCGACCCGCGCGTACGCGACTTCGTGGCCTGGCTAGCCGCGGAGGCGGACAAGACGGTCGGGGAATGATGGCGTAGCCGGCACGACCCGCCTCCCACGAAGTCGTGGGCGAGGGTTGACGCGCGTAAACCCTCGCCCGCTTGCGGGAGAGGGTGGCGCCGTCAGGCGCCGGGTGAGGGTTTGAAGAGGGCCGCCCATCTTTCGGGCGGAATGCACGGCGCGGGCGGACGCAACCACCCTCACCCGGGTCCTCCGGACCCACCCTCTCCCGCGAAGGCGCGGGCGAGGGTTTGCTCATGCGTCAAGCCCGGGCGATCAGGCCTCCGGCGGTGCCTCGGGGGCGTCGCTATTGCCTTCGGCCTCGCCGTCCAGGCCTTCGTCCTCGCCCTCACCCTCGTCGGTGATGCGCTCCACCGACACGACCTTTTCGGCATCGTCGGTGTTGAACACGATCACGCCCTGGGTCGAGCGGCCGGCCACGCGGATGCCGTCCACCGGACAGCGGATCAACTGCCCGCCATCGGTGACCAGCATGATCTGATCCTTGTCCTCCACCGGGAAGGACGCGATCAGGCGGCCGTTGCGCTCGTTCACCACCATGGCGACGATGCCTTTGCCGCCGCGGCCGGTGATGCGGTACTCGAAGGTCGAGGTGCGCTTGCCGTAGCCGTTCTCGGACAGGGTCAGCACGACCTGCTCGGCCGCCGACATCTCGGCGTAACGCTCCGGCGACAGCTCGCCGGTGCCCACCGCCTCCTCGTCGTCGCCGCCCTCTTCGCCGGTCACCGCCCGGCGCATCTTCAGATAGGCCGAGCGTTCCTCGGAGTTCGCCTCGAAATGGTTCAGGATCGCCATCGAGATGATGCGGTCGCCCTCGGCCAGCGAAATGCCGCGCACGCCCATGGAATCGCGGCCCTTGAACACACGCACCTCGTCGACGGGGAAGCGGATGCACTGGCCGCCATCGGTGGTCAGCAGCACGTCGTCATGCTCCGAGCAGACCGCGACATTGACGATCGCTTCGCCCTCGTCGAGCTTCATGGCGATCTTGCCGGCGCGGTTGACCTGGGCGAAATCGGACAGCTTGTTGCGCCGGACCGTGCCGCGGGTCGTGGCGAACATGGCGTCCAGCGTCTCCCAGGTGGCCTCGTCCTCCGGCAAGGGCAGGATCGTGGTGATCCGCTCGTCCTGGTCGAGCGGCAGGATGTTGACGAAAGCCTTGCCGCGCGCCTGCGGGGCGGCCAGCGGCAAGCGCCAGACCTTCAGCTTGTAGACCTGGCCCTTCGACGAGAAGAACAGCATCGGCGTGTGGGTATTGGCCACGAACAGCCGGGTGACGAAATCCTCGTCCCGGGTCTGCATGCCCGAGCGGCCCTTGCCGCCGCGCCGTTGCGCCCGGTAGGTCGACAGCGGCACGCGCTTGACATAGCCGGTATGGGAGACCGTGACGACCATGTCCTCGCGCTGGATCAGGTCCTCGTCGTCGAGGTCGCCGCCATGCTCGAGGATCTCGGTCTTGCGCGGGGTCGCGAACTCGTTCTTCACCGAGGTGAGTTCGTCGCGGATGATGTTCTGGATGCGCAGGCGCGAACGCAGGATGTCGAGATAGTCGACGATCTCGTCGGCCAGCTTCTTCAATTCGTCGCCGATTTCGTCACGACCCAGAGCGGTCAGGCGCTGCAGGCGCAGGTCGAGAATGGCGCGGGCCTGGGTTTCCGACAGCTTGTAGGTGCCGTCCTCGCGCATCGGATAGCGCGGATCGTCGACCAGCCGGATCAGCGGCGCGATGTCGACGGCATTCCAGTTCGGCGCCATCAGGCGCTCGCGCGCCGTCGCCGGGTCCGGCGCCGAGCGGATGATCCGGATGACCTCGTCGATATTGGCCACCGCGATCGCCAGGCCGCACAGCACATGGGCGCGTTCGCGCGCCTTGTTGAGCAGGAATTTGGTACGCCGGCTCACCACCTCCTCGCGGAAGGCGATGAAGGCGACGATCAAATCCTTGAGGTTCAGCACCTCGGGGCGGCCGCCATTCAGCGCCACCATGTTGCAGCCGAAGCTGGTCTGCAGGGCGGTGAAGCGGAACAGCTGGTTCAGCACGACATCGGCCACCGCGTCGCGCCGGAGCTCGATGACGACGCGCATGCCGTCGCGGTCGCTTTCGTCGCGGAATTCGGCAATGCCTTCGACCCGCTTCTCACGCACCAGCTCGGCGAGATGCTCGAGCATCTGCGCCTTGTTCACCTGATACGGGATCTCGGTGACGATGATCGCCTCGCGCTCCTTGCGCACGGTCTCGATCGAGGTGCGCGCGCGCATCACCACCGAGCCGCGGCCGGTCTCGTAGGCCGAGCGGATGCCGGAACGGCCGAGGATCAGGCCGGCGGTCGGGAAGTCCGGACCCGGAATATGTTCGATCAGCTCCTCGATCGTGATTTCCGGATTGTCGATGGTGGCGAGGCAGCCATCGATGACCTCGCCGAGATTATGCGGCGGGATATTGGTCGCCATGCCGACCGCGATGCCGCCGCCGCCATTGACCAGCAGGTTGGGGAAGCGCGCCGGCAGGACCTTCGGCTCGTGCTCGGAGCTGTCGTAATTGTCCTGGAAGTCGACGGTCGCCTTGTCGAGATCGGAAACCAGCTCGCCGGCGATCTTCTGGAGACGCACCTCGGTATAACGCATGGCCGCCGGCATATCGCCGTCGACCGAACCGAAATTGCCCTGACCTTCGACCAGCATGACGCGCATGGAAAAGTCCTGCGCCATGCGGACCAGCGCGAAATAGACCGACTGGTCGCCATGCGGATGGTATTTACCGATGACGTCGCCGACCACGCGCGCCGACTTGCGGTAGGGCTTGTTCCACTCGTAGCCGTTCTCGTGCATCGAATAGAGGATGCGACGGTGCACCGGCTTCAACCCGTCGCGCACGTCGGGCAGCGCGCGGCTGACGATCACGCTCATCGCGTAATCGAGATAGCTGCGGCGCATCTCGTCGGTGATCGAGATCAGGCGGATTTCGGTCGGGTCGGAGGGCGTCGAGCCCGCCGGCGTATCGTTGTCGTCAGCCAAAGAGTTCAGTCCGATGAGGCAGGAACGGAAGCCTGCTGGGTAGCTTTGTTTCTAGCCGATTCCTTGGCGCGGGACCAATCGAATCGGCCCGCGCGACGCCGGCATTTCTCTCGTATTCTCAAGAGGTTACAGAAACCGGTTCGCAGCCTGTGGACGAACCTGTCACGAAAAGGGCACAAAGGCGCCGCCGCGGCCGCGCCCGGGAGCGATCATGACGGTGGAATTCCTGACCAATGCGCTCGTCACGCTGTTCGTGATCGTCGAGCCCTTGGCCCTCGTGCCGATCTTTCTCGGCGTCACCCAGGGCTTCTCCGCCGACCAGCGCCGGCAGGTCGCCTGGCGCGCCAGCCTGATCGCCTTCGTCGTGCTCGCCTCATGCGCCTTCTTCGGCGACTGGCTCCTGCGCAAGCTCGGCATATCGCTGCCGGCCTTCCGCATCGCCGGCGGCCTGCTGCTGTTCGTCATCGGCTTCGAAATGGTCTTCGGCCTGCGCGCCGACCGCAAGGGCGCGGTCGACAAGGAGGAGATCGACCGGGATCACATCGTCCGCGTCGCCGCCTTTCCCATGGCCATTCCGCTGCTGGCGGGCCCCGGCGCGATCGCCGCGACCCTGCTGATCTCAGGCCAGGCCGCGGGCAATGCCGGCCTGATGGCCGGCCTGATCGGCGTGCTCGCCGTCGTCCTCCTGGCCTCCTGGGCCTGCCTGCGCGTCGCCGAGCGGGTCAACCGGCTGCTCGGCACGCTCGGCAATGTCGTGGTGTCGCGCCTGCTCGGCATCCTCCTGGCGGCGCTCGCCGTGCAATTCGTCATCGACGGCGTGCGCGCGGCGATCCGCGGTTAGCACCCTGCCCCGCTCAAGTCGGCGGTCGGCGCCAATCGTCAGCTGGCCCGAGTCGTCAGCTGGCCCAAGTCGTCAACTGGCCCAAGTCATCATCGCCATCACCCGTCCCGGCAGGAAGGCGAACAGGCCGGCAATCACCCAGCCGCCCGCCACCATCATCATGATGCGGCGGTGGCGGCCGATATCGCCGCGGCGGCGCGCGACGATGGCCCCGAACAGGCCGAACAAGGTGATGATCGACAGGATGTGGATGGGGCTGAACGGCCCGATCAACCGAATCGAATGGATCCAGAACGACGAGACGGCGACGATCGCCATCAGCACGACCCAGCTCCAGCCGAGCGTCCGGTGCAGCGTCCCGCCCTTGCGGCGCATGAATTGCGCCAAGGTCAGCGGGATCAAGGCCAGGGCGGCGATGGCATGGATCTGGATGACGGCAGGCGCCGCAAGCAAGGGAGCGAGGGTCATGGCGGCTCTCTGATTGGCCGGAGGAGAATGTAAAGTAAATATACTTTACATTTGGAGATGTCAACCGGGCTGGCTTCAACGCCGCATGTGCGTCAACCCTCGCCCGCAAGGCGGGAGAGTTGGCGCCGCATAGCGAGTGCGAACGCATCTCGCGTTCGCTCGATGCTATGGAGGCGCCGGGTGAGGGCTTGAAGAAGGCCGGCCTATCAATTTCAGGCGGAATGCGCGGTGCGGGTGGATGCGACCACCCTCACCCGGGTCCTCCGGACCCACCCTCCCCCACGAAGACGTGGGCGAGGGTTGACGCGCGTAGAGCCTCGCCCGCTCGCATTCGCTCTCGCCATGCAGGCGCCAGTTGGGGGTCTTCCGCAGATGCGCTCGATCAGGCGGTCGCGGCGCTCGCGCCCGGCCATTCCCGCCGGAGCAGCGACATCAGGACCTGGTCCGCCCGCGTGCCGTCAGGGCGCTTGACCGCTTCGCGCAGCAGCCCCTCCTCGACGAAGCCGAGGGAGCGATAGACGTGCCGGGCGCGCGAATTGTCGGTGAAGACCTCGAGCAGGAACCGGTGGCAGGCCGTTTCGGCGAAAACCCAGCCGATGACCGCGGTCAGGAACGGCCGGCCGAAGCCCTGCCCGGCCGCCGCCGATACGATACGCTGCAGGCCGATATTGTCGGAAGGGTTGCGCAGATCGCGCAGGATTGCGAAGCCGGCGGGCTCACCGCCGCGCGGCGCGCCGATCAGATAGGCGAAATCCTGGGAGCCCATGGCGGCCAGATGCCGTTCGGCCGGCCAGCGGCCGACCAGCCGCTCGAAGGCCGGCTCGCGTTCGGCCGCCATGATGAAGGCGAGGTCGTCGGGCGTTGCCCGGCGCACCGAAACGTCGACCGCCGGGCCCGCCATGGTCGCTTGTCCGCTCAGAACGGAATTTCGTCGTCATCCATCCGGCCGCCGCCGGCCGGTGCCGCCGGGCGGCGCGGCGATTCCGCGCGGCCCATGCCCGAACGGTTCTCGATGCCGCCGGACGAGCCGAAGCTGTCGTCGCCATAACCGCCGCCACCGCCGGCATCCGCGCCGCCACCACCGCCGCCGCGGCCGTCGAGCAGCACCATTTCGCCACGGAAGCGCTGCAGCACCACTTCGGTGGTGTATTTCTCGACGCCCGACTGGTCCTGCCATTTGCGCGTCTGCAACTGGCCTTCGATATAGACCTTGGCGCCCTTGCGCAGATATTGCTCGGCGACCTTCGTCAGGTTTTCATTGTAAATGACGACCGCGTGCCACTCGGTGCGCTCCTTGCGCTCGCCCGAGCCCTTGTCGCGCCAGCTTTCGGTGGTCGCGATGCGCAGGCTGCAGACCTGCTCGCCATTGTTCATCCGCCTGACTTCCGGATCCTTGCCCAGATTGCCGATCAGAATGACTTTGTTGACGCTGCCTGCCATGACACGCTCCCTTTCCCCGCAGCCGCTGCCCGGGGCGCTTTCAGCCTGAACTGATCGGAGCCATCCCATGTTCGGCCGGCTCCGTCATCGCGAGATCGTCGGGAATTCCGATTATCCCCCAGTTTCTCCAACAGGGTGCGCGGGAATTCAGCCTCGCGATGATGTTCTTTATTTGTTCTTGTCGCATCTGGCAAGGCCCGATAAGGTCCGCCGGCGTGCATCGTTCGAATCGGCGTGCCCATCCTGTGCAAATCAGCCATCCGGCGGCTCCGCGCCACTGGCGGGGAGCCGCTGTCGTTTCTACCTTGGGGCTTGTTTCTCGACATGCCGGCCTTTGCAGAGCTCTGGCGACCCCGCTTGCCCCGTCCTGCGCGCCGAATGCGCGCCCTTTCCTGTGATCGCGTTCAACGGACCCGATAGATGACCGATCTTTTCGACAAGTTCCGCGATGACGTGCGGCGTCCCGACCAGCGGCTGATCACCGTGCGCGGCGCGCGCGAGCACAATCTGAAGGGCGTCGACCTGACCATTCCGCGCGACGCGCTGGTGGTGTTCACCGGCCTGTCCGGCTCGGGCAAGTCGTCGCTCGCCTTCGACACGATCTATGCCGAAGGCCAACGTCGCTACGTCGAGAGCCTGTCGGCCTATGCCCGCCAGTTCCTCGAAATGATGCAGAAGCCGGATGTCGACCAGATCGACGGGCTGTCGCCGGCGATCTCGATCGAGCAGAAGACCACCTCGAAGAACCCGCGCTCGACCGTCGGCACGGTCACCGAGATCTACGACTACATGCGCCTCCTGTGGGCGCGCGTCGGCGTGCCTTATTCGCCGGCCACCGGCCTGCCGATCGAGAGCCAGACGGTCAGCCAGATGGTCGACAAGACGCTCGCTTTGCCCGAGGGATCCAGGCTCTATCTGCTGGCGCCGGCGGTGCGCGGCCGCAAGGGCGAATATCGCAAGGAACTGGCGGAATACCAGAAGAAGGGCTTCCAGCGGGTCAAGGTCGACGGCACCTTCTACGAGATCGCCGACGTGCCGCCGCTCGACAAGAAGCTGAAGCACGATATCGACGTGGTGGTCGACCGGGTGGTGGTGCGCGCCGACATGGCCGCGCGCCTCGCCGACAGCTTCGAAATGGCACTGAAGCTCGCCGACGGCATCGCCATCGTCGAATTCGCCGAAGGCAAGGACGCCAAGGGCGAGCCGCTCCGGGTCATTTTCTCCGAGAAATTCGCCTGTCCCGTCTCCGGCTTCACCATTTCCGAGATCGAGCCCCGGCTGTTTTCCTTCAACAACCCGTTCGGCGCCTGCCCGGCCTGCGACGGCCTCGGCGTGGAACAGACGATCGATGCCGACATGGTCATCCCGGACCGGGACCTGAGCCTGCGCAAGGGCGCCATCGCGCCCTGGGCCAAGTCGACCTCGCCCTTCTACACCCAGACGCTGGACGCCCTGTCGAAACATTACGGCTTCTCGCTCACCGCGCCCTGGCGCTCGCTGCCCGAGAAGGCGCAGAACGTCATTCTGTTCGGCACCGGCGAAGAGACCGTCACCTTCAAATATGACGATGGCTTGCGCTCCTACGAGACCACCAAGACCTTCGAGGGCGTGGTGCGCAATCTGGAGCGGCGCCTGAAGGAGACCGAGAGCGAATGGGCGCGCGAGGAAATCTCGCGTTATGTCTCGGCCGTGCCCTGCAAGACCTGCAAGGGCTTCCGCCTGAAGCCGGAGGCCTTGGCGGTCAAGGTCGGCATGACCCATATCGGCGAGATCTCGCAGCTGTCGGTGCGCACGGCCAATGAATGGTTTGCCGAACTGCCGCCGAAACTGACCACCAAGCAGAACGAGATCGCCGTCCGCATCCTCAAGGAGATCCGCGACCGGCTGCGCTTCCTGGTCGATGTCGGCCTGGAATATCTGACCCTTGGGCGCAATTCCGGCACCTTGTCTGGCGGCGAGAGCCAGCGCATCCGGCTCGCCTCCCAGATCGGCTCCGGCCTGACCGGCGTGCTCTATGTGCTGGACGAGCCGTCCATCGGCCTGCACCAGCGCGACAATGAACGGCTGCTCGGCACGCTGAAGCGGCTGCGCGACCTCGGCAATACCGTCATCGTCGTCGAACATGACGAGGATGCCATCCTGCAGGCCGATTATGTCGTCGATGTCGGGCCCGGCGCCGGCATTCATGGCGGCCGCATCGTCGCCCAGGGCACGCCGTCGGACGTGATGAACGACCCGAAATCGCTCACCGGCAAATATCTGACCGGCGAAATGTTCGTGCCGACCCCGAAGCGGCGCAAGCCACAGAAGGGCCGCGCGCTGAAGATCATCAATGCCCGCGGCAACAATCTGAAGAACGTCACCGTCGAGATCCCGCTCGGCACCTTCACCTGCATTTCCGGGGTTTCCGGCGGCGGCAAGTCCACGCTGCTGCTCGATACGCTCTACAAGGCGGTGGCCCGCAAACTGAACGGCGCGAGCGAAGCCCCTGCCCCGCATGACCGCATCGAGGGCATCGAGCATCTCGACAAGGTCATCGACATCGACCAGTCGCCGATCGGCCGCACACCGCGCTCCAACCCGGCGACCTATACCGGGGCCTTCACGCCGATCCGCGAATGGTTCGCCGGCCTGCCGGAGGCCAAGGCGCGCGGCTACGAACCCGGCCGCTTCTCGTTCAACGTCAAGGGCGGCCGCTGCGAGGCCTGCCAGGGCGACGGCGTCATCAAGATCGAGATGCACTTCCTGCCCGACGTCTACGTCACCTGCGACGTCTGCAAGGGCAAGCGCTACAACCGCGAAACGCTTGAAGTGGTGTTCAAGGGCAAGTCGATCGCCGACGTGCTCGACATGACGGTCGACGAGGGCGTCGAGTTCTTCAAGGCCGTGCCGCGGGTGCGCGACATCCTGAAGACGCTGTCGGAGGTCGGCCTCGGCTATATCCATGTCGGCCAGCAGGCCACCACGCTCTCGGGCGGCGAGGCGCAGCGCGTCAAGCTGTCCAAGGAACTGTCGCGCAAGGCCACCGGCCGCACCCTCTACATCCTGGACGAGCCGACCACCGGCCTGCATTTCCACGATGTCGCCAAACTGCTGGAGGTCCTCCACGAGCTGGTCGCCCAGGGCAATTCGGTCGTGGTCATCGAGCACAATCTCGAGGTGATCAAGACCGCCGACTGGGTCATCGACATGGGCCCGGAGGGCGGCGACGGCGGCGGCGAAGTGGTCGCCATCGGCCCGCCCGAGGAGATCGCCAGGGAACCGCGCAGCCATACCGGCCGCTTCCTGCGCGAGGTGCTGCAGCGCCGCCCGATGAAGGCCAAGATCGAGGCCGCGGAATAGGCGAGTGGCGAATGGGGAATGGGGAATGGGGAATGGGGATGAAGCGCGAAGCCCAGCGCACGTAAACCCTCGCCCGCCTGCGGGAGAGGGTGGCGCCGTCAGGCGCCGGGTGAGGGCTTGAAGCGGGCCGGCCTATCGATTTCGCCCGAATGCACTGATCGCCCTGACGCAACCACCCTCACCCGGCCGCTGCCGCGGCCACCCTCTCCCACGAAGGCGCGGGCGAGGGTCTGCGCGCTCTTCGCATCATGCCCCATTCGCTACTCGCCATTCACGCACACGATCTCCGCCATCCGCCCCTGCCTCAACCACGGGCCTTGCGCGAAAATGCCTGTTTTGGCGCCAGATGATCGGAAGGCAGGCATTCCCGCATAGCTGCGGTGCAACATTTTCCCTTCGCAACTGCGAAATAGCAACTATCTCTGGTGCAGCGAACGTCACGGGAGGGGCGTTCAAACCATCCGACTGGAGATATCCGATGCTGTACCTGTTCAATGCCCTCGTCACCCGCTTCAAGGCCTGGCTCACCTATCAGCGCACCAAGGCCGAGCTGACCCAGCTCGACGACCGCTCGCTCGCCGATATGGGCTTCCAGCGCGGTGAGATCGAGTTCCTTGCCCGCAAGGCCGCCCGCTCGCACTGAAGCGGGCCTGGCGGCCGCTCAGGCGGCCGCAGCCTGGAGATCGGCGAGCCTCGGACCTGACCGGGCTCGCCGGGCGCCCCGCCATAGCAGCCATTGCCGACGCCATTGCGGCGCCTCGACCTGGCTCGTGAACGGCGCCTTGATGAACTGATCCATCCGATCGAGGTAAAGGCGGCAGAGCGCCACCGGCAGGAATGCCGCCGCAACCTCGACCGCGACCTGGCCTCGCAGCGCCTCGCTCGCCTGCAGATGGCCGCGTGCCAAGGCACGCAATTCCGCGAGCGCCCCACCGATCCCCGCCGACATCGTGCCGCTGACGATATCCTCGCGCCGCGCCCCGTGGCGCGCCAGGATATCGGCGGGCACGAAGACCTGGCCGCGGACGGCATGCTGCGGAAAGGCCCTGATCAGTCCGGTCAGCGCATAGGCGACGCCGGCATGGCCGGCCATGTCGGCGGTTCCGGGGTCACGTCCGTCGGCGAGAATCAGCGCCGCCAGCTGCATCAGCGCCGACGAGGTCTCGCCGCAATAACCCTCCAGATCGGTGACCGACGGCATGACGTCGTCATAGAGGTCGAACACGCGGGCATCGATGAGATCGATCAGCGGTTTCACCGGCAGGCGCCGGCGCGCGATCACCTCGGTCAGGGCGGTCGCGACCGGGTGGCCGGAGACATCACCCCTCGCCTCGCCGTTCAACAGGTCGCGCCACCATTGCAGCCGCACCTCGCCCGGCAGAGGCGCCGAAATGCGCTCGCGCACCGCGGCGATCTCGATGTTGAACGCGTAGAGCGCCATCAGGTCCGGCCGGACCGGCGCCGGCGCGAACAGGCTCGCCAGCCAGCGGTCCTTGTCCGCCGTCCGCACCAGATCCTCGCAAGCCTGAAAGGCGTTCGCCGCCGTGTCCGAAGCCATGATGGCCTTCGCCTAAAGGAACAGGGACGCGGGACGCAGGCCTGCGCCGCCGCCCGGAACATCCATGACAACAACAGGATAGCGCGTTTTCCCGAATCGCATTCGCAAGGCTCGGCGTCCCGGCTCGGCTGTCTCAGTCCACCGCGACCAGCGCGGCCGCGACGCGCCGGCCCTCGGCCAGCATGATATTATAGGTCCGCGCCGCCGCCCCCGTGGTCATCACGTCGAGGCCGAGGCCCGCGTCGCGCAAGGTCCAGCGGATCTCCTCCGGCACCGGAAAAGGCGCATCGCCCGCCCCGATCAGCAGCACGTCGATGGCGGCCCGTTCGGCCACCACCTTGGCGAAAGCCTCCGGCGTGAAGTCCAGGTGGCTCACGACCTCCCAGGCATGAATGCCCGACGGCAATGCCAGGATCGAACCGCGATGGCTCATCTCGGCGAAGCGGAAGCCGCCTCGCCCATAGGCGTCGATGACGAAGCGGCCCGGTACGAAGCCGTCATGCAGCTGGCGGATCGGCTCGCCGCGCGGCACGTCAGGCTTTGACCTTTTCCGTGGAGGCTGCCGCGGCCGAGGCCGGAGCGCTGAAGCCGCCGGTGCGCAGGCCGAAATAGATCAGGATCGGCGCGGCGATGAGCAGCGACGAATAGGTGCAGATCAGCACGCCGACCAGCATGGAGGCGGTGAAGCCCCGGATCACCTCGCCGCCGAAGAAGAACAGGCCGAGCAGCGCGAGGAAGGTCGTCATATGGGTGATCGTGGTGCGCGCCAGCGTCGAATTGATCGCCTCGTCGAGCAGCTCGGCGATCGGCATCTTCTTGTGCTTGCGCAACATTTCGCGGATGCGGTCATAGATGACCACGGTGTTGTTGAGCGAGTAGCCGACAATGGTGAGCAGCGAGGCGATCGAGGTGATGTCGAAATCGTTGCGCGTGATCACGTAGAAGAAGACCACCACGGCGATGTCGTGCAGGGTCGCGACCATGGCGCCGAGCGCGAACTGCCACTCGAAGCGGAACCACAGATAGATCAGCACGGCCAGGATCGACAGGATCAGGCCGACCACCGACATCTGCACCAGCTCGGCCGAGACCGTCGGTCCGACCACCTCGGTGCGGCGCACCTCGTAATCGGCATCGACCACCTGGCGAACCCGCAGAAGCGCCGCCTGCTGGCCGGGGTCGCCGCCGGGCTGCTCGCCGTAACGCACCAGGACCAGCGACGGCCCGCCGAATTCCTGCAGCTGGACCTCGCCGACATTCACCGTGCCGAGCTTGTTGCGCAGGTCGAGCATATTGGCCGGACCTTCCTTCGCCTGCAGCTCGACCAGCGTGCCGCCCTTGAAGTCGATGCCGACATGCAGGCCGAAGGTGAGGAACCCGACAATGGTCGCCAGCGTGACGATCATCGACAGGGCGAATGCGATCGGCCGGATTCGCATGAAGCCGAATTTGGTGTCGTCAGGGACGAGTCGCAGCAGGCGCACGGTAAAGATCTCCCTTTCGCGCGATCACATCGGGATCCGCGCGGGTTTGAACCAGCGCAGCCAGAGGACGACGATGAACCGCGTGAAGGTGATGGCGGTGAACATGGTGGTGATGATGCCGAGGCCGAGCGTCAGGGCGAAGCCCTTCACCGGCCCGGTGCCCAGATAGAACAGGATGACCGCCGCCAGGAACTGGGTGACGTTGGCGTCCATGATGGTGCCCATGGCCTTGGTGAAGCCGCTGTCGATCGCGGCGATCACCGACCGCCCCATGCGTGCTTCCTCGCGGATGCGCTCGAAGATCAGCACGTTGCTGTCGACCGCCATGCCGACGGTGAGCACCACGCCGGCAATGCCCGGCAAGGTCAGGGTCGCCCCGACCAGGCTCAGGAGGCCGAACATCATGGTGACGTTCACCACCACGGCGATATTGGCGAACAGCCCGAACAGGCCATAGGTCGCGAACATGAAGATGACGACGAAGATCGAGCCGATAATGGCGGCGCGGGTGCCGGCGGCTACCGAATCTGCGCCGAGCGAGGCGCCGACGGTGCGCTCCTCGACCACGGTGAGCGGGGCTGGCAAGGCACCGGCGCGCAAGAGCAGCGCCAGGTTGGCCGAACTCTCCGCCGTGAACCGGCCGGAGATCTGGCCCGAGCCGCCGAGGATCGGTTCGCGGATGACCGGCGCCGAAACCACCTTGTTGTCGAGGATAATGGCGAAGGGCCGGTTGACGTTTTCCTGGGTCACCTGGGCGAACTTGCGGCCGCCGCTGGAGTTGAAGCGGAAGTTGACGATCCACTCGGCCGACTGGGCACTGAACGCCGCCTGCGCGTCGACCAGTTCCTCACCCGAGACGATCACCCGGCGCTGCACCAGATAAGGGATCTGCTGGACGACGCGGCCGCCTTCCTTGACCTCTTCATACATGATCTGGGAATCGGCCGGCGCCCGGCCGGCCAACGCCTCTTCGACGCGCATCGACTGGTCGACCAGGCGGAATTCCAGCTTCGCGGTCGTGCCGATGATCGCCTTGACGCGCTGCGGGTCCTTTTCGCCGGGAACCTGGACCAGGATGCGGTCGGCGCCCTGGCGCTGGATCACCGGCTCGGTGGTGCCGAGCTGGTCGATACGGCGCCGGATCACTTCGATCGACTGGCTCACCGCCCGGGTCAGGCGGTCACGCAGGCCCGCTTCGGTGGCCGTCACCGTGAACACGTCGCCCTGGCGCGTGACCTCGAAATCATATTGGCCGGAGGTCGAGAAGGCGCCGCCCAGCGGCTGCGGGATCTTGCGCAGCTCGGTATTGGCCAGCTCGGCGTTCTGGCCTTCGCGCAGCCGCACCACCACGCCATTGCCCTGGAAGGTCACGCTCGAGGTCTGAACGCGCGCATCGCGCAGGATCCGGCGGACGTCCCCGAGCAGGTTTTCCAGCCGCTCCTTGCGCACAGCGTCGGAATCCACCTGCACCATCAGGTGCACGCCGCCCTGCAGGTCGAGGCCGAGCGTCATATGCGTGCGCAGGGCCCTGGGCAGCTGATCGACCCAGGATTGCGGCATGATATTGGGCGCAGCCAATAGCATGGTCACGAAGGCCGTCAGCAGGATGAGGGTGGCTTTCCAGCGCACGATGTTGAGCATCGGTGGTCGTTCCTAGGCGAAAACGGGCGCGCCCGGGCGGGCGCGCCGGACGTAAAGTCTTACTTCTCTTCCGCCGGTTCGCCCTTCGAGCGCACCTCCGCGACGAATTGCCTCGCCGCGCGGATGCGCACGTTGTCGGCGATTTCGATTTCGAGGGTCGCGTCGTCGACCACCTTGGTGATCCGCCCGATCACGCCGCCCGAAAGCGTCACCTGGTCGCCACGGCGCAGATTGCCGAGCATTTCCTGCTGCGCCTTCACCCGCTTCTGCTGCGGCCGGAGGATCAGGAAATACATGATGACGAAAATCAAGACGAAGGGCAGCAGCGAAGGCAGGATTTCGCTGATGGAGCCCGATCCGGTCTGGGCGAAGGCCGGGGTGCTGAACATGGACGGTCCTTTGTGGAGATCCCGTCGCATCATCGCAACAGGCATGGAAATTCGCGCGGACTATAGCCACCAAACCGTCGATTGCAACGGCGGCCACCGCCTCTTGCAGCCATGTGGGTCGCGCGGAGCGATCTTTCCAGTGCCGCGATTGCTCGAAGCCCTGAGCTGGTGCAAGTGACAGGCGACAGATCCTGGAGTTTTCCCGTGTCCGACGACCTCGCCCGCGCCATTCAACCGACGACCGACACCTTGCTGCGCATCGCCGCGGCGCTCGAGCGCCTGGCCCCGCCTGTGCCGGCCATCCCCGACCTCGCCGCCGCCGATGCCTTCGTCTGGAACCCGGTCGGGCCGCGGCTCGAACCGGTGCAGCGCGTCAACCGGGTGGAAATGGTGCTGCTGCAGGGCATCGACCGGGCGCGCGACACCCTGATCGAGAACACCCGCCGCTTCGCCACCGGCCTGCCGGCCAACAATGCCCTGCTCTGGGGCGCGCGTGGCATGGGCAAGTCGTCGCTGGTCAAGGCGGCCCATGCCACCGTCAATGGCGGCCTGGTCCAGTCCGGCGCCAAGGCGATCCTGAAGCTCGTCGAGATCCATCGCGAGGACATCGAGACCCTGCCCGGCCTGATGACCCTGGTGCGCGCCTCGGCCTATCGCTTCATCGTGTTCTGCGACGATCTGTCCTTCGACAACAACGACACCTCCTACAAGTCGCTGAAAGCGGTGCTCGAAGGCGGCATCGAGGGCCGCCCCGACAATGTCATCTTCTACGCCACCTCCAACCGGCGCCACCTGCTGCCGCGCGACATGATGGAGAACGAGCGCTCGACCTCGATCAATCCGGGCGAGGCGGTGGAGGAGAAGGTGTCGCTGTCCGACCGTTTCGGCCTGTGGCTCGGCTTCCACAAATGCAGCCAGGACGAATATCTGGCCATGGTCTTCGGCTATGCTGCCCATTTCGGCCTGAAGCACGACGAGGACACGATCCGCGCCGAGGCGCTGGAATGGTCGACCACCCGCGGCTCTCGTTCGGGCCGCGTCGCCTGGCAATATATCCAGGACCTCGCCGGCCGGCTCGAGGTGCGGCTCGAGGCCTGAGGGATCGTGTGAGAGCAGGCCCCAATGAGGCCTCGGGTCGTCCGGGCCGGGCTTGGCCCGGGCATCCACGATTTCTGCCGCCGGCCCCCAGAGGCCCCGGATTGCTCGGATCTCCACGACCAACTGACTTGAATTCGTGGATGGCCGGGACAAACCCGGCCAGGACGAGAATAGCCGTAGAGGGAAGTGCAGCGGATTGACCGGACACGGCGCCGGCTCGTCGCCGGACTGGCCGCGCAGGCGACGCAAGGCGGCGAACAGCCCGAATGGAGCTCTCGAACGGCTTCTGAAAAGAGATGGGGCGGCACTGCCGTGCCGCCCCGAAAATGACCAGCCCCCTTTGGAGGTCGCAGGAGAAGGGCTGATCGACTACCCGTATCGCCGCGCCGCGTGTAGGCCCCCATGGGCCCTGTCCGATCGATGCGCGCCGAAATCCGTCGCAGAGGTCAGTTGGTGCCGAGATAGGTCATCGGATCGACCGGGGTCGCGCCGCGGCGGATCTCGAAGTGCAGCTGCGGCGAATTGACATTGCCGGTCTGGCCGGCCGAGGCGATGGTCTGGCCGCGCCGCACCTGCTCGCCGCGCCGGACCTTGATGTCGCTGTTATGCGCATAGGCCGTGACGAAGCCGTTGGAGTGGCGCACCAGCACCAGATTGCCGTAGCCGCGCAATTCATTGCCGGCATAAGCGACGACCCCGTCTTCCGCCGCCTTGATCGGCGTGCCCTCGGGCACCGACAGCTTGATGCCGTCGCTCGATCCCGGGCGGAAATTCGAGATCACCCGGCCGCGCACCGGCCAGCGGAACTGCGGATCGGCATTGGCGGCCGGAGTGGCGGCAGCCTGTTCGGTGCGGGCCGGCTGGGCCGCGGGCGCCTCGGCAGCCGGAGCCGCGGGGGCGGCCGGGGCCGGAGCGGCCGGAGCCTGGGCGGCAGCCTGGGTCTGGGCCGGCGCAGCCCGGCCTTCCGGAGCCTGCCTCGCCGTCGCGGTGGTCGGTGCGATCGATCCGGTCGCCTGATGATCGGCGCGCTGGCCGGCCGGCGTGTTGCGTGCCTGGGCGGCGACCCGCTGGGCATGCTCGCGCTGGGCGGCGGCGGTCGCCGCGGGCGCGGCACCCGGCAGGCGCAGGGTCTGGCCGATCCGCACCGGGCGGTCGAGCTGCAGGCCGTTGGCACCGGCGAGCTGCTGGCGGGTCACGCCATATTTGGTGGCGATCGAGCCGAGGCTTTCACCCATGACCACCGTGTGTGAGGCCGGACGCGCCGTCTGGGGCCTGGCATGGGCCTGCGGCTGCGCCGCGGCCCCCTGCCCGGTCGCCTGCGCGCCCGCCTGCCAGTTCATGCGCGCCTGCGGCACCGGGGCGGTCGCGGCGTCGTTGCGGGTCGGCTGGGTCATGGCGATCTGGCGCACCGGCGGCCGCGCCGTCTCCGCCGCGCGCACCGGCTCGGCCGGGCGGGCCGGTGCCGGAGCATTGCCGGCAACCTGGTTGCCGAGCCCCATCGAATAGGTCGGGATCACCACGGTCTGGCCGGCGTTCAGCGGCTGGCCCGGATTGAGATTGTTGGCCTGCGCGATCGCCGAACCCGGAACGCCATAGCGGCGCGACAGGGTCTCGACGGTATCGCCGGGATTGGTGCGGATGCTGGTACCGCCGGCAGCCGACCAACCGCCACGGCTGGAACCGGTCGCAGGCTCGCCATTGCGCGCCATGGCCATCTGGCGCACAGCCGGGGTCTGCGGGTTGGCCAAGCCGAAACGCTGGCGCTGCTGCACCGAGCCGGTGGTCAGGCCCGGATCGGAATTGGCGCCGAAGGGCGAACTCTCGACGGGTTCGGCCCGGGCCGGCGGCTGGGCGACGACGAAATCATTGGCGGGCGTCAGCGGCGCGCGATCGACCCGGGTCGTCGGCACAGACGCGACCGTGTCGTTGCGCGGCGGCGCGCTGGCGACCTGCTGCGAGCGGAAGGGGTTTTCATCGAAGCGTGCGATATCGGAGCTGCAGGCAGCGCCCATGCCCGAAACGGCGACGACGAGGGCAATCTTGGAAAGCCCGGAAAACGCGCTGAGACGCATTGTCACTCTCACGCAGTACGCAACTTGATACCGTGTGATTTATGACCTGTTCAGGTTAAGGTTCGGTTTCCTTAACCCCGAAAATTGCGCGGGCATTACAGCCGCCGCGTCACGCCCGCCACCGCCGGCTCGACCCGGGCCCGGCCGAAAGCGGTCGAGACGAGGCCTTCGGGCCCCCGTACCGCCCTGACGATCTCCTGCGCGCCGGCCCCGCCGCCGATCGGCGCGACCAGCACGCCATCAGGCGCCAACTGGCTGGCGAGCCCGGGAGGAATCGCCGGCATCGCGCAGGTCACCAGGATCCGGTCATAGGGCGCGCGGGGCGGATAGCCGTCGAGGCCATCGCCGAAAACCCCTTCGATCATGTCGTAGCCGAGCCCGCGCAGCCGGGCATGGGCCTCGTCGGCGAGCGTCCGCCAGCGCTCGACGGTGATCACGCTCGCCGCCAGCCGTCCGAGAATGGCCGCGGCATAACCCGAACCGGTGCCCACCTGCAGCACGCGATGGCCGGCCCCGACATCGAGCGCCTCGATCATCGAAGCGGTCAGCGAGGGCGGCAGGATCGACTGGCCGCAGGCGATCGGCAGCGCGATATCCTCGTCGGCGAGCGCGAACCAGCGCGGGTCGAGGAACGGCACCCGCGGCACCTGTTCCATGGCGCGCAGCACGCGGGTGTCGTGCAGGCCGGTCTGGCGCAGCATGAGAACGAATTCCGCCGCCGCCAGATAATGGTTCGGGCCCGGCGCCTCGTTCATCGGCCGGCCTCGATCAGGAGCCGGGTGCGCGGTCGCCGGCGAAGACCGCGGCGTAACGCGTCATGGTCGGCTCGTCGGTCAGGTCGATGCGCAGCGGCGTCACCGAGATATGGCCTTCCGACAGCGCCCAGATATCCGCGCCATGTTCCAGCCGCTGCGGCCGCCGGACGAAGGCGATCCAGTAATAGGGATTGCCGCGGCCGTCATGGCGCGGGTCGATGGTCAGGATTTCCTGGTCGCGCCGCCCCTGCACGGTCACCTTGACGCCCTTGACGTCGCCCGGCTTGCGGTTGGGGAAATTGATGTTGATCAGCGTGCCCCGGGGCATGCCCTCTTCGAGGATCGTCCTGATCACGCCCGGCGCATGGGCTTCCGCGGTCTCGAACGGCACAGCGAGCCGCGTCTCCGGGCCATAGGCCTGGGACAAGGCGATCGAGCGGATGCCCAGGATGGTGCCTTCGATGGCGCCTGCAATGGTGCCCGAATAGGTCACATCCTCGGCGACGTTCTGGCCCCGGTTGACGCCCGACAGCACGAGGTCGGGCGGATCGCCGGCCATCAGGTGCTTCACCGCCATGATGACGCAGTCGGTCGGCGTGCCCTTCACGGCGAAGGTCTTCTCGGAAATCTCGCGCAGGCGCAGCGGATCGTTCAGCGACAGCGAATGCGAGACGCCGGACTGGTCGCTCTCCGGTGCGACGACCCAGACATCGTCGGACAGGGAACGGGCGATGCGCTCGGCGCTCTTGAGGCCGGGCGCGTGAATGCCGTCGTCATTGGTGACCAGGATGCGCATCAGGTTTTCTCGACCGTCTTGAGCCCGCCCATATAGGGCTGAAGGGCCGCGGGCACCGCGATGGCGCCGCCGTCCTGCTGGTAGTTTTCCATCACCGCGATCAGCGCCCGGCCGACCGCCACGCCCGAGCCGTTGAGCGTGTGGACGAATTGCGGGCCGCCGGTCTTGGGACGATAGCGCGCATTCATGCGCCGCGCCTGGAAGTCGCCGCAGACCGAACAGGACGAGATCTCGCGGAACGCCTTCTGGCCGGGCAGCCAGACCTCGATGTCATAGGTCTTGCGCGCCGAGAAGCCCATGTCGCCGGTGCACAGCGTCACCACCCGGTAATGCAGGTCGAGCCGCTTCAGCACCTCCTCCGCGCAGGCGAGCATGCGCTCGTGCTCGTCCAGGCTCTTTTCCGGCGCGGTGATCGACACCAGCTCGACCTTGAGGAACTGATGCTGGCGCAGCATGCCGCGCGTATCGCGGCCGGCGGCGCCCGCCTCCGAGCGGAAGCACTGGGTGGCCGCGGTCAGCCGCAGCGGCAGCACGTCCTCGGCGACGATCTCGTCGCGCACCAGATTGGTCAGCGTGACCTCGGCGGTCGGGGTCAGCCAGAAGCCTTCGCGCGTGACGAACATGTCCTCGGCGGCCTTCGGCAATTGCGCCGTGCCATAGGGGATATTGTCCTTGACCAGCACCGGCGGCGCGATCTCGTCATAACCGTGCTCGGTCGTGTGCAGGTCGAGCATGAACTGGGCGAGCGCCCGCTCCATGCGCGCGAGACCGCGCTTCAGCACCACGAAACGCGAACCCGACAGCTTGGCGGCAGCCTCGAAATCCATCTGGCCGAGCGCCTCGCCGAGCTCGAAATGCTCCTTGGCCGCGAAGGCGAGCGCCGGTGCCGCGCCAAACCGGTGGTGCTCGACATTGGCGCTTTCGTCAGGCCCGACCGGCACGTCGGCCAGAGGCAGGTTCGGCAATACTTCCAGGGCGGCGATCAGCTCAGCCTGCGCCTTCCTGTCGGCGACCTCGGCCACAGCCATGGTGTCCTTCAGGCCGCTGACCTCGGCCTTCAGCGCATCGGCGCGCGCCATGTCCTTGGCGGCCATGGCCTGGCCGATCTCCTTGGAGGCGGCGTTGCGCCGCTCCTGGGCGGCCTGCAGCGTGGCGATCGCGCTCTTGCGGGCGTCATCCAGCGCGATCAGCTCCGCGGACAAGGGCGAGCGGCCGCGGGTGGCGAGGCCATCGTCGAACGCCTTGGGATTGTCTCGGATCCAGCGGATATCGTGCATGGGAGTTCTCATCGCCCGGCTCAGACCGGAAAGTCCTGACGCCATCAGGTTGCGGGATTAAGCGAGCCTATCGGTGATGGCAAGCAGAGCCTAGCCCATCACGTCAACGAACGGATGAAAGCCTCGCGTGCGTCGGGCATGGCGAGCCCGCGCGGCTCGAACACGTGGCGGGACAGGAAATAGCCGGTCAGCCGGAAGCCGGCGAGCACATCCTCGGGCGCGACCGGCCCGGAGCCGGTCAGGAAGGCCGGCAGCGCCAGGAGCTTGTCCTTCCAAGGCTCGCCGGCGCCGCGCGATACGGCACGCGCCGATTTCGGCGAGACATAGACGAGCTCGCTGGTCGCCCCGGTCGCCGCGCATTCGCTCAAGTCGAGGCCAAAGCCGAGCTCCTGCAGGACCTCCAATTCGAAGCGCACCACCAGCGGCGCGGCGATCTCGCGGTCCGGCAAGGCGTCGGCGATCAGGGTCAGGCCCTCGAACAGGCCCGGATGCGGGTCGCGTTCCGGCATCAGGCGGGCAAGCGCCGCCAGATGCGTGATGCCGGCAACTCCCACCCTGCCCTCCATCAGCCGGGCCGCGCGCGACAGCACCGGCTCGACGGTGAAATTGCCGAGATGCTGGTCGAGCCGGGCGTGCCAGGTGGCATGCACGGTATTGCCCGGCTGGAGCACCGGCTGGCTGCGCCTGGAACGGCCGCCGCGCACCAGGCCGAGATGGCGACCGTGGTCGCGGGTATAAAGCTCCAGGATCACGCTGGCTTCCCCATGCATGCGGGTGCCGAGCACGATGCCGTCGTCGATCCATTGCATGGCGCGACCATGACCGGTTCGCCGGCCGGAGGGAAGGCCCGGCACGAAGCTTACAATTTCATGAGAATTTCAACGAGCCGTCATACAGCGCGCCTATCAAGCCGCCCGAAGCATGGGGCTGCATCAATGACATCGACATTCCTGCGCGGCGTTTGCCTGCGCGCGCTCGTGGTTGCCGCCGGCAGCCACGTCCTTCCGGCCGGCGCACAGACCGTCATCGCCAACGGCCAGACGACGACCACCACCCAGACCATCTCGGGCACCCAGACCCTGACGATCGACGCGGGCGGAACGCTGAGGACCTCCGGCATCGGCGCCAACTGGAACGGTGCCTCGACCGCCGCCACCATCACCAATAGCGGCACTTTGGAATCGACCGGCGGACGTGCCATCGATTCGAGCGGCGCGGCCACCTCGCCGCGCACCATCACCATCACCAACAATGCCGGCGGCCTGATCCAGTCGGGCGTGAACGACGCGATCCGCGTCAACACCAATCTCACCGGCGGCACCTTCATTCTCGACAATGCCGGCCAGATCATCGCCAACAATACCAGCGTGATCACCGGCGGCGGCCAGGCGGTCGACCTGCGCGGCATCACGGCCGGCACGGCGAGCGTCACCGTCATCAACCGCGCCACCGGCCGGATCGAAGCCAAGTCGGACGACGCGCTGCGCCCCGGCCAGAACGGCCTCGTCGAGAATTACGGCACGATCTACGCGTCCGGCACCAACACGTCCTCGGGCAGTTCCGATGGCATCGACGCCGGCGGCAATACCGGCGTGGTCGTCAACAACCGCACCGGCGGCACGATCAGCGGCGCCCGCCACGGCATCACCGCCGATACCGATATCACCGTGGTCAACGAGGCCGGCGCGACCATCATCGGCCGCAACGGCTCGGGCGTCGGCTCCGACGGCACCGCGACCGTGACCAATTACGGCACGATCATCGGCGCCTACGCCGGCCCCGGCAATATCTTCACCAATACCGGGGCCGCCTCGGTCAATGGCGACGGCGACGGCGTCGACATCGACCTGATCGGCACCGTCCGGAATTTCGGCATCATCCGCGGCACCGGCGCGGGCGGCGTGGATTCCGGCGGTCAGCCGAACGGCTCGGAAGGCATCGCCATGGGCGGCGGCCTGATCGAGAATGCCAGGGGCGCGCTGATATCCGGCGCAACCCGCGGCATCCTGATCGACAATGGCAGCGGCGGCTCGGCCTATGGCGCCATCACCATTCGCAACGAAGGCACCATCGAGGGCCTGGCCGGATCGGCGATCGGCATTGTCGGCACCTATGCCAATGTGCTGGAAAATTCCGGCCGGATCACCGGCGCGGGCACCGACGCCGCCGTCCAGATGGGCGACGGCGCCGACACCGTCACCAATTCCGGGCTGATCGCGGCGGCCAGCGCCTCGGGCGTCGCGCTCGATCTCGGCGCAGGCAACGACACCCTGACGGTGCGCGGCGGCACCTTTGTCGGCGCCGTGCGCGGCGGCGCGGGCACCGACGCGCTGATCTTCGACCCCGGCGCCGGCGCCAACCAGGTCATCGACACCACCTTCACGCAGTTCGAAACGACACGTTTCGTCAGCGGCAAGTCGATCCTCACCGGCGCGATCGAAAGCAGCACCTCGATCGCCGTGGAGGCCGGCGCGACGCTCTCCGGTACCGGCACGCTCACCACCGCGCTCCTCACCAATTCCGGCACGATCGCGCCCGGCCTCAGCCCCGGCACGCTCACGATCACGGGCAATTTCGCCCAGACCGCCTCGGGCACGCTGCAGATCCAGGTGGGGGCAGCCGCCGCCAGCAGGCTGGCGATTTCGGGCACGGCGACGCTCGGCGGCACGCTGGAGATCGTCGCGGTCGGGACCGCGCCGCTCAACGGCACCTCGCGCGTCCTGACGGCCTCGTCCGTGAGCGGCCAGTTCGCCAGCGTCATTCCGCAATCGCAGTTCGTTACCGTCACCGCCATCTATGGTGCGACCTTTGTCGACGTCGCGGTCGCAACCCGCTTCGCCCAGGCGCTCGGCGCGACCGCCAACCGCGCGGCGATCGGTGCCGCACTCGACCGGCTCACTGGCAGCGGCGCCAATGGCGCCCTGATCGGCGCGCTGGCCGCCGCCGCGCCCGCCGCCGCCGGCGGTCTCGTCGACAGCCTCACCGCCCAGGTCCATGCCGAGGCGCGCCGGGCCGCCGCCCGCACCGTCTCGGACGCGCAGTCGGCGATCGGCGACCACCTGGCCGGCTGGCGCGCGGAAAACCGTCCGGCGCCGGCATCCGGCTGGACCCTCTGGGGCACCACGACCGGCCAGTTCGGCAGCCGCTCCGGCGACGGCAACGCGGCGCGTTCGTCGAGCTCGGCTTTCGGCTTCACCGCCGGCTTCACGCGCCACGCCACGCCCGACACCGTGCTCGGCGTCGCGCTCGCCTGGGCCTCATCCTCGCTATCGCTCCGGTCGATCGCCCAGAACGCCCGGGTCGAGACGACGACCGCGACGCTTTATGCGAGCCATCGCAGCGGCCCCTGGTTCGCCGACGGCTCGGCGACGGTCGGCTGGCTGACCGGCACGACCACGCGCGACCTTCGGGCCATCCCCGGAACCGGCATCGCCAGCGGCTCGCTCGGCGGCTATGTCGGCGGCGCTTCCGTGCTCGCCGGCTATCGGTTCTCCGGCGCCACCTGGTCGATCGAGCCGGCCATCGGCCTCGATTATGCCGGCGCCTTCGTCAACGATGTCGTCGAGACCGGATCGGCGATCGGCGGACTGGCGGTTCGCGGCTCAGGCTTCGACAGCCTGCGCGCCACCGCGGGCGCCCGCTTCATCGCCTCCGCGCCGGTCGGCGCGGGCACCGCCGCCATCGATCTCCGGCTGCGCTATGCCCGCGAGCTTCTCTCCACCATCCCGGCGGTGACGGCCAGCTTCGCCGGCGATGCCGGCGGTGGCTTCACGACGCTCGGCGCCGCCGGCGGCCGCGACCTCCTGCTCGTCGGTGCGGGCGTCAGCTACAGCCCGAACGCCGCCACGCGTGTGTTCGTGCGTTACGACGGCACGCTGGCGCAACGCGAGACGAGCCACGCGGTGCGCGCCGGCGCCAGCATCAGCTGGTGACGGGCGGAACGCCAACCCTCGCCCACGTCTTCGTGGGAGAGGGTGGCCGCGGAGCGGCCGGGTGAGGGTCGTTGCGTGGGCGCTATCAGTGCATTCCGGGTCGAGTTGATGGGCCGGCGCTCTTCAAACCCTCACCCGGCCGCTGACGCGGCCACCCTCTCCCGCAAGCGGGCGAGGTTTACGCCGCCAAGCGAACGAGGGTTTGCGCAGCGCCGCCCGGCACTTCCTTCGCCTCAGTAATCCGAGAGCTTCAGATCCGGCGAATAGGCGACGTCCTCGACCTCGCGCACGATCGCCTGACCGCAGACGACCCGGCCCTTCACCGCGTCGAAGGTCAGGGTCGGATGGCCATAGAGCTGCCAGCCCTTGTTGATGGCCTCACTGACCCGATGGCAGAAGGCGGCATCGTCGGGTCCGGTCAGGTAGCGGTAGAGCGTGGTGGTCTTTTTCGAACTGATGGCGGTCAGCATGGCGGTCATCGGCCTTTCGGAAATTCCAGCCCCATGCGCTCGTAGCGCTCGGGCTCGTTACCCCAATCCTCGCGCACCTTGATGAACAAGAACAAGTGCACGGGCACTTCAAAAAGCTTCGACAATTCCTCGCGCGCCGATTTGGAGATGGCCTTGATCGTCTCGCCGCCCTTGCCGAGCATGATCTTCCGCTGGCCTTCGCGCACGACATAGATGGTCTGCTCGATACGGATCGAACCGTCCTTCCGCTCCTCGTAGGATTCGGTCTCGACGGTCGAATCATAGGGCAGTTCGTCGTTCAGCCGCTTGTAGAGCTTCTCGCGGGTGATCTCGGAGGCGAGCATGCGCGCCGGCAGGTCGGAGACCTCGTCTTCCGGGTAATGCCAGGGGCCCTCGGGCACGGTCTCGGCGAGATGCCGCCGCAGGTCGGCGACGCCCGAGCCGCTCAGCGCCGAAACCATGAAGGTCTTGGCGAACTTGGCGCGCTCACTAAATTCCGCGGCGAGGTCGAGCAGCTTGCGCGGCTCGACCAGATCGACCTTGTTCAGCACCAGGTCGACCGGCTGGCGGATGTCCTGCAGCTTGTCGAGAATAGCCTCGACGCTTTCGTCCAGGCCCCGGCGCACATCGACCAGGACCAGCACCCGGTCCGCATCGGCCGCGCCGCCCCAGGCCGCCGTGACCATGGCCCGGTCGAGCCGGCGCTTGGGCGCGAACAGGCCGGGCGTATCGACCAGGACGATCTGCGAGGCGCCTTCCATGACGATGCCGCGCACCAGGGAGCGGGTCGTCTGCACCTTGTGCGAGACGATCGTCACCTTGGCGCCGACCAGCGCATTGACCAATGTCGATTTGCCGGCATTCGGGGCGCCGATGATGGCGACGAAGCCGCAACGTGTTGATGTGTCGGTCATGGCTCAGTCCCAGGGCGGCGGATCGGCCGGGCGAACGGCCGGCATGGGCTGCCGCGTCGGCTCCGCCGGCTTGCTTGTGCTGCGGTCGGAGGCGGCGGCCCAGACGCCTTCGCGCACCAGCACGGCGGTGGCGGCGGCGATCTCGGCCGGACGCTTGGCCGATCCCTGGCCCCGGCCCTCGTCGATGCCCGGGATGACCACGGCCATGGTGAAGACCGGAGCATGATCCGGCCCGGTGCGTTCGACAACCACATAAGTCGGCGTGGGCAGGCCCCGCCCCTGCGCCCATTCCTGCAATTCGCTCTTGGCGTCGCGGTTGTGAACCGGTCCGGCGATGACACGCTCGCGCCAGTGCCGGGCGACCAGGGCCTCGGCCGCCGGCCAGCCGCCGTCGAGATAGACCGCGCCGATCACCGCTTCGGCGAGATCGGCGAGCACGCTGGCGCGCCGGCCGACCTGGGCGGCGCTTTCGGTCGGGCCGACCCGCACGCCGGCCCCCAGATTGAGCTCGGCCGCGACATCGGCACAGGTCTCGGCGCGCACCAGGTCCGACAGCCGGCGCGACAGGGTGCCCTCGTCGTCGGAGGGCAGCATGCGGAACAGCATGTCGGCGACCGCCAGGCCCAGCACCCGGTCGCCGAGGAATTCGAGCCTCTGGTAGGACTTGTCGCGTTTGTCGGCGCCGCTCACCGCGCTTGGATGGGTGAGCGCCCGGACCAGGAGATCCTTGTCGGCGAAGGCGTGACCGATCCTGGCCTCCAGCTCGTCCAGGGCCGGACGGATCGGTTTTGCTTTGCGACCAGGAGCCAAGGCCGCCTCACCTCACGATATTGAGGAGCCGCGACCAGCGGATCGACCACGGCCAGCGCCAGAAGGCCCAGGCGCGCTCGCCCTCCTCGATGGAGAAGAACAGCATTTCCGCGCGGCCCACCAGGTTTTCCAGCGGAATCGGCCCGACCTGGCTGAGCACCCGGCTGTCGGTCGAATTGTCGCGGTTGTCGCCCATCATGAAGAGATGACCGGGCGGCACCTCATAGACCGGCGTGTTGTCGTAGAAGCCGTTCTCGTAGAGATCGAGCGTCGTATAGGTCACGCCGTTCGGCAGGGTTTCGCGATAGCGCCGGGTGCGCGTCTCGCGGCCGTCCTCGACCTCGACGAAATCGTCGATCCGCTCGCGCTTCACCGCCACGCCGTTGATATGCACCACGCCGCCCAGCACCTGGATGCGGTCGCCCGGCAGGCCGATCACCCGCTTGATATAATCGACATCCGGCTCGCGCGGCAGGCGGAACACCACGACGTCGCCGCGCTTCGGCACCGAGCCCCAGATCCGGCCTTCGAACAGCGCGGGCGAGAAAGGCAGCGAATATTTCGAATAGCCGTAAGCGTATTTCGACACGAAGAGATAGTCGCCGACCAGCAGCGTATCCTTCATCGAGCCGGAGGGAATGTTGAACGGCTGGAACAGGAACGTCCGGATCACCAAGGCGATCAACAGCGCATGGATGACCACGCGGACGGTTTCGCCCATTCCGCCTTTGGCGGTCTTGCTGGTTTCAGCCACTGTGTCGCGCCCGCAATTCCAAGGAAGTCCGCCCTATAGCCCGCTTCGACGCGCAGGTGCAATGACAGCGGCGTGATGCCGGGGCCCGGAAAGCGCAACGCCCCATATCCCAGCGCTCCCCACCGCGCCCGCGCCGCCCTGTTTCGCGGCCGGCGCGGCGATCCACGACCGGCGCAACGCCGTGTCCGCTGGGGCCGCTCGGTGCAAGCCTGACGCGACGCGCTAGCTGCAATTGGTCACTTGGTTCGAGCAGAGGCCGCGCCACCAGCCGCGCGTGCCGGTCTGTGTCTCGATCAGCACCCAGGGGCCCGAACAGGCCAGGATGCGCCGTGGCGAGCCGTCGATGCTGAGCGGATGGCCGCCCTCGTTCAGCGCTTCGCGGGTGGCGGCGTCGGCGTGTGGCGCGAGATAGAGCCGGCCGGTCGGCAGGCCACCATTGGCATAGGCACCGCCGACCAGCCTGGCGCTGACCCAGCCACGGCCGGCGAAGGGACGCGGCAAATGGCTCGGGTAGCGTTCGCCATAGGCGACCCCCGGGGCCTGGATCTTCTCGATCAGGAACCAGCCTGCCTGAAATCCGACAATGGCGAATTCCGCCCGGACCGGCTCGTCACCGAGCGCCTCATGCGCCGGCACGCGCCTTGCGGGCGGCACCAGGCCCAGCACGCGTGCCTGCGCGGACGGCGCGGCGCGCACGTTCATGCCACGCGGATCGACATCGACCGACCAGCCGCGGAGATCGCAGGGCTCCGCGCCAGCCGGAAGCTGGTCACGCAGGCTGGCGAACGCCCTGTCCTCGCCCGCCATGGCCGCGGCATCCGCGGCATCCATCGAGGCTGCGCGCGGCTCGAGCCGGGCCGCATCATGGTCCACGAGCACCAGCGCACCGCCCTGCCAGGCGAGCTTCACGACCAGAACGGTGCCGCGGTCGGCCACGCTGCCTGGGCTTGCCGGATCGTCGGCATTGCCCCGGAAAAACACCAGCCGCCCCTCCAGACCGGCGAAGTCGACCTTAAGGACCTGGCCGATGCCGGCGCCGCGGGGGATCAGTTTTTCGGCCTGCGCGACCCAGGCGGTCGCCCGGAACGGTTTCAGACCGTCAGCCTCGATCCGATAGGCGGTCTCCAGGCCAGGCGCGAGGGTCAGGACGGTGTTGGCGGCATCGCCGGCGATAGCCGGCGCGAAGATCGGAACATCGCGGGAGACGTCGTAGGGCACGAAGAAGCGGGCGATGACCGTCTCGGCGTCGCCCACCTTGCGCGATACGCTGATCAGGTTGACGCCCTCCTGGCCGCCGATGCCGTCGAGCGAGGATGACGAGAACTCGTAGACCTTCGCGCGCAAGATGGTGAAGTCCGCGCCGGCATGGCGCAGCGTGAAAACCTGTTCGGTCCGGCACAGGATCTGACCGATGCGCTGCTGCCGGATCGCCGGATGCCGCGCGGCTTGAAACACCGCATCGTCGCGCCATGCCAGTCCCTCGATCGAGCATGACGGCTGCGAGGCCTCGGCGGAGGCGGCGCCACCGAGCGACGCGGCGGCCAGCACGGCCAGAACAAGGCGCTTCATGTCGGGACGTCTCACGGTTGGGAGCGACAGGTCAGCCGCAGATATCGATGAGTTGTGCATGGACCCAGCCGTGCCGGCCGGCGCTGGCCCCGGGGCGCTCGAGGCGCGTGCCGCCGGGCCAATAGAGCACCTCCTGCCAGGCGCCGCGGCGACCGGCGCGAAGCATCACCTCGTCCCCGGCCTTCATGCGGACCAGGGTCGCGGCATTGCGATCAGGCGCGGCGCGCAGAGCCACGAAGCCGTCGGAGGTTTCCTTGATCGCGCAAAAGGCGGTCGCGGACGCAGGCGCCTGGGCGGCGAACAGCGTCGCGACGACGACGGCGCCGGCCAGGACGGCGCGGCGGGTGTTGATGAAGTCGATCATGCCGAAGCCTCCAGGATCTGGAGGCGCTTGTGGCACGTCGCCGTTGCCGCTGCGTGGCGCAGCGGCAGGAGGCCTATTTCGGTCGTTTCAAACGGCCCGCAGTGTCAGAAATCGACGCGCTGGCGGTTTCTGAGCGTATTGCCGGTCGTATCGCGCAGTTCGGGCGCGACGACCGGCGGCGCGGTGCCCGGTCCGAGCGGATCGGTCGGCGCCGTGCTCCGCCGCGAGGGCAAGGTGCGGTTGCGGTCGATGACGCTCGGGATGACGCCCGCGGTCTGGCCGCTGACGATGGTTCCCCCCAGCGCATTGCCGCTGGTCGCGCCGCCGCGCGACACCTGCGACACATTGCTCAGGCCGGCGCTTTCGCGCGCGCCCGGCGCCCGCTGCATCATGGCCGAGCCCGACACCGGTGTTGGCGCGACGGGCTGGGCTGCCGGCGCGGCTGCGAGCGGCGGCAAGGCGCTCGCCGCGACCGGCGTCACCGGCGCGGCCTCGACGCGGGCGGCCGTATTCGACGCGACGGGCGCTTCCGAAGCCGTCGTGCAGGCGGCGAGCGCCGCGGCCGAAGCGAGAACCAGAACAAGGCGCATGGCGGATCCGATCAGGTCGCCGACGGCGCGGCGGGCATGAGGTCGTAGGGTGGCTTCCAGCCCGGCAGCGCCGCGATCCGCTCACGCCAGGCGTGAATATGGGGATGCGAAGCGGCAAGGTCGTAGCCGGTCTCGGCGATCGGATAGAACATGTAACCGGCGAGCGAAAGGTCCGCGATGGTCGGCCGGCCGCCGACGATGAACGGCCGCTCCGCCAGATGCGTCTCGACGATCGCCAGCGCCGCATCGATGCGCGACCTGAGAAAGCCCAGAACCGCGGGATCGGCAGGCTTGCCGGCCAGCGAGAACATGAAGCGATGGGTCGCGAAATAGCTGGTGAACTTGTGGTTGTCGAACAGGAACCAGCGCAGGATCTCCAGTTCCTCGTCCTCGTCGGCCGGGCCGAACTGGCCGGTCCGGCGCGACAGATAGGTCAGGATGACCCCGGACTGGGCCAGCCGCTTGCCGGCATGCTCGAGCACCGGCGCTTCGCCCATCGCATTCACCTCGCTCCGCCACTCCGCCTCGCGCGTCGCGCCGTGAAAGAAGTCGACGACGTCGGCCTCCCAATCCAGGCCGCACAGCGCAAGCATCAGCGCGACCTTGTAGGAGTTTCCCGACTGGGCGAAACAATGAAGCCGGTAGTCAGCCAATCGGCACCTCTTTCCTGAGTCCGGGCCGAAATCCCGGTCAAATTCACTTGAACGACATGTCTTGTCGAAAAAGTGGCAAGCTTGGCCGTCCAAGCCCCGCGGCCGGGGCTCAGCCGCCCCGGCGCTGGCGTGCGGGGGTCGCCGGCGTCGTGGGCTGCCCCAGCGCCGGATCCGGCGGCAGCGGCGGCGGCGTCGCATTCGTCACGGGTGCCACGGGCGCCTGGGCCGCCGGGGTCTGGGCGCAGCCGGCAACCACGACGAGCGAGAGGACGGCGCAAATCAGCGCGGCCTTCTTCTGCATGGGAATGTCCTTGGGTCTGATGATCGATTCCGGCTGACGCCGGAGGGCCCTGATTGTCGCAAGACTCACGGGCAAGACTCAAGAGCCAGGCTGAAACGGCCTCTCGACCGGCCTCGGCCGCACGCCCGGACCGGCCTGAGCCCCCCGGCCGCAGCCACCGGGCGGAGTGCCTCGACTTGCATCGAGAAGCGCAACCATGCCTCAACCTTAAGAGGCCTTTAAGGCCCGTCGCCTAGGGTTCGAACAGATCGATCACATGCAGGGGCCCGCGCGGAACCATCAATGGATATCGCAACAATCCTGGGCCTGGTCGGCGCGGTGGTCACGATCGTGACCCTGATCATGATCGACGGCGGCAATTTCGGCCAATATGTCGACAAACACGCGCTGATCATCATTTTCGGCGGCGCCTTTACCGCCACCTTGACCCGTTATCCGCTGCCGGTCGTGCTGCATGGCATTCCCATGGGCTTCAAGGCGGCGCTCGCCATGCGCTCGATCAGCCATCGCGACCTGGTCGAGGAGATCGCCAAGATCGCCGACGTGGCGCGCAAGCAGGGTCCGAACGCCCTGGAAAAGCTCGAGGTCTCGGATCCCACCCTGGCCCAGGGCGTGCGCTACATCGCCGACGGCTACGACGCCGATTTCATCCGCACGACGATGGAAACGGAAAAGGACAATGTCTACGTCCAGCTCGACGAGGCGCAGAAGATCTACCGCTCGATCGGCGACTGCGCGCCGGCCTTCGGCATGATCGGAACGCTGCTGGGCATGGTCAACATGTTCGCCAACATGACCGACCCCTCCAAGCTCGGGCCGATCATGGCCATGGCGCTGATCGCGACGCTTTACGGCGCGGTGGTCGCCAACATGGTGTGCATGCCGATCGCCGACAAATGCCACGTCAAGATGGTCGAGGAGGACATCGCCCGCTCGATCATCATCGACGGCGTCGTGCAGATCCGCAATCAGAAGAGCCCGCAGATCGTCAAGGAAATGCTGTTGGCCTATCTGACCGTCCACGACCGCCACGAACTCGCGGAAGCAGCCTGAGGTTTCCATGGCCAAGCGTAAGGGTGGTGGTCACGCGGGCGGTCACGGCTGGTTCGTCACCTTCGCCGACCTGATGGGCCTCTTGATGTCCTTCTTCGTCGTGCTGGTCGCGACCTCGAACCAGGACGAGCGCAAGAAGCACATGATGACCGGGTCGTTCCGGGAGGCATTCGGCACGACCAACAACACGCTGATGACCGGCATGATCGAGCTCAACGGCGTGCCGATGCGGCCCTATGTGCAGAATGTCTCGCCGACGCCGGATTCGCCCTCCGACCGGCCCGGCCCCCAGGCCAATCGCGACGAGCCGAACGCGCTCGCCCTGCAGGCCGACCGCCAGATGGCGCTGGCCGCCGCCAGCCTGCGCCAGGCCCTGCAGGCCTTCCCGGAAATCGCCGAGATCTCCAAGAACGTCATCATGGAGGAGCGGCCCGACGGCCTCGACCTGCAGATCGTCGATCAGGACGGCCGCGCCATGTTCCCGCCTGACGGGCGCGAGCCCTATGAGCGCACCCGCCGGCTGATCGCGGCGATCACGCCTGCGCTGCGCCAATTGTCCAACCGCATCACCGTGACCGGCCATACATCGAGCCTGCGCGTGCTCGGCCGGCCCGGCTACGGCCCCTGGG
Source organism: Hyphomicrobiales bacterium (assembly GCA_017304475.1). Classification (GTDB taxonomy): domain Bacteria; phylum Pseudomonadota; class Alphaproteobacteria; order Rhizobiales; family Phreatobacteraceae; genus Phreatobacter. The sequence goes on along the minus strand of JAFKKV010000038.1, from coordinate 28,465 downwards.
ACCTGACCTCGGACCGCGCCAATGCGGTGCGCATGATCCTGGAGGAGAACGGCCTGCCGAGCGACCGCCTCTTTGCCGTCACCGGCAAGGCCGATACCGAGCCGATGTTCCCCGACGACCCCTATCTGGCGGCCAACCGGCGGATCTCGATCCTCATCATGAAGGAAGCCCCCGTCGCGCCCAGGGCGATCCTGGGGCATTGAGCCGGCGCTCGGGCGGTCGGTGGGCTGGGTTTCAGCCCCCAGGCGATTGGGAAGGGGCGTTCTTTGCCCCTCCCAGGCAGGGCTGCGGCATTCGCGCAGTTTCTCAACGGGCTCGCGTTCGTCGGCGCTGAAGGCCCTATGAAAGACACGAGCCGATCGCCAAGAGCGCGATCCTGCCCTCGGGTCCAACCTTGCGAGCCTCCCACGTCGTCTTGGCCGGGCTTGTCCCGGCCATCCACGACTTGCTTCGGTCTAAGGCTTTCGGTGCAAGACATGCGTGGATGGCCGGGACAAGCCCGGCCAAGACGATAAGTGCCGCGAGATCAGGGCGCCCCCCTCACTCCCAGCCGATCTCCGCCAGGAACCCCTGCACCGTCGCGTTGAACAAGGTCGGCCGCTCGAAATAGACCGAATGTCCGGAGACCGGCACGACGACCGTGCGCGCCTTGGGCAAGGTGGCGGCCACCAGCTCGATGCCGCGCGGGCAGATCAGGAGGTCTTCCTCGCCGATGACGAACAGCGCCGGACAGGCGATCCTGGCGGCGTCGGCCGGCCCGCGCACGCGCATCTTGCGGATGCGATTGCCGACCTCGTTCTTGTCCAGCCCGAAGGACAGCCGGTCGATCGCCTGATAGAGCGCGTGGATGTCGGGCTGTTCCTCGGCCATGCGCGCACCCGCGGCGCGGTGAATGCCGCGCTCGACCAGGGCGGCGATCGCCTTGGGCGCCGACGCGCGCCAGGCCTTCACGCCGGCATCGTCGAAATGATCATAGTCGAACGAACCCGACGTGCAGGCCATGACGATGCCGGCGACCCGCGACGGCGCGGCGAGCGCCGTCTCGACCGCGGTCCAGCCGCCCATCGATTGGCCGGCGATCACCACCTTGTCGATGCCGAGATGATCGAGCAGGGCCAGCAGGTCGCCGGCATAAAGCGTCGGATCGGGGGCCCCGCCGGGGGCGGTCGAGGGCGGGAAGCCGCGATGCGAGAAGGTGACGACCCGGTGGCGCTGCGCAAAGACCGGCGCCGACTGCCACCAGCTCAGATGGTTGCCGCCCAGGCCATGGGCGAAGGCAATGGCCGGCCCCTCGCCGGCGACCTCGTAATGGATCATGGCCCCGTCGGGGCGCACCAGGCGGCCGGTCTCGAAAGCGGGAATGGGTTTTGACATGACGGCTCCTCCGGAACCGAGCCTAGCCCGCGGCCGGCAGGGCCGAAAGGGTCGGCGCCGCGCATCCCTCCTGCCCATGGCAGGGCTTCCCGCGCGCCCGATAGCCCGGCATGATCACCGGAAAATCGGGAGGGATTCCATGGCCATCGTCGATGCCGGCCGCCTCGTGGCGCTGGTGACCGCAATTTTCGAAGCCGCGGGCTGCGCGCCCGACGAGGCCGGCCGCATCGGCCACTACCTGACGGAAGCCAATCTCACCGGCCATGACAGCCACGGCGTGGCGCGCGTCGAGCGTTATGTCGGCTGGCTCGGGGAAGGCAAGGTCGAGGCCGGCAAGTCGGTCTCGGCGATCGTCGACACGCCCTCGCTCGCGGTTCTCGACGGCCATTATGGCTTCGGCCAGACGGTCGGCCCGCAGGCGGTCAGGATCGGCATCGACAAGGCCAAGGCCCACGGCCTCGCCGCGGTCGCGCTGCGTCACGCCGGCCATCTCGGCCGGATCGGCGATTTCGCCGAGATGGCCGCCGCCGAGGGCCTGGTCTCGATCCATTTCGTCAATGTCGTCGGCTCGATCCTGGTCGCGCCTTATGGCGGCGTCGACCGGCGCATTTCCACCGCGCCCTATTGCGTCGGCGTGCCGCGCCCGGGTCAGGCGCCGCTGCTGCTCGATTTCGCCACCTCCCTGGTCGCCGAGGGCAAGGTGCTGGTCGCCTCCATGGGCGGCAAGCCCGTGCCGCCGGACGCGCTGATCTCGCCCGACGGCGCCAAGAGCGGCGATCCCGCGGTGCTCTACGGCCCCTACCCGCCCGGCGCCGGCACGCGCGACCCGATGAACGGCCCCGGCGCCATCCGCGCCTTCGGCGAGCACAAGGGCTCGGGCCTCGCCTTCATGTGCGAGATCCTCGGCGGCGGCCTGACGGGCGCCGGCACCACCGGTCCGGGGAAGCGCTTCTGCAACGGCATGATGTCGATCTATATCGACCCCAAAGTGATCGATCCCGAAGGCTTTTTCCCCGGCCACTGCGCCGAATATGTCGCCTATTACAAGAGCGCCCGGCCGGTCGAGGCCGGCGGCGAGGTGCTGGTCCCGGGCGAGGCCGAAATGCGCTCGAAGGCCAAGAAGCTGCAGGATGGCGTGCCACTGTCCGACGGCACCTGGGATTCGATCGTCGCCACCGCGCGCAAGGTCGGCGTGCCCGAGGCATTGGCGACCGCGGCGCTGCGGTAGGGCGAGTAGCGAATGGGGATGAAGCGAAAACCGCAGCGCGCGCAAACCCTCTCCCGCTTGCGGGAGAGGGTGGCGCCGTCAGGCGCCGGGTGAGGGTTTGCAGGGCGCCGGCCCATCAATTCAAAGCGGAAATGCACTCAGAGCACCGGCGCAGCCACCCTCACCCGGCGGCTCCGCCGCCACCCTCTCCCGCGAAGGCGCGGGAGAGGGTTGAAGCGCGGCGCGGGCGGCGGCATTCACCACTCCCCTCAAATACTCCCGAAATCGCCGCCGCGGCCCTTGCCGGCGGCGAAACGGCCGGCGCCGGCGACGCCTTCGGCCTCGACCATCGGTGCCGAGCCGCGCCATTCGTTGCGCAGCGCCGCCTGGATCGGCAGGTCCCATTGGGCATAGGCCGATGCGCGATCGGCGCGCAGGCAGCCTTGCGGGAACCGGGCGATCTCGCGGGCCAGCGCTTCCGCCGCTTCGCGCGACGTGCCCTTGGGCACCACCCGGTCGGCGAGCCCGATGCGCAGGGCCTCCTCCGCCTCGACCTTGCGGCCGGTGAGGATCAGGTCGAGCGCCCTGCCCTGGCCGACGATGCGCGGCAGGCGCACCGTGCCGCCGTCGATCAGCGGCACGCCCCAGCGCCTGCAATAGACGCCCATATAGGCGTCCTCCTCCATCACCCGCAGATCGCACCAGAGCGCGATCTCCATGCCGCCGGCGACCGCCGGCCCGGCGACCGCGGCGATCACCGGCTTGGACAGCATCAGCCGGGTCGGACCCATCGGCCCGCGCGGCCAGTCGCCGTCGCCGTCGGGGATGTCGAGCGGCCCGCCGAAGGCCGGGCCGTCTCCGGCGCTGGCCGCGTGTTTCAGGTCGAAACCGGCGCAGAACGCACCACCCGCGCCCCACAGCACACCGACACTGGCGTCCGGGTCCGCGTCGAAGGCGATGAGCGCCTCGCAAAGGGCCGCCGCTCCCTGAGGGTTCATCGCGTTGCGCGCGGCCGAACGCGTGCGGATGAAGGTGGTGACCGGGCCGGCGCGCTCGACGATCAGATCCGACATGGCTTTCTCCTCAATCGACGATACCGGGCGTGTTCATCACCATCATGCTGGCGGTCATCATGGCGATCAGCTTGCGCGTGCCGCCCGCGTCGATGAAGCACTCGCCGAGTGTCACCATCAGCGTGTTGCCGGGACGCACCACCCGCCCCGTGGCAATGAAGCGTTCGCCCTTGGCCGGCGACATCAGGTTGATCTTGAACTCGGTGGTCAGCACGCCGGCCCCCTTCGGCATCAGGGTCATGGCGGCGAAACCGCAGGCCGTATCGACAATGGCCGAGATGGCGCCGGCATGGACGAAACCGTGCTGCTGCAGGATATGCGGCGCGAAGGGCATGACGATCTCGACATAGCCGGCTTCGACCAGCGCGATCTCGGCGCCGAGCGTGGCCATCAGCGGCTGGCGAGTGAAGCCGCTCCGGCCCCGTGCTTCGAAATCCGGATCCTTGGGGGTAAACCGGGGATGATCGGCAGCCATGCGACGTTCCTTCCTTGCAATCGGTTGGGATGTTCGCAAACTTGATTCCCGTCCGACAACCTGTCCGGACGAACGAGGGCTCTCATTGTTGTTCTGGTACCTGCCCCGCTTCACCGACAGCGCACTCAGCGCCGCCACCCTTTCCGCTTCCACGGCGATTGCCGCCAGCGTCACCATTGCCCATCGCATGGCGCTGATGGCCACGCCCTCCGGGTTCGATGCCGCCGGCCAGCGCGAGGCCTTGCGCATGGTCTCCGAAAAGCTCGCGGCGGCCACCGAAGGCTCGTTCGAGGCGGCCATTGAGACCGGCCGCTTCATGATGCGCTCGGCCTTGGGCCAGGTGTCGCCCGACGATGTCGCTCACGGCCTGATGGCGATCGGGGTCGCCGCCGCCGAACCGGCCGCGCGCACCGTCAAGGCCAATGCCCGGCGGCTGACGCGCCGCTGAGCGGTTTCCAGCGCCGCTTGCCGGCAAGGGCTCAGGCAAGCGCCTCGGTCAGAATGGCCTTGATGTCGCGCCGGCGGATCGCGGCATAACCCGCCTCTTCCTGCAGCCGGCGCTCGCGATTGTTGCCGAGCAGCGCCAGGCACCGCTCGACGATCTCGGCATCCGGGCTGAAACAGACCGCCGCCGCCATGTCGTCCTCGACGGCGATCGCGGGATTCTTCTGGCAGATGACGGCCTTGCGGTTCGCCAGCAGGTAGGACACCCGGACGATCTCGAAGATCTTGGGACGCTCGTAGAGGGTGATGTTGAGGACGAGTTTCGACCGGGCGATCAGGGCGTCGCGCGCCTCGCCGTAGAGACCGCTGACGAAGACGGTCGAAATGCCCGCCTGCGAGAGAGCGTGAAAGGCGCCCAGCCGGGTATGGCTGGTCAGGCCGTAGATGAGGACCTCGATGTCCTGGTCCCTGGCCTTGTCGATGCGCTGCAGCACCGGCGCGAAGCCCACCGGCACGATCCTGACCTCGTGTTTGCTGCCGATCATCCGCCAGGCATCGGCGTTGAACGGGCTGTAGTCCCACACCTTGAACCGGCTCGCGCAGAAATGCAGGTTCGGCTTGATCTCGCTGCTGGAATAGCCGCGCAATTGCTCGAAATTATAGATGATCGTATCGGGCCGGAGACGCTCGAGCGTCTCGATGGCGGCCACCTGCGCGCCGAACACGATATTGGTGGTGCCCTTGGCGAAATCATTGACCGCATAGGTCACCTCGTGGCCGAGCTCGCCGAGGCCCCATGCGACGGTATCGATGACCTCCTTGTAGCCGTTGAGGCCATGCATGCGCGGGTCGGGGATCAGATGCGCCAGATGAAACTTCATGCCTCACCATCGATTGCCCGTCCAAGGCCGGCAAGATCGGAAAACTATAGAGCGCTGAATTTCATGTCAGCCAGTTGACCAGCCAGAGCGCCAGGGCCGGAAAGGCCACCACCAGGCCGAGCCGCATCACGTCGGCTGCCACGAAAGGCAAGACACCGCGATAGGTCGAGACGATCGGGACGTCCTTGGCGATCGCCGAGATGACGAAGACGTTCAGGCCGATCGGCGGGGCGGTCAGCCCGATGCCCACCACCATCAGCACCAGGATACCGAACCAGATGGCGACATCGTCCGAGGGCATGCCGAGATCAAGCGCCACGACGATCGGGAAGAAGATCGGCAAGGTCAGGAGGATCATGGCGAGCTCGTCCATCACCCCGCCGAGGATGATGTAGAAGACCAGCAAGGCGACGATGATGCCATAGGGCGGCAGGCCCGACTGGGTGACCACCTGGGCGGCGAGCTCGGGCAATTGCGACAGGGCGAGAAAGGCGTTGAACACCTCGGCGCCGAGCAGGATCATGAAGATCATCGCCGAGGTCTCGGCGGTCTGGATGACCGAGAGCTTGATCTCCCGCCACCCAAGCGTCCGCTGCAGCAGGCCGACCGCCAGCATGGCGATGCAGCCGACCGACGCCCCCTCGGTCGGCGTGAAGATGCCGCCATAGATGCCGCCGACCACGGTGACGGCGATCAGCATGACCGGCCAGACGCCGACCACCACCTTCAGGCGATCCGCCCAGCCGACCCGCTCCAGCGCCGGCCCGGCCTCCGGGCGCAGCCGCACCATGATGGCGATGACGATGCAGTAGAACAGGGCGGCGAGCAGGCCCGGGATCAGCGCCGCCATGAACAGCTTGGCGATGTTCTGCTCGGTGGTGATCGCATAGACGACCAGGATGACCGAGGGCGGGATGAGGATGCCGAGCGTGCCGCCGACGGCGATCATGCCGGTGGCGAAACCCGGATCGTAGTTGTAGCGACGGAATTCCGGCAGCGTCGCCCGGCCGAAGGTCGCCGTGGTCGCCACCGACGAACCGCAGATCGCTCCGAAGCCGGTGCAGGCGCCGATCAGCGCCATGCCGAGGCCGCCGCGCAAATGGCCAAGAAAGGCCGCGGCCGCGCGAAACAAGGCGGTCGACAGGCCCGACTTCTCCGCCAATGCCCCCATCAGCACGAACAGCGGGATGACCGACAGCGTGTAATTGGCGAACAGGTGATAGGGCGTCGTCTTCATATAGTTGAGGAAGATCGCCAGGCTGGTGAAGTGGATATAGCCGAACGATCCGACGGTCAGCATGGCAAGCCCGATGGGCATGCGCAGGCCGAGCAGGACCAGCATTCCGGCAAAGCCGGTTATCGCAACGGCGGCGCCGCTCATGAGTCACCTCGGCGCAGCCGCGCCGCCGTCGCCAGCGTCACGATGAACAGGAAGGCGGCCATCACGGCCGTCGCTGCGATGGCCCAGCCGATCGGGATCGCAAGCACCATCGAGCTGGTGCGCGAGGCGATCGCGTCATAGGCGCCGAGGCCGAGCCGCCAGGCGATCAGCAGCGCGAAACCGGCATAGGTCAGGTCCCAGAGCGTATCGAGGCCACGGTTGAACCAGGCCGGCGCCTTCAAGGTGAAGGTGTCGACGAAGACATTGCCGCGTCCCCATTGGCAGAGCGGCAGGAAGGCAAAGACCCCGACCGCCGTCGCGATCTGAACCATCTCGAAATCGCCGTTGATGCCGGTCTTGAACAGCCAGCGGGACAGCACCGAAAGGGTGACCATGGCGGCCGCCGCCAGCATGACGCAGCCGCCGAAGACAGCGAGTGCGCGCGCGGCGCGGCCGATCGCGTCGCGGGGCGGCTCGCCCCGCTCGCCTTCCGGTTCCGCTGCCATCGGGTTCAGGCCATCATGTGCTTGGCGACGGCGGCGCGGACGTCGTCGACGATCTTCTGGCCGTCGATGCCGCGCTCCTTCACCGTCTTCAGCCAGGCCTCCTCGACCGGTTTGGTCGCGGCACGCCATTTGGCCGCTTCGTCCTCGGCCAGCAGGGTGATGGTGTTGCGCGGGCGCCCCTTGACCATCTCGGCGACGGAGCGGCCGCGCTCGTCCCACATCTCGCCGGCCATGACGGCGGCGGGCATGCCGGAATTGGCGTCGATGACCTTTTTCAGGTCGGCCGGCAGGCCTTCATATTTCGGCTTGTTCATCGCCAGGATGAAGGAGGCCGTATAAAGAGTCGGCGATCCTGGAATTTCCGTGTGGTAGCGGATGAGCTCGTGCAGGCGCAGCGACGGCACGACCTCCCAGGGCACCACCGCCCCGTCGATGACGTTCTGCGACAGGGCCTCGGGCACCTGCGGGATCGGCATGCCGATGGCGGTGGCGCCCAGCGCCCGCAAGGCCTCGCCGGCCTGGCGGGTCGGGAAGCGCAGCTTCAGGCCGGCGAGATCGGCCTGGCTCTTCACCGGCTTGCTCGCATGGATCAGCCCATGGTCATGCGCCCACAGGCACAGCGGCTGGACTTCCGAGAATTCCTTGACGAAATGCGTCGGCGCCAGTTCGGCGAGCGCGCGCGAATTGGTCACCGCGCGCTTGCCGGCGATGAACGGCAGCTCGATCGCCTCGATCGACGGGAACCGCCCGGGCGTATTGCCCGGCAGGGTCCAGATGATGTCGGCGACACCGTCGCGCGCCTGATCGTAGAGCTGCGGCGGCGCGCCGCCGAGCTGCATCGCCGGAAAGATGTCGATCTTGATGCGGCCGCCCGATTCGGCCTCCACCTTGCGTGACCACGGCACCAGGAAGCGCTGATGGGCATTGGAGGCCGGCGGCAGGAAATGGTGCATACGCAGCGTCACCTGCGGGGCCTGGCCCCAGGCGGTGCGCATCACGGCCGGCATTGCGACGGCGCTGCCGGCGAAAGCCAGCAGGTGGCGGCGAGACGGAGTCATTCGCTTGTATCCTCCCCAGATCGTCCTCGTTCACCGGCTCCTGGCGGGCCGGAAGCGCTTGCACCGCGCCTTTTTTCTAGCGCGCCGACGATAAAGATGTTCGGCCCTTGGCGACAAGGGCATTTGGTTGGAGTTGCGACCATTTTTCATGCCGCGCCGAGGCCCGGGTCCGGTGGACAGTGCGAAACTGGCCGCCTAGCATCGTGCTGTTACACGCAAGCACAGGGCAATGGCATGGCGAAGGCAATGGTCGAGACCGTCACGATCGCGGCGCGCGATGGTCTGCGGCTGGCGGCGACCGTCTTCGAACCCGCCGGTGCGGCGCGCTCGACCGTCATCGTCCAGGCCGCGACCGCCGTCCCCCAGGGCTTCTACGCCGCCTTCGCCCATCATCTTGCCGGTCTCGGCCGGCGCGTGGTCACCTTCGACTATCGCGGCATCGGCGGATCGCGGCCGGCGACCTTGCGCGGCTTTCGCGCCAGCATGCTCGACTGGGCCGATCTCGACGCACGCGCGGTCGCCGACCATGCCGCGGCGACCTGGCCCGACCGGCCGCTCGGCCTTGTCGGGCATAGTTTCGGCGGCCAGGCCTTCGGCCTCGCGCCCCATCCCCGCGTCACCCATGCGGTCGGCATCGCCGCGCAGATCGGCGACATGCGACTGTTCGCCCCCGCCGTCGCACGCCGCATCCGGTTCTTGTCCCGCTATGCCGCGCCGGCGCTGATCCCGCTCGCCGGCCACTTTCCGGCCGGCTGGTTCGGCATGGGCGAAAACATGCCCGGCGACGTGTTCCGGCAATGGACGCGCTGGTGCCTGACCCCGGGCTATTTCTTCGGCGATCCCGCGGTCGACGCCGCCGGGCGCTTCGCTGGCGTCAAGGCGCCGATCCATCTCCTCGGTTTCGACGATGATCCCTTCGGACCAAAGGCTGCCATCGAGGGGCTGGCCAAGGGCTTTCCCGCCGGGCTGGCGACCACCGAATTCATCGCGGCCGGGACCGTTCCTGGAGGCAAGATCGGCCATTTCGGCTTCTTCCGGGCCTCGACCGGGCGGCTGTTCTGGGATGGGGTTGACGCGCGGCTCGGGTAAGTGCGGGCAGCGCATCGAGCGCTTTGCCCATCGGACCGCAATGCAATTCCCCCTCTAAGCCATCGCCACCGCCTCGATCTCGATCAGCCAGGCCTCGTCGAAAATCCCGGCGATGATCACCGTCGAGGCGATCAGATGATCGCCCATGATCTCCTGGCGGATCGCCCGGTTCTCCAGCCCGAAGCGGCGATCGGCGAGATAGATTGTCACCTTGACGAGATTGGTCAGGCTCATGTCGGCGGCGGCGAGCTGGGCCAGCACATTGCGCCAGGCAAGCCGGCACTGGCCGTCGAAATCCCCGGGGCACTGCCCCTTCGCGTCGACCGGAATCTGGCCGCTGACATAGAGCGTCCGGGTCGCCGCCGTGACCTCCACGGCCCGGGCATAACCGATGGCGCGCGGGGCCTCCGCGGCACTGATGGCGCGTCGTTGCATGATCTGGGTCTCGCTGGGTTGTGCCGTCCGACCGGCGCGCCAGGAAGGACGCGCCCTGCCCGGCTGTTGGCTCCTGTCGCGCCCGCTCGTTACGCGACCGCGACGGCCTCGATCTCGATGAACCAGGCCTCGTCGAAAATGCCCGTGATGATCACCGTCAAAGCCGGCTGATGTGCGCCGAGCACCTCCTGGCGTATCTCGCGGTTTTCCAGGGCGAAGCGGCGTTCCGCCAGGAAGATCGTCACCTTGGCGAGATTGGCGACCGTCATGTCGGCCGCGGCGAGCTGGGCCAGCACATTGCGCCAGGCGAGCCGGCACTGCGCGGCGAAGCCCTTCGGACATTCACCCTTGGCATCGACCGGGATCTGACCGCTGACATAAAGCGTCCGGGTGGCGGCCGTCACCTCGACGGCCTGGGCATAGCCCCCGATGGCGCAAGGCGTATCGTCCGAACTGACCACGCGTCGTTGCATCGCTCAGGCCTCACATGGTTGCGCCGATCTGCCAGGGCACGAATTCATTGTCGCCATAACCGAGCAGCTCGGATTTGGTCTTGTCGCCGGACGCGGTCCGCAGGATCAGCTCGAAGATCTCCCGGCCCTTGTCCTCCAGCGACACGCCGTCGAGCACGTCGCCGCAATTGATGTCCATGTCGTCGATCATCCGCGTGTAGATGTCGGAATTGGTGGCGAGCTTGATCGACGGGGTCGGCTTGCAGCCATAGGCCGAACCGCGGCCAGTGGTGAAGCACAGCACATTGGAACCGCCGGCGACCTGGCCGGTAGCCGCCACCGGATCGTAGCCGGGCGTGTCCATATAGACGAAACCGGCCCGGTCGATCTTCTCGGCATAATGATAGACCGCACGCAGCGTCGTCGAACCACCCTTGGCGGCGGCACCCAGCGACTTCTCGAGAATGGTGGTGAGGCCGCCCGCCTTGTTGCCGGGCGAGGGATTGTTGTCCATCGAGCCCTCGTGCTTGGTCGTATAGGCCTCCCACCATTTGATGATGGAGACCAGCTTCTCGCCGACCTCGCGGCTCTCAGCCCGGCGCGTCAGCAAATGTTCGGCGCCATAGATTTCCGGAGTCTCCGACAGCACCGCCGTGCCGCCATGCTTGACCAGGAGATCCACCGCCTTGCCCAGTGCCGGGTTGGCGGTGATGCCCGAATAGCCGTCCGAACCGCCACATTGCAGCGCAAGGCACAGTTCCGAAGCCGGCAAGGTTTCGCGTTTGGCCTGGTTGACCAGCGGCAGCATCTCGCGAATGCGCGCGACGCCCGCCTCGATCGACTTCTTCGTGCCGCCGGTCTCCTGGATGGTCATCGACTGGAAATGGGCGCCCGGCGCGATGCCGTAATCCTTCATCAGCCGGGGGATCTGGAACACCTCGCAGCCGAGGCCGACGATCAGCACCGCCGAGACGTTGGGATTGGTGGCATAACCCCAGATGGTCCGCTCCAGGATATCGAAACCGAGCCCCTCCCCGGCTATGCCGCAGCCGGTGCCATGCACCAGCGGAATGACGCCGTCGACATTGGGAAACTCGGCCAGCATGCCCGAACGGTTGACCGCCTCGGCCATGAAGCGGGCGACCGAGGCCGAGCAGTTCACCGAGGTGAGGATCGCGATGTAATTGCGCGTGCCGGCGCGGCCCTTGGCGCGGCGAAACCCCTGGAAGGTGGCGCGCTCGGCGAGCGGCAGGATCGCCTCCGGCTCGGCGTCCTTGGCGAAGGCGTAGTCACGGTCGAACGTGGCGAAGTGGCAGTTATGGCTGTGCACCCATTCGCCGGGAGCGATCGGCTGCGAGGCGAAGCCGATGATCTGACCATATTTGACCACCGGCGCGTCCTGCGCGATCGGCTGGGTCGCCATCTTGTGGCCCTTCAGCACGCGCGCGGTGGCGGTGACGCCGTCGACACGCTTGCCGGCATCGATGAGATCGACCGCGACGACGACATTGTCACCCGCCGCGAGCCGGATGAAACGCGGTTGCGTGGTCATGGCGTCACTCCCGAAAATCCGTTGCCCGGCATTATCCGCCTGCATGCCTGTTTATAATGGCTCTTGAAACGATTTACGCAAAGGCCGCAAGGCGCATGGGCGAAATGGCGGCCGCGCGCCTCACGCAGCCTTGAGGCCACCCTTGTCGCGGATGAAGCGCACCACCGTGTCGACGCCGTCGCCGGTCTTGATATTGGTGAAGACGAAGGGGCGCTGGCCACGCATGCGCTTGGAATCCCGGTCCATATTGCCGAGATCGGCGCCGACCATCGGGGCGAGATCGGTCTTGTTGATGACCAGCAGGTCCGAACGCGTGATGCCAGGTCCGCCCTTGGACGGGATCTTCTCGCCGGCCGCGACGTCGATGACATAGATGGTCAGATCGGCAAGCTCGGGCGAGAAGGTCGCGGCCAGATTGTCGCCGCCCGATTCGATCAGGATCAGGTCGAGTTCGGGGAATTTCGTGCGCATCTCGGCAACCGCCGCCAGGTTGATCGAGGCATCCTCACGGATCGCCGTATGCGGGCAGCCGCCGGTCTCCACGCCCATGATCCGCTCGGTCGGCAAGGCTCCGGAGCGCATCAGATATTCGGCGTCCCACTTGGTATAGATGTCGTTGGTGATGGCGGCGATCTCGAACGAGCCCTTCAGCGCCTTGCACAGCGCATCCATCAGCGCGGTCTTGCCGGAGCCGACCGGGCCGCCGATGCCGACACGAAGGGGGCCATGAGGCGAAGGCATCGATCCATAAGGCATGGGTCAGCTCCTGAACAGCCGGGTATATTGGGTTTCGTGGCGCATCGAGGCGATGTCCGAGCGCAGCGCATGGCCGCCAATGTCGTCGAGCGCCGTGCGCGCGGCAAGCGCGGCGGTCGCCTCGACCAGCGGCTCGAGGGCCGCCAGCACGCGCTGGCCGTCGGTCTGGCCGAGCGGCACCAGGCGCACCGCCGCCGAGACCAGGTTCGCCGTCACCGCATGCAGGAAGGCGTGCAGCGCAACCGCCTCGTCGATGCCATGGGCCGAGGTCGCCACCCCGACCGCCACGGGATAGGCGACCGCCCCGCTCCAGGCCCGGCGCAGCAAGGCGAGGGCATCGGCGGGCCAGGCGGCTTCCGTCGCCAGCATGAAGGCATTGCCCTGCGCCGTCGTTTCCAGCAGGCGTTCCCGCGATGGCTGGAAGGCCAGCGCCAGCTCCGCCACCGCGGTCAGCGCGGCCGCGTCGCCCGAGACGACCGCCCGATGGGCATGGACGAAAAAGGTCGCGTCGGCGAGCCCGGATCCCTCGCCGATCACCACGGCGAGCCAGTCGACCAGCGTCGCCGCGCTGGCAATGTCGCCGGTTTCCACCGCCCATTCCAGCCCATGGGAATAGCTGAAGGCGCCGACCGGATAGGACGGCGACATCCAGGCGAGCAACCGGTAGAGCGCCGCCGGCCGGACCGGCTCAGCCATGCTTGTGGTCGTGGCCGTGATGATGGTGCCCATGATCGTGTTTGTGATCATGCCCATGATCATGTTTGTGGCCGTGATCATGCTTGTGACCGTGGTCATGGTCGTGGCCGCAGCCACAGGCATCGTCATGCACGTGTCCGGGGCTCTGGACGCCCAGAACGTCGCGCGGCGCGCCGGCATGATCCTCGGCCGCGTGATCGTGGACATGTTTGTGACCATCGTCATGCTTGTGGCCGTGGTCATGCTTGTGACCGTGGTCATGCTTGTGGCCGTGGTCGTGTTTGTGACCGTGGTCGTGTTTGTGGCCGTGCCCATGCTTGTGGCCGTGGTCGTGATCATGGTCGGAATGATCGTGGCCGGTCACCGTGCCATGGCCATAGGCGCCGCCTTCGGGATCGAACGGCGCCTCGATCGCAATCACCTTGGCGCCCAGCCCCTTGACCATGTCCTCGATGACGTGATCGCGGCGGATGCGCAGCTTGGAGCCGAGGATCTGCGTCGGCAGATGACGGTTGCCGAGATGCCAGGCGATCCGGACCATGTGGTTCGGATCCTTGGCGCGGATCTCCAGCAGCGGCTCGGCGGCGGCCACCACTAGGACGATCCGGCCGTCCTCGAGCGCCAGCCCGCTGTCGGAGACGAGCGGCACGGCCTCGGCGAGATCGAGCAGGAATGCGGTGCCCTCGACCCCCTCCATCGCCATGCGCCGGCGATGCCGGTCGTCATAATCGAGCACGACGCGGTCGATCACCGCGCTGTCGGGAAAGGAACGGGGCGAACGGACGGCGATGGCGCGGATCATGGGGTTTCCCGCAGGATGGCAATGGGGCGACAAGGAATAGAGCCGCGGCGAGGTTCTGGCTACACGGACGAAACGCATGGTTCAGCCAGAGCGGCGACGGGGCCGGGACGGCAAGGGCGCGGCAACTCTCCACCGGGCGCCAAAAAGCACAATACGTCATCCCCGGCGAGCGAAGCGAGGGAAGGGGATCCAGGGGTTGCAGGGCTCATCCTTCAACGCAGAGAAATCCTTGATCCGCATGCACTTAGAGCGCAGACGCAGCGGCTCCTGGATCCCCTTCCCTCGCCCTCGGCAGAAGCAAGAGCTTCTGCTCGGGCTCGCCGGGGATGACGTACAGAGATTCCGGCAAGCGGCGGCCGCTCCCGCCCCCTCGCCCCCTGCCCCTCAAAACAGGAAATAACGCTGCGCCATGGGCAATTCCCTTGCGGGCTCGCAGGTCAGGAGCTCGCCGTCGGCACGCACCTCATAGGTTTCCGGGTGAACCTCGATATGCGGCGTCGCGCCGTTGTGGATCAGGCTCTTCTTGGAGATGCCGCCGCGGACATTCTCGACCGGCAGCACGATGCGCTCCAGGCCGAGCGTCTGGTGGACGCCTTTCTCATAGGCCGCCTTCGACACGAAGGTGACCGACGAGGCGGTCATGGCCTTGCCGAAGGCGCCGAACATCGGCCGGTAATGCATCGGCTGCGGCGTCGGGATGGAGGCGTTGGGGTCGCCCATGGGGGCCGCGGCGATGGTGCCGCATTTCAGCACCAGAGCCGGCTTCACCCCAAAGAATTTCGGCTCCCACAGCACGAGATCGGCGAGCTTGCCGACCTCCACCGAGCCGATATGCTTCGACAGGCCATGGGCGATCGCCGGGTTGATCGTCACCTTGGCGATATAGCGCTTGACCCGAAAATTGTCGGCGCCGGTGCCGACATCCTCCGCCAGGGCACCGCGCTGCACCTTCATCTTGTGGGCGGTCTGGAAGGTGCGGATGATCACCTCGCCGATGCGCCCCATGGCCTGGCTGTCGGAGGCCATGATCGAGAGAGCGCCCATGTCGTGCAGGATGTCCTCGGCCGCAATCGTCTCCTTGCGGATGCGGCTCTCGGCGAAGGCGACGTCTTCCGGGATCGACGATGACAGGTGATGGCAGACCATGAGCATGTCGAGATGTTCCTCGAGCGTGTTCACGGTGTAGGGCATGGTCGGATTGGTCGAGGACGGCAGCACGTTCTCGATCATCGCCACCTTGATGATATCGGGGGCATGGCCGCCGCCGGCGCCTTCCGTGTGGAAGGCGTGAATGGTGCGGCCCTTCAGCGCCGCGATCGTGTCGTCGACGAAGCCCGATTCGTTCAGCGTGTCGGTATGGATCATCACCTGCACGTCGTGGTCGTCGGCAACGGCGAGGCAATTGTCGATCGCCGCCGGCGTCGTGCCCCAGTCCTCGTGCAGCTTCAGCGCACAGGCGCCGGCCTCGATCTGCTCGACCAGCGCATCCGGCAGCGCCGCATTGCCCTTGCCGGCAAAGGCGAGATTCATCGGGAAGGCCTCGGCCGCCTGCAGCATGCGCGTCATGTGCCAGGGCCCGGGCGTGCAGGTCGTCGCGGTCGTGCCCGAAGCCGGACCGGTGCCGCCGCCGAGCATGGTGGTCAGCCCGCTCATCAGGGCTTCCTCGATCTGCTGCGGGCAGATGAAATGGATATGGGTGTCGATGCCGCCAGCGGTCAGGATCTTGCCCTCGCCGCCGATCGCTTCCGTACCCGGCCCGATAATGATGTCGATGCCGGGCTGGATGTCCGGATTGCCGGCTTTGCCGATGGCGGCGATGCGGCCGTCCTTCAAGCCGACATCGGCCTTGACGATGCCCCAGTGGTCGATGATCAGCACATTGGTGATGACGGTGTCGACCGCGCCGGCCTTGTTGGTCACCTGGCTCTGGCCCATGCCGTCGCGGATCACCTTGCCGCCGCCGAACTTCACCTCCTCGCCATAGATGGTGAAGTCCTTTTCCACCGTGACCAGCAATTCGGTATCGGCCAGCCGGACCTTGTCGCCGACGGTCGGCCCGAACATGTCGGCATAGGCGGCCCGGGATATCCGGTAGGGCATCGTGTTCTCCTAGGCCGCGGGCGGCCTGATGATGCGGACGTTCAAAGCTTGCCCATCACGTAGGCCGCTGGCGGCCTGATCATGCTGACCTTCAAAGTTTGCCCATGACGCCCTGGCGGAAGCCGTAGACGGTCTTGTCGCCGCGATAGGGCACGAGCGTCACCTCGCGGGTCTGGCCCGGCTCGAACCGCACCGCCGTGCCCGCGGGAATGTCGAGGCGCATGCCGCGCGCCATGTCGCGATCGAAGGAGAGGCCGGGATTGGTCTCGAAGAAATGGTAATGCGAACCGACCTGCACCGGCCGGTCGCCGGTGTTCGAAACGGTCAGCGTCACGCTGTTGGCGCCGGCATTGAGCACCACGTCGCCGGCCGGCGTGATGATTTCGCCCGGCTTCATCTCAGTGCCCCCTCGCCTGCAGGCCGGCGCAGCCCTCGGGCTTCAGCACCCGTTTGGCGGAGGCCGGGAACCGGGCGAGCTTGGCCGCCGGCCGGACCGGGCGGCGGACCAGTTCGCCGCCGCAATTCGGGCAGGTGCCGCCGAGAACCTTATCGGCGCAATCGGCGCAGAAGGTGCATTCGAAGGTACAGATGACCGCATCGCGCGCCTCCGGCGGCAGGTCCCGGTCGCAGCATTCGCAGTTCGGGCGCAGTTCGAGCATCGATGCCTCCTGTCGGGTCGGCGGGCGCGCCGCCGGGGACATATTGGAACGACGTCAGGCGAGCCCGCCCGACATGGCCAGCGCGATGCCGGCGGCGGCCGTCAGGGCGCCGGCCGTACGCACCGCCAGCGGTACGGTCAGGCGCGCCGCGACGACGGTCACGGCGACGCCCGCGAGATGCAGCGCCGCGGTCGAGAGCGCGAAGCCGAGCGCATAGCCCAGCCCGGATGCATTGGCCGGCACCTCGACGCCATGGGCATGACCATGGAACAGAGCAGCGAGCGCGATGGCCGCGGCTCCGGCGGCGACGCTCGGCCGGGCGGCGAGCGCCACCGCGAGGCCGAGCAGCAGGACCGAGGCGAGAATGCCCTGCTCGACGAAAGGCAGGCCCACGCCGGCCATGCCGAGCATCCCGCCGAGCACCATCACCCCGACGAAAGTCGCCGGCCAGACCCAGATGGCGGCGCCGCCACGCGACCCCGCCCACAATCCAACCGCGACCATGGCGAGCATGTGATCGAGGCCACCGAGCGGATGCATGAAGCCGGAGGCAAAGGCCGAGGTCGAGCCGATGCCGGTATGAGCCTCGGCGGCCGTCGTCATCATCACGGCGACCAGGAGCGTCAGGAATGGAGAGGTCGGTTTCATGGCGTGGGTCTCTGCAATTCGGTCAGCGGATCGGATTGTGCACTGTGACGAGCTTGGTGCCGTCGGGAAAGGTCGCCTCGACCTGGACATCATGGATCATCTCGGCGATGCCGGACATCACCTGGTCGCGGCCGACGACATGGGCGCCGGCCTCCATCAGGTCGGCGACGGCGCGGCCGTCGCGCGCGCCCTCGACGACGAAATCGGTGATCAGCGCGATCGCCTCGGGGTAGTTGAGCTTGACGCCGCGCTCGAGCCTGCGGCGCGCCACCATGGCCGCCATGGCGATCAGCAGCTTGTCTTTCTCACGCGGCGACAGGTTCATCCGGGATCCTCAGCAAGACCAGACGCGGGGCAGCGGCCCGCGCAGCATTTCCAGAAGCTGGACCAGTCCGCGGCGCAACGCAAAGGGATCAGCTGACAGGAGCCGTATCGAGAGCAGCCCGTCGAAGGCGCTTACCCCTGCTTCCACGCCGGTCGGCTCGAGGCGCGCCAGCAGGTCCCGCGCCGGCTCGAGCCAGGTCTCAGCGCGCGGCGACACCATCACCAGGCTCGCCGCGGCGACCGCACCGCCGCCCGCGGCCCTGGCGCCGAGCCTCTCCGCCACCGGTCCGTCGAAACGCAGGCCCTCGGCATAGACGAGCCGGCCGCCGCGCCTGATCCGCCAGCGGTCGAACAGGAAGCCGTGGGTCACGCTCTCGCCGCGCGCCAGCCGCCCGAACACCACGCTCTCGACCGCCAGGAGATGCGCGTCACCGGCCATCTCGACATCGAGGCGGCGATCGAGCGCGGCGCCGTCGAACAGGATCGCCTCCTGCGGCAGCCAATCGAGTGCCGCCGCCTCGCCGAGGCCGATGCGCGTCTGAAACGAGCCTATGCCGCCGCTCGAGCGGTAGATCTTCTCGGCTGCCTGGCCGGTGACAACCGCCGAGGTCCCCTCGCCCGCCGTGATCTCCAGGTCGAACCGGTCGCCGCCGGTCAGCCCACCCGCCGTATTGATGATGACGGCCTCGATCGGCATCTCTGGCCCGGGCCGCGGCAGCCGGATGCGCAGGCCGGCCTCCTGATAGCAATCCTTGATGACCGTCTCGGCGCCCCGTCGCACGAAGGACAAACGCCCCACGCCATGGGCCCGCTGCATGCGCGCGCCCTCGTGCCGCCACCGAAAAGCGTCGCGGTCGGCCCCGACCGCTTGCGTCGCCTGCATGTCCACCTCAGCCGGGGCGATCTTGAAGTGCCGCCACAACGCTCGCAAGCCGAGAAAATGAGCACGAAGTGACCATTTCTTGCGCATCCGCGGATGAATGCCGGCCGTATCCTGAGAATTGCCCGAATCATCAGCCATGGTCGGGACAGGCTCGGGATCGTCAGGTCATCAATCGTTAACCGTGCGGTGGGAGCCTGACCCGAGACGTGCATCGCGTTACGAGCGAATTGTCCGCGTGGAATGCCATCCGGAGGCCGTCATGGCGCAGGCGCATGCCGACAGCCGCATCGAGACGAAGCGGTCATCCGCATCCTTCGAATTCGACGATATGCTCGCGCTGTTGCGCGGCATGAAGCCCCAGACCGATTCGGAAGCGTTCCGGCTATTGCGGCACGGCTTCCCGTCGAGCCTGCTCAGCGTCCGCGTCGCCGTCATCGGCCGCTGGCATGGTGGCGCGGCTGGGGACCATTCGCGATAATGGCATTGCACGCAGGTCGGCCGTCCTTCGAGGCTCGCGCAAGGGCGCGAGCACCTCAGGATGAGGAGCGTGGTGTATTGCATCGGCGACGGTGCGGGATGCGCGTATCGCTTCATGAGCAACACCGCCGCAATACACCACACTCCTCATCCTGAGGTGCGAGCTCTTGCGAGCCTCGAAGGACGGCTGACCGAAATACCAGCCTCCGTCGCCCGTCATGCCGTGCCACAACAAGCACTTGGCGGGATCTTCTGATTCGAAATTCGAGCCGCCCGTCAGTCCGGCTCTTTCTCGTCCGCCGCATCGGCCGGGGGCTTCGCCGCCGCCGATCCCGCCTCTGCCCGTGCCATGGCCTGCGCCTTGGCCGCACCGAAGGGCAGCGAGGCCAGATAGGCCACCGTGCCCACCGTCAGCACGATCCAGGGATAGCTCATCAGCAGCGCCACGAAGGCGATCGCCGCCACGAACAGCGGCAGCACGCTTTCGCGCGGCACCTTGGCGCCGAGCTTCTTGCCGGAGAAGACCGGCACGCGCGACACCATGAGGAGCGCGATCGCCAGCGTGAAGGCGGTGACCAGCCAGGGATGGATCAGGCTCTTGGGGATGCCGACATTTTCCAGATAGATCGGCAGCATGACCAGCACCGCGCCGGCCGGGATCGGCACGCCGGTGAAGAAATTGGCCATCCAGGCCGGCTGGTTCGGGTCTTCGATCTGGACATTGAAGCGGGCGAGCCGCAGCGCGCCGCAAATGGCGAAGACCAGGACCGCGATCCAGCCGATCGGGCCGGCCTCGTTCATGCCCCAGAGATAGAGCACCAGCGCCGGCACCGCGCCGAAACTGACGAAATCCGCGAGGCTGTCGAGTTCGGCGCCGAATTTCGACGTGCCCTTCAAGAGACGGGCAATGCGCCCGTCGACCGAATCGAGCACCGCCGCGCCGAGGATCAGATAGACGCCGAGTTCGATCTTGCCTTCGAGCGCCATTCGAATGGCGCTGAGACCCGCGCAAAGCGCGAGCAGCGTGATCAGGTTAGGGATCAAAAGGCGCAGGGGAACCGGCCGGAACCTGCGCCGCGGCGGCTCGTTCCGGTCAGGGGTGAAAGGCTGGAACAGGGAGCTCATGGCGCGAAACTAGCGTGAAAATGCCGCGGCGTCAGCCGATGCGCACAACACGCGGCCCCTCATTCGAGGCCATGTCCGCCAGCACGGTCTCACCGGCGACCGACTTCTGGCCTTCGGAGACGAGCGGCTTGGTGCCTTCGGGGAAATAGACGTCCACCCGCGAGCCGAAACGGATCATGCCGAAACGCTCGCCGGTGCCGATCTGATGGCCCTGCTCGACCCACCAGACGATGCGCCGCGCCACCAGGCCGGCGATCTGCACCACGCCGAAAGCGCCCCAGGACGACTTGATGGTCAGTCCGTTGCGCTCGTTATCCTCGGAGGCCTTATCGAGATCGGCATTGAGGAACTTGCCCGGGCGATAGGCCATGGCGGTGATCTTGCCGCCGATCGGCGCGCGGTTCACATGGCAGTCGAACACCGACATGAAGATCGAGACACGCGGCAGCGCCGTCTCGCCAAGGCCGAGTTCGAGCGGCGGCACGGCATTGGTGACGAGCGAGATGCGCCCGTCCGCCGGTGCGATGACCAGCCCGTCGCGAACCGGCGTCACCCGCACGGGATCGCGGAAGAAAAAGATCACCCAGACGGTCAGCGCCAGCATCGGCCAGGCGAGCCAGGCGCCCCACCAGATCAGCAGCAGCGTGCCGACGGCGGCGATGCCGATGAACGGATAGCCCTCACGATGGATCGGCACGAGCACCGTCGTCTTGACGCTGTCGAGAATGGACATGGACTACCCCCTGGCGATCCGGCTTGGTAGCCGGATGCGCGTCACGTGGTCAATGGTGGCAATGGAACGGACGGGAACCGACCGGTCGCGGCCTCAGGTCGCGGGCTTGGTGGCCGGATCTCCGCCTTCGCCCTTGCCCTCGTCGTCGTCATCGCGCGCCGCGTCCTCGATCGCACGCCGCTTTTCCATGCGGCCGACGACCAGGATGCCGATCTCGTAGAGCAGGCAGAGCGGAATGGCGAGCGACAGCTGGCTGATCACGTCCGGCGGGGTCAGCACCGCCGCCAGGATGAAGGCGATGACGATGAAATAGCGCCGCTGCTTCTTGAGGAAGGCGGTGTCGACGACGCCGATTTGGCCGAGCAGAGCGATGATGACCGGCAGCTGGAACGAGATGCCGAAGGCGAAGACCAGCGTCATGATCAGGCCGAGATAATCCTCGACCCGGCCGAGATATTGGATGGCGGTGGCCTGGTCCGTCGGCGCCTGCTGCATGCCGAGCGAGAACAGCATCAGCGCCCGCATGACGAAGACGACCACGAAGACGCCGCCGGCGAAAAAGCAGATGGGCGTCCAGATCAGATAGGGGCGGAATGCGTTCTTCTCGTGGGAATAGAGCCCGGGCGCGACGAACTTGTAGAGCTGGATGGCAATGACCGGGAAAGCCAGGAAGGCGCCGCCGAACATGCCGATCTTCAGCTGTGTGAAGAAGAACTCCAGCGGCGCGGTATAGATCAGCCGCACCTCGGATTTCGGGATGTGCAGATATTCGGCCGCCCACTCATAGGGCAGCACCAGGATCTGGAAAATCTGCTTGGAGAAGACGAACGAGAAGATGAAACAGACGACGAAACCGAGCATCGCCTTGATCAGGCGCGAGCGCAGTTCGATCAGGTGTTCGATGAGGGGTGCCTTGGATGCCTCGATGGCATCTTCGTCGGCCTTCAGCTTGTCTTCCTTGGGGTCGGCGAGCGTCATGCCTTGGTCTTTCGGGCGCGCTTCGGCTTCTCCGGTGCATCTTCGGCAGCGGGCTCGGCGGCAGGCTCAGGGGTTGCGGCGGGTGCGGGCTCGGGGCTTGCCACGGAAACCGGCTCGGCGGGCGCCTCGGCGGCAGCCTTGCGCACGCGCTTCGGTTTGGCCGGGGCAGCCTCGGCCGCGGGCTCGGCGGCCGGCGTCTCGACCGGCGCCGGCGCCGGCTGAGTGAAGGCGTTCTGGATGGACTGGGGATCGACCGCATAGCTCGGCGGCGCGGGAATGCCCGCAGCCACCGGATCGGCTGTGCCAGGCGCCGGCGGCCCTATGGGATCGGCCGGCGTCGCGGCCTTGTCCGGCGGCGACACCACGGCCTTGACGTCGTCGACGGCCGTCTTGATCTGCTCGCGCGCATAGTCGATCGGATTGAAAGTCGAGGTCGACTGGACGCTTTCGGTCACGCTGTCGAGCGACGACTTGACCTTGTCGACCTCGGCTTCCTGCAGGGCCTGATTGAACTGGTACTGGAAGTCGGATGCCATGCGGCGCAGTTTCGCCACCGCCTGACCGACGCCGCGCAAGACGCCGGGCAGTTCCTTCGGGCCGATGACGATCAGCGCCACCGCGCCGACCAGTGCAATCTCGCCCCAGCTCAAATCGAACATGACATCTCACCGTCCCATTGGCGGGTACGGTCCCTTACCCGTTCAGGCTCGCCCTTCGACAGGCAATCTTCGTTCAGCTCGCTTTGGGCGTCTGGGCGGGGGTTGCCGGCGCGGGAGCGGAAGCCGAAGCGGTTTCCACCGGCGCATGATCGATCGTCCGTGCTTCGGGAGCCGCGGGGGCCGCTGCCGTCTCCGGCTTCGGGTCGTCTTCCGCCATGCCCTTCTTGAACGCCTTGATGCCCTTGGCCGCGTCGCCCATGAACTCGGAGATCTTGCCGCGCCCGAACAGCAGCATCACGACGACGCCGACCAGGATCCAGTGCCAAGCGCTGAAGCTACCCATGATTCACTCCTCTATTCACGTCACCGGCAGATCCCTGGGATCGTGAGCGCGGTGTTATCCGGTTGCGGCCACATCGTGCCGTGTTGGGGGGAAACTAGGCTTCGGGTACGGCAAAAACAAGGACCTCGGATGCCGTAACGTCGATGCCGAGGTCACGACCGGGGATCAAGGTTTCCGCCGAACGGACCCTCGCCTTCAAGGGCGCGTCCAAGCCTTCCACAGCGATTTCGAGGAATTCGACCTCACCGAGGAAGCGTTTGGCCAAAAGTCGGCCCGGAATGCACATTTGCGCCGGCATCGGCACGATCGCCTGCGGCCGGATGGCGGCGACCGCACGCGTCCCCTCGGCAAGCCCGGGCGCTGGAAAATATCCGACCGGCGTGACGATCTTGCCGGCCCTGACGGTGCCGGGCACCTCGTTGATGTCGGAAAAAAACCGCGCGGCGGCGAGATCGACCGGCCGGCGATAGAGATCGGCGGCCGTGCCGGCCTGCACGATGCGGCCGCCACGCATCAGCACGATGCGGTCGGCCATGCGCATGGCCTCTTCGGGGTCATGCGTCACAACGATGCAGGTTGCCCGAGTCTCGCGCATGACGGCGAGCGTCTCCTCGCGAATGGTGTCGCGCAGGCGGCTGTCGAGGCCGGAAAACGGCTCGTCCATCAAAAGCACGCCCGGACGCGGCGCGATGGCGCGGGCGAGAGCCACCCGCTGCTGCTCGCCGCCCGAGAGTGCGTGGGGATAGTCGAGCGCATGCTGCGACAGGCCGACCCGGCCGAGCGCCAGGCGGGCGGCCTTCTCGGCCTCGGCCCGGGGCAAGGTCTTGAGGCCGAACATGACATTGGCGAGATTGCTGAGATGCGGAAACAGCGCGAAATCCTGGAACACCAGGCCGACGCCACGCCGTTCCGGCGGCACGAAGACCGCCGGGCCGGCCACCTCGCGCCCGTCCATCAGCATGCGACCGGCGCTCGGCCGCTCGATGCCCGAGGCGATCCTCAGGAGCGTCGTCTTGCCGCAGCCTGATGGCCCGAGCAGGCAGACGATCTCGCCCGGCCTGACGTCGAGCGTGACCTGGTCGAGCGCCCGGATCCGGCCATAGGCGTGGGACACGGCCTCGAAACCCAGCGCGCGGGCGATCGCCGGGCCCGCCGTGCCGCGCCGGCCCCAGCGCGTATCGTCGGCCGTCATGCCGCCGTCCGCCTCGGCTGGCGTCATCGGCCGGCCTCGTCGTCGGCGATCCGCGGCCCGAGCGACAGGTCGAGCTCGGACTGGTCGTCCGGTTCCTCGTCGTCGCGCAGGGTGTGATCGTCGCTCGGCATCGGGATCTGGAAGCCCGGCGGCAGCCGCCCGTCGAGCAGGCCGGCGGCCTTGAGGTCGTCGAGACCCGGCAGGTCGCCGATCGCCTCGAGGCCGAAATGCTCCAGGAAGCCCGGCGTCGTGCCGAAGGTCACCGGCCGGCCCGGCGACTTGCGCCGGCCGCGGATCCGCAGCCAACCGGTCTCCAGCAGCAGGTCGAGTGTCCCCTTGGAAATGCTGACGCCGCGGATCTCCTCGATCTCGGCGCGCGTCACCGGCTGGTGATAAGCGACGATGGCGAGCGTCTCGAGGGCCGCACGCGACAGCTTGCGCTCGTCGGCGGTTTCCTTGTGCAGCAGGAAACTCAGGTCCTCGGCGGTGCGGAAGGTCCATTTTCCCGCGACCCGGACGAGGTTGACCCCGCGCGGCGCGTAGAAGGCCTGCAGGGTCACCAGCAGCGATTTCAGGTCGGCGCCTTTCGGCAGCCGCTCGGCGAGCGCCGCCTCGTCGAGCGGGTCGGCCGCGGCGAACAGCAGAGCCTCGACAATGCGCAATTGCTCGACCGGGCCCTCGACAATGCCGATGGCCGCGCCGAGATGCACCTCGCTCCCGCTGTCGTCCGTTGCCTGTTCCACGCTCATTGGCTCGGGTTCTAGCCCGGATTTCTCACGCGGACCATGGCCTGCCTCACCGGTTTGCGACATCGGGCCGTCACGCCCCGCTCGGCGGCGAACCGGGCTCGTCCCGCCGCTTGCGCATGTAGAGCGTGCCGAGCGGCCGGTCCTGGTGGACCTCCAGCACCCCCTCGCGCACCAGTTCCAGCGACGAGGCGAAACTGGAGGCGAGCACGGTGGCCCGCCGCTCCGGCTCGACCAGATAGTCGAGCAGGAAGCTGTCGAGCGGCGCCCAGTCCATGGAGGCACCGATCAACCGCTCGAGGATTTCACGCGCCTCGGCCAGCGACCAGACCTGCCGCCTGGTCAAATGGACATGCGACAGCGCGCTTTTCTGGCGTTGCTGGGCATAGGCGGTCAGGAGGTCGTAGAGCGTCGCGTCCCAGCGGTGCAGCGCGATCGCCACCACCGGCTCCGGCGCGCCGCGGCCGAAGACGTCGCGGCCGAGCCTGTGCCGGGTCATCAGCTTGGCCGCCGCCTCGCGCATGGCCTGAAGACGCTGCAGGCGAAAGGCCAGCACTTCCGCGAGCTCGATGCCCGAGGGCTCGTCACCCTTGCCCGGATCCGGGATCAGCAGGCGCGACTTGAGATAGGCGAGCCAGGCCGCCATGACCAGGTAATCGGCGGCGAGCTCCAGGCGCATCTTGCGCGCCTCGTCGATGAAATTCAGGTATTGCGTGGCGAGCGCCAGGATCGAGATCTTGGCGAGATCCACCTTCTGGGTGCGCGCCAGCGCCAGCAGCATGTCGAGCGGCCCTTCGAAACCGTCGACATCGACGACGAAAGCCGGCTCCGAGCTGTCCCGCTCGGGAACAGCCTCGAAGGGCAATATGCTGGTCATCTCCTGCGGCGACTTGGCCATGATCCATCCCGGCCGCGCGACGGGCGCGGCGCCTCGGCGATCATAGACCGCATTCGAACCGGCAAGGCAATTCGGCCGCAGGCTTCGAGGCCCGTTCGCGAACGACATCGGGGCGGTGGGCGGCCCTTCGCCATGGCCGGGGCAAGCCGGATCGTGATGAGATGTGCCTTTGGGCGAGACGACACCGCCGGCCACCGGGCCCGGGCCGTGGCCCGATGACACCATGACGTCAACGCATCGTCTTGCCCGGGCTTGTCCCGGGCATCCACGACTTGTGCCGGTGGGTCCTCGCAGAGAACCCGGATTGGCCCGATCTCTATGACCAAAGGCATGGAATTCGTGGATGGCCGGGACAAGCCCGGCCAAGACGAGACGAGGCGTCGGGCGGAGTGCACCGGATTGGCCGGCCCAAGCCCGGCCAGGACGACGCGTGACCCCACGAGGCCGAATTCCCGCACGCCCTCTCAGACGCTCAGCGCGTGGGTCGGCGCGAAGCCCGTGGACGGCGCGAGGCTCGTCCGCTCCAGCACCTCGAAGAAACGCGCTCTGGCCTCGGCCACGTCGAGCGGCTCGCTCTCGTGGCGAATGCGGCCGAGTGCTGCTTCCGCCCGCCTCCGGGCCTTGCCGGCCAGGACCGGCGTTTCCGCTGCGACCGCCAGCATTTCCGGGATCTTGCCGTTGCAATGCAGGACCATGTCGCAGCCGGCGCGGAAACTCGCCCGCGTGCGCTCGCCAAGGCTTCCCGCCAGCGCGTTCATCGACAGGTCGTCGGTCATGACCAGGCCGTCATAACCGATCGCGCCGCGGATCACCTCGCGCATGACCTTGCGCGACGTGGTGGCCGGACGCCGCGCGTCGATCGCCGAATAGACGACATGGGCGGTCATCGCCAGGGGCATGTCGGTCAGCGTCCGGAACGGCTTGAAATCGGTCGCCTCGAGGCTCGCCCTGTCGGCATCGACCACCGGCAGCGCGTCGTGGCTGTCGGCGGCCGCCCGGCCATGCCCGGGAATATGCTTGATGACCGGCAGGACACCGCCGGCGATGAGGCCTTCCGCGGCCGCCCGGCCGAAAGCCGCGACCATGTCCGGGCCCTCGCCATAAGCGCGGTCGCCGATGATGGTGTGGGAGCCGGGCACCGGCACGTCGAGCACCGGCAGGCAATCGACGGTGATGCCGACCGATCTCAGATCGTTGGCGATCAGCCGCGCGCCGAGCCTGGCCATTTCGCGCCCGACCAGCGGATCATTGGCGGCGATGCGCGAAAAGGCCCGCGCGGCCGGATATTTCGGCCAATGCGGCGGCCCGAGCCTTTGCACCCGGCCGCCCTCCTGGTCGACCAGCACCGGCGCGTCGGCGCGCCCGCCGATGCCGCGGAAGGTCTCGGTCAGGTGCCGGATCTGGTCGGGATTGTCGCAATTGCGCCGGAACAGGATCAGGCCCCAGGGGTCGAGATCGCGAAACAACGCGATCTCGTCCGGCGTCAATGTGGTGCCGGCGCAGCCGACGATCAGGGCATGGACGGGCATGGCTCAGTTGATGACGCAGGATCCGCCCGAAGATTTCAGCCGCTCGCAGAAGCTTTGCGCATCGGCGCGCGAGAACGGTCCGACCCGCAGCCGATACCAGGTGCCCCGGCCCGGCAGTTCGGCCGAGCGGATATTCGGCGTCTGGCCCTGCAGCACCGAGAAGCGCCTCTGGGCATTGGCGAAGGCACCGCGCGCCTCGGCCTCGGACTGGTGCGACGAGATCTGCACGAAGGACGAACCGGCCCCGGTGGCGGCGGCGGGTGCCGCGGTAGCCGGTTGCGGCTGGCGCAGCGAGGCGGTGCGTTGCGGCGCGAGATCGAGCGGACGGGCGCCAGCCCGCGCTTCGTCCTCTTCGGCGGCCGGCCGGCTGGGGCGGGCAGGACGCGGCAGAGGCGTCGGCGCGGCGCGGCTGTCGGCCGAGGCCAGCGTGGCCGATGCGGGCGCCGCTGACTGCGGCGCAGGCTGCGCCTGGCCGGGCGCGGTCGGCACCACCGACAGCGGCATGCCGCCGGGCGCCGCCGCCGGGCGCGGCGTCGGATTGAGGATCTGGTTGTCCGGACCGACGGTCACCGTGCGCACGCGGCGCGGCTCTTCGGCGGCGCCGCGCGGCGCCGTGGGAATGGTAGCGACCGCATCGGGGGCGGTCGGGGCCAGCGCTGCGGCCGGCGCCGCATTGGCGCTCGGCACGACGACGGACTGAACCTGGCGGACCAGCGGCTGGCCCGGATCGGTGACGCTGCCGGCAGGCGCCGCCGGCGACAGCGGAATGACACGCGGCGCCGCCGGCTGCGGCGGAGCCTGAACCTGTGCCGCCTGCTCGCGCGGGCTCACCGGACGCTCCTCGCGGGAGACCATCCGGTCGCCGCCGGGAACGCGGTCGGTCACCGGCTTGGGATCCTGAGCCTGCTGCACCGGGACCCGCACCGGATCGGTATTGGCGCGCACGACGCGCGGCTCGCCGCTGGCGGTCGAGCCGCCGGTCAGCGCGCG
>JAFKKV010000012.1 GCA_017304475.1 Hyphomicrobiales bacterium | reverse complement strand
GCATAAAGCCTTGTTCTGACGCTCCGACTCCCCCTCTCCCGGCCTTCGGCCGACCTCTCCCCGCCGGGGAGAGGTGAAGAGTGGTGGTCCTTGCGCGCGATTTCGAAGGGCGACGCATTCAGGCTCATCGGAAAGCCGAGATCCGCGTCGAAATCACCACCTCCCACGGCTCGACACATGGGCCGGCAGAACCACCGCCGGATCTGGCTCAGCCCTTTGCTCTGATTCTGGACCTTCCGTTACGGGCTCCGAGTGCGGTCGGATGGGCCAGAACAACAAGACGACGGCAGCAAGGCCGTCGGGATCATCCAGGGGTATCCGACCATGAAGCTCACGCGTCGACAGGGGCTCAAGACCGTATTTGGGGCCGCCATGGGAAGTGCATTGGGCAACGCTGCCTTGCCCGGGGCCGCGGAGGCGCAGACGCGTTCCGAGACGCTGCGCCATGTCATGGCCGGAACCGTCAACACGCTGGATGCGACCGCTCCCGGCGGCACGCGCGAGGTCTTCGGCGTGGCGATGAACATCTATGACCGGCTCGCCTCCTTCGGCCGCAAGCAGGTCGACGGCGTCTGGACCTTCGATTTCGACAATATCCGCGGCGAGCTGGCCGAGCGGATCGACCGCTCCGCCGACGGCCGCACCCTGACCTTCCATCTGCGCCAGGGCGCGACTTGGCACGACGGCTCAGCCGTCACCGCCGAGGACGTCAAATGGTCGCTCGACCGCGCGGTCCTGGCGAAGTCCATGTCGGCGGCCCAGATCGCCAGCGGCTCGCTGACCAAGCCCGAGCAGTTCCGCGTCGCCGGCGAACGCACCGTCGAGGTGCTGCTCGACAAGCCCGACCGGCTGGCTCTCGCCAATCTCTGCATTCCGCTGTCGCCGATCATGAACAGCACGCTGGTCAAGAAGAACGCCACCGCCGACGACGTCTGGGCCACCGCCTGGCTCAAGGACAACACCGCCGCGGGCGGCGCCTATATCGTCGAGCAGCACCGGCCCGGACAGCAGACCATCCTCAAGCGCAACGAGGCCTGGAAGGGCGGGGCCGACGGCAAATTGCCGTTCTTCAAGCGGATCATCGCCCAGACCGTGCCGGACCCGGCGAACCGCGCCAGCCTCATCGAGCGCGGCGACGCCGACTTGTCGGTCGACCTGCAGGCCGGCGACATCACCAGCCTGCAGGAGCGCGGCAAGGTGAAGCTGGTCGCAATCCCCCAGACCAACGGCTTCAACGCCATCATCTTCAATTCCGGCGTCGCCCCCTTCGACAACGTCAAGGTGCGCCAGGCGGTCGCCGCAGCCCTGCCCTATGACGACATGTTCAAGGCGGCGCTGTTCGCCCGCGGCCGTCAGCTGTTCGGCGCCACCTGGACGGAGGCGCCCGACGCCGGCTTCCCGCAGAGACTGCCGTTGCGCACCGACCTCGCCCGGGCCAAGCAGTTGATGAGCGATGCCGGCATGGCCTCGGGTTTCGCCACGACCTTCTCCTTCCCGGCGGGCGCTGCCTCGATCGCCGAGCCGACCGCCGCGCTGATCAAGGAGGCGCTCGCCAAGATCGGCATCGATGTGTCGATCCAGAAACTGCCGGACGCCCAGTTCACCACCATGCAGGTCGACCGGCGCCTGCCCTTCTTCATCGAATCCGGCACCGCCTGGTTGCCGGCGACCGACTATTTCTTCCGGACCTATTTCAGCGGCCGCCATCGCTGGAATTTCGGCAGCTATCGCAACGAGGAGCTGGACGGCCTGGTCCAGGCGGCCCGGTTCGAGACCGATGCCGAGAAATACAAGGTCGCCTGCAAGCGGATGATCACCATCCTGGCCGAGGAGGTGCCCAGCCTCATGCTGTGGCAGCCCAACCAGGATGCGGTGATGGCGCCCACTATCGACGGCTTCACCTACTGGTTCCACCGCCAGGTCGACTACCGCGATCTCAGGCGCGTCTGACCATGGCGGCCTTCCGGAGCATCGGGCGGCGCGTGGCGCGGAGGCTTCTCGCCTCCCTGCCCGCGCTGTTCGGCGTCGTCGTCCTGACCTTCCTGCTGATGCGGGTGCTGCCGGGTGATCCCGCGACCTTCTTCGCCTCCGGCCCCAATGCCGGCCAGCAGGAGATCGACGATCTCCGCCGTGCCATGGGTCTCGACCGGCCGATCCCCGAACAGCTCCTGCGTTATCTCGGCGATGTCGCCACCGGCAATCTCGGCCGCTCGCTGACCACCGGACAGCCTGTCGTCAGCGATCTCGCCCATCGCCTGCCGGCCTCGCTCGAACTGAGCCTCTGCGCCCTCGTCATCGCGCTCGGCCTCGCCGTTCCGCTCGGTACGGCGGCAGCACTCCGGCCGGGCTCGGTCGTCGATCACGCCGTGCGCTTCGTCTGCACGCTCGGGGTCTGCGTGCCGACCTTCGTCTCCGGCCTGCTGCTGATCTACCTGTTCTACGTCGTGCTCGGCATCGCGCCGGATCCGACCGGCCGGCTCGACATCTTCGCCGCGGCGGCGCCCGATATCACCGGCTTCATGCTGGTCGACTTCCTGCTTACCGGCGATCTCGCCGGCTGGCGCGCCGCGGCCGCCCAATTGATCCTGCCCGCGCTCACCATGGCGCTGTTCGTGCTGGCGCCGCTGGCGCGCATGACCCGCGCCTCGTTGCTTGCCGTGCTCGGCAGCGACTTCATCCGCACCGCCCGCTCCATCGGCATGTCCAGGCGCCGGGTGATCGTCGCCTATGCCCTGCGCAACGCGCTGCTGCCGGTGCTGACCATTATCGGCATCGTCTTTTCCACCATGCTCGGCGCCAATGTCCTGGTCGAGAAGGTGTTCTCCTGGCCGGGCATCGGCTCCTACGCGCTCGACGCCCTGCTCGCCTCCGACTATGCGCCGGTCCAGGGTTTCGTCCTGCTGGTCGCCGCCATCTTCGTGGCGGTCAACCTCGCGATCGACATTCTCTACGGCGTCGCCGATCCCAGGGTCTCGGTCGCATGAACGCCACGCTTCGCCATGCCGGCTGGGTGCTGCGCACCAATCCGGTCACCGCCATTGCCGCCGGCGGCACCGCGCTGATGCTCACGGTCGCGGTCCTCGCACCCTGGCTCATGCCCCACGATCCCCTGGCCTCGAACGTGCCGAACGCCCTGCGGCCGCCATCGGCGGCGCACTGGGCCGGCACCGACCAGCTCGGGCGCGACATCTTCTCCCGCCTGATCGCGGCGGCGCGCCTCGACTTCGCCATCGCCGCCTCGGCGGTCAGCCTGTCCTTCCTGGTCGGCGCGGTGATCGGCAGTTTCTGCGGTTATCGCGGCGGCTGGCTCGACCGGGCGGTCGGTCGCGCCGTCGACGTGCTCATGGCCTTCCCGCTCTTCGTGCTGGCCATGGCGCTGGTGGCCGCCCTCGGCAACCGGGTCGAGAACATCATCATCGCCACCGCGGTGATCAACCTGCCCTTCTATATCCGCTTCGCCCGTGCCGAGGTGAACAGCCGGCGCGGCGCCGGCTGGGTCGAGGCGGCGCGCGCCGGCGGCGACAGCCATCTCTCGGTCGTGCTGCGCTTTCTCTTGCCCAACATCCTGCCGGCCATGGCCGTGCAGATCTCGCTCAATCTCGGCTGGGCCATCCTGAATGCCGCCGGCCTCTCCTTCCTCGGTCTCGGCGTCCAGGCCCCGACCCCCGAATGGGGCATCATGGTCGCCGAGGGCGCCCGCTTCATCGGCACCGGCCAATGGTGGCTCGTCACCTTCCCGGGCCTGGCGCTGATGCTGGCGGTCCTTTGTTTCAACCTGCTGGGCGACGGCCTGCGCGACATTCTCGATCCGAGGATGCGCACATGAGCGATGCGCGCATGACCGAACCCTTGCTCGAGATCGACGACCTGCACGTCTCCTTCGCCACCCGGCGCGGGCTGGTCGAGGCCGTGCGCGGCACCTCGCTCAGCGTCGCGCCCGGCGGCACGCTGGCGGTCGTCGGCGAGAGCGGTTCGGGCAAGTCGGTCACCGCCTTCGCGGTCACCCGGCTGCTGGAACCTTCGGCACGCGTGCCGCGCGGCCGTATCCGGTTCCGCGGCCAGGACATCACCCGGGCCGGCGCCGCCGAGATGAAGGCCTTGCGCGGCGCCGCCATCTCCATGGTGTTCCAGAGCCCGCGCGCCGCGCTCAACCCGATCCGCGGCATCGGCCGGCAGGTGATGGACGCGCTCGACGCCCATCAGTCGCTGTCCGGGCGGGAGCTCAGGGCGCGCGCGCTGGAGCTCCTGCAGGCCGTCCTCATTCGCGATCCCGACAAGCGCTTCGACGCCTATCCCGACGAGCTCTCCGGCGGCATGTGCCAGCGCGTGATGATCGCCATGGCGATCGCCTCGAACCCGGCTCTGCTGATCGCCGACGAACCGACCACCGGCCTCGACGTCACCACCCAGAAGGCGGTGATGGACCTGCTGGCGCGGCTGACCGCCGAACGCAACATGGCGATGATCCTGATCACCCACGATCTCGGCCTCGCCGCGCGCTATTGCGCCGAGGTGGCGGTGATGCAGCATGGTCAGGTGGTCGAGCAGGCGCCCGCCGCCAGCCTGTTCCGCGCGCCCCGCCACCCCTACACCAAGCGCCTCGTCGCGGCCTCGCCGACGCTACGCTCGACCATTGCCGATCTCGTCGGAGCAGCGCCGGCAGCCCCCCGCCCGCGCCCGTCGCGCCCGAGCGGCACGCCGCCGCTGCTCGACGTCCAGAACCTGGTGAAGCGGTATGGCGGCGCCACCGCCGTCGACGGCGTGTCCTTCGGTCTCGAGCCGGGCCAGAGCCTCGGCCTGGTCGGCGAATCCGGTTCGGGCAAGAGCACGGTCTCGCGGCTGATCTGCCGGCTGATCGACCATGATGGCGGCAGCATCCTGTTCGACGGCCAGGATATCGGCGCCCTGCCATCGCGCGATTTCCATGCCTCGCCCTTGCGGCGCGACATCCAGATCGTCTTCCAGGACCCGCATGACAGCCTCAATCCGCGCTTCAGCGCCTTCGATTGCATCGCCCATCCGGTGAAGCGGCTGCTCGGCCTCGGCGGTGGCGAATTGCGCCGGCGCGTCGAGGACAGCGCCGAACGCTGCGGCCTGGCCGCCGACCTGCTGACCCGGTTTCCGCACCAGCTGTCGGGCGGCCAGAAGGCCCGCGTCGGCATTGCCCGGGCGATCGCCGTCAAGCCGCGCCTCCTGGTGCTCGACGAGCCGACCGCGGCTCTGGACGTGTCGGTCCAGGCCGTCGTGCTCAAGCTGCTCGACGACCTGCGCCGCGAGGAAGACCTCGCCTTTCTGTTTGTCAGCCATGACCTCAACGTGGTGCGCATGATGTGCGACGATATCGTCGTGCTGCGCCAGGGCCGGATCGTCGAACAGGGCGCCAGCCGCGCGCTGTTCGTTCAACCCAAGGCCGCCTATACCCGCGAGCTCCTGGCCGCCATTCCCCATTTCGAACCCGAGGCGGCATTGGCCAGCTGACATCTGGCCGCGAGCCCGGCACTGGATCGAGGAGACGACTGACTTGCAGCAGAGGATCTGGGATATCGGCACCGATATCGGCGGCACCTTCACCGATATCATCGCCGTGCGCACAGACACCAACGAGACGCGCATCGCCAAGGTGCCCTCACGCCCGGACGCGCCGGTGCGCGCCATGATCGAGGCGCTCGGCGCGGTCAGGCTGATGCCCGACGATGTCAGGCGTTTCGTCCACGGCACCACCCGCGTCACCAATGCGCTGGTCGAGGAGCGGCTGCCGCGCATCGCGCTCATCGCCACCGCCGGCTTCGAGGACGTGCTGGAGATCGGCCGCTATCGCCGCCAGGAGCTCTATCGGCTCGACATCCGTCCCAAGGCGCCGCCGCTGGTGCCGCCGGAGCTCTGCTTCGGCCTGAACGAGCGCCTGGATCACACCGGCGCCGTGCTGCAGCCGCTGGAAGAGGCCGAAATCGAGCGCCTCGTCGCCTGGCTGCGCGAAAAGGACGTCCAGAGCGTCGCCATTTGCCTGATCCATTCCTACGCCAATCCGGCGCATGAGAAGCTGCTCGCCGGGCGGCTCGCGGGGGTCGTGCCGCATGTCTGCGTGTCGCATGAGATCAATCCGGAAGCGCGCGAATATGAGCGGGCCTCCTCGACCGCCTTCAATGCCGCGGCCATGCCGATCGCGGTGGCCTATCTGACCGAACTCGAAGAGAAACTGCCGATCGGCGCCGGCCTGCAGGTGTTCCATTCGGCCGGCGCCATGGTGCCGGTGCCGGCGGTCAAGCGCCGGCCCCTGGTCATGGCCATGTCGGGTCCGGCGGCCGGCGTTTCCGCCTCGGCGCGGATCGCCCGGGAGCTCGACCGCCCGCGCGTGCTGACCTTCGACATGGGCGGCACCACCACCGATGTCTGCCTGATCGTCGACGGCGTCGC
The DNA here is from genome assembly GCA_017304475.1 of Hyphomicrobiales bacterium. Taxonomy (GTDB): domain Bacteria; phylum Pseudomonadota; class Alphaproteobacteria; order Rhizobiales; family Phreatobacteraceae; genus Phreatobacter. The sequence goes on along the minus strand of JAFKKV010000012.1, from coordinate 402,754 downwards.
CGAAATGGCGGATACCCGCATGATCGGCGGCCGTCCCCTGCGCCAGCCCATGCTGGCGGTCCATTCGATCGGCGCCGGCGGCGGATCGATCGTCCGCCTCGGCCCCGGCGGACTGACCGTCGGCCCGCAAAGCGCCGGCTCCGAGCCGGGTCCTGCCTGCTACGGCCGCGGCGGCCGCGAGGCGACCATCACCGATGCCAATGCCGTGCTCGGCTATCTCGACCCCGATGTCCGGCTCGGCGACACCATCGATCTCGATATCGAGGCGGCCCATCGCGCCATCGCGCCGATCGCCGAAAAGCTCGGCCTCGGCATCACCGCCACCGCTCTCGGCATTGTCAGCGTCGCCAATGCCACCATGGCCCGCGCCTTGCGCCGGGTCACGGTCGAGCGCGGCGTCGACGGCCGCGGCTGCACGCTGCTCGCTTTCGGCGGCGGCGGCCCGATGCACGCGACCGGCCTCGCCGACATGTATGGGCTCGGCGAGATCATCGTGCCGGCGGCGTCCAGCGCCTTTTCGGCACTCGGCTGCCTCACCGCCGATTTCAGCTTCCTGCAGCAGCGCACCGTGCGCCTGCCGCTCGCCGGCCTGTCCGAGACCGTCTTCGCCGAACGCGTCGGCGAACTGACCCGGGAAGCCACCGCGCCGCTGATCGCCAACGGCATCGCCAGCGACAGCATTGCCATCGAACACGTTGCGCTGATGCGTTATGCCGCGCAGAGCGATGCCATGCCGGTGCCCTTCGCCATGCCGCTCGACGGCGCGCGTCTGGAGGCCGATTTCCATCGGCGTCATCGCGAGCTGTTCGGTTACGCCACGATGGAAGCCTGCGTCATCGAATCCTTGAGGGTGCAAGCCCGCAAGGCGTCATCGACGCCGGTCGCGCGGCCCGATGTCGGCCGCCCGCCGCGGCCCGAGCGAACGCGCGACTGCATTTTCCCCGGCGGACAGGCCGTCGCCACGCCGATCCTGTCCAGGGAATCGCTGTCCGGAACCGTCGAGGGACCGGCCATCATCGAGGATGCCTGGTCCACCGTCGTCGTCTCGCCGGGCTGGCAGGCGCGGCCCGATGCGGCCGGCAATCTTTTCCTGACCAGGAGCGCGGCATGAGCAAGCTCGATCCCTTCGTCGTCGAGGTCATCCGCCACGGCCTCTCGGCGGCCGCCGAAGAAATGAGCCTGGTGATGACCCGCTCGGCGCGCTCGCCGCTCCTGCGCGAGGCCGGCGATCTCTCCTCTGCCATCACCGATGCGGAAGGCGGGCTGGTCGGCCAGGGCCGCGACATCCCGATCCATCTCGGCGCCATGGCCTATACCGTGCGCGAATTGCTGAAGGTCTGCCCGGCCGAGGACATGCGCGAGGGCGACGCGCTGATCTACAATGTCGGCGCGCTCGGCGGCAATCATCTGAACGACGTCAAGGTGGCGCGCCCGGTCTTCGTCGCCGGCAAGCTCGTCGCCTTCGCGCTGAGCCTCGCCCATTGGCCCGACGTCGGCGGCACCTGGCCGGGCAGCTATCTCGCCCAGGCGGTGGACACCTTCCAGGAGGCGATCCGCATCCCGCCCATGCCGATCGCCAGCAGCAAGGGCCTGAACAAGCCGGTGCTGGATTTCATCCTCGCCAATGTGCGTGATCCCGTCTCCTGCGAGGGCGACCTGCTGGCCCAGCTCTCGGCGACGCAGGCCGCCGAGCGGCGCATTCACGAGCTCTGCGAGCAGCATGGCACGCAGACCTTTCTCGACAGCCTGGCGCGGCTGCACGACCTCTCCGAAGCCGAGATGCGCGCGGCCCTTCTCGACCTGCCCGACGGCACCTATGAGGGCGAGGACTTCCTCGACGACGGCGGGCCGGACGGGTCGCCGGCACGCATTCACGTGCGCATCGAGATCAAGGGCGACGAGGCCCTGTTCGACCTCTCGGGCAGCAGTGACCGGGTCGCCAATTTCTGCAACACCACGCCCTTCATCGCGCGCTCGGCGGTGGTCTATGCCGCGCGCATCATGAGCGGCCGCGACATGCAGCAGAATGCCGGCGCGCTCAGGCCCTTGACCATCATCACCCGGCCCGGCTCGATCCTGGAGCCCGGCTGGAACGCGGCGGTCGCCGCCGGCAATCACGAGACCTCGATGCGGGTGGTCGATGCCATCTTCCGCGCCATGGAACATGTCATCCCCGAGCGCCTATCGGCCGGCGGCCCCACCACGTCGGGGCTTCTGGCTTTCGCCGAGCCGCGGCCGGACCAGTCCTGGCGCATGCTCTACGAGGTCCATGGCGGCGGCGAAGGCGCGCGCCACGACCGCGACGGCGTGCCGGCGACGCGCGTCCATCTCGCCAATACCTCGAACACGCCGGCCGAGGTGATCGAGGCCAATTACGCCATTCGCGTCGAGCGCCAGGCGATCCGCCGCGACGCCGGCGGCACCGGCCGGTTCAAGGGCGGCGACGGCGTCATCCGCAGCTATCGCGTGCTGGCGCCGACCATGTGGCTGACCACCTGCGTCGAGCGCACCCGCATCCCGCCCTATGGGCTCAAGGGCGGCGAGGCCGGCAAGCCCTTCACCGTCACGCTGGAGCGGGATGGCGCGGTGACGCCGCTGTCGGGCAAGGCCAACCTCTTGTTGAGCCAGGATGATCTGGTCACGCTGGAAAGCTGTGGCGGCGGCGGCTATGGCTCTCCGGGCGAGGGCGGCGAGGACGCGCGCCGCCGGGGATGACGGGACGCAGCATGGCCAAGGATGGATCGACCGGCCGGCGCATGTCGATGGCCGGCATGCATCTCGACCGCCAGTCGGACATGCCGCTCTACCAGCAGGTGGCGGCGCATCTGCGCAACCAGATCCTCGACGGCCGCATGCCCGCGGGCACGCGGCTGCTCGGGTCGCGCAAGCTCTCGGCCGAGCTCGGCTGCTCGCGCGCCATCGTGCTGACCGCCTTCGACCTGCTTTATGCCGAGGGCTATCTGCAATCGGTGCCGCGTGGCGGCGTCGAGGTGGCGGCCATTGCCCGCCCCTCCGGCTCCTCTCCGGCACCGACCGAAACGGCCGCCGACGGCGCCTGGTTCTCGGAACGCTGGCAGTCGCTGCTGGCGACCGACTACGAATTCGAGCTCGGCTCGCCGTTCAGCACCGGCACCCCCGACATCTCCGAATTTCCCTTCGACGTCTGGTCGCGCCTGCTCCGCCAGACCTGGCAGAACCCGCTGCGCTCGGCCTGTATCGACATGTCGCCGCTCGGCTGGCAGCCGCTGCGCGAGGCGACAGCGGAATTCCTGGGGTCCGTGCGCGGCCTTCTCTGCCGCCCGGAAGAGGTCGCCATCACCCAGGCCAGTTCTGGCGCGCTCGATCTCTGCTGCCGCATGCTGCTCGATCCGGGCGACGAGGTCTGGGTCGAGGAGCCCGGCTTCATCGAGGCGCGCTGGAGCCTGAAGGCCGCCGGCGCGAAGCTGGTGCCGGTGCCGGTCGACGACAAAGGCTTGTGCGTCGCCGAAGGCATCCGCCGCGCACCCAATGCCAAGCTCGCCGTGGTCACGCCCTCGCATCAGTTTCCGCTCGGCGTCGCCATGAAACTGGAGCGGCGCCAGGAACTGCTGGAATGGGCCAACCGGCGCGGCAGCTGGGTCATCGAGGACGACTACAATTCTGAGTTCCGCCATCGCGACAGCATGACCGCCTCGCTCAAGTCGCTCGACCGCACCGGCCGGGTCATCTATCTCGGCACCTTCTCCAAGGTCATGCTGCCGAGCCTCAGGATCGGCTATCTGGTCGCCAGCCCGCGCTTCATCGAGGCTTTCGGCCGGGGCCGGTCCCGCATCGACGTTCACACCGCCGGCACCGCCCAGCCGGCGCTCGCCGAATTCCTGCGCCACGGGCACCTGCTGCGTTACATCAGGCGCATGCGCAAGGTCTATGCGGAACGCCAGCAGGCCGTCCTCGATGCCCTTCAGGCGCTCATGCCGGACGAACTGGTCGTGCCGCCGACGCCCGCCGGCCTGCACCTGACCGCGCTGTTCCAGCCGGACCTGGCAGAGCGCATCACCGACCGTGAAGCCTCGCGCCGCAGCCGCCAGGCCGGCGGCTTCATCCAGCCCCTGTCGCAGTGCTATCTCGGCGAACCCGACCGGCAGGGCCTGCTGATCGGTTATGGCCGCCTGCCGGCCGACGAGGCCCACCCGCGCCTCGCCGCGGTGACCGCCCTGCTGCGGTCCTGATCGGGCCGGATCCCGCCGCTCTGGCTCATCGATCTCGCCCATATCTGGCGCTGTCGGAACCAGAGGCGCCCGCCTAGTTTCCGGCCATGACGGAGAGGGACGAGGCGATGAGCAGATTGCTGCGGACGGGGCTGAATGCCGGCACGGAAGCGCCACGCGTCGTCGGTGGCTCCGGCGTCCATTTCGTCCTCGAAGACGGCCGCCGCGTGCTCGACGGCAGCAATACCGGCGGGCCGCTCGGCCACGGCCATCCGCGCATGGCGGAAGCGCTGCGCAAGGCGGCCGACCTGCCCATGGTCAGCGAGGGCTGGAGCTGGAGCGGCCGCGACAAGGCCGCCGAGGACCTCTTCGAGATCGGCCTGGTCGGCGAGGAGAGCTGGGCCGGCGCCGTGCGCTTCTGCATCAGTGGCAGCGAGGCGAACGACATCACCCTGTCGCTGGCCCAGGCGCTGACCGGCCGCAAGGCGATCGCGACCCGCGAACGGGCCTATCACGGCCTGGTCGGCCTGGCCCGCGACGTCACCGTGCAGCCGCATTGGCATGGCGGCCTGGCCGCGCCCGCGGGCGGAACGCGGCTGCCGCCGGCCGGTGCGCCGGTGCATGTGCTGCCTGCCCCTGACGGCACGCTCTATCGCAGCGCCACGGAAGCCGCGGCCCGTCCGGAAAGGCCGCTCGACCAGCGCCTCGCCGGGGCCCCGGCCATGCTGCGCTCATCCGCCGCTGTGATCATCGACTATACCCAGGGCGGCTTCTATCACGACGGCGCCTATCAGGACGCGGTGGCGGCGATCGCCCGGCGCGAGGGGGCGTTCTGGATCGCCGACGAAGTGGTCACCGGCATGGGCCGCTCCGGCCGGGCCTTCGCCTTCCAGGGCGGCACCAGCCGGCCCGACATGGTGACGCTCGGCAAGGGCCTCGGCGGCGGCATGATGGCGGTCGCCGCCATCGTGATCTCCAAGGACCTCGCCGCCGAACTCGACGGCAAGAGCTGGCAGAACTACGGCACGCTGCGCGGCCATCCCATGACCATGGCGGCGGTGAGCGCCTATCTCGCCATCCTGCGCGACGAGGCCCTGCTGGCGCGGGTCCATGCCCTGGAGGGCTTCTACGCCAGGCGGCTCGGGGAGATCGCAAGGCGCCATCCGAGCGTCGCGCGGGTCGCCGGACAGGGCCTGCACTGGACGGTGGAGCTGCATGGGCCGGACTGGCGCAACTGGCTCGCCGACACGCCGGAGGCGCCGCTCGCCTCGCGCGTCGCCGGACTGGCGCTCGACAAGGGCGCCGTCATCGGCACCAGCGGCGAGCAGACCTCGCTGTTCCTGGCGCCGCCTTTGATCATTTCCGAGACCGAGTCCGAGCGGCTGCTCGCCATTCTCGACGAGAGCCTGGAGCTCGCCGACCGGGAGCACAACGTGATGATGCAGGGAGTTCAGTGATGGATGATCGGACAGCGGTTCTCGCGACGGTCCAGGGTTATTTCGACGCGCTCTATGACGGCAGCGTCGACGGCTTCCGCGCGGTGTTCCATCCGCAGGCCCAGCTGTTTTCGTCGGAAGGCGGCAACGAGGCGGCGCTCGATATGGAAAGCTACATGACCCGGGTGGCCAATCGCGCGGCGCCTGCCTCGCGCAACGACCCCCGCCACGACGAGGTGGTCAGCCTCACCATCGCGAGCCCGACCACCGCCCATGTGCGGGTGCGCGACGCGCTCCTGCCCAACCGCTTCGTCGACGAATTGCTGCTGGTGAAATTCGCCGGCGGCTGGAAGATCGTCTCCAAGGCCTGGGCCTATGACACGGCGGCCGTGACGGCGTGAGCTGTGCGGCCGTCGCGGCTGGGACGGACCCGGCCGGGACGAAATGGGGCACGGCCCCGGACGCGGGCGACGAGGTCGGCCGCGAAGCTATCAGGTGGGCCAGACCAAGGGTCGCCGCCGCTGATTCATCCCCGACACCGCGATCCTCGCCGCGCCTTGCCCGGGTTTGTCCCGGGCATCCACGTCTCGTTCCCAGTTGAGATAATACGTGGGTGGCCGGGACAAACCCGGCCAGGACGCGGAGAGGGCGCGGCCTTGGGCAGGGGCGACGAGGTCAGCCGCGAAGCTGTCCGGCGGGCCAAGGCGAGAGCAGCCACCGCCGATCCATTCCCGATACCGCGATCCTCGCCGGGTCTTGCCCGGGCTTGTCCCGAGCATCCACGTCTCCTTCCTGGCCAGGACAATTGGTGGGTGGATGGCCAAGACAAGCCTGGCCAGGCCGATTGGCGCGATGAGGCCCCCTTTAATTCGTTAGGTGAGACTATTGACCTTTATAAAGCGCGATCGTAGCCTCACCCGGACTTTGCAAGGGGCCTGGCAGGATCGACGGCCGCCCGCTCGTTGCGCCGAAAATCTCCGAGAGACTGCCGATGGCCATCACCTACGAGCTCGTGAAGTCGGTCGCCGCGCAGCTCTACGAGGCCGCGCTGAAGAAGGTGCCGGAAGACACCAAGGACGCCCTGCGCCGGGCCCATGACAGCGAGACCAAGGAGGTCTCCAAGAAAACGCTCGCCTTCATGCTGCGCAGCGCCATCGCCTCCGAGGAGCGCGATCACCTGGTCTGTTCGGATGCCGGCATTCCCGTCTATTTCGTCAAGATCGGCGCCAACGCCCCGCTCGGCTTCGACATCCGGCAGGCGATATCGGACGGTTTCGATCACCTCGTCGAAACGATCAAGCCGCCGATCCTGAAACACGTCACCAATCCCTTGACCCTGGAGCGCGGCTACAAGGGCAAGGAGATGCCGATCATCAGCTTCGACGTGGTCGCCGGCACCGATACCATCGAGATCATGTGCCAGCCCAAGGCGCTCGGTTCGGGGCGCTGGGCGGCGCTGGAAATCTTCAGCTTTCCCTCGCTCGAGACCATCGAAACCTATGTCATGCAATGCGTGATGAAGGCCGGCTCGCAGCACTGCCCGCCAGTCGTGCTCGGCGTCGGCATCGGCGGCACTTTCGACTATGCCGCCAAGCTCGCCAAGGAGGCGACGCTGCGCCCGCTGGGATCGGTCAATCCCGAGCCGATCCTGCGGGATATGGAGGAGCGGCTGACAAGAGCCGTGAATGCCACCGGCTTCGGCCCCATGGGCACCGGTGGCGACACCACCGCGCTCGGTGTCCATGTCGGTTACGCCGCAAGCCACGGCTTCGTGCCGGTCGCGGTCTGCTTCAACTGCTGGATCAACCGGCGGATGGGCGCGCGCATCGGAGCCAACGGCTCCGTCACGCTCTACGAATAGGCGCGCCATGGGCGAGACCCACACCCTGACCTTTCCCGTCGAGGAAGCCGATATCCGCAAGCTCGCGCTCGGCGACATGGTCTATCTCGACGGCGAGATCGTCATGACCGCCGGCCTGCCCACCCACCAGCGCATCATGCAGTGCCTGGAGACCGGCGAGGCCCTGCCGACCGATCTCGGCCATGCCGGCTTCTTCCATCTCGGCAGCTACAACACGGAAGCCGACGGCGCCTTCGATGTGCTCTATCTCAACCCGACCACCAGCACGCGCTTCAATCCCTATATGCCCACGCTGATCCGCGCTTTCGGGTTGCGCGCCGTCGGCGGCAAGGGCGGGCTCGACCGGGCCTGCGCGGAAGCGATGAAGGAGGTCGGCTGCGTCTATCTCTCCTTCCTCGGCGGCGGCTGCACGCTGCTCTCGGAGGCGATCCGCGAGGTGGTCTCGGTCAGCTGGAACGACATGATCTCGCATTACCGCATCGTCAAATTGCGGGTCGAGCAGCTCGGGCCGCTGACGGTGGCGATCGATGCCCATGGCAACAGCCTCTACGACACATTGCAGGACGAAGCCGAGAAGGCGATGCCCGCGATCCTCGACGGCTTGCGCGTTGCCCGCGCCGCCGCAGCCGGCGGAGACAGATCGTGACCGACACTTCCGACACCGTCCTGGTGGTGGCCACCGTTCCGCGCGATCTCCGGGACGCCCTTTCGGCACGCTATCGCCTGCAGGATCACGCGCGCGGGCCTGGCGGCACCTGGCCGCCGCTGTCAGGCGTCAGCGTCGCGCTGACCACCAGCATGGCCGGCGCCGATGCCGCGCTGATGGACGCCCTGCCCGACCTGAAGCTGATCGCCTGCCAGGGCGTCGGTCTCGACAAGATCGACCTGGAGGCCGCCAAGGCGCGCGGCATCACGGTCGCCAATACGCCCGACGTGCTGACCGAGGACACCGCCGATTTCGCCATCGCGCTGATCTTCGCGGTGTCGCGCAACATCGTTCGCGCCGACCAGTTCATGCGGGCCGGGCGCTGGGCGACCGAACGCCTAGTGCCGTCGCGGCGCGTCTCCGGCAAGGTCTGCGGCATTGTCGGCCTCGGCCGCATCGGCGAGATCGTCGCCCAGCGGGCCGCGGGCCTCGGGCTCTCCGTGCGCTATTCCGGCCCACGCGAGAAGCCCTGGCTGCCCTACCCCTTCGTCGCCGATGTGGCGGAGCTCGCCCGCCAATCCGATTTCCTCGTGCTCACCTGCCCCGGCGGGCCGGCGACGCAGAACCTGGTCGACGCCGCCGTGCTCGAAGCGCTCGGCCCGAACGGCATCCTGATCAATATCTCGCGCGGCTCGGTGGTCGACGAGGCCGCCCTGATCGCGGCCCTGGCGTCGGGCGGCATTGCGGGAGCCGGGCTCGACGTCTTCGCGGCCGAGCCGCAATTCGACCAGGCCTTGCTCGCCTTCGAGAACGTGGTGCTCCAGCCGCACTATGCCAGCATCACCTTCGAGACGCGCAAGGCCATCATCGGATTGCTGCAGACGGCCATCGCGGAATCATTCGCCAAAAAATAGCCGGGGGGTACGCCATGACCCGCATGCTGAAGGCCTTCGTCGCGACGCTTGTCGCCCTGCTGCCGGCCGCCACGGCCGGCGCCGGCACGCTCGATGACGTGAGAACCCGGGGCGCGGTGGCCTGCGGCGTCAGTCCCGGGGTGCCGGGCTTTTCGCTGCCCGACAGCCAGGGCCGGTGGAGCGGCCTCGATGTCGACATCTGCCGGGCCGTCGCGGCCGCCCTGTTCAACGACCCGGGCAAGGTCGTGTTCTCCTCGCTGAACCCGAAGGACCGTTTCGTCGCGCTGTCGTCGCGGCAGATCGACATCCTGGCGCGCCAGACCACCTGGACCCTGTCGCGCGAGACCACAATCGGCCTCGATTTCGCGGCGATCAACTATTACGACGGCCAGGGCCTGATGGTGCGGCGGACGCTCGGCGTCAGATCCGCGCGCGAGCTCGGCGGCGCGACCATCTGCGTTCAGGCCGGCAGCACCAGCGAGCTCAATCTCGCCGACTATTTCCGCAGCAATGGCATGCGCTACGAGCCGGTTGCCTTCAACAGCGGCGACGAGGCGATCAAGGCTCTCGAAGCCGGGCGTTGCGACGTCTTCACCACCGATGCCTCGGCCCTGCATGCCTACCGCCTGAAGCTCGCCGAGCCCGCCGCCTTCGTCGTGCTGCCCGAGATCATTTCGAAGGAGCCGCTGGGGCCGGCCGTGCGCAAGGGCGACCAGCAATGGTCCGACCTGGTGAAATGGGTGCATTTCGCCATGGTCACCGCCGAAGAGCTCGGCATCACCTCCGACAATGTCGAGGACATGCTGAAATCGGCCAATCCGGAGATCCGCCGTTTCCTCGGCGTCGACGGCAATCTCGGCGAGGGGCTGGGCGTCGGCAAGGACTGGGCCTACCGGATCGTCAAGCTGGTCGGCAATTACGCCGAAGCCTATGAGCGCAATCTGGGTTCCCGCTCTTTGCTGGCCATCCCGCGCGGCCAGAACAATCTGTGGAGCCGCGGCGGCCTGCAATACGCGCCACCCATGCGGTGAGGCAGACGCCCGATCCGCGCGCCGGCGACGACGGCGCGGCGGACATGATCGGGCCTCGCTCCACGACGCGACGCCAACGACGGCAAGCGATGCGGATCACTCGACAAAGCCGCGTCACGCCTATATAGTCCTATAGTCTGACCTTTAAGATAAAAGCAAAAGCCGGCTCGCCGCTGAGCAGCGAGAACGCGCGGAGCCTGCCAACGGGAGCGGAGCGCCATTCCAATGATCGATCGTCGCGGATTTCTCGCCTCGGTATGCGGCACGGCTTTGGCCGGACCGGCCTTCGGCCAACAGGCCTATCCGAGCAGGACCATCAGCATGGTGGTGCCGTTCCCGGCCGGCGGCCCGGCCGACCTCGTCGCGCGGGTGGCCAAGGAGGCCATGGAGAAGCAGCTGGGCCAGCCGATCATCATCGACAATCGCGCCGGCGCCGGCGGAACCATCGGCGCGGCGGCGGTGGCAGGTGCCGCCCCCGACGGCCACGTCATCGGCATGATCAGCACCGGCGCCATGGCGATCCTGCCGCATCTCATGGCGAACCTCCGATATGACCCCTTGCGCGATCTGGTGCCGGTCGGTCTCGCCATGGCCACGCCGCAGATCCTGGTGGTCGCGCCGGAGCTGAAGGTCGGCAGCGTGGCCGAGCTCGTCGCCCGCGCCAAGGCCCGGCCCGGCGAGCTCATCTATGGCTCGGCCGGCGTCGGCTCGTCGCTTCACCTTGCCGGCGAACTGTTCCGCCTGCGCGCCGGCGTGCAGGTCACGCATCTGCCCTATCGCGGCGCCGCGCCCGCGCTGATGGACCTGCTCGGCGGGCGCATCCACTTCATGCTCGCCGACGCGCCCGCCTTCATCGCGCAGATCCAGAGCGGGGCGTTGAAGGCGTTGGCGGTGACGGCGAAACAGCGGCTCGCGCTCCTCCCCGACGTTCCGACCATGCCGGAAACCGGCCTCGATGTGATCTCGGAGACCTGGTACGGCTTGCTCGCGCCCAAGGCCACTCCGGAGGATCGGCTGGACCGGCTCTATGGGGCTCTCAAGGACGCGCTCGCGATCCCCGCCGCCCGCCAGACGCTGGAAAACCAGGGCTGCCTGATCTCGACGCTCGACCGGCCGGCCTTCGCCGCCTATATCCGCGCCGATTTCGAGCGCTGGGGCGAGATCGTGAAAGCGACCGGCATCAAGCTCGACCCATGAGCGAAGCGGTTCATCGCGGGAGCCGGCGCCAGCTTGTAGAAACGACCGAATGCACGGATCTCACGACGAGCGGTCAAAAATGGACGGGCCTTGCATCAAGCATAGCCGTCCTTCGAGGGTCGCTTCGCTCCCACCTCAGGATGAGGGATTTGGGTGTATCGCATAAGCGTTGCTCATGAAGTGTTGCGCCTGCCGCGCATTTACCACCGTCATGGATGCAATACTCTACGCTCCTCATCCCGACGCAAAAGCTCCGCTTTTGCGTGAGGTGCTCGCGCCCTTGCGCGAGCCTCGAAGGACGGCCGACCTCGGCGCAAATCACCGAAACAGCATCAATCCTCAAGCTTTGCGCGTCCCACCACTCACCGAAGCGTCGCGATCCAGCCGACCAGGGCCGCGACGACCGCGCTGGGCTGTTCGGGAAACAGCGCGTGGCTGGCGCCGGCAATGACCATTACGGAAACCCGCTCGCCGAACTCGTCCTTCATCTCGGCACGCCGGTCGACCGGCTTGAACGGATCCTGGTCCGCCTGCAGGTCGAGCAGCGGCGCATGGCCGCCCGACCACCATTCGGCCTGCCTGGTCGCGGCCGCGGCCGCGCGCTGGCCGTCGCGAACATCGGGATGCCAGCCGGTGAGCCAGCCGGCCGGATCATTGCCGGGTGCGAAGAAGGCCAGCCGCAAGGCTTCGAGGCGCTCGGCCTCCGGCAGGGTCGCATCACCGGCACGGTTGATCGCGCGGGACAATTCAGGCGGGAAACTCTTGGCTGCTGCGGCGGCGATCACCACGCCGCGCACGAGGCCGGGATGGTCGACCGCCGTCATGCGCGCGACCCAATTGCCATAGGCATGCCCGACCACGACCGCCGGACCGTTGCCGAGCGCCCGGATCACGCCCGCGACATCGCCGGCCAGGTCGTGCAGCGTGATGCCGGTCATCGCGCCACGGCTGCCGGCAATGCCGCGCGGTTGCGGCCGCAGGACCCGGAACCCCGCCTTGGCCAGCCCCTCGGCAACCGCGTCATAGTCCTCCGAACCGCGCCCGAGCGACGGCAGCAGCACGATCGCTGGACCCTGACCCTCGACGATCACGTCGATCGTGGTGTCGCCGGAGCGAACGAGGCTGCGTGTCCGCTCCGTATTGGCCAAAGCAGCCGTCGCAGCCGTCATGAGAACCAGCCCGGCGAATATCCCAGTCGCAAACGACCTCACGCGATCCCCCCTTGCTTCCGCATGACGGGCCGCGCGGCCGTGGCCGGCGGCCGCGCCCGACGTGCTCAACGCCCGTGGAACACCGGCTTGCGCTTTTCGGCGAAGGCTCGCTGGGCTTCCCTTGTGTCCTCGGTCGTCGCCAGCGCCGCCGTCTGGGTCTGCTCGTAGCGATAGCCGTCACGCAGCGGCATTTCCTCGGTCAGCCCGAACGAGCGCTTGGCTGCGACCACGGCCAGCGGCACTTTCGCGGCAATGGTCCGGGCGATCTCCATGGCTTCGTCGAGCAGGCGTTCCCGGGGCACGCAGACCGATGCCACGTTCATCCGGTAGAGCTCGGCGCCGGACAGGCGTCTCGCGGTATAGATCGCCAGCCGCGCATCCGACGGGCTGAACGAGCGCAGCACGTGGCGGACGCCGCCGGCGAGACCGAAATCGACCTCGGTCATCGACAGATAAGCCTCTTCCGCGACCAGCAGAATGTCGCAGCAGAGCGCCAGCACGCAGCCGGCGCCGATCGCCGCGCCATTGACCGCGGCGATGACCGGTTTGGTGCATTCCATGACCACGTCGAAGGAGGCGCGGACCAGGCGGTTGTGCCGCCCGTAGCCACCCGGCTCTTCGGCGAGCGCCGGCCGTTCGCGCAGATCGGCGCCGGCCGAAAAGGTCCGGCCGTCGCCGGTGAGGACGATCACGCGCACTTCGGTCGCATCGCCCAGGATGTCGAAAAGCCGGATGATCTCCTCGCGGAACAGCCGGTCCTGGGCATTCACCGGCGGCGCCTTGATCGTCACCGTCGCGATGTGATCGGCGATCTCCACGCCGAACCGCTGGAGGTTGTCGAGGCCGTTCATCTTGCCGCTCCCTGGTCATGGCCGAACCCGTAGAGCCGGGCCGGATTGTCGACGAGGATACGGCGCCGCGCCGCCTCGTCCGGGGTCCATTCGAAAAAGAGGTCGAGCATGCGTCCGGCATCCGGCGCCGGCGCCATGCGGACATAGGGCCAGTCCGAGCCCCACAGCAGGCGATCGGGCGCTGCCGCGAGATAGGCCTCGTGGAACGGCCTGGCGTCGGCATGGCCGGGGGCTGCCTTCGACACCCGGCACACCGGCAGCTTGACCCAGAGATTGCCGTGCCGGAGCAGGCCGAGAATGGTCTGGAACGTCCGGTCGTCCACGCCGCGCGCGATATCGGGCGATGCCATATGGTCGAGCACCAGCGGCAAGCCGGTCGCCAGCAGCGCGGGAAGGTGAGCCGCGAGGTCGTCGGCCGTCGCCCAGAGCTCGGCGTGCAGGCCATGCGCGCGCAGCCGCGGCGCAAGCCGGATCAGCGCGTCGAAGCCGACGCTGCCGGGATAGCGGCTGCCGCCGGGCGCCCGCATTTCGACGAAGCGCAGGCCACGAATGCCACCCGCGTGCCATGCGGCAAGCTTGTCCTCGGCGATATCGGCATCGGCGACCGCGACACCGCGCAGCGCGCCGGCCGACCCGGCAATAGCGTCGAGCAGCGCCGAGGGATCGTTCGCATAGGGCGCCGGCTGCACCAGCACGCCGCGCGCAACGCCCAGCCCCGCGCGCATGGCGGCGTGGACCGATGGCCCCGCCTCGGGCAGGTCGTAGACGGATGGTTGCAGCGGCGCAAAGCGTTCGAACGGGCCGAAGACATGGCTATGGCAATCGCAGGCGCCTGATGGCAGCGGCCCGCTCGGCCGCGAGACGGATGGGGCCGGCGCGGTCCTGGTCGCGGCCATGGTCAGGCTCCCTGCCCGGCCGCGACACGCGCCGCCGGCAAGACCGCGAGCCCCGTCTCGGAGAGCGGGCCGAGCGGCGCCTCGACGCCGTCGGGCAGGGGAATTTCATGGGCGTTCAAGGTCATCGCCACCAATGTGTAATAGCCGATGACGGCGGTCAGCTCGACCACGCCGCGGGCGCCCCAGCGATGTTCGACGGCCCGGTAGCTGTCGAGATCCGGTTTGCCTTCCTGCTGAAGCTGGCGCGCGAATTCATAGACCGCGGCATCGCCGGCATCGTCGAAGACCGGCACCCCGCCGTCGCGGATCGCCTCCACCGCGTCTTGCGGCAGGCCGGCCTCCAGCCCGATACGGGCATGGACCCACCATTCGACCTGGCTCGTCCAGCGCCGCCCGGTGACGATGATCGCAAGCTCGGTGACCCGCGCCGGCAGGCAGGTCTGGTAGCGCAGGAACTCGCCGAGCCGCGACCAGCGCTCGGCGAGCTCCGGGCTGTGAATCGCGGCCCGCAGCGGACCGATCATCTGGCCGCGCGGACCCGCGAGCACCGCGTCATGGACGCGCTGCTGCTCCGGCGTCATGTCTTCAGGAAGAGGAAGCGGAATACGTGCCATCGGGCCTTCCCGTGAACGGAACTGATGTCATGGTCGTCGGCCGCCGGCCGATCGTGGCGCGCCGCCTCACAGGACGCCGCGCGTGGACAGATCGGCGAAACCCTCGTCGGTGATGCCGAGCTCGGCCAGGACCTCGCGCGTATGCTGGCCGAGCAGCGGCGGCGCGCGATCGAAGCTGAGTGCGGCGGTCTCGAAGCGCATCGGACTGACCACCTGCGGCACCGTGCCGGACAGGGGATGCGGCAGGTCGCGCAGCATGCCGCGATGCTTCAGCTGCGGATCCTCAAACACCTGCGGCACCGCGTTGATCGGCGCGCAGGGCACGCCCGCGGCATCCAGCAGCGCGGTGATCTCGGACCGGGGAAAGCGGGCGAACTCTGCGGCCAGCAGGCCCGTCAGCACGGCATTGCTGCCGACCCGCGCGGCATTGGTGGCGAAGCGCGGATCGCTTGCCCATTCGGGCCGGCCGAGCGCCTCGCACAGCTTGGCGAATTGCCCGTCATTGCCCACCGCCAGCACCAGATGGCCGTCGGCGCAGGGAAACACGTCCTGCGGCTGGATATTGGGGTGACGATTGCCGCCGCGTTTCGGCGTGCGTCCGCCGATCAGCCAGTTCATCGCCTGATTGGCGAGGAAGGCCGATGCCACGTCCAGCATCGCCAGGTCGATCGTCTCGCCCTGGCCGGTTTCCGCCCGGCGGGTGAGCGCCGCGAGGATCGCGACCGCCGCATACATGCCGGTCATCAGATCGACGATCGGCACGCCGACCTTCTGCGGCCCGCCACCGGCGAGATCGTCGCGCTCGCCGGTCACGCTCATCAGGCCGCCCATGGCCTGGATGGCGAAATCATAGGCGGCCTGGTCGCGCCGCGGGCCGTCCTGGCCGAAACCGGTGACCGAGCAATAGATCAGGCGGGGATTGAGGCCGCGCAAAGTCGCCGCGTCGAGACCGTAGCGCTTCAGCGCGCCCGCCTTGAAGTTCTCGATGACGACATCGGCGCCCGCGGCGAGCTGCCGGAGGAGCGCCTGACCGTCCGGCGTGGCCATGTCGACCGTCACCGAACGCTTGCCGCGATTGACCGAGAGATAATAGCCGGCTTCGCGGGTCGCCTTGCCGTCGCGGTCCTTGAGGAAGGGCGGCCCCCAGGCGCGCGTGTCGTCGCCGACCTCAGGGCGCTCGATCTTGATCACGTCGGCGCCGAGATCGGCCATCATCTGGGTCGCCCAGGGGGCGGCCATGATGCGGCCGAGATCGAGCACGCGGATATGGGAGAGCGGGCCGCTGCGTTCTTTTCCGACCGGCTCAGCCATCGACGACCTCCGTCGCGATGGCGGAAGGCCTTGCGCGAAAGCCGTCATGCCAGGCGACGAGGCCCGGGCGGCCGGCGCGCCAGTCGAGCTGGCCGAAGCGGAAATCCAGGTAGGACAGGCAGCAACCGATGGCGATATGGCCGATGCCGAAGGGCGCCGAGTGAAGATCGGCGGCGAGCGCTTCCATCTGGTCGAGCGACCGCTCGGTCTTCAGCGCGAAGGCCGCCAGCCATTCCGGCGTGCGGCGTTGTTCGGGCTTGTCGCGCTCATTGCGCCAGAGGATGAGGATGTCGAGCAGGCCATTGCCCAGCGCGTGCCAGGTCAACACCCGCCAGCGCGCTGCCCGCTCCGCCGGGAACAGGATATGGCCGCCGGCCAGATCGTCGAGATATTCGCAAATCGTCAGGGAATCGTAGAGGCACTGGCCGTCGTCGAGCACCAGGGTCGGGATCTTCGACAAGGGGTTGTCCGGCAAGAGCGCCGGGTTGGGCGTGGTCATGGCGACGACGGTGCGGACCCGCTCGAACCTGTCCTGCAGACCGAGCTCATGAGCCGCAATCATCACCTTGCGCACGAAGGGCGAGCGGGGGGACCAGTGCAATTTCATCGATCTGTCTGGCGGCCTGCCGGCAAGGCTCTATCACCTCGCCGCGGCGCGCCCCTCCGCTGGAATGGGGTGGTGGCTTTCATCCGTTAGGCTAATCATACGGACTTTATGACCTTTGGCAAGAACACCGCCGCTTGCCGGCCCTCGAATGTGGCGGTCGGACGCGCTGGCCGGCTCCGCTGCGCGCCTCTCGCGGGGCACCCCATGATTTGACTTCGGCGCATCGGCCAATAGATCGTATGTTGCGTCATTGTGCGGGATCCGGCCGTCGCTGCCGGGTTCCGCAATGGCGCCGACGCTGCGCGCCCGCGCCCTACCTTCGGGGCTCGCGCGGTGAAATGCATGGATGAGCAATGAACCAGTCGCCCGACCGAAAAGCCGATTTCAGCCGCAGCGGCATATCGCGCTACATTCAGCTGGCGACGCTGTTCCGCCGGCGCATCGATTCAGGCCAATGGCCGGTCGGCCAGCAGATTCCGACCGTCGATGAACTGGCCGAGGAAAGCGGGGTCGCCCGCTCGACCATAAGGCAGGCGGTCGGCCTCTTGGAAAGCGAAGGCCTGATCTCGCGCTTTCGCGCCAAGGGCACCTTCGTCAACGAGCGCCGGCAGCCGCAGATCTGGTGCGACGTCGAGACCGACTGGAACGGCTTGCTGATTTCCCGGGAAGGCGCCCAGATCGAGATCCTCGCCGACCATGCGGGGGTGCCCTTGCCGCATGCGCCGCATGCGGTCGGCACCATCTCGCCGAGCTACCGCCACCTGCGCCGGCGCCATTCGCGCGACGGCAAGGCCTTCCTGCTCGCCGACGTCTATATCGACGAGATGCTCGCCAAGCGGATCCCCGAGGCCGCCTTCACCTCGAAGACGGCGCTCAGGCTGGCGGCGAGCATTCCCGGCATCACTATCGCCGATGCCCGCCAGACGCTGACCATCGGCACCGCCGACATGGAAACCGCCGAACTCCTGGACATGCCCCTGAACGCCCCCGTCTGCCTGGTCGACCGCTCGGCGATCGACCAGCACGGCCGGCTGATCCTGATCGCCATCGGCATCTATCGCGGCGACATGGTCCGCATGGAGGTCAAGCTGCGCTGAAAGGCGGGGCGGGTTGGCAGTGCCGATCGGCGGTCCTGGTGCTTTGATCAGATGCGCGCCCGGATGGATCGCTCACCATGAGCGCTCGCAGCAATCAATTCGTGGATGGCCGGGACAAGCCCGGCCAAGACGAGAATTGTCCTCGGGGCGAAGGGCGCTGGGTGGATCGGGTGCAGGCGTCACTCATGGAGCGGCGCTGCTGGGCTTGCGTTCAGCTCAAAGCATCGTCTTGCCCGGGCTTGTCCCGGGCATCCACGACTTGCTTGTCGATCCATCCAGCGCCCGAGGAGACCTCGCCTCAGCGCGGCGTGATGAAGGGGCGTCGCTTGCCGGCGGGCTCCGGCACCTTCGGAACCGATTTCAGCGCGCGCATGATCCAGTGGCGCGATTCGGCGGGGTCGATCACCCCGTCGAGCTCCAGGAAGGATGCCATGTTGACCGCCTTGCCGCGCTCGTAGAGCTCGGCGACATGGCGGTCATAGACGGCCTTCTGCTCCACCGGATCGGCGATCGCGGCGAGTTCGTTGCGATAGCCGAGCTTGACCGCGCCCTCGAGCCCCATGCCGCCGAATTCGCCTGTTGGCCAGGAGACGATGAACAGCGGCGCTTGGAAACTGCCGGCGGCCATGCCCTGGGCGCCGAGCCCGTAGCCCTTGCGCAGCACGATGGTCAGCATCGGCACCGTGGCATTGGCGCCCGACAGGAACAGCCGGGCGACCCGGCGCACCAGCGCGGTGGTCTCCGCCTCGGGTCCCACCATGAAGCCCGGCGTGTCGCAGAGCGACAGCACCGGCAGCCCATAACCTTCGCAAAGCTCGATGAAGCGCGCCGCCTTTTCCGCCCCCTCGGCGTCGATCGCGCCGCCGAGATGCCGGGGATTGTTGGCGATGAGACCCAGCGGCCGGCCTTCGACACGGATCAGCGCGGTGATCATGCCGACCCCATGGGCCGGCCTGAGTTCGAGCACCGATCCGGTATCGGCGATGAGATCGATGACCGTGCGCACGTCATAGGCGCGCAGCCGGTTTTCCGGAATGGCGCGGCGCAGCAGGTCCTGGTCGGCGCAGGTCCAGTTGGCAACCAGTCCCTGGAAATAGGACAGATATTGCCGGGCGGCGGCGACCGCCGCGGCCTCGTCCGCGACCAGGATGTCGACGACGCCGTTGGGCGCCTGCACGCTCATCGGCCCGACCTCCTCGGGCTTGAACACGCCGAGGCCGCCGCCCTCGATCATGGCCGGGCCGCCCATGCCGAGATTGGCGTTGTCGGTGGCGATGATCACGTCGCAGCAGCCGGCAATGGCGGCATTGCCGGCAAAGCAGCGCCCGGAAACGATGGCGACCGTCGGCGCCTGGCCGCTCAGGCGCGCGAGCATGCGGAAGGTCGGCACGTCGAGGCCGGCGACACCCATATAGTCGGTCTCGCCGGGACGGCCGCCACCGCCCTCGGCGAAGACGACCAGCGGCAGCCGCCATTCGCCGGCGAGCCGGAACATCCGGTCCATCTTCTTGTGGTTCATGAACCCCTGGGTGCCGGCGAACACCGTGTAGTCGTAGGACATCGCCATGCAGCGCGCCGCGTCCTCGCCGAACAGGGCGCCGTTGACCGCGCCGATGCCGGTGACGAGCCCGTCGGCCGGGCTCATCTCCATCAGTTCGTCGAGCGGCCGGCGCCGGCGCTGGGCCGCCAGAGCCAGGCCGCCATATTCGACGAAGGAGCCGGGATCGCAGAGATCGGCGATATTTTCCCGCGCGGTGCGCTGGCCAGTCTTGCGCCGCCTGGCGACCGCCGCCGGCCGCATGTGGTCGAGCAGCGCCTCGTTCCTGGCGCGGACCTCGGCAAGGTCGGCACGGATAGGATCGGCGCCATGCGCGCCGGCATCGTCGCCGGCGGCGACATCGACATCGCCCGGTTCGATGAACAGAAGCGGCTGGTCCGCCACCACATTGTCGCCGGCGGCCCCGGCGAGACGCCGTACGAAACCGGCTTCGCTCGCCGTGACCACATGCTCCATCTTCATCGCCTCGATCACCGCCACCGGCTGGCCGGCGCCGACCGCGTCGCCCTCCGCGACATCGAAGCTGACGACGCGGCCGCCCATCGGCGACAGCACGGCCATGGTTCCCGCTGGCGCTGCCGGTGCCGCCGCACCGGCGGCGCTCACCGGGGCCGCTTCGCCCGGCGAGGCATAGAGCTCCGGGTGCCGCCCGGCGGCGGAGACCAGGTCGCCGGCATGGCGCTCGACGAAACCGGTATCGAAGGCCCCGGCGATCACCTCGGGCCGCATGATCAGGCTCTGCAGGAAACCCTTGTTGGTGCCGACGCCGTCGATGCGGAATTCGCTGAGCGCCCGATAGGCGCGGCCGAGCGCGTCCTCGATCCGTCCGGAAGGCGCGAAGGCGATGACCTTGGCGAGCAGCGAATCGAAGCTCGTCGTGGTCCGGTAGCCGGCATAACCCGAGGTCTCGATCCGGATGCCGGCGCCGCCCGGCGGGTCGAAAGCCCTGAGCGTGCCGCCGGTCGGCGCCGCCGACCCGTCCGGCCCGACGCGCTCCATATTGATGCGCAGTTCCACCGCCATGCCGCGCGGCCGGCCGACGGCCTCCTGCGTCAATCCGAGTTCGGCGAGCGACTTGCCCGCCGCGAGCCGCAATTGCGTCTGCACCAGATCGATCCCCATCACCTCCTCGGTGACGGTGTGCTCGACCTGCAGCCGCGGATTGGCCTCCATGAAGACGAAACGGCCCGCCTGCCCCGGCTGCGTCTCGACCAGGAATTCGAAGGTGCACAGCGTATAGGTCCGCGCGGCCCTGGCGAGCGTCACGGCGGCTGCCGCGATCTGGTCGCGCAGGGCCGGATCGAGCCCCGGTGCGGGCGCGATCTCGACGAGTTTCTGGTGGCGCCGCTGCAGGCTGCATTCGCGCTCGAACAGGTGGATCGCCTGGCCGGTGACGTCACCCAGCACCTGGATCTCGACATGGCGCGCCGGCCGCACCAGCTCCTCGACATAAAGCGCATCCGAACCGAAGGCGGCCTTGGCTTCGGACCCCGCGCGCCGATAGGCCTCGGCGAGATCGGCTGCCTGATCCACCACCCGCATGCCGCGGCCGCCGCCGCCCGCCACCGCCTTGACCATGACCGGCCGGCCGCCGAGCGCGGCCATGAAGGCCTCGGCCTCGGCGAAGCTGGTCACGCCCTCCGTGCCGGCCGCCAGCGGCACGCCGGTCTCGCGCGCCAGCCGCCGCGCGGCGCCCTTGTCGCCGAACAGGTCGAGCGTCTCCGGGCTCGGGCCGACAAAGGTCAGCCCCGCGGCGGCGCAGGCGCGCGCGAAAGCGGCATTTTCCGACAGGAAGCCATAACCCGGATGGACCGCATCGCAGCCCGCCGAGACGGCGGCCGCGACCACCGCCGCGATATCCAGATAGGCGCCGGCCCCCGCCCCCGGCAGCGCCACCGCGGCATCGGCCCGGCGGACATGCAGCGCGGCCGCGTCCTCGGCCGCATAAACGGCGACGCTCTCGATGCCGAGCTCGCTCGCCGCCCGGGCAATTCGCACCGCGACCTCGCCCCGATTGGCAATCAGCAATTTCCTGAACATGACGTGAGGCCTTGATGAGGGGAGGACGGCGGATCGATGGAGACGATCATTCGGACAGCGGGCGGCCGCCCGTCAGGTCGCGAGCCTGTCGCGCTTGACGACGATGCCGGCCGCCTCGCGGTCCCAGGTATCGCCGGTAATGCCCTGTTGCCGGATCAGATATTTCTCGACCTTGCGGGTCGGCGTCTTCGGCAGGTCGTCGATGATCCTGACATAACGCGGCACCATGAAATGGGCCATGCGCGGGGCAAGGAAAGCCAGCAGCGCCGCCGGATCCAGGCTCTGGCCCTCGGCCAGCGACACCGCCACCAGGATATCGTCTTCGCCGAAGGCGCTCGGAACCGCCACGGCGGCGGCCTCGCGGATCGCAGGGTGGGCGCAGACCTCCAGCTCGACCTCGAAGGAGGAGATGTTCTCACCCCGGCGGCGGATCGAATCCTTGAACCGGTCGACGAAGAAGTAGTTGCCGTGTTCATCCACCCGGAAGGCGTCGCCGGTATGGAACCAGCCATTGCGCCAGGCGCGCGCCGTCGCCTCGGCATCGCCGTTATAGCCGTGGTTGAGCGCCCAGGGACTGTCGGTGCGCATGATCAGTTCGCCGATCTCGCCCGACGCCACCGCGCAGTCATGGGCATCGACCAGGCGAACCTCCAGGCCCTTGCGCGGACGGCCGCAGGTGGCGGCGACCGTCGGATTGAGCTCGGCGATCAGCGGGCAGGACACTTCGCTCATGTTGAACAGGGTATGGGTGTCGACCCCGAAGCGGGCGCGGAAGGCCACGCCTTCGGCCGATAGCGGAATGATGATCACATGCCGGAGCGGCGTATCGCGCTCACCGGGCGCCACCGGCTGCTTCATCAGGAATGTCGCCATCACGCCGAGCAGGATCACCGCCGTCGTGCCGGTGGCCGCGACCGTCGGCCAGAACGAGGCGGTGTCGAAAGCCTCGAGCAGGGTCACCGAGCCGCCCTTGACCAGCATGGCATAGGATGGCGCGGTGCCGCCGACATGGAACAGCGGCAGGTTGACCATGAAGCGATCCGTGGCGCCGAGAAACGGCACGCCGTCGCCGTCGGCGACCAGCGCATTGCCCATGGCGTGAAGATGAGCATAGGAGGACAGCACGCCCTTGGAGGGCCCTGTCGTCCCCGACGTATAGATGATGCTCTGGGTGTCCCAGGGCTCGATCGGCCGCTCCAGCGGCAGAACCTCGCCCGGTCCGGCCAGCCGGTCGGCGGAAACAACCTCGAGGCCGGCGATGCTCCCCGGCGCACCACTGAACACCACGATCTTTTCCAGCGCGGCCGTATCGGTGCCGGCCAGCCGCTCGACCAGCCCGGCATGGGCGATCATCAGCCTGGCGCCGGAATTGCGCACCACATGTTCGAGAATGCCGCCGCGATAGGCGGTGTTGATCGGCACATAGACCGCACCGGCATAGTTGATCGCGAACCACAGGCGCAGCCCGTCGACGCCGTTCGGCATCCAGACCAGCACGTGATCGCCCTGGCGGACGCCGAGATCCTGCAAGCCGCGCGCCGTGGTCCTGACCGCGTCGCGCAGCCCGCCAAAGGTCAGCCGGCTGCCGTCCTGCAGGACGGCATAGACATTCCCCGGCGTCGCGGCGGCATGGCGATCGACGAGGTCGCGCAGCACGCAATCCGCGCGGGCCGGAACGGCATGGGGGTTCGGCATCGCGGTCCTCCCTCGGTCTCGTCGCGCCGCGCCTGGCCGGTCGGGCCGGTCGCGGCTGCCTTTTCTGCATTGCTATCAGGGGAAGCGTCAAAATCAATAGCCTGATTAATTTCATGTCGACTCGGCCCGATCGCCGGGGCAAGCTCTGTTTCGTTCCGGAAACTCTCGGACCCGGGGCGCGACGTCGGTTATGGATTGGGTTTGACGGAGCGCCTTTGGCCGAGGAGAAGGAGGATGAGGACGCAAGCCTTTCGGCTTGCTACGATATCCGACGTGCTCATCGGCCAAAGGCGCTCCGCCGCCGAAGGCGGTGAGGTGAAGAATGGCTAACTGCAGCGTCGCATTCGGCCATTCTTGACCACATCAAACTCCCATCCACAACCGACGTCGCGCCCCAGGTTCCGCCATGCCTGCGAATCCGAAACCGGCCCGCCTCGACGGCCTCTCGACCGCCAAGCGGACGCCCGGCCGGCCGCGCCGTTCGGCCGATATCGCGCCGGAAAATACCCGCGACAGCCTGCTCGACGCGGCCATCGTCCTGTTCGCCCGCTACGGCTATGATCCGGTCACGACCGGCGCGGTCGCCAAGGCGGCCGGGCTGACCCAGTCGATGGTGCATTATCATTTCGGCTCGAAATCGCGGCTGTGGGAAGCCGCCATCGACCGGCTGATGCGCCAGCGCGGCACGATGTTCCGAGCCGCCGCCCGCGATCTCGCAGGCCTCGAACCGGTCGAGAAACTGAAACTCCTGATCCGGCGCCTGATCGAGGCCAATGCCGCCAATCCGAACTATGTGCGCATCGCCATTCACGAGGGCATGTCGCGCAGCCCGCGGCTCAAATGGCTGGCGCAGAACTATGTGATCCCCGGCTTCAGCGTGTTCGATCAGGCGGTGCGCGAGGCCATCGCGGCCGGCGCCATTCCCGACATGCCGGTGCACGACGTGACCAATGCCATCACCTCGGCGGCGTCCCTGACCTTCAGCCTCGGCGGGCTCATCGAAGAGCTCTACGGCCTCGACATGCAGGATGCCGATCGGGTTCGCTCGTTCAGCGACAGCGTCATCAAGATCCTGTTCGACGGCCTGCTGGCGAGGCCCGCGACGGCGGTACAGCCCGCGCCCCGCCTGCGGAGCCCCGCCAAGCCGCGCCGCACGCAATCGGGCGCCGCCGGCTGAAGCCGACAGGCACCACTCCCTGTCCAACCGTCCCGCCGGTGGCGGCGCATGTCGACTGCAATTAATAAGTCTATTGATTTTTTGCGCGCCTGCCCCCAGCCTCACCCCCAACAAGACCAATCGAAGGGGAACGCGGTGGAGGAAACCGACTATCTGGCCAGGCTCGCCGCGCTTCGTGCCAGGCGCTGGCCGAAGGGCTGGCCACAGGAGCCGCAATATCCGTTCGGCCGGGTGCTGCTGACCGATTATCTCCGGCGCTGGGCAGAACTTCAGCCGGCCAAGGCGGCGGTCAATTTTTACGGCGCGGAGCTGAGTTATGGCGAGCTGGACCGGCTGAGCGACCGCTTCGCCGCCTTCCTGGCGGACAAGGGCATCGGCAAGGGCGACCGGGTCGCCGTCTACATGCCCAACTGCCCGCAATTCTTCATCGCCTTCTATGGCATCCTCAAGCTCGGCGCGATCCATGTGCCGGTCAATCCGATGTTCAAGGCGACCGAGCTCCGCTACGAACTCGTCGATACCGGCGCGCGCCTGATCCTGACGCTCGACCAGTTGCATGACGTGGTCGAGGAGGTTCGCGCCGACACAGCGATCGAGCATGTCGTCGTCACCTCGCTCGGCGAGATGGCTCCGGCCGAACCGCGGATTCCCGCGCCATCGGCCGTCCTGGCGGCCAGGCGTCCGATCGCCGCCGCCATCGACCTGCTGCCGGCGCTCGAAGCGATGGCAAAGCCCTTCGCCGCCAGAACCGACATCACGCTCGATGACATCGCCGCGCTGAACTATACCGGCGGCACCACCGGCCTGCCCAAGGGCTGCATCCACACCCAGGGCGACATGGTCTACACGGCCGCCACCACCGTGCCGTTCTCGCTCGGCATCAAGCCCGAGAGCACCTATCTCTGCATGCTGCCGGTGTTTTGGGTCGCGGGCGAAGTCTTCGGCCTGATCTTCCCGATCTTCGCCGGCAGCACGGTGGTGCTGCTGACCCGCTGGGATCCGCTCTCCTGCATGGCGGCGATCGACCGCTGCAAGGTCACCCATGCGAGCTTCCTGGTCGACGGCGCCGTCGAGATCCTGGAACACCCCGATCGCGACGCCTATGACCTCACCAGCCTCGAGCGGACCGGCGGCATTTCCTTCGTCAAGAAGCTCAACCCGGACCTGCGCCGGCGCTGGCGCGCGCTGACCGGCTCGACCATTCGCGAGGTCGCCTGGGGGATGACCGAGACCCATACCTGCGACACCATGAATTTCGGCCTCGACGACGACGATTTCGACCTGAAGTCGCAGCCGGTCTTTGTCGGCTTTCCGGTGCCGGGCACCGATTTCAAGATCTGCGACTTCGAGACCGGGGCCTTGAAACCGCTCGGCGAGGAGGGCGAGATCTGCATTCGCTCGCCCTCGGTGCTGAAGGGCTATTGGAACCGTCCCGAGGAGAGCGCCCGGACCTTCCGGAACGGCTGGTTCCATACCGGCGACATCGGCGTCTACGACACCGACGCCATCCTGCACTTCCTCGGCCGCCGCAAGGAGATGCTCAAGGTCAACGGCATGAGCGTATTTCCCGGCGAGATCGAGGCGATCCTCGGCCAGTTCCCGGGCCTGCTCGGCAGCGGCGTCATCGGCCGCGCCGACGAGGCCAAGGGCGAGGTGCCGGTGGCCTTCGTCTGGCTCGCCGAAAGCCAGCGCGGCGCCGAGGGCGAGGCGGCTTTCCGGGCGTGGTGCGCCAAGACGCTGTCCAGCTACAAGCTGCCGGAAATCCGCTTCGTCACGCAATTGCCGATGACCGAGACCGGCAAGGTCAAGAAGGAGCAGCTGAGGGAGCTCCTCTAGCGCGCCGGCCGGGGCCGGCGGCTCCCCGCATGACATCGAGCAACACCATAACGACAGCGATACGGCTGCGGAGGAAACCAGCATGTCTGAGGTCAACACGAGGCGGATACCGGCAACCAGGACAGCGGCGACGCTTTGGAAGGTCGTGGCGAGGACTGCCGCGACGCTTGCCCTCGTCGGCCAGGCCGGCATCGCCGCCGCCCAGGCGCCCGCACCGATCAAGATCGGCATCCTGAACGACCAGTCGGGTGTCTATTCCAGCATTACCGGGCCGGGATCGGTGGCCGCCGCAAGGCTCGCGATCGAGGATGTCGGCGGCTCGGTGCTCGGCCGCCCGGTCGAGATCGTCGTCGCCGACCACCAGCACAAGCCCGATCTCGGCTCGACGATCGCGCGCGAATGGTTCGACGTGCAGGGCGTCGACGCCATCTTCGACATCTACAGCTCGGGCGTGTCGCTGGCGGTGCAGAAGATCGCCCAGGACAAGAACAAGCTCCTGGTCGTCTCGATGGCCAGCAGCGGCCTGATCAGCGGCCAGCAATGTTCGGCCAATGGCATGCAATGGGCCAATGACGGCTTTGTCGTCTCCAACCTGACCGTGCGCGGCCCCGCCGGTTCCGCGCCGACATCCTGGTTCTTCATCACCGTCGACTATACCGCCGGCCACAGCATCGAGGCCGATGCCAGCCGCATGATCAAGGCCGCCGGCGGCACCGTGGCGGGCGCCGTGCGCTTCCCCATCGGCTCGCCCGACTTCTCGTCCTTCCTGCTGCGCGCGCAGAGCTCGGGCGCCAAGAATATCGGTTTCATCGGCGGCGGCACCGACATGATCAATGCGATGAAACAGGCTGACGAATTCGGCATCCGGGCGGCCGGCCAGCGCTTCGTGCCGTTCTCGATGACCACGGTCGACATATCGGCCGTCGGCAGCCAGGTGGCCGCCGGCATGCCGCTGGTGCTCAGCTTCTACTGGGGCGAGAACGAGGCCACCCAGCGCTGGGCCGACCGTTTCAAGCGGGTCACCGGACGCCTGCCGACCGACCCTCAGGCCAATGTCTACAGCGCCGTGCTGCATTACCTGAAATCGGTCCAGGCCGCCGGCACCCGCGACACCACGGCCGTGCTCGCCAGGATGCGCGCGACCCCGGTGGAGGATTTCTTCACCCATGGCGCGCGGATCCGTGCCGACGGCCGGCTGATGCGCGACGTCTTTTATGCCGAGGCCAAGGCGCCCGGACAGATGCGCAATGCCGACGACCTGCTGACCCTGGTCAGCCGGGTGCCCGGCGAGCAGGCTTTCACCCCGGCCCAGCAGAGCGAATGCCCGCTGATGCGCCAGTGAGCGAGAGCTGAACGCGGCCGAGGGGGCCGGACGCCGAGGCGCCGGCCCCTTGTCTGCGATCCGCAGGCCAGGATCTCCAGCAGCGAGCGTTTCGACATGATGCCCTCCGATCGTCACCCTGAGGCCGGCGCAGCGGAGACCGATGATGCCGTCTTCGCGCGCCTGCTGACCGCCCGGCACAGCTGTCGCGCCTTCACATCCGATCCCGTGCCGCGCGTGACCATCGAAGCCATTCTGGCCACGGCGCAGAAGACCGCCTCCTGGAACAATACCCAGCCCTGGCAGGTCATCGTCACGGGCGGCGCCGCCACGGAGCGCTTCCGCGCGCTGATGGTCGCCGCCGCCCAGGCCGGCGAACCCGTGCAGAGCGACCTGCCCTTCCCGCGCGAATATCGCGGCGTCTATCTCGACCGGCGCCGGGCCTGCGGTTTCCAGCTCTATGACGCGGTCGGCGTCCAGCGCGGCGACCGACAGGCCTATGCCCGCCAGTCGCTCAGGAACTATCAGCTGTTCGACGCGCCGCATGTCGCCATCGTCACATCCGACGAAGCGCTCGGTCCCTATGGCGCCGTCGATTGCGGCGCCTATGTCACGAACTTCATGACGGCGGCCCAAAGCCTCGGGGTCGCGACCATCGCGCAGGCCGCATTGGCTGTTCATGCCGACAAGATCCGCGCGCATTTTTCCATTTCGCCGGACCGGCAGGTCGTCTGCGGCATTTCCTTCGGTTTCGCCGACCAGGCGGCCCCCGCCAATCAATACCGGACCACCCGCGCCGGCCTCGGCGAGGTCGTGCAATGGCTTGAGGATTGAAGCGCGGCGGTACGTCAGTAGATCGTGTAGCCGCCGTCGATCACCAGCGTCTGGCCGGTGTGATAGGCCGAGGCCGCGCTCATCAGATAAAGCGCGATACCGCCGAAATCGGCCGGCTGGCCGAACCGCCGCATCGGGATGCGCGGCGTCACGTTGCGCAGGAATTTTTCGTTCTGGAGCGCGCCTGCGGTCATCTCGGTTTCGATCCAGCCGGGCAGGATCGCATTCACCGTGATGCCGTGGCGCGCCAGCTCGACCGCCAATGCGCGGACCAGCGCATTCACCGCGCCCTTGGCGGCGCCGTAATGTTCGTTGAAGGCAGCACCTTCCACCGAGGCGACGCTCGAGGTGGCGACGAGGCGGCCGAACGGATCACCGGCCTTGGCCCGCTCGGTCATGTGCCGCGCGGCGACCTGGAACGTGTGCATCACGCCGTCCAGGTTCGCCGCCATCACCTGCCGCCAGTCTTCCGCCTTGCGCTCGACAAAGGGACCGGGGCTCGCTCCGGATATGCCCGCATTGGCGAACAGGCCATCGACGCGGCCGAACCGCTTCAGCGTCGCGGCGAAGGCTGCGTCCACGGAACTGGCATCGGCGACGTCGCAGAACTGGGCCTCGGCCTTCGCCCCGAGCCGGGTGAGCCGTTCGACCGCGGCCGCGTTCTTCTCGGCATTGCGGCCCCAGATCGACAGGGAGCAGCCGGCGCCGGCCAGGGCCTCGGCCATGCCCAGGCCGATGCCGCCATTACCGCCGGTGACGATGGCCACGCGGTTGGACAGGTCGAAGAGATTGGACATGGGAATTCCCCGGGGTCTCGGTCATGCCGGATGGTGCCACGGGAGGCACCGGCGCCTCCGTCCGGGCCGCGCAACCGCGAAATTAGAACACTGCTTGAATCGAGAGTCCACCGCGCCTAGCCTCGGCCGAAGTGCCGAGATGCGGTCTCGCCCGCAATCTGCGCCTGATCGGATCCAAGGGGTCATGGAACGCGCCTTGCACGGGCTCCGGCGACCACCGGCACCGGCCGGCAAACAGGGTTCCGGACCGGGCCTTTTGGGAGGAGGCGGCCGATGAGTGAACTCGACATCGAACGGCACGGCGCGACGGCGGTGGTCACCCTCAACCGGCCGCAGGCGATGAACGCCTTATCGCAGTCCCTCATGCGGGCGATCGCGCGCAATGTCAGCGCGCTCGGCCGCGACGACGGCGTGCGCGTCATCATCCTGACCGGCGCTGGCGATCGCGCCTTCTCGGCCGGCCTCGACCTGAAGGAACTGGGCGCCGATGCCTCGATCCTCGGCGCGGTCGACGACGCATCCATCGAAGAGAACCCGGTCAAGGCGATCGAGACCTGCCCGAAACCGGTCATTGCCGCGATCAACGGCGTCGCCATTACCGGCGGCTTCGAGCTGGCGCTCGCCTGCGACGTGCTGATCGCCTCCACCAGCGCGCGCTTCGCCGATACCCATGGCCGCGTCGGCGTGATCCCGGGCTGGGGCCTGTCGCAGAAACTGCCCCGGCTCATCGGCGTCTACCGCGCCAAGGAAATCTCCTTCACCGGCAATTTCATCGACGCCCGCACCGCCTGTGATTGGGGACTGGTCAATCGCGTGGTCGAGCCCGGCGAGCTGATGCCGGTGGCGCTGAAGCTCGCGGCCGAGATGGCGCAGGTGTCGGCCGGATTTCTTCGCGACTACAAGCGGCTGATCGACGACGGTTTCGACCTCCCCTATGGCGAGGCCATGGCGCTCGAACAGGACCGCTCGCGCCGCTACAACAGCGCCGTCCCGGCGGCCGAGCTCGAAGCCCGGCGCGCCGACGTGCAGGCGCGCGGCCGCAGCCAGTAGATCATCCGATCCGGGCTTTACGCCCGCACCGCAGGGGGACCTCGCCATGTCCAGCAAGATCGACTTCTCACTGTCCGGCCCGGTCGCGATCCTCCGGTTGAACGACCCCGCCTCGATGAACGCGCTGTCGGTCGAGATGGTCGAGGCCATGCAAGCAGCGGTCGCCGAGGCCGCGCGCTCGGCCCGCGTGCTGGTCGTCGCCGGCTCGGCGCGCGCCTTCAGCTCGGGCGCCAACCTGACCGGCGGCATGATCGGCGAACAGGCCGGCGCCGCGCCCGATGCCGGCATCATCCTGGAAAGCCATATCAACCCGCTGATGATCGCGCTGCGCGATCTCAACATTCCCTGGATCGCCGCGGTGCGGGGCGCAGCGGCCGGCGTCGGCTGTTCACTGGCGCTGGCCGCCGACCTGATCGTCGCCGGCGACAGCGCCTATTTCCTGCAGGCGTTCCGGCGCATCGGCCTGGTGCCGGACGGGGGCTCCACCTACCTGCTGGTCAAGGCGGTCGGCCGGGTCAGAGCCATGGAGATGATGCTGCTCGGCGAGAAGATCCCGGCCGACAAGGCGCTCGCCTGGGGCCTGATCAACCGGGTGGTGGCCGACGAGGCGGTGGAGGAGACGGCGCTCGCGCTGGCGCGCGAAATGGCCAATGGTCCGACCGTCGCGTTCGGGCTGATCCGCAAATCGGCCTGGCTCGCCACCAGCGCCGATTTCGAAACCTCGCTCAGGGCCGAACGCATGGCGCAGGCCGAGGCCGGCCGTACCGCCGACTTCCGGGAAGGCGTCGCCGCCTTCCGCGACAAGCGGCCTGCCCGCTTCACCGGAACCTGAAGCTTCGGCGAGCCAGGCCATGCGCAATTCAGCCGGCAGGGTCCGGGCGACGACGGCCGGACGTGGCAGATCCCGTGCCGTGACGACGCCCGTCGCGGCCTCGCCTTCCGCTGCCGAGAGCGAACAGGCGCCACCCGAGCTCGGGCGCGGCGAAGCCACGCGCCGCCACATCAAGCAGGTGGCGCGCCGGCTGTTCGCCACCCGGAGCCTGGAGGCGGTGTCGATCCGCGAAATCGTCAAGGCCGCCGGCCAGAAGAATGCCGGTTCGATCCATTACTATTTCCGCTCGAAGGACGACCTGATCCGCGAGCTGATCCTGGATGTCGCCCGGCTGCGCGACGCCCAGCACGAAGAACGGCTGAATGCGCTGGAGGCCGGCGGCGAACCGCTCAGTATCCGCGCCGTCGTCGCCATTCTCGCCGAACCGCCGCAGATCGCCACCGACGATGCGGGCGCCGACGACCACGCCCTGCGCTTTCTCAACATGGTGATGATCAATCACCGCGACCTCTTATTCGCGGCCGTGCAGGGCGGCGCCGATCGCGGCATCCGCCGCTGTTTCGACCATCTCAAGAGGCTGCTGCCGGAGCTTCCCGCACCGCTCGTGCAGCAGCGCCTGATGCTCGCCATGCTCTATCTGTTCGCGGTGGCCTCGTCGCGCGAGGCAGCGCACGAACAGCCGGACCAATGGCGCTATCTCTGGGGCCATCCGGCGGCGCGTGACAATCTCCTGGACAGTATCGAAGGCCTGCTCCGCCAGCCGCCCTCGCCCGAGACCCTGGCGACGCTCGGAACATCGCCGGGTGGCGCGCCGGCGCCGCCGAAAGCGCGCCGGTCCCGGTCCGGCTAGCGCTCAGGATCCAACCTTCAAAATGCGCGGTCCGGCCGACCGGTCATCCGGCGCGAGAACGGCTTCGAGCGCCCCGGCGATCGCAGCCTCGCTCAAGGTCGCGCGCGCCCAGTCGCGCGCCGCTTTCGACGTCTCCAGCCACAAGGCGTCGTCGCCGTGAAGCGCATCGATCTTGGCGGCAAAACCGGCGTCGCTTTCGGCCACCAGGACACGGGCGAGATCGGCCGTCAGCGGAATGCCTTCGGCCGCGATCGGGCTCATGATGCAGGGCAGCCCATGGGCGAGCGACAGCAGCACCTTGCCCTTGACGCCGGCGCCGAAGCGCAGCGGCGCCACCATCAGCCGCTTCCGGCCGAGATAGCCGCCGATATCCTTGACATAGCCGAGAAGCCGGATGTTTTCCGCGGTGGCATCGAGGCTGAGCAGGTTGCTGTGGGCGCCGACGACCTCGAACCCACCTTGCCGAACCCCCTCCGCGACCTCCGGCCAGATCGCCCGGCCGAAATGCCCGACGGCATCGACATTCGGCGCGTGCCGGAAGCTGCCGAGGAAACACAGCCCCTCGCGGTTCTCGAGGGGCGCGGCGGGCCCGGGGCTCGCGATATCCCACAAGACGACCGCCACATGCGCGGCCGGCACATGGGTTGCGACATAGTCCCGTTCCCAGGTGGAATGGGTGACGGTGACATCGGCCGAACGGATGCAGGCCAGTTCCTCGTCGCGCATCGCGGGGATCGCCAGCTCGTCGCCCGCCTCGCCGCCGATCGCCCGGGACCGTTCGGCGCGCACGTGATGAAGATCCGCGACGCTGAACACGATCCGCGCGCCCGGATTGGCGCTCCGCGCCGCCGCGAGGACGCGCTTGGCCACGTGATAGCGATGGGCATAGACCACGCTGAACTGGTGACGGCGCGCCTGCAGGAACTGCTCGATATTCTCGACACCGTCATGGGCTTCGACACCGCGCGCATGCAGCCCGCGCGCCAGGGCGCTCTCGTTCGCCGATCTCTCGCTCGCCAGGAACACGACATGGTAGCCCAGCCGCTGGAACGCCCGGGCATGGCTGAGCACGGCCACCGATCCGGCATCCTCGTCGGGCGCGGGAAAATGCTCGTCGACGAACAGCGCCGTACCGGCCTCGCCGCCGTCGCGGCTTGCCCCGATCGCCGGCAGGGCCTGGTTCCAGCGGGCCAGGAAACGGGAGCGGCCCTGGCTCTTCGACGGCAGTCCGAGCAGCGGGCCGGCCAGGACCGCATCGGCCGCCCCTTGAACCAGGACTTTGCCGCCGCTTGCCCTCAGGGCGAAGCAGAGATGGGTCGTGGCATAGTCGAAAAAGGCATCGGCATTCTCGAAGCCGCCATGTGTTTCGAAGGCCTCGCGCCCGATCATCATCGCGTTGAGGGCGACGTCATCGGCCTCCCTCAGGATCCGCAGGCGCATCGTCGCGGCATCCGCGCCCTGGCCGATGGGCAATCTGTTGCCCAACGGATCGATCGACAATCCACCGGCGCGCAGCCGTCCGTCGACATCGAGCAGCCGTGGCGCGACCAGATGTCCCGGCCCCTCGCGATCCAGCGTGTCGAGCAGGACCCGCAGGCCGCCGGCACCGATTTCGCGCAGGCCGGTCATGAAAAAGAAGATGTCGCCACGCGCCATCCGGGCGCCATCCGCGTAGGCGGCGATGATGCCGCCCGGCCTTGCCATGCGCATGACGCGCGCGCCGCCCCGGATCAGCAAAGGCAGCAGCGTCGTCTCGACTGCGCCGCTATTGTCGACGATGACGATCTCGAAACGGCAGCCCGCCGAAGTCTCGACAATCGACCGGACCAGGGCGTAATCGTCGCCGAGCCTGCCGCTCGAAGCGATGATGATCGACACCAGCGGGGTCGCCTGCATCGGCACATGAAGCGGCTTCAATCCGCTCGCCAGTTGTTCGGCGGAACGGCGGAGCCGGTCGGGCAAGGTCGCCAGCGCGACGTCGCCGAGCGGCGTGCTCCGGTTCAGCGTATCGAACCGGTCGATCGCGGCCAGAACCCGCGCCATCAGGTTGGTCGACAGGCCGAGCAGGGGCTCCAGCTGTTCGGGCCTTTCGGCGGCCGCGATCGTCGCATCCACCTGACGATCGATCCATTGCGTGAAGGCCTCGTCCAGCGCCGGATCGGCGCGGTAGAGGTGGCGCGGCGAGCCGCCGATATCGAGACCGGTCTCGGCGAAGCGGACGCTGACGCGATGCACCGGCATCGGGAAGAGCGAAGCCGGCAATGCCAGCCAGAAACCGTAGCGGCCGTCGCCGAGGCCGGCATTGGCGAGATCGGTGCGCATCTTGTCGGCGACGAAACGCGCGATCCGCTGCTCGCCGTCATACAGTTCGAGCACGAGGCGGCGCGTGTCGTCGCCGCCGTCGCGGGCCCAGCCGGCGATCCGGTCAGGACCGACATGGTCGAGATGCCCGGTCAGCATGGCGCACCCTGCACGGCGGCCGAACATGTCGGCACGATCCGCGGCGCGCGGCGGCATGGGCGTCGCCACGCCATCGTCAGCGCTCCCGCATGCCGGATGCCCACCGTTCCAGGATCGGGCGGAGCAGGTAATTCATCACCGTCCGCTCGCCGGTGGGAATGACCACGTCGGCAACCATGCCGGCGCTGAGGCGGCGGGAAATCGAATCCGGAATGGTCGACCTGTCGACCACCACCTCCGCGGCGAAATAGGGATCCTTGACGCCGTCATCCATGATCCGGTCGCGCGACAGCGCCCTGATCTCGCCACGCATCACCTGGGTTCCGACATAGTGGAACGCGGGGAATTTGACCTCGGCGGACATGCCCTCGCTCACCCGGTCGACATCGTTGGGCAACACCTTCGCCCTGACGACCAGCAGGTCGTTGGCGGGCACCACGTCGAGGATCGGCTCACCCGGCCGAACCACGCCGCCGGAGGTGAAGATCCTGAGCTGCTGCACCGTGCCGTCGATCGGCGCCCGGATATCGGTGCGTCTCTGGCTGTCGGCGCTAAGCAGGATCTGCTGGCGTGTATCGTTGAGCTGCTTGCGGACATCGGCGAGCTGGCCGGAGGTCTCCTCGCGATGCTCCTGCAGGACCTGCTGGCGGCGCAATTCCGCTTCCGACAGCCGCTCCCTGAGCTTAGCCGCCTGGATCGTGCCGGTGCTGATGGTTCCGGCGAGCCGCAACCGCTCCCGCTCGACCGGCGCGATGCGCGTGGTCGGCACCAGCTGGCGTCTGAACAGGGGGCGCAGCTGCGCCAGCTCGGCATCGACCTGTTCCAGCGTGGCGCGCGCCGTCTCGGTCTCCGAGGTGATCTGTTCGATCTCGCGCCGTGCCTGCTCGATCTGGGCCTCGGCGATCTGGACATTGCCGGAAAGCGCCCGCCGCCGGCTTTCGAACAGCCGCTTCTGGTCCTCGATCACCGGCCGCACCGCGGCGTCGGTCTGCCGCGCCATGACGTCGGGCGGAAACTCGAAACTGCTCTTGCCTTCGAACTCGGCGAGCAGCCTTGCCTCCTGCGCGCCGAAAATGGCGAGCTGGTTGCCGAACAGGTCGCTCTGGGCGGTGACGCGGGTCGGATCGAGCTTCAGCAGGACCTGACCGGCCTTCACCCGGTCACCGTCACGCACCAGGATGTCCTGGACGATGCCGCCTTCCAGATGCTGGACCGTTCGCCGGTAGGATTCGCTCGCCACGACGCCATTGGCGATCGCCGCGCCGTCCAGCCGCGCCAGGCTCGCCCACAGCGCGAAGCTGCCGAAAGCGCCGATGACGATGGCATAACCAATGCGGACCGAGCGCCGCCAATCGGTCGACGGACCCGCATGCGCGTCGGGATGAGACTGTCCGATTTCTGCGATGGACATGGGCTTTTCCCGTAATCTAGGCAGCAGTCGAGCCGGACCGGCCGGCACTGCCCTGCTGGACGATCTGACGGGCGGGCTGCCCCATCGAGAGACGGCTCACGACGGCGTCGCGCGGGCCGAAGGCGTGAACCGTTCCACCATTCATCACCAGGACATGGTCGCAGTAAGCCAGCATGTTCAGGCGGTGCGTCACGAGAATGACGATGGCGCCGCGATCGCGCAGGATCTCCAACGTCTCCGCCAGGCCCTTCTCGCCGATCGCGTCGAGATTGGAGTTCGGCTCGTCGAGAACGATCAGCTGGGGCTCGCCATAGACGGCGCGTGCCAGCGCCACCCTTTGCCTCTGACCGCCGGACAAGGTGTGGCCGTTCGGCCCGATCTTGGTGTTGAGGCCGTCGGGCAGTTTCGACACGATGTCCTGGATGCCGGCGAGCTTCACCGCCGCGATGATCTTGCGGTCGGTATCGCCGCCGAGCGTGTCGAAGCGGGCGATGTTCTCGCCGAGCGTTCCCGGCAGCAACACGACATCCTGCGGCACATAGCCGATATGCCGGCCGAGATCGTCCTGGTCCCAATGGGTCAGGTCATGGCCATCGAGCGTGATCGTGCCCTTGCGGACGCTCCAGGCCCCCACCAGCACCTTGGCGAGCGACGACTTGCCCGCGCCGCTCGAGCCGACGACCGCGGTGATCGATCCGGGATTGGCGCTGAACGATACGTCGGTCAGGACGATATTGTCCCGGTCGGACGGAGTCGCGACAATGCGCGAGACCTGCAAGGGTCCGTTCGGCGCCGGCAAGGCCACCTTGGCCTGTGGCGGGCCGGCCTCGCGCAGCAGCCGGTCGATCCGGTCGATCGACATATGGGCGCTCCAGAAGCTCCGCCAGTTATTGGCGATCGCGTCGACGGGCTGGATCGCCCGGCCGACGACCATGACGGCGGCGAACACGACGCCCGGTCCCACCTGCTCGAGCAGAAACAGCACCACGCCGATGCACAGCATGATCGGCGTGTAGAGATGCCTCAGATATTTGAGCATCGCTGCCGGCAGCGCCGCCTTGCTGGTGGCGGCCTGCTGCCAGCCGAGCGCGCTGCGCACCTGTTCGCGCCAGCGCCCGGAGAGCGCGGGCATCATGCCCATGACGCGGGATGCCTCGGATGAGGCCATCACCGAACGGGCGAATTCGCTGGCCCTGGTCGAGACGGTCAGCGACCGCTTGATCTCATGGCGCGCGGCGCGTTGCGTCCAGAGCGACAGGCCGACGACGATGATGCTGAGGCCGAGCAGGGCGGCTCCCATCAAGGGATGGAACAGCACGACGGCGAGCACGATCAGCGGAACGAAGCACAGGTCCATGAACTGGACCGGAAGCGCGCCGCCGACGAAATCCCTGATGATGTTGAGGTCCTGGACGACGATCGCGCGCGAATCGGCGCTGAGCGCCTTGGTCTGCCGGTTCACCGCGTCGAACACCCGCTTGCTGATGCTCTCGTCCAGCGCATTGGCGATCTCGCCGAGCACGCGCGAACGGATATGTTCGAGCGCGGTCCAGATCACAGTCAGGCCGGCGACGATCAGACTGAGGAACATCAGGGTCGACAGGTTCCGGCTCTGCATCACCCGCTCGAACACCTGGTACATGTAGAGCGACGGCAGGAGGAACAGCAGCGTGATGATCGCGCTGAAAACCAGGAGCGCATAAAGCGCCGGCCGGAATTTCGGCAGTTCCTGCCGAAGGAAGTGATCATCGGAGAAAAGACTCAAGCGACTTGATCCTCAAAGCGCGCGAATGAAGAGTGACGTCGTGAACGCGTTTGTTTTTGCGGCCGGGCAGGCCGCGCAAGAAACGCGACGACGCGCCCTGTCCTGTCCGAACAGCATCGGTTCCCGACGCGACTTCTGCCGCAAGAATGAGGCCAAGATTGGGGCCGCACTCTTAAAGAGTCCGTCTGAAAATGCTGGCGAATTTGAAACGCAGGCGAGAATCCGGCCGCCCGAAGCGGCTCCGCGCCGCTTGCCGCATGGCAGCCGAGCGGCGCGTGACGACCCATGAAAATCAGAGTCGCACGGCGACGAATGGTCCGCGGCCAGCGCCCGGCGCCGCGCCACGATGCGCCGCGCCCGCAGGCGAGGCTTGCAATGCCGCAACGGGCGGCAGGCGCCTCCAGAACAGCCACATGTGATCTCACCCGCCGATTGGAGCGGCGAACCATGTCGTGTTGATGACCGGTCGCGATCCGGCCGGCGCACCTCGTCGGTGCAGCCGCGTCGTCAAGCCGCCCCGTCGCCGCTGTGACGCATGGCCTCGCCGGGCGCCGATGGACAATCTTTGTCGCCCTGCCATAAGCTCGCCATGGGCATGTCGGGCTCCGGCCCAGGTCCGGTTTAACAAATCCGACACGCCCCGATGAGACAACCGGCAGGGGCGAACGGGAGCAGAAACTCGATCGAGTTTTTTGCCGGTATCGCGGACCGGTCTGCCGACCCCTGGCGCAACTCGAACCCCCGCCTTCTGGCGCATTCCGAGGGAACAGAGCTGATGGATCGATTGAATTCCCGCTGGCTCAGGCGGTATGAGGCCATCGAAATATTACGAGAATTCCGCAATAGCGAAGTGCTTTATCTCCCGAATTCCGGAAATGCCGGGGACTCGCTGATATCGACCGCGACCATGCAGTGCTTTCGTCGCCTCAATATTTCCTATCAGGCGATAACTCTGGACGCCAAGGTCGACGGACGCACCGTCATTCTGGGCGGAGGCGGCAATTTTATTCCGCTATACGCAACGATAAGGAACGCTCTCGAACGGTTCGCCGGCCGCGCCAAACGGATCGTTCTGCTGCCCCACACCATCAGGGGCAATGAGGACATCCTCTCCTCCCTGCCATCGGAAACCCTGCTCATCTGCCGCGAGATTCCGAGCTACGACCATGTCGTCTCGGTCAATCCCAAATGCGAGGTGGCGCTCGCCCATGACATGGCGTTCCACCTCGATCCCGAGGAATTGCTGGCGAATGACCCGGATGCCGCGGAATTCCAGAACGTCTTCGTAACCAAGCTCGCAGAAGCCGGCACAATACCGGCAGCCCTGTCGAAAAAGCCGGAGATGCGGTTCTTCCGTCTCGATGGCGAATCGACCGGCAAGCACGGCGCCGGCGATATCGACATTTCCTCGCTGTTCGAGTTCGGCGTCTGGCCGCGCAATTCCGAGCGCTCGTCCTGGTGCTTCCTCGAAGCGATCCGGACGTCGCAGGCGGTCGTCACCGATCGGCTGCACGTCGCGATCGGCTCGGCGATGCTGAACAAGCCCTGCAGGCTCTATGACAATTCCTACGGGAAGAACAAAGAGGTCTACCGCCACAGCCTGCGCCGATGGAGTTCGGTCGATTTTGTCGAGTGATTGGTGAGGCCGATGTCCGTCCATTGCATCATGATTCTCGCGCACCGTTTCCCCAGGCTTTTCAAGCGCCTGGGGGACCGCCTCGCGGGAGATTTCACCGTCGTCGCGCATCTCGACGCCTCCGCGGACAGGCAGGATTTCGACGGCACGGCCGGCGTCTTCCTGCTGCCCCGGTCGCACCGCATCCGCTGGGGCTCCTACAACATGATCGCGGCCGCGCTCGATATGCTCAGGCATGGGCTGGCCATGGAGAAAACGGAGACCTTCACGCTCATATCCGGCGATACCTATCCGCTCTGCTCACCGCGCAAGCTCGCCGAGATTCTCGACCTGCGTGTCGACTGCATCGATTCCGATCTCGTCGCGCCGGCATCGGAGACGATGCAGCGCATCAGGAATGCCTATCTTCCGGATAGCCGGCTCGGCGAAATCCGGCCGGGCACGCACTTCCTGCATCGCCATCTGGACGAGGAAGACATCAGCGGCATGGTCGCCGAGGCCGAGCGCTCGCGGCTGGCGCGGCCCCAATTCCTCGAAGACTACCGCTATGCCAAGGGCGCGCAGTGGTGGTCGCTGACGCGTGCGACCGCCGAAAAAATCGTCGCGCTCGTCGAGACCGATCCCCGCTTCGTCGAGGCCTTCCGGTTCTCCGCCATTCCCGACGAGGCTTTTTTTCAGACCGCCATCGTAAAGCTCGGATTGCACGAGACGATCAAGCCGAGCCTGGTTTTCGCCAAGTGGGACACGGTTCCCGCTCCCCACACTTTCGAGCGGGTCGAGGACCTCGCCTTTCTCACCGGCCAGAAGCGACCGCTCGCCCGCAAGTTCAGCGAGGCGTCGGACGGCTTGATCGAGAGGATCGAGGAGGAACTTTGGTAGGCAGAACGCTTCTCGTTTTCGCGCTTGTCCTGACTTTTTTTGCGGCCGCACGGCCCTCCGCGGCCGAGCAGCGGACCATTGTCGGGGTCAATCGCGTGAACCTCAATGGGCTGCCGGTCGCCGAGCGCGAGCGGATCATCCGGCAAATGGTCGGCAACGGCGTTCGCGTCGCGCGGCTGAACATCGTGCGGCCCACGGCGGACGGCATCGAGACGCTGCGAATCGCTCACGCCAACGGCCTCTCCGTCGTGTTGAACATCGGCATTCTCGCACCCGACTATATGCGCGCCGA
This sequence comes from Hyphomicrobiales bacterium, assembly GCA_017304475.1. Classification (GTDB taxonomy): domain Bacteria; phylum Pseudomonadota; class Alphaproteobacteria; order Rhizobiales; family Phreatobacteraceae; genus Phreatobacter. The sequence continues at coordinate 362,462 of JAFKKV010000012.1, read as the reverse complement.
TGCCGTTGCCCGTCCTGCCGCCCGCCGGTTTACCGCGCGCCCCCGATTGTCCGAACTGGACATCGCAAGGTTCGAAGCCCGCTTCGCCTGGCTCTGGCGCGAGATCGAGAAAAGCCAGGTTTCGCTTCTCGCCGTCGAGTTCAGCAACGAATTGAACTGGGCGGATTTCAACGGCGACCTCGCGGTCGGCGAGCGCGGCACCGTCTATGACGGCGCGTCGATCTCCCGCATGCCCGGCCTGCCGGAATTCGAGCGCGGGCTCGACAATTATGTCGCCATTCTGCGCGTCGCCCGAAAGCTGCGTGACGCGAGCAGCGTCTTTCCGCGCGTCCCGATCGTCTCCGCGGGCCTCGCCGATATTCCCGCGGCCTGGGCCGCCCGCTCGGGCGGCGATGCGGTCGAGGCCTCGGTTTTCCTGGCCGCGCTCCGCCAGCGCGGCCTGTTCGAGCTGATCGACGGCGTCGGCCTGCATCTCTATCCCGAAGGCGAGAGGTGGCAGGCCCATATTCGCCAGCAGATGCAGCTCTGCGGCGAGGCAGGCACGGGCCGTGCGCCATGCTGGATCACCGAATGGGGCGTGGCCAACACCGACCGCGCATGCCCGGCTGATGACCGTGCGCGCGCCGAGCGGGTGCGTGCCATCGAGGCGGAATTCCTGGCCTATTCGGGTTCCGGCCGCGTCAAGGCGCTGATCTATTACGACTGGGACAGCGACAGCCGGTTCAGCATCTGGCGTTGCGACCAGCTCACGCCTTCGGGCCGCGTCGTGCTGGATTAGGCTACGATGCTCACCGAAAAGCCCGATGCCGGATCACGCTTCCCCGATCGCTCAGGACAAGGATCGACATATCAGGTGGACGAAACATTGGACGGTGTGACCGAGACGGCCCGATCCGTCCTCCATGTCGGCTGCGGCGCCCCCGGCATCGACCGCCTGCATCCGGTGTTCCGCGGCGCCGGGCGCTGGCGGGAAGTGCGGCTCGATGTCGATCCGGGCGTGGCGCCCGACATCGTCTGCTCGACGACCGACATGCGCCGCGCCGTTCGCGACGCGAGCTTCGATGCCCTGTGGTCGTCCCACAATATCGAGCATCTGCACGACCACGAGGTCGGCCTGGCGCTCGCCGAGTTCCGCCGCGTGCTGAAACCGGCGGGCTTTGCCCTGATCCGCTGCCCGGACCTCGCGGCGATCATCGAGGCGATCCGCAGGGACGGCCTGGAATCGGTGGCCTATGTCGCGCCGGCCGGGCCGGTGACGCCGCTCGACATGCTCTACGGCTTCCGCCCGGCGATCGCCCGCGGCAACGACTATATGGCGCACAAGACCGGCTTCACCGACCTGCGGCTCGGCCGCCTGCTGGTCGAGGCCGGTTTCGCCGAAGTGAGGACCAAGCGCGCCATGTTCGACCTCTGGGCCATCGCCATCGTCGACGCCGCGGCGACCGAAACCGTACTGGCGCAATTGGCGGCCAGCGGCATCGCGTTCGACGAGACATGATCGAAGCGGAGACGCCGCGTGGCCGATAGACGGTTTGCCGCCTTTTCGGAGATCTGCGGACAGATGGCCCCGCCGGCCGAACTGCTGGTGCGGGCCCGCGACGCCTTCAGGCGGATGGATTTTCACACCGCCTGGCTGCTCAGCGACCGGCTGGTGCGCGCGACCGGCGGGACGGATCCCTTGCCCCATGTGCTGCGCGCCTCGGCCCTGGCGCGGCTCGGCCGGGCCGAGCTCGGCAACAGCGATCTCGCGCAGGCTGCCTTCATCGATCCGTTCGACCGCCTCGCCAACGAGGCCATCATCGCTTCAGGCGAGCCGAAACAGGCCGAGAAAGCCTTTCGCCGGCTGATCGATTCGAGCGCCGAGGCCCTGCCCCTGCTCGGCTCTCTCGCCCGGCTCGGACGCTCCGTCCTGGTGCGTTGCGAAGCCGATGACGCGGGCTTCTCGATATCGGCACTGGCCCGGCATCCGGTTTCGGTTAGCCTGACCTGCCGCGATGAGGAGCGCACATGGTCCATCGCGCTGCGGATCGACGCGCCGGCGGGCGACGGCGGCGCGCTCTATTCGGCGAACAGAGATGTCGCGTGGCACGACGACCATGTGGCTGTGGCGCTGAGCTGCGACCATGACCAGGTCCTGATCCATCCGGCGACCATTCACAGGCCCGGCGCGCCGAGCGGAACGAAGGCGACATCCGATCTGGCGGGCCCACCCACCCAGCTCATGCTGCTCGTGATCGTCCCGGTCTATGACGATCTCGACGCGACGCGCGCCTGTTTCGACAGCCTGCTGGCGAACCTGCCCGAGCACAGGCAGGTCCGGATCGTGGCGGTGGATGACGCGACACCCGATCCGGCCATCGCCGCCCTTCTCGACGGGCTCGCCCGGTCCGGCCGGATCGCGTTGATCCGCAATGCCGTCAATCTGGGTTTCGCCGCGAGCGTCAATCGGGCGATGCGCCAGCGGCATCGTTCCGAGGATGTCCTGCTGCTCAATGCCGACACGATCGTGCCGCCCCATGCCATCGGCAGGCTCCAGGACATCGCCCATGCCGGTGCGGGAATCGGAACGGTGACGCCGCTGTCGAACAATGGCGAGGACACCAGCGTGCCTTGCCGCTTCCAGTCGAGCCCGCTCGGATCGGAGCGGGACGTCGCAAGGTTGAACGACCTCGCCTGGCAGGCCAATCGGCAGGCGACCGTCGTGATGCCGAACGGCGTCGGCTTCTGCATGCTGATCAGCGCAAGGCTGCTGGCGCGCCAGCCGGAACTGCCGAGCGAATATGGCCGGGGCTATTTCGAGGATGTCGCCTATTGCCTCGCGGCGCGCGCTGTCGGCTTCGACAATGTCTGTGCCACCGGCATCTATGTCGGCCATGGCGGCTCACGCTCGTTTCTCGACGACAAGCGCTCGCTGGTGCGGCGCAATCTGGAGCGCCTGAAACGCGCCTTTCCCGATTACCAGGCCGAGGCCGACCAGTTCTTCCAGGCCGATCCGCTGGCGCGCTTTGCCGCGAGCCTGGAACGGGCTTGGCTCGCCGAGCGGGGGGCATTCACGCTCGTCCTCTCGCCCGACGCACCTGATCAGGCGCTTGCGCCCCGGATCGCGGCCGGGCTCGGCCTGGACACAGCCGACCTTCTCCTCGCCCATGTCGCGCCGTCTCCCGAGGGGCCGGCCCTCGTGCTGCGCGGCGCCGGCCAGCACATGCCCCAGAACCTCGCTTTGCCGCTCCCCGGCGGCCATCCCGGCGAGGCGGATGCCGCGCCGATGAGCGCGTTTCTCGGACGCGCGGCGGCCTTGCTGGTCGTCGATCCCCATCGCATGGCCGCGGCCGACCTGCGGCTGATCGAGGCCGCCGGCGTGAAACCCGCGGCCTTGTTCCTCAGCCATACCGAAGGCGCGCCCTTGCCCGCCGGCTGGTCGGATCGCTTCGCGCGGTGCTACGTGCCGACCCGACGCCTGGACGCTCATTTCCGGCGGTTGGGCCTCCATGTCTTCCGCCTGGCATCTCAATCGGACGCCCCCCTGGAACCGCGCCGCCCGCTGCGGGCCGATGTGCTCTATCTGCTGGCGACACGAAGCGACGAGCCGATGGACGGTCTCGCCACCGCGATCGGCAGCCGGAGCGCCACGGCGGAAGGCGTGATGCCCTTCACGGCGGTGGCGCTGGCCGAGCCGGGCGCCGCGCAGGCGTCCGGACCGGTCGCCTGGGCCGGCGAGGTTCCTCCCGCCGACTTGCGCGGCTGGCTTGATTTAGCCGGCTATGGTCCGTGCTTTTTCGCGTCCCGGCGATTTGGCGTTTCCGACGAGCGCATCGACCTTTGGGCAGAGGCCGGGATACCCGTCGCCCATTTCGACCCCGATGTCGAACAGGTCCGCGCCGACAGGCGGCGGCTGTTGCTGCCGGTCGGCCTCGGCCATGCCGCGGTCGCCGCCGCCCTGGCCCAATGGATGGCGGCCTTAGCCGCCCCTGCCGGCGCGCCGGGCGTCCACCTGCGGCAAAAGGCCGATCGTGTCGAGAACGGCGTTTGAAAGAACATAGTCCTGCAGCAGCCGGACATGGGCCGGCCAGATGACGCTCTCGAAATCGTAATGCCGGAGCACCGTCTCCGCCGCCGCGGCGCGCAAGGGCGCATGGCGGGCCGGATCGCTCAACGCCTCGACGACGGTCGCCGCGATCTCCTCGACGCCGAAGAAGGGCACCAGCAGGCCGTTGACCCCGTCCTGGATGATCTCGGTGACCGGCGGCGTATCGGAACCGACGATCAGGCAGCCGAGCGCCATGGCCTCCAGCATCGACCATGACAGCACAAAGGGATAGGTCAGGTAGACATGCGCCGACGAGACCTTCAAGAGCCTGAGATATTTCTCGTAAGGCAGCTGCCCCAGGAAATGCACGCGGCGCTGGTCGATCTCGCCGCCGACTTCCGCCATCATGGCCTGCCGCCAATTGGCATGGGCCTCCGGCCTGGTTCCGTAGGAAACATTGTCCTGGCCGACGATATAGATCCTGGCATTCGGCCGCGCGCGCAGGATGGCCGGCAGGGCGCGCATGAAGATGTGGAAGCCGCGATAGGGTTCGAGATTGCGCGCGACGAAGGTCACGATTTCGTCGCCCGGCCGGACCGCCTCGCCGTTGATCTGGCTGATCCCCGGCCCGCCCAGCGCGGTCAGGCGCGCGATATCCAGCCCGTCATGGACGACATGGATCTTCCGGTGGAACTCCTCCGGAAACACGGTGCGCTGCCAATGGGTCGGTGCGATCGACAGGTCGGCGTCGACAAGCGCGAGCAGCGTCGCGGCATTGCGCAGCGAAATGCGCACCTCGCCGTCGACGCCGAAGGACGGAAATTCCTTGTCGAAGCCGACATCCGCGCCGAACGGCCAATAGTAGAATTCGGAATAGGAGCAGATCGTCGCGGCCGGAAACAGCGAGCGCAGCGGCAGCGCCTCGCCCCAGCCCGGATGCACATAGATGAGCTTCGGGTAGAAGCCCGATAATTTGAGCGCATTGGCTGCGTAGATGATCTGCTCGCTGCGCCGCGCCTCCATTTCGAAGCGGCGGGCGAAGGCATGAACCGAACTGAGTTCCCGGCCGGAGAAATTGTACTTCTGCAGCTCGATGCGGGCCATTCCGGGCGCCGACGCCATGCCGATCGCCTTGACCCGGATATTCGGATGGGACGCGAATTTCTGCGCGAGATTGCGGAACTGCGCGGGGAAATTGTTGTGAACGAACAGGATATCGATGCCGTTCATGGCGCGCCCGCGTGGTTGCGAAGAAAGTCGTCGAAGGAAAACAGCGGACTGTCGTCGAGCCCGAACAGCTGATCCAGCGGCTCGACCACGGCATGCTCCTGGGCCCTCTGCCTGGCGCCCGCCATTGTCGGAAACTGGCCGTCGGCGCTCCTCAGCGCGTCCTTGGCCAGCCAGCGCCGGGAAAAGGTGATCGCGGTTGCGAGCTCCAGCGGACAGCAGCTGTCGGCAGTCAGGCCCATCAGGCGGCCGGGCGACAGGGCCGACATGGCCTCGGGATCGATGGTATGAAGCGCTTGCAAGGCGCCCCCGCCGAGATCGGCAAGCGGGGCCAGCAAATCGGCCGCGAGCAGGACCTTCGCGGCGTTGCGCAATTTCCCATGGCTCCTGGCGATGCGGTCCAGCATCGACGTGATCGCCGCATAGGACTGCGTCGGCTTGCCCTTCTGCCCGAACATGGCCTGGCGGGATTTCGGATCGGCGGTCGCCTGGGCCAGGTCCGGGCAGATCTCGATGGCCTCGGCCGCCATCGCCGCGCCGTTCCAGAACGGCAGGCTGCGCAGGGCGAGCGGCGCATAGGGTGGCCGCCAGCGGAAATCCTCGGACAGGAGCCGATGGCAGACAAACCGCGCATGGACGATCGCGACGGGCCGCGGGCCCTGCTCGTGCATCTCGATCGCCAGGGGGCAGAAATGCGACAGCGCCATGAACTCGGTATCGGCAAGCGGCAGCACCCCGACCTGGTCCAGCCAGGGAAAAGCCTCGAGCCGCGACCAGCCGGAGAGCCCGGCCTCCTTGACCGGCACAAATCGGAACGCGGCAGGCTTGCTGGCAGCCGTGGTCATGGCAGGCTGACCGCGGCCAGCGGCTCGGCAACGGCTTCGCGCGTCTTCTGAACATCGCGCCGCGCGGCGGTCAACAACGCGCTCATGCGAAACAGCGACAGCCTGTGCGTCGCCACCAGCAGGCCGGCATCGACGCCGCCGTCGACGATGATCGAATGCAGCAGCGGGTCATCGAGCTTCCTGGTTGCGATGATGAGCAGCCTGTCGAAAGTCGCCCGCTGGCCATGGCCGAGATCCAGGTCGACGGCCCAGGGCTCAAGCATGCCGTGGTCGAACAGGGCCCGCGACAGCGCGGCCGTCGCCGGCAGCGCGCCCGCGACGCCAATGGCGACCTTGGCCCGTGTCAGCGCCGCGCGGGTGAATTTGCCTTCGGCCGTCAGCAGCGGCGCACCGATATCGGTCGGATTGTCCGAGATCGCCCGGTCGGCGAGCACCTGGCGTCGTTCCAGGCTTTCGCTGCTGGGCACGACCAGGGGATAGGCGCCGAGAACGCGGGGAAGACAGTCTTCGCGGAAGCTCGCATCGCCGGGATAGCCCTGCCCGCCGGCGAGCAGGCTCCTGAACGCGACGAGCACCGGCTCGTCATCCTCATCGAGAGCCCAGCAGATCGGGAACCAGCGCGCGAGCTCCTGGGCCTCCGCCATGACGATCGGCGCGAACTGGGCTTCCCGGACGATCTTGTAGGCATGGTGGGTGAAGATCCGGTGATGCCCCCAGGCTGCATCGATCGGCGTCGGCGTTTCGTAAAGACTGCGCAGAAACGACATCGAGCGGAACTTACCCGGACCAAGGTTTTGACTGGCGCGCAAAAAATGAAAGAGAGGTCCGGATGGACCCCTCTCCCAGATTTGCGGATCGCACCGACGGAGACCTTAGAGACCGCTTGAGAACGCGTTCCAACGCGACTGCGCATCGTCTTGACCGGGCTTGTCCCGGCCACCCACGACTTGTTCTGCTCTGAAGTCGTGGATCCCCGGGCCAGGCCCGGGGAAGACGAGTGGGGGCGAACCGCGCCGATGAACGTCTCAAACGATGTCTTATGGTCAGGTCGTCGACTTGAAGACGATGTGCTCGACGTCGAAGATCTTGAGCGTATCGCCGTTGTTGAAGGTGATCTCGGTGGACGAACCGGACACGACCAGGCCGCCCTCGGCAATGTCGCTCTGCAGATGATCGATATAGAGCGTGTCGTTGCCCGAACCGCCATAGATGGTGTCGTGCCCGAGCGTGCCGCCTTCGGTCATGCTGTAGAAATTATCGTTGCCCGAACCGCCGAGCACCGAATCATTGCCGCTGAAGAAGGTCAGCACGTCATTGCCGGAACCGCCGTCGATGACATTGTCGCCGCCGCCGCCAATGATGGTGTCGTCGCCCGCGCCACCGAAAATGGTGTCGTTGCCCGAGCCCGAGACCACGTAGTCATTGCCGCTGCCGGCATCGATGACATTGTCGCCGCCACCGCCGTCGATGGTGTCGTTACCGGAACCACCGAGGATGGTGTCGTTGCCCGAACCGCCGAGCACGGAGTCGTCGCCGCTGCCGGCATCGACATAGTTGTCGCCCGTGCCCGCATCGATGACGTCATTGCCGGCACCGCCATCGACGGTATCGTCACCGGCGCCGCCGAACAGGGTGTCGTTGCCGCTGCCGCCGATGATGGAATCGTCGCCGTCGCCGGCCGAGATCCAATCATTGCCGGCACCGCCGTCGATCGTGTCATTGCCCGTTCCGGCAATGACCGTATCGGCCCCAGCGCCGGAATGAACGACATTGTCACCGTCGCCGGCGACGATATAGTCCCGGCTCGCGCCATTGCTGGTGATCACGTCGCTGCCCGCACCAGTGGCCACGACCGTGTTGCCCGACGCCTTGATATTGACGTCGATGCTCTCGGTCGTCTCGAAGATCACATATTTGTTGTCGCCGGTGATCTTCACCTGTTCGGTCGGATCGCCTTCGTAGAGAAGAAACTCTTCGCTATCCGACTGCGAGGGATCTCCGAGGAAAAGGCTTTCCCCACGACCAAGCTCGCCCGCTGTACTATTGGCGGAAAAAACCCCGGCGTCTTCGAGGCCTTTCAGGATGGCGTTGACATCCGATTCGGAAAAAGTCCCTGTTGAATCAAGTTTTTCATTCAACTGGGCTTGGGTGTAGTCGTAAGTTGCCATCACGGCACTCCCTTCTAGACCAAGCGGTTACGCTCACCTGACCCTAATCGCCTCGCAAACGTGAGGCCTTGAATACACGAACACGCCCGGCGGAGCCGGCCGCAAGATTCCTCGATGAGACGTCTCCCTGGTTTGCGCCTTCTGTCGCCGGCCGGAGTGGAATTGGCGCCACCGGCCGGAGCGAAGGCACTTGCACGCCCGCCCGGCCCAGCGCCCGCAACGCAAGGCGAAGGCCGACCAGCGGTTCATTTCCGGTCGGCCCCGAAAGCTCGATCGAATTGCCGAGCTTCGACACCACCGGCGCGGACAGAAACACCGCGTCCACGGAGAGCTGAAACGCCGAAGCGGCACGGCCGATCAGCGAAAATGTGAGCGTCGTCAGTGGCGCCGCGCGGCCGCGGGTGCCGACGAAGATCCCCGACGAGGTCACCGGGAAGTGGATCGGCAGCTTGCCCCGCGCCGAGCCGGACACCATGATGTCGAGATCGGCCGCCAGCCGGCCGAGCCGGATCTCGATCCCCTCGATCGACATCGGCACCTGTGGACCACAGATCCATTCGCCACTGTCGGCGACGATGTCGCCGCGCCGGGAGACATGGGCCAGCACCTGCAGGTCCGCCATGAGGTCAGGCGAAACGGCAAAGGGCGGTGCCGGCGGCCGGCGACCCTCGGGTTGAAAGGTCGTCGCGGTCATCCGCTCGACATGGATTTCGGCATCCAGGCTGCCGCCCATATGGCTCGGGACGACGTCCAGCGAAATCGTCGTGTCGCGTTGCGCGCGGACAACCGTCGCCGCCCCGGGCTGAGGCAGGGTCTGCTCGGCCCGCTCGGTCAGATCGATCAGCTCCGCGCCAGATCCCCGCGGCACGGTCAGGACGATGGCCGGCGCCGCCCGGCCGCCTTTCGACGCGGCGTAACGGATGATGACGATACCCCGCGGAATGCGCAGGTCACGTCGCTCTCCCCCGGTATGTTGGCTAGAACGCGAGACAAGCACTGAATGCCCCCATTATTGTTGCATTTCGCAACACAAAGCCGCCAAAACCACGACCAGAGTGAACATGACCCGCCAATGTAGTATTGGCAATTAATATTTACGTCTATTTACTTCTCTCCGACCCAGTCGTGAACGAAGTTTTTCTTTTTGTTTCTATATTAAATCGAAACTCAGGGCTGTTTGCATCGACTTGCGGAATGATCAGGCAGCAGATGCGAGATCGGCACCGAGCCGCTCGCGAATGCGCTCCAGCTTCGGGCCCTGATCGACGAGTTCGAACCGGCGCAAGCACGGACCGGTGCGTTCGGCCTCGCCGTAAAGAGCGACATATTCGGCATGATTGGCGAACATGCGCCGGTTGCCCTGCTCCACATAGCTCTCGGTCGCCGCGCCATTGGTCAGGATGACCTGCGGCTCATCGAACTCCAGGTGGAAATACTCGATCGCGTCGAAATCCCGCACCTGGCGAATGCCGTCGCCGTTCGCCAGCAGGCCGGCCGGGACGAGCGCGCCGCCGATCAGCACGGCATGTTCAGGCGAGACCATGAGATCGCGCAGCGGGCTCTGCTGCCCCAGGGCGCCGGCCTTGATCAGCACGGGCGCGATCTTGTCGTTGGCCTTGAGGAAGCTGCGCGAATAGGCCCGTGTGCCGACCCATTTGACCCTTGCCACACCGCCGTCGACGGTCACGACCTCGTCACCGATCGCGATCGCTTCGACCGCAACCTCGCCGCTCGGCGTCTGCACCAGAGTGCCCTTGACCAGGCAGGCGACCTCGATCCGGCTCGCCACCTGCTGCACCGTCGCCCCTTTGATGAAGATGGAGCCCGAGCCCGTGGTGATCACCACATCGTCGCCGTCCTGCGCGATGGCGTAGGAGGTCAGGCCCGTCAATTCGATGCGATCATTGTTCTGAAAGTCGACGATCGTGTCGGAACCGAACTCGCCGTCGAAGACGAACCGGTCTGCGCCGGCGCCACCCTCGAGGACGTCGTCACCGGCGCCGCCGTTGAGAATGTCCGCCCCCGCGCCGCCCGACAGGTAATCATCGCCCGCGCCGCCCGAAAGAATGTCGCGTCCGGCCCCGCCATAGAGCCGGTCGTCGCCGTCGCCGCCCGAAAGCGTGTCGTTGCCCGCGCCACCATGAAGCTGGTCGTCGCCCGCGCCACCGGAGAGCGTATCATTGCCCGCGCCGCCATAGAGTTGGTCGTCGCCACCCCCGCCGGAAAGCGTGTCATTGCCGGCACCGCCGCGAAGCTGATCATCGCCGTCGCCGCCATCCAGCACGTCATTGCCCGCGCCGCCATAAAGCTGGTCGTCGCCATCGCCGCCATTGAGCACATCGTTGCCGGCACCGCCGCGCAGAATGTCGTCGCCGGCATCGCCGTTCAGCGTGTCGTCCCCTCCGCGCCCGACAATGATATCGTCGCCGTCGCCGCCGCTGATCACGTCGTTCCCGGACGTGCCGGTCAGACTGTCATCACCATTTGTCCCAATCGCCATCAGCTCGGGTTCCCTTATGTGCGATGCAAAAAAAGGTGGTGAGCGCACCGATCCCGGTACCTGACAAAAAGCTAACAAACGGATCCAGTACTGTAAAGTCTGTAAATGAGATCAATTGTGACCATACCGCGACAACTTTAGTTAAATATGGACACATCGCTGTACTGACTGTTTAAACGTCAATCTGCCTCAAAAATAGCCCCAATCATTCTCTTCGTTATTCTGCATTCGTCTTATATGATTGTGTCAATCTTGTTACAGTGCGAGATTGCGCTAAATTCAACATTTTGATCGATATTTTGCGAGATAATACGCGTATAAAACAAACGAAATTATCTCTCATGTTTTCGGGTTCGACTTCATAATAGACATGACTGAGAATCAATTTCTAAAAAAATTGTGTATTCGCAGACGTATTTAACATGTTAAGACCGATCTTACCTTCGGTCCCCGTGTGTTTCTATGCTGCGATGCAACCGAAAAATCCCGCGCCACAGGTCGCCGCCCGTTGCGTAAGACGCCGTACTTTCCTCCTGCGAACAGCCTTGTTTCTCAATTTGTCTTTACGAATCCGCATTCAATTAGCCGACTAATTATATACTGGAAGAGCGGGGGCCACGCTCGGCCAAGCCGCCGCGCACGACGGCGTAAACCGGATTTCCCCGCCTCCACCGCCCGTCGCATGGCCAGGCGCAGACCGGCGCAGCAGCCGTTTCGCCGGCCTCCCGGCCCGCGGCCGGTTACCGGCCGGCCTCGGGAAACCAGAGCCTCATCCGATCAAGGAACGGGCCGCAGCTCTTCACCCATTCGGCGCGCGATGCCCGGTCGATGGCCCGTTCGGCAACCGGCAAGAGCCGCGCCGGATCATCGGCGAGACCGGCGAGGCATTTGAGAAAAGCCTCGACGACGGTCTCGTCCGCGCCATCGGCAATGACGAAGCCGTCGACACCGTCATCGATCAGCTCGGCGACCGCACCGACATCGGTGGCGACCGGGACACAGCCGAAGCGCTGCGCCTCGATGATCGCCAGCGGCGCCCCTTCCCATCGCGACGTCATGATCAGGATATCGGCATCCCGGTAGACGTCGCTGAGCTTCTGGGGATCGTAGATCGGATCCTCGACCGCAATGCCCAGGCCGGCGAAGGCCGTCTTCCAGCGCTGGCGGCCATTGGCATTGATCAGCTCCGAACCGATCAGGCGCCAGCTTATGTCGAGGCCGAGATCCTGGCCGGCCTTCGCGAGGTCGAGCAGGCGCTCGACCCCCTTCTGGGCGTCGAGCCGGCCGGCGAACAGGGCCTTGACCGGCCGCTTCGCCTTGGGCGCCTGCCGGCGCCTGGCAAGCTCCGCCTCGGCCTTGTAGTCGGGTGGGGTATAGGCGCCCGCATTGGGAATGTGGATGATCTTCTCGTCCGGAACCCCCATGCCGTGAAACCAGTCCTTCAAGGCCTGCGAGCAGGTCAGGATCAGGTCATGGGCATGTTCGAAACCGAGCGTGAGATAGGGGTGGCCGACGGAACGGCCGAAATAGGTCTGGTCGATGACGTGCACATGGGCGACCGTCTTCACCCCGCGCCGGCGGAGCGTGCCCAGGACCGCATTGAGCGGCGCGACCTGGCAATTGAGCAGGATGTCGAGCGAGCCCAGGAAACCGAGGACCTTCTTGGCCCGGGCGGCATCGTCCCATTCCATCCTAAGCTCATGGCCCATGAAGGAACGCGATCCACCCCACAGGCTGTAGCCCGGCTCGTTGAAGAAATTGATGCTCTTGAAGACGCCCGCCTGGCCCTTGTAGGTCTTCACGCTCGCCTTGCCGAAACAGTAGAGATGCACGTCGCAACCCCAGTCCTTCAGGACTTTGGCCACGGCGAAGGCGACCCGTTCGACGCCGCCATAGGCGGCGATCGGCAGGGCGATGCCGACCTGGGGCCGCCCGGCGGCGCGAATCATCGGCAGCGGGCTCTCGACACCGAGATGTTTCTCGATCAGCGCCGGCCGCTCCTTCATGGTGGGATAATAGGCTTCGCGCCAGCTCCAGCGCTGGTGATCGGCGAGCGACAGCCCGAGATCGTCGGCGGCTTCGATGGTCGCCAGAATGGCCATCGGCAGAGGCAGGTGATATTTCTGCAGGAAGGCTTCGGCGACCGGCACCCGGACCGTCACCTCAATGACCCTGGGCGAGGGATGCCGCTCGGCCAGGGAAGCCACCCAGTCGCGCGACGGATCGCTGATGCATTGCCTCAGCAATTGCTGTGAACAGGCCCAGCCATGGACGCGCCGCGGCATCTCATGGGCCTCCCCCACCTCCTTGACCTCGATCGAGATCTCGTCGGCCGAGGATACCAGCCGCAGGCAGATGAAATTGGCCTGCGGAACCAGTTTTTCGAGATTGTGGAACAGCGTCCAGACAAGGCTCGTCCGCTTGAGCGCGTCGAGCAATTCCTTGCGCAGCCAGACGATGGTTTCCGGCGTGCCGAAACTGTCGGCCTCGAAAAGCCCGCGATACAGGGACGCGATGACCTGGTCGTGAGACGTGACCTGATGATCCACCGTGGGATCGGTGAAGGCCGCCGCCTGGTCGGTGGGCGGCGAGATGCACAGGAAGCGCGGCGCTTCCTTGTGCTCGAATGTCATCAGCGCGCTGGTCGAAAACAGCCGCGGATGCTTCTTGAACATATATTGCTTGATGCCGGAAATGTCGCGCGCGGTGTCGCTGACCATGCTCTCGCCGCGCAGCCGGTACTCGAAGCCGAAATGCGGGTTGTTGAGGCCGGTGAAGCCATGGTCGAGGCATTGGAGCCAGAACTCCCAATCCTCGCAGCCCTGCTTCATCGCCTCGTCATAGCGAATGCCGGCATCGAAGACCGCGCGTGAGACCAGGCTGCCGGCCTCGCAGATATTGTCGAACAGGCAGTGCACCAGCTTCGAATAGGGCCCGGTATAATTGCCGTTCCATTCCGCGCCGAACTTGTCGACATTGGGGTAGATCCAGCCGATGCCCTTGTCCGGATCGAGCTGGGCCAGGCACGAGGCGAGCGTCGTCGGGCTGACCCGGTTGTCGGCATCCAGGAAATAGATCGCCTTGAGCGACGGAAATTGCGCCATCGCATGGTCGATGCCGTGATTGCGCGCCGAACTCAGGCCGCCATTGACCTTGCGCAGATAGACGACGTTGTCATAGGCCAGCGCCAGGCTCGACCCCATGACCGCCGTCTCGACGAAGGGACAGCCGTCGTCGACGATGATCGTCACGACGGCGAAATCGGCCTGCTGCGCCTGGATCGACTGCACGGCCTCGGCCAGGAACACGGAATGTTTGAACACGGGAATGACGACGGCCACTGTGGGGCCGGCGCCGGGTCCCTCCGGCCGGGGATCGATCATGCCGCCGATGGTCGAATCCGGGATCATCAAGCTGTCCAAGGGTAACGCCTCTCGTTCGGTCCTGAGGATCACGCGATCTCGACGCGCAGCTTGACGAACTTCGCCCAGGCGAAGTCGGGGGACACCTGGTCGGGCATGCGGGTCGCCAGAAGCAGAGACGCACCGTCCGGACCGATCGGCGGATCAAGCCGCAATGTGATGGTCTGCTGGCGGCCCGGACCGACAAAGGTCCAGTCCGATATGTGCAGGGATGAGGAGGCGAGCTGGTCCGCCCCCATCATCTGGATATCGACCCGATCGACCGGCACGGCGCCGACGACGCCCAGTCGGAAGCCGACCGTCTGGGCATCCGGGTGGTCGACGACGATATCGGCCATGACCAACTCGGCACCGGGCGGAATGCAATGTTCGCAAAAGGCGATCGTCGGCTCGTCGCGGCGCGGATGCACCAGGACGGCGCTTTCCGCCTCGATCAGCCGCACCAGGTCGAAATTGGTGTCCTCGCCGCCCTTCGGCAGGATCAGCCTGGGCGATTGCAGCCGCGCCAGCGGAATGCTCATGCGGTTCAGGCGCGGCGGCGCCGGGCGCGTCACTCCCGCCACCTCGTCGGGCAGGAAGGTCAGATCGTCATGCTTCAGCTCGATGCCGGGCAAAGCGATGAAGGCGCGCAGGGCCAGCGAACGGGCCGCCATCGGCTCACCCGACTGGCCGGCCAATTGGTAGAGCGGCATCGGATTGACCGGCCCGAGCGACAGTTTCACGCGGCCGGGATCGCCGTCGCACCAGATCGTCAGATGCGCGCTTTTCGGCAGGCCGCCAGAGGTGCGTTGCAGGCCGAGGGTCGTCCAGCCGCGCTGCAGAAAAGCCACCGGTATCCGCCAGGACGCGATCGACTTGTTCAGCTCGGGAACGAAGATCTCGGCGACGAAATGTCCCGACGCGCTCGGGTCCGCCTCGGCCACGTGAATGGCGACCGCTCCCAATGTCTTGGTCGAGACCGGCAGATACTGGCGCAGCTTGGCGCGCAGCCGCGTCGGCTTGAACTCGCCGAGCGCGATGGGCTGGCGCGGTTCGCTGACGAAGGCCTCTTCGAGCATGGGCACGACGCGTTCGGCCAGATAGCGTTCGAGCCCGGTGAAGCTTTCCTGCAGGCTGTCGTGATGCCGGCGCAGCTCCAGGAGATCGCGGGTCTGCTGGCCGATCAGCCTGGACTGCAAGAGGATGAACTGCTCGAGGCAGTGAGACACCCCCAGCATCATCGATTCCCAGGACGGCGTGTCCTCGAGGATGACGATGTCGGGAACGATCGCGGCCTTCGAATCGATCAAGCGCTGCTGAACGCGCTCGAGCGTCGCCGCATCCGCCTCCGACCAGCCGACGAGCGCGACGCAGGGCGTGTTCAGGGCCGTCTTGAAGGCGAAGGGCTGTCTTTTGGAATCGACGAACTCGTTATCGGCAGAGACGAAGATCGGGTCGAAGAGACTTTCTGCCGGGTTCGTGACGATCTGATCGACCCGGGCCGTCGTGATCACCGCCAATCGCAACATGCTACTCCACCATTCATGCGCAAACCGGGCCCTTTGGAGGCCCGAACTGATGCTGAAATATCCAGCATTTCCTGTGCCAAGCTCACTCTCACCAGCGTCGTCAGGACTTGGCCGTCGCCGGCTGGCGACCATTGGCGAGGCCGGCCCGGATGCCGGCGGCACCGCTCCCGGGATATCGATCGTGATTCCCTCGATCCATTTTTCGCTCCAAATCATAACGCCTGATGAAATGCGTCGGCTCGATTGTCCGGGCTTTCGCGAAGGGCCGGCGCAAACCGGGATTCGTGCCGAGCCGCGACGATGCTCGATCATCAATCAAGCATTTCTTTGATCCTGCCAGGATCATTGGTCGCGACTGTGACAATCACCCCCGGCGATCCATGTAATGTCGCTCTCCGCACAAAAATGAGGCGAGCTGTTGCGGCCCGCATCGTCAGCCCTCGCCCGGTGGTTCACGAGAAATGTGCAACGAAGCGCGGTCGCGCCTCATTTTTCCGCTGACTATTCGGTCGGGATCGCCGCAGATCCTTGACGACCTGAAGTAGAATAAGATGCCGAGAGATCGCGTCGGTAGCCGCTCGCCCAGCCCCGCGCGGCCGTGAGGAGGTCATGGGGCGGCTTCGCGCGATGCGCTGCCGAGACCTCCGAGGCAACGCGCCACCAACAACGATGGATCAGCCGACGCGATGCCTTGGTCGCCGCGGACGAACCCTGCGGCATGCCCCGCCGGGATGAGAAGCCGGGGGCGAGAGAGATCAAGTGCAGGACCTATGCCCGCGCCCCTTGGCCGCTCCGGTCGACACAATATTGCGAGCATCAACAATTATTCGCGTAAATCGCCTTTAGACATTTGCCGCCGAAGCAATACCGGCATAGAAGCGCGATATGAATTCAACACGGGAACTAAATATGAGCGACCAGACACAGATCAGCGCCGACGAGAGCATCGAGCTGACGGCGGATATCGTCTCGGCCTATGTGAGCAACAACAAGATCGCCATCGAGGCTCTCCCCGCCCTGATCGGCAGTGTCGACGCGGCGTTGCGGGCGCTCGCTTCGCCCGCCCAGGCGCCCGCGCCGGCGGCGCTGGTGCCGGCAGTGTCGGTCAAGAAGTCGGTGACGCCGGACTTCATCATTTGCTTGGAAGACGGCAAGAAGTTCAAGTCGCTGAAGCGCCACCTGCGCACCGCCTATGGCCTGAGCCCCGACCAGTACCGGGCGAAATGGGGCCTGCCGTCGGACTACCCGATGGTCGCGCCGAACTACGCGGCCGCGCGCTCGGCACTCGCCAAGTCTTCGGGCCTCGGCCAGCAGCGCCGCAAGGCGGTCAGCGCCCCGGTGAAGGCGCCCAAGGCAGCCGCCGCCGCCAAGCCCGCGGCCAAGGGCCGGAAGGCCAAGGCCTGACGATCCCGTCTCGGGCAGCGAGCGCCGGCCCTGCGCCGTCGCTTGCCGCCCGGAGATCGCGCGCGACCACGCCAGCCCATGGCCGGCGCGGCGCCGATCCGGCCATGACGCGCGCCGCGCGGCTCAGACGCGATGACCTTTGCGTAACCGCATCAGATCGGTGCGACTCCGACGGTCATGCCGCCGCAGACATAGAGCACCTGACCGGTGACGAAGGATGCCCCATCCGACAGGAAGAAATCCGCGGCATGGGCAATGTCTTCGGGCTGCCCGAGCCGGCGCACCGGCACGCCCTCGATGATCGCCCGGGTCCGCGGGCTGTTATGCGGATTGGCGGTGCGGAACAGCTCCGTCTCGATCGGCCCGGGGCCGATGGCGTTGACCGTGATGCCGAACGGCGCGAGCTCCAGCGCCCAGGTGCGGGTCAGGCCGATCACCCCGGCCTTCGTCGCCGCATAGGCGGTGCGCAATTCCTTGCCAAGCGCCGCCCGGCTGCTGATGCTGACGATGCGGCCACGGCCCGCCTGTTTCATCGCGGGAAGCACGGCCTGGGCGCACAGGATATTGCTGCGCAGGTTGATCGCCACCACCCGCTCGAAATCATCGAGCGTGGTCTCCTCGAGCGAGGCCGGCGCGGCGATGCCGGCATTGTTGACCAGCCAGAGGATGTCGTGCCGGCTGACGATCTCGGCCAGGGCGGCGCCGGTCGCCGCGGCATCGGTCAGATCCACCTCGACCCAGCGCGCCGGTGACGGCGATGCGGCGGGCACCCGGTCGAGATTGATCACGGGAATCCCGCGCTGCGCCAGCCGCGCGACGATCGCCGCGCCGATGCCCTGGCTGCCGCCGGTGACCAGCGCTGCCGGCCCGCTTGTTTCGATGCCCCGATTTGTCATGGTCGATAATGTCCCGAAGAGCTTTTCCTGGCCGTCCTTGCCCCGACGACGCCGCGGTCAGGGCCGGTTGAGATAGTTCAGCGGCAAGCCCGGCTTCTGCCAGGGCAGCGCGACGAGACGGCCGGACGAGGATAGCGTGACGAAGGCGGTCCTGAGATCCGTCCCGCCGAAGCAGATATTGGTGGTCCAGCGGTCCGGCATCGCGACATGCTCGATCTGCTTGCCGTCCGGCGAGATGATGGTGATGCCGCCCTCGACCAGGGTGGCGACGCAGATATTGCCGGCGGCGTCGACGGCGAGCGAGTCGAACATTTTGTAGCCGCCGAGGCCCGCCACCAGGCGCCCGCCATGAGGCGAGGGAAACGGCTGCTTGGCGATCTCGCCGGGGCCCGTGATGTCGAAAGCCCAGAGCCGGGCGGTCTGGGTCTCCGCGACGTAGAGCGTCCGGCCGTCGGGCGACAGGCCGATGCCGTTTGGCGTCAGGATCGGGAACACGATCTCGCGGATCGCGCTGCCGTCGGCCCGCGCGTAATAGACCGCGCCGCGATCCTGCTCGCGCGCCCGGACCTTGCCAAGATCGGTGAAATAGAAACCGCCTTCATGGTCGAAGACGATGTCGTTCGGCCCCTTCAGCGGCCCCCTGTCGGTGCCGGTATAGAGCACCTCGACGGCCCCGCTCGCCAGGTCGACCCGCTCGATCCGGCCACCGCTATAGTCGTCGGCCTGGGCGATCGGCCGGTAGCCGCCGGGATCGCCGGCTTGCGTCCATTTGAAGCCGCCATTGTTGCAGACATAACAGAAGCCGTCCGGGCCGATCGCCAGTCCATTGGGCCCGCCGCCGGGCGTCGCGACATAGGAGATCGTGCCGTCCGGCGCCACGCGTGTCAGCGTGCCCCGGCCGATCTCGACCAGCAGCACCGAGCCGTCGGCCATGGCGACCGGCCCCTCCGGAAACAGCAATCCTGTCGCGAGTTCACGAAGCGCATCCGGCATGGCGTTCTCCAACGGCGAGAGGTCATCAGGGGCGGGCGCTCGTGGCGTCACCTTGCGATGAAACAGCAAAGCCGGGCAAGGCGCATCAGATGTTGCGGGAAGGCAGGTCTGCAGGCGCCGGTGAAAGCGCGCCGCCGCTCATGCGGCCCGCCGATTGTTGCACGGCACCGCCCCGCCGGTGGCGATTGCCTCGTGCCGGCTTTGCGGTCATTCATTCGCCGGGCGGCACGCGCAGCCAGTTCTCGCCGCCGCGCTGCCATCCGGCCCGCCCGAACAGCAGCGATGGAAGACGCAGACGCCATGAACGACCGGCAGTTACATCAGCACATCATCGGTCAGCAAGGCTCCCGGGGCATTCTCAACACGCCCGTCCTGGTCGTCGATCTCGAGCCGCTCAAGCGCAACATCCAGGCCATGGCCGCCTTCGCTGCGGCCCATGACGTCAAGCTTCGCCCGCATTCCAAGACGCACAAGAGCGCTGATATCGGCCGCCTGCAGATGGCCGCCGGCGCCGTCGGCCTCTGCTGCGCCAAGCTCGGGGAAGCCGAGGCGCTGGCCGAAGCCGGCCTGTCGGGCCTGCTGATCACTTCGCCGGTTGTCGGGTCTCTGGCGATCCAGCGCCTCGCCGCGCTGAACCGGCGCATGGACAATCTCATGCTGGTCGTCGACAACCCTGATAATGTCGACGCCCTCGCCGAGGCGACCGGCGCCGGCAAGCCGCTGTCGCTGCTGGTCGACATCGATCCCGGCTCGCATCGCACCGGCACCGCCTCGCCGGAGGCAGCGGTGGCGCTTGCCCGGCGCATCGCCGCCCACGGCAATCTGCGCTTCGCCGGCGTCCAGTTCTATTGCGGCCGGCAGCAGCATATCGAGAGTTACGCCGAGCGGCGCGGCGCCATCGAGGAGCGCACCACCTATCTCAGGGGCATCGTCGCCAGCCTCGCCGAGGCCGGATTGAAACCGGCGATCATTACCGGCGGCGGCACGGGCACCCACGAAATCGACGCAAATCTCGGCGTGTTCACCGAATTGCAGGTCGGGTCCTACATTTTCATGGACGATCAATATGCCGTCTGCGGCCTGCGCCAGGACGGATCGGCACCCTTCGAAACCGCGCTGCTGGTCGAGGCCCGCGTGGTCAGCGCCAATACCGCCGGGCTCGCCACGATTGATGCCGGCCTGAAGGCTTTCGCCACCGAGGCCGGCGCGCCGTCGATCGTCGCGGGGGCGCCGGCCGGCTCGACCTTCCGCTTCACCGGCGACGAGCATGGCGCGGTCATCGTGCCCGAAGGCGCGCTCGCCCCCCGGCTCGGCGAGGTGGTCAGCCTGACCGCACCGCATTGCGATCCGACCGTCAATCTCTACGAATCCTACCACGTGGTTCGGGGCGACACGCTGGTCGACATCTGGCCGGTCACCGGACGCGGGCGCTCGCGATAGTGTTGCTGCACGGTGATGATGATGGCTTGATTTCCGCGAGTGGATAAATTCGTGGATGCCCGGGACAAGCCCGGGCAAGACGAGAATTGTCCTTGGAGCGACAGGTGCTGGATCGACCGAGCGCAGAACCCGCGCCGTAGCCCTGCACACAGCGAGATCGACACATCGTCTTGCCCGGGCTTGTCCCGGGCATCCACGAATTGTTTGCACCAGAATCAACCGGTCACAATCACAATGCAACGATACTAGCAGCGCGGCCCGATCGCCGCGCGGCGAGCCCGTCTCCCATCGGGACGCGCGAACGGTGGCGCATCGCGGTCAGAGGTGCCACCATTCGCCCCCTTCGAACAAACATGTTGCCAAGCCGATGACACAGCCCAAATACCAGGACCAGGTCGCGCTTCCCGAGATCTGCACGCTGAATGCCGTGCCGCTCGCGCGGATGATCCGCCAGCGGCAGATCTCCGCGAGCGAGACGATGGCCGCCTATCTCGACCATATCGAGCGGGTCAATCCGCACTGCAACGCCATCATATCGCTGCGCCCGCGCGGCGAACTGATGGCCGAGGCGGCCGAGGCCGACGCCGCCATCGCGCGTGGCGCGCCGGTCGGCCCGCTGCATGGCGTGCCCCAGGCGATCAAAGACCTGGCCATGACCCGCGGCCTGCTCACAACTTTCGGCTCGCCTCTTCATGCCGACTTCATCCCGGAAGCCGACGCGATCTTCGTCGAACGCATGCGTGCCGCCGGCGCCATCATCATCGGCAAGACCAATGTTCCGGAATTCGGCTATGGCTCGAACAGCTACAACCCGATCTTCGGCCTGACCACCAACGCCTATGACCCCGGGCGTGTCGGCGGCGGTTCCAGCGGCGGCGCGGCGGTGGCGCTCGCCATGCGCATGCTGCCGGTCGCCGATGGCGGCGACATGGGCGGCTCGCTGCGCAATCCCGCCGCCTTCAACAATGTCTTCGGCTTCCGCCCGTCGCAGGGTCGGGTGCCGGCCGACACCCTCGATCCCTTCTACGGGCAAATGGCCGTCGAAGGCCCGATGGGCCGTTCGATCACCGATGTCGCCATGCTGCTCTCGATCCAGGCCGGCTACGACGTGCGCGCCCCGCTTTCGCTCGACGATCCCGGTTTTCGCTACGAGGACCAATTGGCCATCGACCCCAAGGGCCTGCGCTTCGGCTGGCTCGGCGATCTCGGCGGCCACCTGCCCTTCGAGCCCGGCGTCCTGGAGCTCTGCTCCGGCGCCTTGGCGCTGCTGACCGGGATCGGTGCCCGGGTCGAGCCGGCGACGGTGAATTTCGACCCGGAGAAGCTCTGGCAGGCTTTCATTACGCTGCGCCAGCAGGCCATTGGTGGCCGGCACGACGCCTTCTATCGCGATCCGGCGCGGCGTGCCCTGTTCAAGCCCGAGGCCATCTGGGAAATCGAGATGAGCCATCGGCTGACCGGCCTCGACGTCTACGAGGCGGGTGTCAGCCGCGGCGCCTGGTACCGTGCCTTCACAACCCTGTTCGAACGGCACGATTTCCTGCTCATTCCCTCGGCCCAGGTCTTCCCCTTCCCGGCCGACCAGCATTGGCCGAAGGAGATCGATGGCCGGCCGATGGACAGCTACCATCGCTGGATGGAAGTGGTCGCCGGTGCCACCATGGCGGGCTGCCCGGCCATCAGCGTGCCGGCCGGTTTCAGTGCCGAAGGCCTGCCGGTCGGCCTGCAGATCATCGGCCCGCCGCGCGGCGACCTTCAGGTCCTGCAGGCGGCCGCCGCCTATGAGGCCGCCTGTCCCTGGCTCGGCCGGCTGCCCGACCTGTTCCGCTGAACCGCAAGAGCAGCAAGTCGCCGCCACGATCATGCGGCCGGGCCGGGCTTTCCGGCCCGGCGCACCGCGCGAACATGTCCCGCCCGAACGCGCCCCAGTAGTTTTTAATGATTATAATTCCATATATTTTTCAATGACTTGAAGGAAAATTGATCGATCCCTAAGATCACCGCAACAGCGGCGACAGAACCAATCCGACTTTCAAACCATCGACATTGAACAGGTCCGTCTTGATTGCACTCGATCATCCCGCCGCCAACCCCGCCACCCATCCTTCCGGCGCGGGCGCCGAGCCGGTCCTGGCGGTCACCGGCCTGACCACCTCGTTCCTGCGCGAGGGACAATGGCGGCCGGTGGTGCGCGACGTCTCCTTCGCCGTCGCGCCCCGGGAAACCGTTGCCATTGTCGGCGAGTCCGGTTCGGGCAAGAGCGTCACCGCGCTCTCCATCATGCAGCTGGTGCCGGCCCAGAACGGCCGCATCCAGGGCAGCATCAAGCTCAACGGCCGCGAGCTCCTGACCTTGCCCGACAAGGACATGCGCAAGGTCCGCGGCAACGAGATCGCGATGATCTTCCAGGAGCCGATGACCAGCCTCAATCCGGTGCTGACCGTTGGTTTCCAGATCGCCGAGGCGCTGATCTACCATCGCGACATGTCGCGTTCCGCGGCGGAGGCCGAGGCCGTCCGGCTGCTCGAAAAGGTCCGCATTCCCGCGGCGGCCTCGCGTTTCCACGAATATCCGCACAAGCTGTCCGGCGGCATGCGCCAGCGCGTCATGATCGCCATGGCGCTGGCCTGCCGGCCGAAACTGCTGATCGCCGACGAGCCGACCACCGCGCTCGACGTGACCATCCAGGCGCAGATCCTGCAATTGCTGAAATTGCTGCAGGAGGAAGAGGGCATGTCGGTCCTCTTCATCACCCATGACATGGGCGTGGTCGCCGAGATCGCCGACCGGACCGTCGTCATGTATGGCGGCCAGGCGGTGGAAGCCGGTGAGACGCCACGGATCTTCGCAAGCCCCACCCATCCCTATACCCGCGCTCTGCTCTCCGCCGTTCCCCGCCTCGGCTCGATGGCCGGCCGGCCGAGGCCGATGCGCTTCCCGATCGTCGACAAGGTGACCGGCACGTCGGATGTGCCGGTGGAGACGCCGGACACGGTCGCAGCGGCCGAGCGGCCGGTGCTCGAGGTCGCCAACCTCACCACCCGCTTCGACATTCATTCGGGCTTTTTCGGTGGCGTCTCCGGCCGCGTCCACGCCGTGGAGAACCTGTCCTTCAGCCTGCATGCCGGCGAGACGCTCGCCCTGGTCGGTGAGAGCGGCTGCGGCAAGTCGACCACCGGCCGTTCGATCCTGCGTCTGATCCAGCCCAATAGCGGATCCGTGCTGGTCGACGGCGAAGACGTGCTCGCCATGGACGGCCAGGCGCTGCGGGCCATGCGCCGGCGCATGCAGATCATCTTCCAGGACCCCTTTGCCAGCCTCAACCCGCGCA
This sequence comes from Hyphomicrobiales bacterium, assembly GCA_017304475.1. GTDB lineage: Bacteria > Pseudomonadota > Alphaproteobacteria > Rhizobiales > Phreatobacteraceae > Phreatobacter. The sequence continues at coordinate 338,701 of JAFKKV010000012.1, read as the reverse complement.
TGTCGGTGGGCGCGGCCATTGCCGAGCCGCTGCATTCCCATGGCCTGGCCTCTAGGCCGCAGGCGCGCGAGCGGGTCGCCGATCTCCTGGTCCGGGTCGGCCTGACCGCCGACATGGCCGAGCGCTACCCGCACGAATTCTCCGGCGGCCAGCGCCAGCGCATCTGCATCGCCCGGGCGCTGGCGCTCGAGCCGAAGCTGATCGTCGCTGACGAGGCGGTCTCCGCCCTCGACGTCTCGGTCAAGGCGCAGGTGGTCAACCTGATGCTCGACCTGCAGGCGAGCATGGGGCTCGCCTATCTCTTCATCTCCCACGACATCGCGGTGGTCGAGCGCATGAGCCACCGGGTCGCCGTGATGTATCTCGGCGAGATCGTCGAGATCGGCCCGCGTGCGGCGGTCTTCGGCAATCCGCAGCACCCCTATACCAAGAAGCTGATGGCGGCCGTGCCGATCCCCGATCCGACCCGCCGCACGGACCGGCGTGGCGTATCCAACGACGAGATCCGCAGCCCGGTCCGCCCACCCGACTATGTGCTGCCGGTGCGCCAATATCGCGAGGCCTCGCCCGGCCATGTCGTGCAGGTCTGGGGCGAGGAATGGGAGAAGCGCTGAGCGCGCGGGGCACCGCGCTGCCGGTCAGCCTCGGCGCTGGTTGACGCCGCGCTCGGGCACGCCCGTCTGTTCGAAACAGACCCGCGCGAGCGCGGCGACGCCTTCCCTTATGGTCTCGACCGTCGGCAGGGCGAAGCAGAGCCGCATATGGCTCTTGGCCGCCTCGCCGTCGCAGGCCCAGTCCGGTCCTGGATTGAAGGCGAGCCCCCCGTCCAGCGCCTTTTGCGCGAAGCTGCGGACATCGACATGGTCGGGCAGCTTGAGCCAGAGGAAGATGCCGCCCTGCGGCACGAAGAGCTCGGCGGAGGTGCCGAATTCCTGGCCGAGCGCATCGATCAGCGTATCGAGCTTGAGGCGCAGCGCACCGGTCAGCTCGGCGACATGGCTGTCGAAATTGGCCTCGACATATTCGGCGACGACCATTTGCTCCAGCGCGCCCGAACCGGCATCGGTCTTGGTCGCCAGGATGCGGCTGAGCACCTGCCAGTCGGCGACGATGTAGCCGACGCGCAGCGCCGGCGCGAGCGACTTGGAAAACGAGCCGACATGGATGACCCGGCTCGGGTCGAGGGCATAAAGCGCCGGCGGCCGCTCGCCGGCCCAGACCAGATCGGCATAACATTCGTCCTCGAAGATCGGCACGCCGAATTCGCGCGACAGCGCGATGAGCTGGTGCCGGCGGCCGAGATCCATGATGCTGCCGGTCGGGTTCTGCACGGTCGGGATGGTGTAGATATATTTCGGCTTGACGCCCTGCCGGGCGAGATCCTCAAGGATCGCCCGGAGCGCGTCGATGCGGATGCCGCCATCGTCGAGCGGCGCGCCGATCACCTTGGCGCCGAGTTTCTGAACCTTGCCGATCGCGCCGCCATAGGTGAACTCCTCCAGGATCACGGTATCGCCCGCCGCCACCAGCAGGTTGTTGACGAGATCCATCGCCTGCAGCGAGCCCGAGGTGACCAGCACGTCGTCGACCGTGCAGGTGATGCCGCTGCGCCGCGCGAGCTTGGCCGCGATGAAGGCCCTGAGCCGGTCATGGCCCTGCGGCGCCTGGCCGAGATTGTACATGCCGAGCAGCCGGCCATTGTCGCGCAGCACGCGCTCCGCTGCCGCCGCGAGCGCCTCGGCGGGCACCTGCGTGGGATCGTTGTGGCCGTAGACGAAGTTGTATTTCGGCAATCCGGCAAAGCGCGGCGCCGGCTCGGGCAGCCCGGGCCGGAACATGCTGGTCAGCGCGAAGGACTGGTCGCTCATGCGTCGTCTCCCCTGGTGCCGCGCAGCGCATGAGGTCGAGCCTGCCGCGCCGGCGAGGTCCTCTTGCCGGAACCTCGTCCCTGTTTGCGGCGCGGCGCGACCGCCTGCAAGGGCCGCGGCGCGGCAGCGGCCCTGCGGCCGGCGCAATCATCGCTCGCATGCCCCGCAATCCGCCCGGTCAATGCCGGCATTTCAAAATGCGATTGGCTCTTGCGATGCCGCGCGACCGAACCTCCCGCCACGACAAGAACGAACGGAGGAAGCCCATGGCCCAGGACATCACCGGCGCCAGCCGGACCGGGAACAGCGTTGCCAGCGGCGCCCGGCTCGACCGGCTGCCGATCTCGCGGTTCCACTGGAAGATGCTCGGCCTGATCGGCGCCGGCATGTTTCTCGACGCCTTCGACATCTATCTCGCCGGCGGGGTGCTGGGGGCACTGGTCAAGAGCGGCTGGTCGACGCTGGAGCTGAACGCGCTGTTCGTCTCCGCGACCTTTGTCGGCATGACCATCGGCGCCTGGTCGGCCGGCGTGCTCGGCGATCGTTACGGCCGTCGCTTTACCTACCAGGCCAATCTCGCATTGTTTGGCCTTGCCTCGCTCGCCGCGGCCTTCGCGCCCAACATGTCCGTGCTCATCGCGCTGCGTTTCATCATGGGCATCGGGCTCGGCGCCGAGATCGTGGTCGGCTACGCGACGCTCACCGAATTCGTGCCCGCAAGATCCAGGGGTCGATGGATCGCCCTGCTCGCGATCATCACCAACACCGCGCTTTTCGCCTCGTCGCTGGTCGGGCTCTGGGTCATCCCGGCCTTCGGCTGGCAATATATGTTCGGCATTGTCGGCGTGCTCGCCATGGTCATCTGGGCCCTGCGCAAGTCCATGCCGGAATCGCCGCGCTGGCTCGAGGCCCAGGGACGCCTCGACGAGGCCGAGGCCATTCTTGGCCGGATCGAGGCGGAGACGGCCGTGGGGCGGAGCCTGCCGCGGCTTGACCTCGGCGGCCCGGCCGCCCCGGGCGCGTCCTCCGCCGGACACGGATCGATCCTCGATCTGTTCTCGCCGGGACTGCTGCGACAGACCTTGCTCGGCAGCCTGCTGCACGTGGTGGTCGGCTTCAGCCTCTACGGCTTCATCAACTGGCTGCCGACCTTCTTCGTCAAATCGGGCTACAGCGTCGTCGCCTCGCTGCAATACACCACCTTGATGGCGCTCGGCGGCCCGGCGGGAGCGTTTATCGGCTGGCTGCTGGCCGATTCCGCCGGACGCAAACCGACCATCGTCGGCTCCTCGCTCGCCGCGATCGGCTTCGGCATCGCCTATCCCCTGGTCGGCGACGGCCCGGCCCTGCTGGCCGTCGGCTTCGGCCTGGTCACCGCGATCTACGTCATGCTCACCGCCGGCTTCGCCATGCACGTGCCGGAACTGTTCCCGACGAAATACCGCCTGCGCGGCACCGCCGTCTGCGCGACCGCCGGCCGCCTGGTCACCGCGGTCGTCCAGTTCGTGGTGATCGCGGTCTTCGCCTGGGGTGGGCTGCCGGGCGTTCTGGCGATCCTCATCGGGCTCCTGCTTTTCCAGGCCGTGATGATCGCGCTCTACGGCATCGAGACGAGGCAGCAGGCGCTGGAAGACATCGCCGCGCCGGAGCGCCGGCAGCCTGGCCCGGCGCCGGTGGCGGGGCGTGCCGCCAAGGGTGCCGCGTCGTGACCGCCGGAGCCTCAACCGAGGGCCCTGCCCGCCTCCACGATCCTGGCGCGGAGCCAGGCTATGGCCGGGTTCCCCTCATGCCGCCGGTGCCAGTAGAGCGTCCAGTCGAATGGCTCGGAGGCGAAGGGCAGGTCGCGGATGACCAGCGTCTCGGCGCCGATCGCCGCGGCAAGGCGCTTCGGCATGACCGAAACGAGGTTGGTCCTGGTCAGGACATGCGGCACAACGAGCCAGTGCGGCACGTTGACCGCCACGTCACGCTTCAGGTGGCTGCGCGCCAGGACGTCGTCGACGAAGCGCAGGTCGGTCGGCGACATCGACACCTTCAGCTGGCGTTGCTCGAGAAAGGCTTCGAGCGTCAACGGCCGCGTCGCCAGGGGATGGGCCTTGCGCATCACGCAGACCATGCGATCGGCAAACAGCATCTCGGCCCGGATCGCGCTCGAATGCTCCAGGCTCATGCTGACGGCGATATCGATCTCGTCCTTCTCCAGGGCCTCGACAGTGCGGGCCGGCGGCAGGTGCACGACATCGAAGCCGATGCCGGGCGCGTCGCGGCCGATCGGCGCGAGCAGAGCCGGCAGCAGGAGCAGGCTCAGAAGGTCCGACAAGCGCAGGGCGAACCGGCGATCGGCCCGCGCCGGATCGAAACCGGTATCGCTTTCGAACACCCGCTCGATCTGCCTGAGCACCTGGCGGATCGGCCCGGCCAGTTCCAGCGCCCGCGGCGTCGCCTGCATGCCGGCCGAGGTCCTGACCAGCAATTCATCCTTGAAGATGTGACGCAGGCGGCCGAGCGCATTGCTCATCGCCGGTTGGCTCAGGCCGATGCGATCGGCCGCCCGGGTCACGTGCAGCTCGCCGAGCAGGGCATCGAGCGCGACGAGAAGATTGAGATCGACGGAGCGAAGGTTCATCGGGACCACCTCTGGCCCGATCATTCATATCGCCAATGGGCGAAGTACAAAAATCGATTTCATCAATGGCGTTATTCACTGTTGATGGAGCGCGTGGCGCATCGGCGCCTTCACCCGGCACAAGCGGCCGCGGCAACCCGAGGAGACCTCTCATGAGCGAGATCGACGCGCTGAAGCGGACCATCAAGGTCTGCATGTTCGATCAGTACGGCACCGTCGTCGACATGCAGTCGGGACTGGTCGAGATCGCGACGCCCTACCTCGAGGCGAAAGGCTGGACCGGCAGTCCCAATGCCTTCGTCACCTGGTGGCGCCGGACCCATTTCGAGAATTCGATGATCGACGCCCTGCTCCACCGCGAGCACACGCCTTATCGCGAGATCGGTCACCGCTCGGTGGCGCTGGTGCTGGAACGGGCCGGCATCGCCTACACCATGGACGAGGTGCGCGCGCTGGTCGGCGCCATCGAGAAACTGCGCTGTTTTCCCGAAGTGCCCGCGGCCCTGGCGCGGCTGCAGAGCCGTTACCGGCTCGTCGTGCTGTCGAACGGCGACCCCGACATGCTCGAGACCGCCAAGGCCTATCATGGCATCCCGTTCGACCGGGTGATTTCGGTGGCCGAGGCCAACGCCTTCAAGCCGCATGTGGCGACCTATACCAAGGCTGCCGAATTGCTCGGCCTGCGGCTGGACGAGATCCTGTTCGTTGCCAATCACGCCTTCGATTGCATCGGCGCCAAGTCGGCCGGCATGCGTACCGCCTTCATCGACCGGCGCGCGCGGCCCTTCGGCGTCACGCCGCATCAGCCCGACATTCGCGTGCCGACGATGAAGGACCTGGCGGATGTCATGGTCTGATGGCTCGCCCCTTCAGGGCGTCAGGGTGCTCGACCTCTGCCGCGTCGTCTCGGGTCCCTTCGCGACCATGCAGCTCGGCGATCTCGGCGCCGATGTCGTCAAGATCGAAGAGCCCGGACGCGGTGACGAGAGCCGGCGTTACGGGCCGCCCTTTCCGGGCGGCGAGAGCGCCTATTTCCTGTCGGTCAACCGCAACAAGCGCAGTTGCGCCATCGACCTGAAGACCGTGGCCGGCCGGGATCTCGTCATTCGCCTTGCGGCGGTCGCCGATGTCGTCGTGGAAAACTTCCGGCCCGGCACCCTGGAGCGGCTGGGACTGGGGTTCGACATCCTGTCGCGCGCCAATGACCGGCTCGTCCTCTGCGCCATCTCGGGTTTCGGCCGGACCGGCCCGGATGCCGGCCGTCCCGGCTACGACCTGATCGTCCAGGGCGAATCCGGCATCATGGACATTACCGGCGAACCCGAGGGAAGCCCGATGAAGACCGGCACCTCGATCGCCGATCTCGTCACCGGTCTTTATGCCGCCCAGGCCGTCCTGGCGGCGCTGCGCCAGCGCGACCGCACCGGCAAGGGCGGCCGCATCGATGTCGCCATGCTCGACGCCATGGCTTCCCTCCTGACCTTCAACGCCGGCATCTATTTCGCCACCGGCGAGAGCCCGCGCCGGCGCGGCAATGCCCACCCGACCATCAGCCCCTATGAGACCTTCGAGGCGGCCGACGGCTGGGTCAATGTGGGGGTCGCCAATGACAAGTTCTGGGCGTTGTTCTGCGGCACGCTCGGCCGGCCCGATCTGCTGGCCGATCCCCGCTTCGCCCTGGCTCCCGACCGGGTGGCCAATCGCCTCGCCCTCAAGACCTTGCTGCGGCCGATCTTCCGCGCACAGCCGCGCCGCCATTGGGCACGCCTGCTCGGCGCGGCCGGCATTCCCTGCGGCGAGATCCGCACGGTCGGCGAGGTCTGCGAGGCGCCTCAACTCGTCATACGCGGCGCCGTGCGTGGCTACGCTCACCCGCTGGCCGGCCATCAGCGCCATATCGCGAGCGCATTGCGTTTCGGCGATCAGGCACCGCCGGATGCGCGCCGGCCGCCGCTGCTCGCCGAACATACGGCCGAGGTGCTGGCGCAATGGCTGGGCCTGACCGAGGTCGAGATCGGCGCGCACCAGCGCGACGGCGCCTTCGGCCAATCAGTCGACACCGCAGCGATGGAGCATGGATGATGCGACACGATGAGACCGGCCGGGATCGCCTCGGCACGGCCATGCTCGAACGTGCAAGGGCCGATGCGCGGCAGGAATTCGGCTCGTTTTTCCTGTCACGCCTGCTCGGCTTCGAGATCAGCCATGCCGAGGACCGTTGCAGCGTTGTTTTCGAGGCTGTCGAGACCTTGTTCAACCCCCAGGGCACGCTGCACGGCGGCGTGCTGGCGACCGCCATGGACATCGCGATGGGCCATCTGCTGCATCGTGTCGACGGCGCCGGGGCGACCCTGGAGATGAAGCTGCAATATCTCGCGCCCGTCACTGGCGGCGGCGTGCGTTGCGAGGCCAGCTTCCTGCGCCGCGGCCGCAAGATCTCTTTCCTGCAGTGCCTGGCAATGGCAGGCGACGGCACGGCCGTCGCCTATGCCACCGCGACCTGGAAACACCTTGCCAGGCGTGCTCAGTTCGACACGCCTGCTGTGGCGACCAGCACCGGCGTCGAACGGTAGACGCCGGGGAAGTGACGCTTCAGGTCCTCGATCTTCGGCAGGTCGTTGATGACGATATAGGGCGCGGTCGGGTTCCGCGTCAGATAGTCCTGGTGATAGGCCTCGGCGGCATAGAAGGGCCGGTCGGGCTCGATGGTGGTGACGATCGCCGAGCGGAATGCGCGCGCCTGGTTGAGCTGGGCGATATAGGCCTTCGCCAGCCGTGCCTGCTCGGCATTGGTCGGGAAGATCGTCGAGCGATATTGCGTGCCGATATCGGGGCCCTGGCGATTGAGTTCGGTCGGGTCATGGGCAACCGAGAAATAGATCTGCATCAACCGGCCATAGCTGATCTTGCGCGGGTCATAGGTGACCCGCACGGCTTCCGCGTGACCGGTCCGGCCGCTGGTCACCTTTTCATATTGCGCGGTCGCCCGCTCGCCGCCGGCATAACCGGACACCGCATTGGTGACGCCTTCGACATGCTGGAACACGCCCTGCACGCCCCAGAAGCAGCCACCGGCGAAAACCGCCACCTCGGATGACGCCTGGCCGGCCGGCTCGTCCAGCGCCGGCGCCGGCAGGGCGCGGCCGCCCTCTGCCGCAGCCGTCGATGCCTGGAGGCCGGTGCCAGCCAGCGCCAGCCCACCGGCGATCGACAGGGCGGAACGGCGCGAGATCGGTTTCTGGAACAGAGGCGACATGGTTTCTCTCCGGGTTCGATGAAAGGGGCAGGACGGCGGTCAGGCGACCGCGGGCTTGAAGACCATGGCGACGCCGTTCATGCAGTAGCGCAGGCCGGTCGGGCGCGGTCCGTCGTCGAAGACATGGCCGAGATGGCCGCCGCAGCGGCTGCAATGAACGGCGTCGCGCTGCATGCCGAAACTGCTGTCGCGGGTCGTGCCGACAGCCCGTTCCAGCGGCGCCCAGAAGCTCGGCCAGCCGGTGCCGCTGTCGAATTTCGTCGCCGACGAGAACAGGTCGAGCCCGCAGCCGGCGCAGGCGAACTGGCCGCGCCGCGCTTCGTGCAGCAGCGCGCTGCTATGGGGCCGCTCGGTGCCGCTCTGCCGTAGCACCGCATATTGCGCCGGGGTCAGTCGCCCACGCCATTCCGCGTCGCCGAGCGTCACCGCGAAGGTCTCGGTGGAGCCGGACGCCGTGGCCCGCCATGGCAAGCCTGCGGCCGCCGCCAGCCCGAGCGTTCCACCGGCCAGGAAAAAGCGTCTCGTCGTCATGGCCCCGATCCCGCATCCCGACATCGTCACGGCGATGTCCCTGCAGCGGATACGGAGTGAAGCACCGTTTCGTTGCGGCGGAAGCCGGGCTCACGCGCATGTGATCCCGCGGGCGGCGGCTCAGGCTGCGGCCCGGCCGAGCAGAAGGCCATCGAGCAAGGCCTGGAAGGCCTGGACCGCCTTTTGCGATGTCGCCTGCGGGTCCCGCGCATTGGCGATCCACAAGGAGGCATGCAGCATGGCACCGTTCAGCAGCCGCGCCACCGCCTCGGCGTCGATCGGGACGATGGTTCCGTCATCGGCGAAGCGTTGCAGGCTCGCCGCCATCGAGCGGATGCATTCGCTTTGGCCCGGCCAGGTCGAGGGGTCGCCGAGCACGGAGGGACCGTCGCGCAACATGATGCGCTGGATCTCGGGCTCCAGCGCCATCTCGATATAGGCGATGCACTCGGCGGCGAAACCTTGCCAGGGATCGGCGGCCCGGCGCGAGACGGCGCTGAGCCGGACATTCATCTCGGCATCGATTTCGGCGATCACCGCCTCCAGCAATCCCTTCTTGTCGCCGAAGTGATGGTAGAGCGCGCCGCGCGTCAGGCCGGCGGCCGCGGTGAACTGATCCATCGACGCCTCGGCATAACCGACCGTGCCGAAGGCATGGCGCGCCGCGCCGACCAGCTTGGCGCGCGTCTCCGCGATCATCGTACTGCGCGGCTTGTGGCTCATGCCCGCCCCTCTCACATACGCCTCGTATATTATTTGACATACGCTCCGTATGCAATTACATGACTGACATACGCCACGTATGCAAGTGGCACCTCTCCATTGAGGCGTCCGTCATGTCCAATCCCTATCGCGAGATTTTTCGGGCTCCCGGAGCCAAGTCCTTTTCAGCCGCCGGTTTCATTGCGCGCCTACCATGGGTCATGGCCACGCTCGGTATCGTCACCATGCTGTCGCAGACCCATGGCGGCTATTGGCTGGCCGGCGCGGTCGCCGCCACTTTCGCCTTCGCCAATTCGCTGATCGCCCCGCAGATCTCCAGGCTGGTCGACCGTTACGGCCAGAGCCGCGTGCTGCCGCCGGCGACCGCCCTGACGGTTGTAGCATTGGCCGGCCTGATGCTGGCCACCCGCCTCGGCGCGCCGGCCTGGACCCTGTTCCTGTTCGCCATGCTCGCTGGCTTCATGCCCAGCATGGGCGCCCTGGTCCGGGCCCGCTGGACCGAGATCTACCGCGACACGCCGAAGCTGCACACCGCCTTCGCTTTCGAATCGGTGATCGACGAGGTCATCTACATGGCCGGCCCGGTGATTTCGATCGGGCTGAGCGTCGCGCTCTTCCCGGAAGCCGGGCCGCTCGCCGCCACCCTGTTCCTGGCCGTCGGCACCTTGCTGTTCGTTCTGCAGAAGGCGACCGAGCCGCCGGTCCATGCCCAGGGCCGGAGCGCCGGAACCTCGGTCATCCGCCTTGGCTCGGTCCGGATCATCGTGCTGACCCTGATCGCGATCGGCGCGATCTTCGGCACGGCCGAGGTGACTGCCGTCGCCTTTGCCGAGCAGCAGAGCCTGAAGGCCGCGGCCAGCCTGGTGCTGGCGAGCTATGCCGCCGGCTCGCTGATCGTCGGCCTGGTCTTCGGCACCCTGAAGCTGCGCATGCCGCTCGCCCGCCAGCTGGTGCTGGCCATCGGGCTCGCCGCGCTGACCACCTTGCCGCTCCTGGTCATCGGCAGCTTGCCGGTGCTGGCCGGGGTGCTGTTCCTGGCCGGAGCCGCGGTGTCGCCGACGCTCATCATCTCGATGGGCCTGATCGAGCGCGTCGTGCCCGCGGCCAAGCTGACCGAGGGCGTCACCTGGGCGATGACCGGCGTCGGCATCGGCATGGCCCTCGGCTCGTCCCTGTCCGGCTGGGTGATCGACCAGTTCGGCGCGGCGAGCGGCTTCTGGGTGTCGATCGCCGCCGGTGTCATGGCGCTCGCAACGGTCCTGCTCGGCTATCGCCATGTCGAGGAGCAGGCACGCGAATGCGCCATGCAGCCGGCGGTGGCGTGAGGGGAAAGGCCTCTGGTCCCACTCCGCGGGCCATTTCCCGGCCGGTGCGCGCTCCGACGTCACCCCCGGCGATTTGACCGAGGCCATCGCCTACCCGGCTAAGCCGCCCCGCGCAGCGCCGCCGACATCCTGGCGGTGATCGCCAGCAACTGCCTGGAATAACGCTCCTGCAATTCGGCGATCGACATGGCCTCGGCGACGACGATGACATTGACGCTCGCGACCACCCCCGATCCATCGAAGACCGGGGCGGCAATGGCGCGAATATCCGGCTGGTTCTCCTGATCGCTCAGCGCGTAGCCGCGCGCGCGCGTCACGGCGAGGTCGGCGTCGAAACGCGCGATATTCTTCGGCTCCTCGGCCAGGGCCTTGAGCTCGATCAACGCCGCCTGGCGTTGCCGGTCGGGCAGGAAGGCGAGATAGGCGCGGCCGAGCGCGGTGCGCACCGCGGTGACCCGCGAGCCGACCCGCCGGCTGACGCTCAGCACACCTGGCCGCCGGCTCGTCTCCAGGATGACCATGGCGTCGCGATCGAACATACCGAGATCCGAGGGCCAGGGAATGGCGGCCTGGAATTCGACCAGGATCGGTCCGACCACCGCGACAAGATGCCGGCCCTTGTCGAAGCCGGCCGCGAGATTCAGCGGCCGGGCGGTCAGCGCATAAAGCGGCTGCGCGCCGGAGCAATAGACATAGCCGGCATGGATCAGCGTCTCCAGGATGCGCACCAGCGTCGCCTTGGGAATGCCTGTCCTGGCGTGCAGGTCCTTGATCGACGCGGCGCCCGCAGCCGCCACCGCCTCGAGGACGGTGAGGCCACGCAGGAGAGCGGTGACCGGTTCATAGCTGGGCATCGGCACCCCGCGATATCGCCATTCTGGCCCGTCCGCGCCTCAATAGGATCTCGGCAGGCCGAGCACCTTCTCGGCGATGAAGTTCATGATCATGTGCGGGCTGACCGGCGCGATGCGCGGGATGAAGCATTCCCGCAGGTAGCGCTCGACGTGATATTCGGCCGAATAGCCCATGCCGCCGAGCGTCATCACCGCGGTCTCGCAGGCGGCGAATGCCGCCTCTCCGGCCAGATATTTGGCGCTGTTGGCTTCGGCGCCGCAATCCTCGCCGCGGTCGTAGAGCGACGCCGCCTTCAGGGCCATGAGATTGGCCGCTTCGAGATTCATCCAGCAGCGCGCCAGCGGATGCTGGATGCCCTGGTTCTGGCCGATCGGCCGGTCGAACACGATGCGCTCCTTGGCATAAAGGGTCGCCTTGCGCAGCGCCGCGAAACCAAGACCCACGGCCTCGGAGGCGATCAGGATCCGCTCGGGATTGAGCCCGTGCAGGATCTGCCTGAAGCCGTCGCCTTCGCGGCCGATCAGATTGTTCGCGGGCACGATCATGTCGTCGAAGAACAGCATGTTGGAATCGACCGCGTGCCGGCCGAGCTTGTCGATCCGGCGGATCTCGACACGCGCGCGGTCGAGCTCGGTATAGAACAGGCTCAGGCCCTCGGTCTTGCGCTGGATCTGGTCGAGCGGCGTGGTGCGCGCCAGGATCAGCGCCTTGTCGGCGACCTGGGCGGTCGAGATCCAGATCTTCTGGCCGGAGATGACATAGTGGTCGCCGCGCCGCTCCGCGCGGGTCTTGATCTCCGTGGTGTTGAGGCCGACATCCGGCTCGGTCACCGCGAAACAGGCCTTGTTCTCGCCCCGGATCAAGGGCGGCAGCATGCGCGCCTTCTGCTCCTCGGTGCCGAAGACGACCACCGGCTGCAGGCCGAAAATGTTCATATGCACGGCGGAGGCACCGCTCATGCCGGCGCCCGACTCGGCGATCGCCCGCATCATGATCGCCGCCTCGGTCATGCCGAGCCCCGCCCCGCCATAGGCCTCCGGCATGGCGATGCCGAGCCAGCCGGCATCGGCGATCGCCCGGTGGAACTCCTCGGGGAATTCCGCCGCCCTGTCCTGTTTCAGCCAGTAGGCGTCGTCGAAGCGCGCGCAGAGCTTCTCGACGAGATCGCGGATCTGCCGCTGGTCGGCGGAAAGCGAAAAATCCATGGGGCGCATCCTCTGATCGCCGGATCGGTGCCCTGCCGGTTCATTCGTCCGCGACGGGCAGGGCTTTCGGTCCATAGGGGAAATAGGGCGGATGATCGCCGATCGCGGTCATGTCGACCTCGACCAGCGCCGGCCCCCTGACGGCGATGGCCTCGGCCGCGCGGGCGCCGAAATCCCCGGGCCGGTCGACACGAAAGAACGGAATGCCGGCAAGCCTGGCGAGGCCTTCGAGATCGGGGCCGAGCACGGTGTCGAAACGCCGCCGGCCGCCGGCGGCGGCATCCTGGATATGCCTGATCACGCCGTAGCCACGGTCGTTCATGACCAGGATGGTCATGTCGAGATTTTCCTGAACCGCGGTCCAGAGCTCGGTGAGGTTGAGAAAGAAGCCGCCGTCGCCGGTCATCACCACGACCTTGCGGCCGCCCGGCGCCAGCGCCGCGCCGATGCCGAGGCAGAGGCCCTGGCCAATGCCGGCGCCGACCGGATAGATGTTGCTGCTCGGATGGTGCAGCGGGAACAGTTTGTTACCCCAAGTGCTGTTGTTGATGGTGATGTCGCGCGCCCAGACCGCATCCCTGGGCATCACTGCGCGAAGCTGGTCGGCGAAACCGGCATAGGGGCCGAGCGTCGCCCGGAAGGCGGCCCGCGCCCGGCGCTTGAGCGCACGGAAAGCGTCGCCGAAGGCAGGATCGAGCGCCATCCGGCCGGCGATTCTCGCCGCCAGCGCTTCGAGCGTGACGCTCGCGTCGCCCAGCACGAAACACCGGTTGGCATAAGTCCGCCCGTCGGCCAGCGGATCGACGTCGATCTGCGCCAGGGTCTTCGGCAGCGGCACCGCGCAATCCATCGTCTCGTGGCCGCGCAGCCGCGATCCGGCGACGATCATCAGGTCGACGGTTTCGTAGAAGGCTTCGATCTCAGGCACGCCCTGGCCGTTGAGCCCGCCGAGGTTCATCGGATGGTCTTCCGAGACCACGCCGCGGCCGGCCCAGCTCGTCACCATGGCGAAGCCGAGATCAAGCAGCTTTGCCGCCGCAGGGCCCGCCCCCGCGGCGCCCCGCCCGAGCCAGAGCATCGGCCGCCGGGCCGCGAGCACCATGGCGGCGAGCCGGTCGAGATCCTCGTCCGACGGCGCCTGCAGCGTCCCGAGCGGCAGCTTGAAATCGTCGAGCGCCGCCGGCCGTGCGACGACGGCGCGCTGGATATCGATGGGGATCTCGACGCTCACCGGCCCGCCCGGCGCCGTGCACGCCTCAACCGCGGCCTTGGTCAGCACGCCGAAGGCCTGGTCGGCGCTGCGGACGCGATAGGCGGCCTTGCCGACGCTCTTCAGCATGCCGAGCTGGTCGGGCACGTCATGCACCGTGCCCATGCCGCGATCGACGAATTTCGTCGATGTCTGCCCGGTGATGTGCAGCAAGGGCGTACCGGCGAAACGCGCCTCGACCAGGCCCGAGACGGCACCGGCCGCACCCGGCCCGGTGCTGGTGAAGACGACGCCGAGCTTGCCCGAAGCCCGCGCCCAGCCATCCGCCATATGGCCGGCGCCGAGCTCGCCCCGGGTCGGCACGAAGTGAATGCCGTTATGCCGGCCGAGCGCATCCAGCATCGGAATATTATGCACCGACACGATGCCGAAGGCGGTCGTCACATCGCAGCGATCGAGGAATTCGGCGACGAGATCGCTGACGGTGTAGGGGGCATCCATGTCCGCCTCGTGCATTTCATTGAATGAAATAATATTTCAATATTTTGCGCATCGAAACGATGCGGGTGCAAGCGCCCCCACACGGCCGAGGGGCAGCTCTGCACGCGCATGATAAGCGCCGCTTGCCTGCACGCCGCCGCCGTGGCGGCGGACGTGCGGACGCCGCGTTCGTCAATAGAGGTTGGTGGTATAGGCCGCTTCGAGCCGCTGATTGGCCGCCTCCGCGTCGACGCCCTTGACCTGGTCGGCCAGGATATTGCCGAGCAGCGGAAAATCGTCGCGCCCGACCTTCTTGTCCGGGTTCCACAGGTCGGCGCGCAGCAGCGAGCGGCCGCAGTGGAAATAGACCTGCTCGACCGCCACTTCGAGCGCCGAGCTCGGCACGATCTTGCCTTTGATCGCCATGGACTGCAGCGTGGCGGGATCGGTGATGATGCGCGCCCGGCCGTTGACCCGCAGCGTCTCGTTGACGCCGGGAACGAAGAACAGGAGTCCCACCTCAGGCTTGGCCAGCACGTTCTGCAGCGTGTCGAGCAGGTTGTTGCCGCGCCGGTCCGGCAAGAGCAGGGTCGTGTCGTCGGCGACATGGACGAAGCCCGGCTCGTCGCCGCGCGGCGAGCAATCCGTGCCATGGCCGTTGCTGCTGGCGATCGTCAGGAACGGCGAGAGCGCGATGAACCGGCGGGCGTGAGCGTCCAGCCGGGCGAGGATCTTCTTGCGGACCATCTCGGCCGGCTCGGCATAGGCCTGCCGAAGTTCTTCCGTCGCGGTAATCTCGGTCATCAAAGCGCCTCCTCCCGTCCGGGCCGTTCTGTCTCGGCAATCGCGGCCTTATATATCGATCCGCGACGAAAGCCGACCGCTGCGCCCGGCCGGCTTTCGACGCGAAGGCCTCAGGCGATCGCCCGGACCGCCTTGCGGATCGTATCGAAGATCCGGTCGATCTCGGCTTCCGAGATGATCAGCGGCGGCGACAGCACCAGGGCATCGCCCGCGGTCCTGACCAGCACGCCGGCCTCGTAGCAGAGATTGCCGGCCGCGGCACTTCGGCTGCCCGGCTCGTCCGGCCGCGGCGCGATCTCGATGGCCGCCAGCAGGCCGATATTCCTGACGTCGACGATATGGGGTTCGCCCTGCAGCGAATGCGCCTGCTTCTCCCAATAGGCGGAGATGGCCGCGGTCCGGTTGAACAGGTCGAGTTCCTCATAGACGTCGATCGCCGCCAGCCCCGCCGCGCAGGCGAGCGGATGGCCCGAATAGGTATAGCCGTGCATCAGTTCGACGGCGGCTTCCGGACCGGCCATGAAGGCGTCGTAGACCTTGGTCGAAGTGATCACGCCGCCCATCGGCACGGCGCCATTGGTCATGCCCTTGGCACAGGTGATGATGTCGGGCGTGACGCCGAGCGCGGTCGAACCGAAGGCCGCGCCGAGCCGGCCATAACCGGTGATGACCTCGTCGAAGATCAGGAGGATGCCGTGCCGGTCGCAGATCGCGCGCAGGCGCTCCAGATAGCCCTGCGGCGGCGGCAATACGCCCCCCGATCCGGTGACCGGCTCGACGATGACCGCGGCGATGGTCGAGGGATCGTGGATCTGGGTGAGCGCCTCCAGCTCATCGGCAAGATGCGCGCCCCAGGCCGGCCGGCCCCGCGAAAACGCCTGGTGCTCGCGGTTATAGGTGTGCGGCAGATGATCGACGTCGGCCAGCAGCGGCCCGAAATCGCGGCGATGGCGGGCGATGCCGGCGACCGACAGGCCGCCGAAACCCATGCCGTGATAACCCTTGGCGCGGCCGATCAGGCGGGTGCGGCCGGCATCGCCCCGCGCCCGGTGATAGGCGCGTGCGATCTTCAGCGCGCTGTCGACGGCTTCCGAGCCGGAATTGACGAAGAACACCCGGTCGAGCCCTTCGGGCGTCAGGCCGGCGATCCGCTCGGCCAGCTTGAAGGCGAGCGGATGGCTCATCTGGAACGACGAGACATAGTCGAGATGGCCGGCCTGCTCGCGGATGGCGGCGGTGATCCGCTCCGGGCCATGGCCGGCATTGACGCACCAGAGCCCGGCCATGCCGTCGAGCAATTGGCGGCCCTCGGCGGTGGTATAATACATGCCCTTGGCGCCGACGAAGAGCCGCGGATTGGCCTTGAAGGCGCGGTTCGCCGTGAACGGCAGCCAATAGGGCTCGAGCGACTCGCGGCTCAGGTTCATCTGCGGAACGATTGTCATGGCTTCCCCACCGGATCAGGCCGGGGATCGCCCTTGGGGATACCGCGGCTCACAAGATAATTGCTGTACTATGTATCTATAAAATACCTTCCGCAATGCCTTTGGCGGAAACGACCGTCGGCCCGCGGAAATCCCTGCAGAGATCGCGCGCGAGATCGAGGTGACGGCGCAGCAGCGCCGCGGCCAGTTCGATCTCGCCCGCCGCCAGCCGGGCGATGATCTCCAGGTGCTCGCGGCAGGACACGACGACACGCTCAGGCCCGTAACGCCAGGAATAATTGGAATAGCGGCGCAAGCGGGTCTGCTGCTGCAGCGCCAGCACGAGGTGGCGATTGCCCGAGGCGGCGATCAGCCCCTCATGGAACTCTGCATTCATCTCGAACAGCGCGACGCTCAGCAAGGCGGTCCAGGGCTGCTGCAACATGTCCTCATGCCGCCGCCGCATGTCGGCGAGCCAGGCCTGATCCAGCGCGAAGCCCGGCTCGAACAGGGCCGCCGGCTCGATGATGCGGCGGAAGGCATAGCTTTCCGCGATGACCGCGGGATCGTTGAGCGGCGAGAACAGCCAGCCATGGCCGGGCAGGCGCTCGACCAGCCCGACCTCGGCGAGCTTGTTCAGGATGCGCAGCAGCAGCGGCCGGCCGATATCGTAGCGCCGCATCAGGTCGGCCTCGGAGGCCTGCCGCGGCAGGATGCCGTCGACCCGGTCGCGGGCGATGCGCACGCAATATTCGTCGAGATCGGACACGACGGGCGCGAACTCGCCGCCCTCGATCTGGTCGGCAGGCGTCGCCAGCGCATAACCGCCGCCCGGCAGCGGGCTGATCACGCCGCGCTCGGCGAGATGGCGCAGCGCCGCGCGGACCGGCGTGCGCGAGACCTGCAGCCTTTGCGCCAGCAGCGCCTCGGGAAGCCGGCTGCCGGGCGCCAGCCCGTCATTGCGTATGACCTCGACGATCCGCGGCAACAGGTCGCGCTGCAGCCGGCTGGGCGGTTCGGCATCGGTGCCTTGTCGTGACGACTTTTTGTGTATCATGGTTTGACAAAATACATTGGATACGCCTCCATAGGAAGCAAGATCGAAAGGCATGACGATGCAGCCGCAATCCGCCGGAACCGCTCCGCCCGCGCCGAAGGTGCCCAATGCCGGCCAGCCCTGGCAATGGGAAGCCGCCGATCTGGCGGCGATGATCCGCGCCGGCACGGTATCGAGCCGCGAAGTGGTGCAGTCCTGCCTCGACCGCATGGACCAGGTGAACGGCACGATCAACGCGGTGGTCAGGCGCTTCGACGCGGAGGCGCTGGCGGCAGCTGACGCCGCGGACGCGGCGCGGCGGCGCGGCGACATGCTCGCGCCCCTGCACGGCGTGCCCGTGACCATCAAGATCAATATCGACCAGAAGGGCCACCCGACGGACGGCGGCGTCGCCGCCTATGCCGACCTGATCGCGGCGAGCGACAATCCGGTCGTCGCCAATCTGCGCGCGGCCGGCGCGGTCGTCATCGGCCGCACCAACGCACCGGCCTATTCGATGCGCTGGCATACCGAGAACGCGCTGCACGGCGCGACCCTCAACCCCTGGCATGCCGGCATCACGCCGGGCGGATCGAGCGGCGGCGCGGCCGCGGCGGTCGCCGCCGGCATCGGTCCCATCGCCCATGGCAACGACATTGCCGGCTCGGTCCGTTATCCCGCCTATTGCTGCGGCCTCGTCGGCCTGCGCCCGACCCATGGCCGGGTTCCCTCCAGCAACGGCACCGCCAAGGGTCTGGCGCCGATCTCCTCGCAGTTGATGGCGGTGCAGGGGCCGCTCACCCGCACGGTGCGCGACCAGCGCCTGGCCTTCGCGGCCATGGCGCGACCGAGCCCGCTCGACCCGCGCTGCGTCGAGCCGGCCCCCTTCGCGCCGCCGGCGCGGCCGATGCGCATCGCCCTCGCAGTCGATCCCGGGGGCCGCGGCGTCCACCCGGCGGTGGCCGCGGCGGTTCGCCAGGCCGGCCGCGCCCTGGAGGCTGCGGGCTATATCGTCGAGGAGGTCGCCCCACCCGGTCTCGCCGAGATCGGCGACGTCTGGGCGAAGCTCGCCATGCCCGACGTCATGGCGACGCTGCAGCCGCTGATCGATGCCAATGGCGACGACGGCATCCGGCGCGCCATCGCATTGTGGAACCAGGCCTTGCCGAAATACCAGGCGAGCGACGTGCTGGTCGCGCTCGGCGAGCGGGCGGCGGCGCTGCGCAGCTGGCAGATCTTTTTCGAGACCCATCCGGTCGTGGTCATGCCGGTCTCGACCCAATTGCCCTTCGCGGTCGGCTTCGACCTCGAGAATGCCGCGGCCACCGCCGCCGTCATCGCCGCCCAGAACCCGCTGATGTCGATCTCGGTGCTCGGGCTGCCCGGCCTTTCGGTGCCCACCGGCCTTGCCGACGGCATTCCCGTCGGCGTCCAGGTGGTCGCCGGACGTTTCCGCGAGGATCTCTGTTTCGAGGTCGGCGAGGTCATCGCGAGCGGCAGCACGCTGTCCACCCCGATCGACCCGAAACAGGCGGGAGCACGCTGATGGCACGCCCGCGAGGTCACGGCACCAAGCTTTCGGCTTATGATTTCGGCCGCACCACCGTCTATGCCAGCCGCATGGACCAGCGCTTCTGCTATTCGGCCTATGTCCCGGAGGATTACGACGAGCACGGCACCGACAGCTACCGCCTGCTGGTCGCCGTTCACGGCACGCTGCGCGACATGACGCCTTATCGCGACGCCTTCATTCCCTTCGCCGAGCGTCACCGCTGCATCGTCCTGGCGCCCCTGTTTCCGGCCGGCATCGAGGGCCCGACCGACGTGTCGAGCTACAAGATGCTGGCGCCGACCGCGGTACGCTACGACCTGCTGCTGCTCTCGATGATCGACGAGATGAAGGCTCGCTACCGCATCGGCGGCGACCGTTTCGGCCTGCTCGGCTTTTCCGGCGGCGGCCATTTCGCCCATCGCTTCCTCTACCTGCATCCCGAGCGCGTCGCCGCCGTCTCGATCGGCGCGCCGGGGGTCGTCACGCTGCTCGACTTCGATCACGATTTCTGGGTCGGCGTCCGCGACATCGAGGCCGTCATGGGCCGCCCGATCAATCTTCCGGCCATGCGCCGGGCCGCGGTGCAGATGGTCATCGGCGGCGACGACACCGAGACCTGGGAGATCACCATTCCCCCCGGCAGCCGGACCTGGCGCCCCGACGGCGACATTGCCGGCGCCAATCGGCAGGACCGCATGCGCGCGCTGAAAGCCAGCTTCGAAAACCACGGCATCGCCGTGCGCCACGACATCGTGCCCGGGGTCGGCCATCGCAGTGGGGGGATCTTCCCCGCCGTCGAGGCTTTCTTCGACGATGCCACGGCCGACTGGCCGGCCGATTGATCATCAAAAAAGAAGGGGACGCAGCATGATCCGCACCGCCTGGCTTGGCCTTCTGGGAGCGATCATCGCCTCCCCTCTTTCGGCCCAGCCCGCACCGACCGGCAGCCGGCTGGTGGTCGCCCTCAATGCCGACATTCGCAGCCTCGAGCCGGGCGTCAACCGTGACGCCAATACCGACGGCGTCGTCCATCAGATCTTCGAGGGCCTGGTCGCCTTCCGTGCCGACCTGAGCGTCGGCCCGGCGCTCGCCGACAGCTGGGCGGTCACCGACGAGGGCCGGACCTATACGTTCAAGCTGCGCAGCGGCGCCCTGTTCCACAACGGCAAGCCGGTCACCTCGGCCGAGGTGAAATGGATGTGGGACCGGCTGGTGCAAGGCGCCGCCTGGGCCTGCCGCACCACCTTCTTCGGCGGCGGCGGGGTCAAGGTCGTCGCGGTCGAGGCGCCCGACGCCCAGACCGTGGTGTTCAAGCTCGACCAGGCCAATGCGCTGTTCCTCAAGCAGCTCGCCAATATCCAGTGCCATGTCGTCGCCGCCCATCCCGACAGCGTCGATGCGACGGGCAAATGGACGACGCCGATCGGCTCCGGGCCGCTGAAGCTGCGCGAATGGCGGCGCAGCGAATATATCCTGCTGGATCGCTTTGCCGACTACAAACAAAGTGCGGCTCCCGCCAGCGGCTTTTCCGGCGCCCGCGACATGCTCGTCGACCAGGTGCTGTTCCGGGTCATCCCGGACTCCACCGCCCGCGAAGCGGCGCTGACCACCGGCGCGGTCGATATCCTCGCCAGGATCGATCCCGAACAGGTCGAGCCGCTGCGCCAGCGCGGCATGCGCATCGTCACCGCGCCGGGGCTCGGCTGGTCGACCATGCTGATCCAGACCGACGACCCGCTGCTGTCCAACGTCAAGATCCGCTTGGCGCTCGCCCATGCCATCAACCTGAAGGACATCGCCGAGGCACGTGCGACCGGCATGACCCAGGCCAACCCTTCGGGCGTCAGCAATTCGACGGCCTTTTACGATCAACGCTTCGCCGAATGGCCCGCCTATGACCCAGCGCGCGCCGCGGCCCTGCTGCGCGAGGCCGGCTATCGCGGCCAACCGATCAAGCTGCAGACCAACAGGCAATATCCCGGCATGTATCAGAACGCGGTCATCATCGAGGCCATGCTGACCGCCGCCGGCTTCAAGGTTCAGCTGGAAGTGCTCGACTGGGCGACCCAGCTCAGCAATTACCTGAACGGCCGGTTCCAGCTGCAGTCCTTCTCCTTTTCGGTGCGCTTCGACCCGACGCAGATGTACATGACCTTCATCGACAGCAAGACCAACGCCAAGACCGCCCAATATGGCGATCCGGAAGCGATCGCCCTGCTGGCCGAGAGCGCAAGGGCCTCCGACGACGCCGCCCGGCGCGAGATCTTCGCCAGGATCCACGCCAAGATCCGCGCCGATGTGCCGATCATCGGGCTCTATTACGATCCCGTCCTGGAGGCCATTCACCCGCGCGTCCAGGGCTATGTGTCATGGCCCGCCAACCAGCCGATCACCTGGGGCGTGCGCAAGCCCTGAGCGGCCGCTCGGGAGCTCCGTCCGGGCATCTCACCGCCGCCCGTCATCCCCGGGCTTGACCCGGGGATCGACGTATTCCAGACGACGTGAGACCTCCGCTGGAACCCGATCTCCAGCGGTCTCCGAGCGGCGCGAAGTCCGGTCCGGCGGCGGGTCAGCCGCCGAGCTGGGCGACCCGGGCGATCGCGGCGGCGAAGCCGTTCAGCGAGACGTTGAAGGTGGCGGCCTCGCCACTGCTCAACGACGTCGCGCTGACGATCAGCCGGGTGCCCTTCTTCAAGGCTTCGGTGGCGACCGTCGGCAGGCTGATCGGCGCCAGGCATCCCGACGGCAGGCAGGTGGAAAAGCGCACGCCCTGGCCGAGATCCTGCTCGTCGATCTTGAGCTTCACGCCGAGATCGAGATTGAGGCCGAAGGGCAGGAGCAGGACGCCGTCGGTCTTGCCGTTTTCCGGCAGGCGAAACTCGATGGCGAAGCTGCGCTGGCCGGTCTGCTGGTTGCCCTGGGATTGCGAGAAGGCGCAGGCCTTGCGGCCCTCGATGATCCGGCAATCGACGGTCCAGTCGCCATAGGTCTCGTTGATCGAGGTCGCGCCATTGGGCAGTTGCGCCATCGCGGGCATGACCGGGGCCGCCAAGGGCGCGGGTGCCGGGGCCGGCGCGGGAGCCGTGGCGGCGGGTGCTGGCCGCCGCGGATTGGCCGGCGGCGCCGGCTGCTGGGCCAGCACCGTGCCGGCGGTGGCCGCGATACCGGCGACCACCATGCAGGACAGGAGGAGCTTGGAGCGGAACATGGGCTTGGGCCTTGTTGAGATCAAAGGTCGGGATGGCGGCGTTCAGTGGACATAGCTGATCGGCAGGCCGGACACGGGATGTGGCGTGACGCCCATGGCAATGCCGTAGATGGCCTGGAGTTCGGCCGGCGTCATGATCGCGGCGGGCGCGCCGCGGGCGATCAGCCTGCCGCCATGCAGCGCGACGATCTCGTCGCAGAAGCGAGCCGCCATGTTGACATCGTGCAGCACGACCACGACGCCGAGGCCGCGATCGCGCGACAGTCGCTGGACCAGCGACAGCACCTCCACCTGATGGGCGATGTCGAGCGCCGAGATCGGTTCGTCGAGCAGCAGATATTCGGCGTCCTGCGCCACCAGCATGGCCAGCCAGACGCGCTGGCGCTCGCCGCCCGACAGCGTGTCGACCAGCCGTTCGGCGAAGCTCTCGACATCGGTCAGGGCCATGGCCTCCGCCACCTTGTCGCGGTCGGCCTGGCCGAAGCGGCCGAGCGCGCCGTGCCAGGGATAGCGGCCGAGCGCCACCAGTTCCTTGACCAGCAGGCCGGAGGCCGGCGGTGTCTGCTGCGGCAAATAGGCCACCTTGCGCGCGAAAGGCCGGTCGCCCCAGGCGTCCAGCGCCTTGCCCTCGAAACGGATCGTGCCCGCCGAGGCCGGCTGCTGGCGAGCCAGCAGCTTGACCAGGGTCGACTTGCCCGAACCGTTATGGCCGATCAGCCCGACCACGCGGCGGGCCGGCAGGCTCATGGTCAGGGGTTCGAGCAGCACCCGGCCGGGGATGGTGAAACCGACGCCGTCGAGTTCGAACAGCGAACCCGGTCCCGGCGACGGGTCGGCGGGTCTTGGCACGAGCTTGAGCATGGACATCATCTGTTGAACCGGACCGGAACCGAAAACGAGATCGCGCTGCCGCCGACATTGGCCGGCGGGGCCGGGACGGGGCTCGCGCGCCGCATCATCGACACCGCCTCGTTGTCGAGGGCGCTGTCGCCCGAGCCGCGGACGAGGCGCGACGACAGCACCCGGCCGGCCCGGTCGATGGTGAAGGCGACCTGGACGACGCCGCTGGTCGCACCGGGCGGGGCGCGCTTGAAGCGGTTGAGATGGGCCATCAGGCTGCTGCGCCAATTGGCCTGCGAGGCGGCGGAGGCCGCGGCGGCGCCGGCGGAGGGCGCGGCCGCGGTATCGGCGCGCTGCGCCTGCGCCGTCGGCGGCGCGGTGGTCTGGCGCACCCTTGCCCGGTCCGGCCGGACCGGACGCGGGCGCTCGACCCTTTGCACCGGCCGCGGCGGCGGGGGCCGCTCGACCTGCGGCTTCGGCGGCGGTGGCGGCGGCGGCGCCAGCACGGCCGCGGGATCCGGCATGGGCGGCAATTCGGGGATCCGGATCTCCGGCTCGGGCGGCGGCGGTGGTGGCGGCGTCTCCTCGACCGGGGTGCGCTCCACCTCCGGTTCGGTCTCCGGCTGTATCGGCGCAGGTTCCGCCTGGGTCATCTGCGGTCCGGGCGCGACATCCTGCGGCGGCGCTTCCGGCGCCACCGAGACCGGCGACAGCTCGATCATGATGGCGGAGGGCGGTTCGCCCGCCGCGGCTTCCGCCGGCTGCCAGTGCACGGCAAGCCAGACCGCCCCGGCGTGAACCGCGCAGACGACCGCCGCCGCGCCGGTCCAGCCGGCGAGCCTCAGCCAGGGGCGCGATCCGACATCGCCCCCGCGATCGGTCGCCGCCGTGATCATGGCCGAGGCGCTGCCGTGGCCGGAGCCGCCGTGGCTGGCGCCGGCAATGCTCCCGGAGTGGCCGCCGATCCCGCCGCCGCACCGGTATCCTCGAGGCCGACCAGCGCGATCTTCAGATAGCCGGCCTGGCGCAGCAGGTTCATCACATTCATCAGCTCGCGATAGGCCACCGCCCCGTCGGCGCGCAGGAAGATCCGTTGTTCGCGGTCGTTCTGGGTCTGCCGGTCGAGCGTCGCCTGCAGCGCCTCGCGCGGCACGTCGTCATTGCCCAGCGCCAGGGCGAGATCGTTTTTCACCGTCAGGAATACCGGCTTGTCGGGCCGTGGCTGCGGCTGGGCGTTCGACACCGGCAGGTCGACGGCGACATCGACGGTGGAGAGCGGCGCCGCCACCATGAAGATGATCAGGAGCACCAGGATCACGTCGATGAACGGCGTGACATTGATGTCGGAAACCTCGGCGAGATCGCCGTCCTGCGGATCCTTGAGACTGACGCCCATGGCGTTACTCCGCCGCCGCCTGAATGGCCGCGGCGCGCATCGGCGATGCGGCCGCCGGCAGCCGCATGGCTTCGGCATCGTCGCGCGCCAGATCGCGCGAGAGGTGCTGCAGGACCTCGGCCGAGGCATCCGACAGGAGTGCCCGATAGCCGGTGATCGAGCGGGCGAAGACATTGTAGATGATGACAGCCGGGATCGCCGCGACCAGGCCGATGGCGGTGGCGAGCAGGGCCTCGGCGATGCCGGGTGCGACCACCGCCAGATTGGTGGTCTTCGACTGGGAGATGCCGATAAAGGCGTTCATGATGCCCCAGACCGTGCCGAACAGGCCGACAAAGGGCGCGGTCGAGCCGATGGTCGCCAGCAGGCCGGTGCCTTTCGCCATGTTGCGGCCGGCCTTGGCCTCGATCCGCGACAGCGCGATCGATACGCGCTCCTTGATGCCGTCGGCCGATAGCTCGGACGAGCGGATCGTCTCGCGCATGGCGGCGCGAACGAGATCGGCCACCGGGCCGCGCCGGGTCCACCCGGTATCGACGGCACGTGCCGCCTGGCTCAACCCGTCGGCCTCGGCAAGCTTGCGCACCGCACGCGTCGCCTTGCGCTTGGCGCCGAACAGCTCCAGCCCCTTGGCGAGCCACACCGTCCAGGTCACCAGCGACGCGAAGGCAAGGCCCAGCATCACCGCCTTCACGACGATGTCGGCCGCCATGAACATGCCCCAGGGCGACAGGTCATGCGGCAGTTGGGCTACGGCCGGCGCCGCCTGAGCGGTGGCCGCCGGCGCAGCCACGGCCTGTGCCGGGGCCGCCGGAACGGGCGCGGCATCGACTGGCACGGGCGCCGCAGGCGTCGGCGCGGCCGGCTGTGGCGTCGGCGCGGCCTGCTCGACGCCTGGCGCCGGCGCGACCTGCGCCCATGCGGCGCCCGGAGAAGCGATCGCGAGCAGGGCAACCGCCAGCAATGCCGGGGCGGCGCGCCCCATTCTCATCAAGGGCCTGCTGATCAAGGGCCTGCGGCGCGTCCGCGCCTCGTATTCGCCAACCATCGTTCTCACTCGTCCGTTGAATGAGAGCTTGCCGCTGGCTGGCTGCCTGGAGGTCAGGAGCAGGCTGGCTTGCGGATCGCTCAAGCCCCGAGGGGCGAGGTCATCCGGCGCGGTTGCGGCCGGAGGCGTCGAAATCGCGACATCGCCGCCGGCGGTCCATGCCCGGGCATCGATGCCCGGCGCGCGGAAGGAGCGGCCGCGGTCATGCCTCTTCTCCGTGCCGGCATCCGCCTCGTCCGGCCGGCGCGAACAACGCGCCGATCGCCGCCCGGGGCGGTTGCGGCGGGCGGTCCGTTTCGGCAAGGCGAGGGGGCTTGTTCAAGGCCATCGTCTTCCTGTCATCGGGCAAGGTCCGTCCCGGCCTCCATGAGGTAAGACGAATGAGGGAGCGATCTCCGCCCTGCCCTCGGCATCTTTTTTCACTCGCGCGATCGCGACATCGCGCCCGTCTCGGGCCACAGACACGCCGGCGCGCAAAGGGCGCGGCCTGCGGACGGCAGCTCAGGCAATCCATGCGGTGGCGACGCGCCCGGCCGGAACCAGGGCAGCCACCATCGCAGATGGCTGCTTAGCCTCTAACGAAATATCGCGCAATCTCAATAGTTTAGATGAGTTCTAAGATGGTCGCGGCAGGCCCGGCCGAGCCGCGGCTAACATATTGAATCGACAACGGCCTTGCCGTGGCGACAGGCGCCGGCGCCAGGATGGGCAGCGCGGCTGCCTCGATGCAGCCGCATGCCGCCGCCGGCCGATATCCAGCCCGCGGCGGCATGATCGTCAGGCCTGCGCGGCCTCGCTTTCATTCAATGCCATCTGCCAGAAATCCGCCTCGAGCCGCGAGGCCTTGGCGAACAGGCCGGCCAGTTCGGCGAAGCGCTGCTCGGTCATCGAGCGTGCGGCAAGCGCGGCGAGATGGGCGCGCGCGCCCTGGGCGATCTCCTGATAGACCTCGCCGGCATATTCGCCGATCCAGTCCCGGTAGGGATGGTCGCCCAGCGCCGCGACCCCGTCGGGCGCCAGACGGCGGCCGATCTCGGCATAACCGATGACGCAGGGCGCCAGCGCCACATGCAGGTCGAGCAGGTCACCCGAAATGCCGCAATCCAGCACGAAGCGCGTATAGGCAATGGTCGCCTGATGCTCGGGCGCGGCCTCGATCGCCTCGGGCGACAGGCCCCACCGGCCGCACAGCCGGACATGCAGGTCCATCTCGACGTCGAGAATGGCCGACAATCCCCGCTGCGCCGCCCGCATGTCGGCAAGCGACCGGCTCTTGTAGATCGCCAGCGCATAGGCCCGGGCAAACTGGATCAGGAACAGATAGTCCTGCACCAGATAGACCTGGAAGGCCGGCGCCGGCAGCGTGCCCGCCCCCATCCGCCGAACGAAATCGTGATCGACATAGCTCGACCATTCCGCCGCGGCGGCTGCCTTCAGGCGCTCGAAAATATCCATTTCAGGGTCCGTCCCGGTAAGCCGCATCAAGGAAAGCGCGTTCTAGCCAAACCGCGCGCAGGAAGAAATCCCGGCAAGCCCGGGGCGGTCACCGCACCGGGCGCTGGCGGGAGCGCGATAACAGGCATTGCCATGCATCCATCCGCCCGGATCGACCCTCATCTGAGGCTGAAACGCACCGGCACGGTGAATTGCAGCTGGTTTCCCGCGATCTCGCCGGGCACCGCGGGCAAAGGTGCCGCGCGCTGAACCATGGCAAGCGTTTCCTCGTCGAGCGCGGTCGAGCCGGACGACCGCGCGATGAAGAAGCCGAGCACCCTGCCCTCGCGATCCATCGTGAAGCTGAGCAGCGAAATCCCCTCGGCGCCGCGCGCATTGGCCGGATAGCGCTTGTGCCGGTCGAGATGAGCCAGAAGGCGGCTCTTCCAGCTCGACTGGATAGGGGCGGCGGCCGCGCCCATGCCCGATGTCGGCGTCGCCGCGGCCGCCGCCGACTGGTCGGATGCGCGCGCCATGTCGCGGACGGGCGCCGGCGCCGCGCGGCGCGCCGCGTGTTCGGGCCTGCCGGCATCGGCCGTCCGTGCTGGCGCGGCGCGCGGCCTTGGGCGCTGAACCGGAACCGGCACGGCGGCCGCGGGCGCCGCCGCCATCGCAGCCGGCGCCGGCGCTTGCAGGACCGGGTTGGCCGGCGCGGGCGGCTGCGCCACGGCCGAACCGGCCATGGCGATCATGACGGGCTCGCGGGCGCGCCCGGAGGAAGCCTCATGAGTGGTGCTGTCGGATGCCTCGGGATCGGACGCCGGCAAGGCCGCGGCGGGCATGGGCGCGAGATCGACCATGATCGTCGCCGGTGGCTCGCCCGCCGAAAGCGGCGGCCTGGCGCGCTCGGCGAGAATCCAGGCGAAGGCGACGTGGCTGCACAGCACGACGGCGCCGGCCCCGCCCCACAGGGCGGCGCCGCGAACCATCGCTCCGGCGCGGCCGCGTTGCATCTCGTCGCTCCCTCGCGCTCGATCCGGACACCCAGCGGGCCGCGTCCGCCTGGCCCGGGCCATCTATAGCGTCGCTGGAAAATCACATCAACTATTTGTTTTTATTGATGAAATAGAACAATTCGAAACTGCGGAGCGGGTGTCGCCGAGCGGCGCATGACGGCCTGTGGCTGGGATGCCGGCCGATCAGGCCCGCAGCAAGGGCAGCGTGACGCGGAAACACGAACCCTCGGCCCCGCAATCGACCACCGCGACCTGGCCGTGATGGCGTTGCACCACCTCGCGGACCAGATGCAGCCCGAGCCCCGCGCCGTGATCGCGCGCCTGCACCCGGTAGAACGGCTCGAAGATCTGCTCGCGATGCTCGGCCGGAACGCCCGGCCCCTCGTCGCGCACCTCGATGCTGCCGCTCCGGTCGACCACGATGGTGATCGCCCCCCGTCCCCCGGCATGCTCGATGGCGTTCTGGACCAAATTGGTCACGGCGCGCTGCAGCGACGCCTGGTCGCCCGGGACCAGGACCGGCTCCTTGCCGGCCTCGTAGGACAATTGATAGCCCGCGGCGATGGCGAGCGGCGCGAGGTCGGCGGTGACGCCGAGGCCCAGCGCGACCAGATCGACCGGAGCCATTTGCCGCGGCTGCTGATCGAGCCGCTGGAGGTCGAGCAATTGCTCGGCCATCAGCGACAGCCGCGCGACATCGGCCAGGAGGCGCGCCTGTTCCGGGCCCGAGGCCAGGTCTTCCAGGCGGGTTTGGAGGATGGCGATCGGCGTGCGCAACTCGTGGGCGGCGTCGGCCAGGAAGCGCTTGTGCTTGCCATAGCCGATATCGAGCCGGTTCAGCGCTTCGTTGACCGCATTGACCAGCGGCGCGACCTCGGCCGGCACATTCGCCGCCGACAGCCTGGTGCCGCGCTCGTCGATATCGATGCGTTCGGCATCGGCGGCGATCTCCTTCATGCCGGCAAAGGCGCGCGTGACGATGACGGGAATGGCGATGAGCGTGACCAAGGCCAGCAGCGCCAGGAGCGGCAGGACGAGCAGTTGCGACAGGATGAACACGGCGAAGGGCAGGCTCAGCATGCGGCCGGCACCGGCCAGCACGTTGAGCGGGCCGATCTTGCTGTCGACCGTCCGGATCACGCCGGAATGCCTCTCATTGCCCACCGCCCCACGGATCTCGCCATAGCTGAACCGGCCGAGATCCTCGGCCATGCGGTGGAAGGCCGGAGGGATATTGCCGCGCGACAGCGACCCTCCGCGCTCGTCGACGACGACGAACCAGAAGTCCGGCGCCTCCGCATAGAGCCAGGCGAGATCGGCCGTGGCATCGAGCGTCAGGTCGCCCGCGGCATTGCGCGAGACGGCGCCGGCGACGATCTCGGCGGCGCCCGCTTCCATGATCTTGCCGGAGATATCGGCGTGCAGCAGCAGGCTCATGAGGCCGACCACCAGCACCAGCAGGACGCCGGCCTGCAGCGCGATCAGCCGCCAGACCAGCCGCCATTTCAGCGAGCGAGCGCGCTTCTTCACGCCAGGCTTCGTGTTCATGAGGCCCGCTTCATGAGATAGCCGACGCCGCGGATCGGGTGGATCTCGACCTCGGCGCCGGCTTCACTCAGCTTCTTGCGCAGCCGCGACACATGGGTATCCAGCGCGTTGGACTGGATCTCGTCGTCGAAACTATAGACCGCGTCTTCGAGCACGGTGCGCAGCACGGTGCGGCCCTTGCGACGGGCCAGCGCTTCCAGCACCAGCAATTCGCGCCGGCGCAGCGGCACGAGCTCGCCGGCGACGAAAGCCTGCCGGTTGCCGAAGTCGAAGGTGAGTTTCCCGAGCCTGAGCATTTCGGCCGCCATTCCCGCCGGACGCCGCAGCACCGCGCGTAGCCGCGCGAGCAATTCCTCCAGCGCGAACGGCTTGGCCAGATAGTCGTCGGCGCCGGTGTCGAGCCCGCTGACCCGGTCGGCGAGGTCGCCCTTGGCGGTGAGCACGATCACCGGCACGCCGAGCCCACGTCGGCGCAGCCGCGGCAGCAGGGCCAGTCCGTCGCCATCGGGCAGCTGCCGGTCCAGCAGGATGGCGTCATATTGAAAACTGCCGGCCGCGGCCTCGGCATCGCCCATGGTCGTGACGTGGTCGACCACCATGTCGTGTTTGGCCAAGGCCGAACGCAGCGCATTGGCCATCTCGCGTTCGTCTTCGACCAGCATGATTCGCATGATGCACCTGTTCCAGCGGCTCGCGCCGAGACACGCCTGCCGGATTGCAGGCACATTGCAGGCGGCCGCAAGGCAGCCCTGCATTCAGGTCGCCGGAGACCTCCGGTCGACCGCTCCCTAACCGCGGCGGCGGCTTTCGCCCAGATCCGCGCCTGCGGTGCGACGACTTGGCGCGGTCCGATCGAAACCGGCTGCAATGCCTGCGCAATCTCGCGACCCCAGCCTCGCCGGCTCCAGCATTTGCAGGAGCATGACATGCACGGATTGAAATTGGCGGCGGTTGCGATGGTCTTGGGAACGGGCCTTGCGGCCTGCGAGACGGATCGGCACCGGCATCACCACCACCCTCATCGGCCGCATTGGCACCACGGACCACGTTACGTCGAACCGGCGCGCGGCTGGCACCATCATCAAAGCCATCCCCGCCCGCGCTGGGTCGAGGGTGCGCAGCGCGACGATCGCCGCTGAGCGCGATGGCCGGCGTCGGGCGGCCAAGGCCCCGGCGCCGGCCGCCAGCCCGGATTGTTCACGCAGACGGCGCCCCGCTCAGGTCGTCCGGTCCGAGAATGCACGCGATCAGCCCGGTCATGGCCGTCTTGAAATCCGCCGGCGGCGCTCCGGCGTCGATCGCCAGCGCGGCGCGGTCGAAAGCCGCCGAGAGCAGCACAGCGAGAGCCGGGAGCGGCAAGGCCTCTCGGGCCGGCCCGCCCATCGCCGCCGCCAGCCCGTCACGCAGCGTCCGCCCCGCATGGGCTTCGTCCAGAGCGCCGATCTCGGCACCGCCGAGCACCGCCGGCCCCTCGATCAGCAGAAGACGAGTTCGCCCGGCGATCGTCATGGCATCGAGATAGGCAAGACTGCCTTCCATCAGGGCATCCCTCGCCGGCAGGCCCGGCACCGCCGCGGCCTCGATCTCCGCGGCGACCGCCTCCGCCTCCTGTTCGAGCAGGGCCCGGAACAGCGCACGCTTGTCCTCGAAGTGATGATAGAGCGCGCCGCGCGTCGTGCCTGCCGAAGCCGCGATCTCGGGCGTCGAGGTCTCCGCATAGCCCTTGTCCACGAACAGCGCCCGGGCCGCCGTGAGCAGGGCATGGCGGGTGGTTTCGCTGCGTTCGCGATTGGAACGTGCCGGTTGCATACATACAGCCTGTATGTTAACTGAAAGATACATGCAGACTGTACGTCAAACCGATGGAAAGGGCCAGCCGTGAAAACCACCAGCCATTACCCCGTCATCATGACCCGCGACGTGGCCGCCACCGCGGCCTTCTACATCAGGCATTTCCGCTACCAGGCGCTGTTCACAACCGACTGGTATGTTCATCTGCAATCGACCGAGGACAGCGGCAATGACCTGGCCATTCTCGACGGCAACCATCACACCGTGCCCGAACAGGCCCGCGGCCAGGTCTCCGGCCTGATCCTCAATTTCGAGGTCGAGGATCCCGACGCCGTCTATCGCGAGGTGACCGCGGCGGGCCTGCCGATCCTGACGCCCTTGCGCGACGAGCCGTTCGGCCAGCGCCACTTCATCACCGCCGATCCCAACGGCGTGCTCATCGACATCATCAAGCCGATCCCGCCAAGCGCCGAATTCGCCCTACATTATGAGGCAGCCGCCCTGCCGCGCGACGCCTGACCATCGCCGGCGGGCATGCCGATGAAGGGTGCTCGCCTATGCTGTTCAAACAGGCCGTGCTCGACCGGATCGCCGCGGGCGAGATCCGCCAGGCTTTCCGGCGCTGGCAAAAGCCCACTGTCCGGCCGGGCGGCACTTTGCGCACCGCCATCGGCGTGCTGGCCATCGACCGGCTCGAACCGGTCGAGACCGGCGACCTGACCGAGGCCGATGCGAGCTCGGCCGGCTTCACCTCGATCGCGGCCCTGCGCGCCGAAATCGACCGTTTCGACGGCGGCGTGCTTTACCGGATCGCCTTCCATCGCGCCGGCGACGACCCGCGCCTGGCCTTGCGCGACCAGGACCGGATCGATCCGGCCACCCTGGCCGGCCTCGCGGCGAAACTCGATGCGCTCGACCGGGGCAGCCGCGGCGGCGCCTGGACGGCTCAGGCCCTGGCGCTGATCGCCTCCCGCGACGGCATGACCGCAGCTGAGATCGCGCGCCAGCTGCGCATCGAGAAGGCCGCGCTGAAAATCAGGATCCGCAAGCTCGGGGAGCTCGGCCTCACCGAGAGCCTGGTCTCGGGTTATCGCCTGTCGCCGCGCGGCCGCGCCTTCCTGGCCGGCCGCGACACGGCTTGAACGGCACGAGGCCGACGCCGTCGCGCCTTGGCCGATTCATGGTCGGCCCCGGGGGCGAAAACCTGCCTGTCGCAAGTATCGCTGATTTCGGCGGCGAACTTAGCAATGAAATTCTATCGCGGAACAGATCTTAGACATTTCGGAACAAGACGGCCCAAGCGTTATGAAATATCGTTCCGACCATCTGGGGTTGATCGCGTTTCATGAACCAAGAAGCTGCAAGACAGCCATGCCCTGCCTGCCGTGACGCCAAGCCGGCCGCGACCGCGCCGGATCGCCGGCGTTTTTCCGCTTCCGGCCGCGATTGCGCCGCCGCATGAGCCGCCCGCCACATTCATCCAATCCCGCAGGCCTGCCACGGGCGCGAGAGGCAAGGGCAACCCTTCCTCTGCGACAGTTGCGTGGCCATCTTGATGTCAGAGGCACCTGCCCGGCGGTTCGCTCCGCGGGGCCGAAGAGGAAACCGACATGACCGACACTGCTCCCTTGCAGTTTCATGTGCCCGAGCCCGAGGTGCGCCCCGGCGGCACGCCCGATTTCTCCAATGTCAGGATTCCCGAGGCGGGTTCGGTCAGGCGCCCGGATATCGACGCCAATCCGGAATCGATCCGCGATCTCGCCTATTCGATCATCCGCGTGCTCAACCGCGACGGCGAGGCGGTCGGCCCCTGGGCCGGCTCGCTCACCGACGACGAGCTGGCCGAGGGGCTCAGGCACATGATGACGCTGCGCGCCTTCGATGCGCGCATGCAGATGGCCCAGCGCCAGGGCAAGACCTCGTTCTACATGCAGCATATGGGCGAGGAGGCGGTGAGCTGCGCCTTCCGCCGCGCGCTCCAACCTGGCGACATGAATTTCCCGACCTACCGGCAAGCCGGCCTGCTGATCGCCGGCGGTTATCCGATGGTCGAGATGATGAACCAGATCTATTCGAACGAAAGCGACCCGCTGAAGGGCCGGCAGCTGCCGGTCATGTATTCCTCCAAGGAACACGGCTTCTTCTCGATTTCGGGCAATCTGGCGACCCAGTTCGTCCAGGCCGTCGGCTGGGCCATGGCCTCGGCGATCAAGAACGACAGCCGGATCGCCGCAGGCTGGATCGGCGACGGCTCGACCGCCGAATCCGATTTCCACGCGGCCCTGGTCTTCGCCTCGACCTATCGGGCGCCGGTCGTGCTCAACATCGTCAACAACCAATGGGCCATCTCGACCTTCCAGGGCATCGCCCGTGGCGGCTCCGGCACGTTCGCCGCGCGCGGCCTCGGTTTCGGCCTGCCGGCGCTGCGCGTCGACGGCAATGACTATCTGGCGGTCCACGCGGTGGCCAAATGGGCGATCGAACGCGCCCGCAGCAATCTCGGGCCGACGCTGGTCGAATATGTCACCTATCGGGTCGGCGCCCATTCGACCTCGGACGACCCTTCCGCCTACCGGCCGAAAACCGAATCCGCGGCCTGGCCGCTGGGCGACCCGGTGATCCGCCTGAAGAACCACCTGATCCTGCGCGGCCTCTGGTCGGAGGACCGCCACAAGCAGGCCGAGGCGGAAATCCTCGACACGGTGATCACGGCGCAGAAGGAGGCCGAGCGCCACGGCACGCTGCATGCCGGCGGCAGGCCCTCGGCGCGCGACATGTTCGAAGGCGTCTATGCCGAGATGCCGCCGCATCTGCGCCGCCAGCGCCAGCAGGCAGGGGTCTGACGCCATGCCCAGAATGACCATGATCGAAGCCATCCGCGGCGCTATGGACGTGTCCATGGAGCGCGACGACAATGTCGTCGTGTTCGGCGAGGATGTCGGCTATTTCGGCGGCGTGTTCCGCTGCACCCAGGGCCTGCAGCAGAAATACGGCAAGAGCCGCTGTTTCGACGCGCCGATCAATGAGCTCGGCATTGTCGGCACGGCCGTCGGCATGGCGACCTATGGCCTGAAGCCCTGCGTCGAAATTCAATTCGCCGACTACATGTATCCGGCCTATGACCAGATCGTCTCGGAAGCGGCACGCCTGCGCTATCGCTCCAACGGCGAGTTCACCTGCCCGCTGGTCGTGCGCATGCCGACCGGCGGCGGCATTTTCGGCGGCCAGACCCACAGCCAGAGCCCGGAAGCCCTGTTCACCCATGTCTCCGGCCTGAAGACCGTGGTGCCGTCCAACCCCTATGACGCCAAGGGCCTGCTGATCGCGGCGATCGAGGATCCCGATCCGGTGATCTTCCTGGAACCGAAGCGGCTCTATAACGGCCCCTTCGACGGCCATCACGACCGGCCGGTCACGCCCTGGTCGAAACACGAGCTCGGCGAGGTTCCCGAGGGCCATTACACCGTGCCGCTCGGCAAGGCGGCGATCCGCCGCAAGGGCGCCGCCATCACCATCCTCGCCTATGGCACCATGGTCTATGTCGCCGAGGCCGCCGTCGCCGAGACCGGCATCGACGCCGAGATCATCGATCTCAGGACCCTGCTGCCGCTCGATCTCGACACCATCGTGGCCTCGGTCCGGAAGACCGGCCGCTGCGTGGTCATTCACGAGGCGACGCTGACCTCGGGTTTCGGCGCAGAACTCACGGCGCTGGTCCAGGAGAACTGCTTCTTCCACCTGGAAGCGCCGATCATCCGGGTCGCCGGCTGGGACACGCCTTATCCGCACGCCCAGGAATGGGACTATTTCCCGGGACCGGCCAGGCTTGGCCGCGCCCTCGTCGAAGCCATGGAGGCCTGATCATGGGCGAACATGTGATCAAGCTGCCCGATGTCGGCGAAGGCGTCGCGGAAGCCGAGCTGGTCGAATGGCACGTCAAGGTCGGCGATCTCGTCCGCGAGGACACTTTGCTGGCGGCCGTCATGACCGACAAGGCGACCGTCGAGATCCCCTCGCCGGTCGACGGTGAAATCACCTGGCTCGGCGCCGAGATCGGCGATGTCGTCGCGGTCGGTTCCGCCCTGATCCGGCTCAAGGTCGAGGGCGAAGGTGCGGCGCCGGCGGACGAGAAGCCGGCACAGGCCGAAGCCCCGGCCAAGGTCGAAACAAAGCCCGAAACAAAACCCATCGCCAAGCCGCCGGCCGCGCCGCCCAAGGCGGCCGTCGAGGCGTCGCCGGCAAGAGCCGCCGCACCGACGCCGGCGCGCCAGGCCTCGTTCGGCGCGCCGCGGGCCGAGGGCGACAAGCCGCTCGCCTCGCCGGCCATCCGGCTGCGCGCCCGCGAGGCCGGCATCGACCTGCGCCAGGTGCGCGGTACCGGGCCTGCCGGCCGGATCGGCCACGAGGACCTCGATGCCTTCATCGCCCGCGGCCCGCAGGCCGCGCGTGCGGCCGGGCTGCAGGAAAACCATGCCGTCGAGGACATCAAGGTCATCGGCCTGCGCCGCCGCATCGCCGAAAAAATGGCGCTGTCGAAGTCGCGCATCCCGCACATCACCTATGTCGAGGAGGTCGATGTCAGCGCCCTGGAAGACCTGCGCGCCGCCCTCAACAAGGGCAAGCGCGCCGACCAGCCGAAGCTGACCATGCTGCCCTTCCTGATGCGCGCCATGGTCAAGGCGATCGCCGACCAGCCGGGCCTCAACGCCCTGTTCGACGACGAGGCCGGCATCATCCATCAGCATGGCGGCATCCATATCGGCATCGCCGCGCAGACCCCTTCGGGCCTGGTCGTGCCGGTGGTCAAACATGCCGAGGCGCGCGATCTCTGGGATTGCGCGGCCGAGGTCAACCGGCTGGCGGATGCGGCAAAAGCCGGCACGGCGACGCGTGACGAGCTGACCGGCTCGACCATCACCATCACCTCGCTCGGTGCGCTCGGCGGCGTGGTGACGACGCCTGTCATCAACTACCCGGAGGTCGCCATTATCGGCGTCAACAAGATGATGGTTCGCCCCGTCTGGGACGGCGCCGGCTTCATTCCGCGCAAGATGATGAACCTGTCGTCGAGCTTCGACCATCGCGTGGTCGACGGCTGGGACGCCGCCGTCTTCGTGCAGCGGATCAAGACGCTGCTCGAAACCCCGGCCATGATTTTCGTGGAAGGCTGAAGCCGATGAAAGAGATCTCCTGCAAATTGCTGGTCATCGGCGGTGGTCCCGGCGGTTATGTCTGCGCCATCCGCGCCGGCCAGCTCGGCGTCGATACCGTCATCGTCGAGCAGCGCCGCCTCGGCGGCACCTGCCTGAATGTCGGCTGCATACCCTCCAAGGCCCTGATCCACGCCGCCGAGGAGTTCGAGAAGGCCAGCCATATGGCCGGTGGATCGAGCCCGCTCGGCATCACCGTCGGCAAGCCGGTTCTCGATCTCGCCAGGACCATCGGCTGGAAGGACGGCATTGTCGGGCGCCTGAACAGCGGCGTCGCCGGCCTCCTGAAAAAGGCGCGGGTCAAGATCGTCGGCGGCCACGCCCGTTTTCGCGACGGCAAGACGGTGGAGGTCGAGACCGAGACCGGCCTCCAGGTGATCCGCGCCGAGACCATCGTGATCGCCACCGGCTCGGCGCCGGTCGAACTGCCTTTCCTGCCTTTCGGCGGTCCGGTCATCTCCTCGACCGAAGCGCTGGCTTTGACCCGATTGCCGGGGCGGCTCGCCATTGTCGGCGCCGGCTATATCGGGCTGGAGCTCGGCATGGCCTTCGCCAAGCTCGGCACCGCGGTGACCTTGGTCGAGGCGGAACAGCGCATCCTGCCGCAATATGACGCCGAGCTCACCCGGCCCGTCGCCAAGCGGCTTGCCGAGCTCAAGGTCGAGGTGCTGACCGGCGCCAGGGCCAAGGCGCTCGGCCCCAAGGGCGAAAGCCTCATGGTCGAGACCGCCGCGGGCGAGGACCGCCGCATCCAGGCCGACCGGATCCTGGTCACCGTCGGTCGCCGGCCGGTGACCGAGGGCTGGGGCCTGGAAGAGCTTGGCCTCGACACGGACGGCCGGTTCCTGCGCATCGACGACAAGTGCCGGACATCGATGCGCGGCGTCCATGCCATCGGCGACGTCACCGGCGAGCCCATGCTGGCGCACCGCGCCATGGCCCAGGGCGAAATGGTCGCCGAGATCGTCGCCGGCAATCCCAGGAGCTGGGACAAGCGCGCCATCCCCGCGGTCTGCTTCACCGATCCGGAAATCGTCACGGCGGGCCTGTCGCCCGACGAGGCGCGGCAGGCGGGCATCGAGATCAAGACCGGCCAGTTTCCCTTCACCGCCAATGCGCGGGCGATGACCATGGTCGGCGAGGCCGGTTTCGTCCGCGTGGTGGCCCGTGCCGACAATCATCTGGTGCTCGGCATCCAGGCGGTCGGCCAGGGCGTTTCGGAGCTTGCCACCGCCTTCGGCCTGGCGCTGGAAATGGGCGCGCGGCTCGAAGACATCGCCGGCACCATTCACGCCCACCCGACCCAGGGCGAAGGGTTCCAGGAGGCGGCGCTGAAGACGCTCGGCCACGCGCTGCACATCTGACGGGCGGGGGTCTTTCCCGGCCGGCCTCAGACGGCGGTCGCTTTCGCCGCCGGGCCGCCCTTGAGCCAGCCCCGCCCGCGGGCATAGAGTTCCTCGACCTCGGGCCCTTTCAAGCCCGGCATGTCGCGCTTCACCCGATAGCCGATCTCTTCCTGGATATAGGCGAGATGGCGATAACCCTCGGGCAAGGCCTGCAGGGCGTCCTGGCGCAAGGCGATCCGGGCCGCGGGATCGACCGGGTCGAGCCGGTCCTTTTCATAGATCGGCTGGCGCAGCACGATGCCCCAGCGGCCGCCGCGCTTTTCCAGGAAGTCGAAGAAGCGGCCGGTGCAGACGACGTCACAGGCGACGCCATGGACGGTGGCACGCTGGGAAATGGTCATCTTCGTCTGGGCGATCGCCCGGTCGCCATCGAGGTCGATGCTGGTGCCGCCCAGGAAATGCAGAATGCTGACGCCTTTGTCCCAGCCTTCCCGGCTGACCCGGATGAATTCGGTCGCCGGCCCCTGGAACCAGGTGGCTGACATCCAGCCGTCCTCGTGCCAGACCGTCTGGAAGCGCTGCCAATCCCCGGCGTCGCGCCACACGGCCCAGTTTTCCAGGAGATCGCGAATGGCCAGTCGATCGATGAGTTCGGCATTCATGGCGGTCGCTCTCCCTGAGCGGGTTCCCGCGTGACCCGGCCTCTGGACAAGTCGCGTCGGAACCGTTAGTTTATAAATATGAACTGGTTTTCATTATGAAACCTGAAGACAATGCCACTGTCAAGTCGGTCGACCGCGCGCTCGACATCCTGGACTATGTCGCCGACGCGCCCGAGCCGCCGTCCTTCTCCAAGCTCCTGGCCAATCTCGCCATTCCCAGAAGCAGCCTGTTCCATCTGCTGAACAACCTGCAGGCGCGCGGCTATCTCGTCCAGGATCCGGACAGCGCCCGCTACCGGCTCGGCGACCGCATCCGGCAGTTGGCCGCCCAGATCGCCGGGCCGCCGCTCGCTACCATCGTCCAGCCGCTGCTGACCCAGTTGAGCGGCGCGCTGAACGAGACCTCGGCCTTTTATCTGCGGGTCGGCGACGCCATGGAGACCATTGCCTCGGCGGTCGGCCAGCAGGCGCTGTCCTACACGATGAAGATGGGCGAGAGAGCGCCGCTCTACGCGATTTCCGGCGGCAAGATCCTGCTCGCGGCCATGACGCCCGAAGACCTCTCCGCCTATCTCGAGCGCGTTCGCCTGGACGAAATCACCCCGAACACGATCCGCTCCAAGGACCGGCTGCGCGAGGAAATCGCCGCCGCCGGGCGCGAGGGTTTCGCCTATTCCCGCGAGGAGTTCACGCCCGGCATTACCGGCATCGCCACGGCCGTGCTGCGCCATGGCCAGGTTTTCGGCGCGCTCAATCTGGCGGTTCCGACCGCCCGCTTCCCGCACAGCCAGGACAGCCTCTTCCGCCGGCAATTGCAATCGACCTCCGCCGCCCTGACCCGCGCCCTGGAGGCCGGCCACGCGGCATGATGCCCGTCGGCCCGCCGGTTTTCGGCGACGATCGCGGTTGACCCGATCGCCGGACTGTGTTTGGTTCATATATAAGAACAGTTTCATATACAAAACCAAAAGAGGAGCGGCATTGATCGCTCCCTTGGGATATCGAGGAGACATCCATGCGTCGTGCAGGACACGTCATGCTGGCCATGTGGGCACTGGCCGCCGCCGCGCCCGCCATGGCCAATGACTATCCCCGGCAAACCATCAAACTGATCGTGCCGCAGCCGGCCGGCGGCGGTTTCGACACGGTCGCGCGGGTCCTGGCCGACCGGCTGTCGCCCCGGCTCGGCCAGGCCGTGGTCGTCGAGAACCGGCAAGGCGCCGGCACCATTGTCGGCACCCAGGCCGCGGCCCAGGCGCCGGCCGACGGCTATACCTTGCTGCTCGGCGGGCTCTCCAACATCGCCCTCAATCCCGGGCTCTATCCGAACCTGCCCTATGATCCGCAAAAGGATCTGGTGCCGATCGGCCTCGCGGTCAGCTGGTCCTACACGCTGATCGCCCGCAAGGACCTGGCCCAGGCCGACCTGCCCGCGCTCATCGCCTTTGCCAAGGCCAATCCGGGCACGGTGACCTATGCCTCCGCCGGCCGCGGCTCCGGCCAGCACATCGCGGCCGCCGTCACCGAGCACCTCGCCGGCGTCAAGATGACCCATGTGCCCTATCGAGGCGCCCAGGCTGCCTATCAGGACCTGATGGGCGGCCGGGTCGATCTGTTCTTCGACATTTCCTCGACCGCCATGGCCCAGGTCCAGGCCGGCACCGTGCGCGCGCTCGCCGTGTCGTCGGCGGGCCGCCAGCCGTTCCATCCGGACGTGCCGAGCGTCGCCGAGACCGGCGTCGCCGCGCTCGACATGGAGAGCTGGTTCGGCCTTTTCGCGCCGGCCGCGACGCCTCCCGATGTGATCGAGCGGCTCAGCCGCGAGCTTGCCGCCGTGCTCGCCTTGCCCGAGGTCGAGGCGACCTTCGCGCGCACCGGCGGCCGCGTGCTGCGTCTCGGCCGCGCGGAAACCGAAGCGCTGATCCGCCGCGACGTCGCGCGCTGGACGACGCTGGTGCAGGCGGCCGGCCTGCGCGAAGCGTCGAATTAGGATCCGTGCGCCGCGATCGTGACTCTTTGACTGGTGGGCGCGGCAACTTTTTTTGGCGGGCTGAATTCGTGGATGGCCGGGACAAGCCCGGCCAAGACGAGACTTGTCCTTCGCGCGGCGGATGCTGGATCGACCGGGGCTGATCCCGCATGTTGGCCTGCATGTCGTGGTCAACACATCGTCTTGCCCGGGCTTGTCCCTGATATCCACGACTTGCTGCGCCAAAAGCAACACGCCAAGATCATTGTGCAGCGGTACCGGACGGGCGCTCCGGCCCCAGCACAATCCGCCTGGTCACACCGATCGCTTCCAGGAAATCCTCGTCGTGGCTGACCACCAGCAGGGCCCCGTCGAAGCCGCCGAGCGCGATCTCGACGGCCGTGATGGAGGCGATGTCGAGATGGTTGGTCGGCTCGTCGAGGATCAGCAGGTCGGGCGGCGCGCCGCCGCCGAGCGTACAGGCAAGGCCGGCTCTCAGCATCTCGCCGCCGCTCAGCGCCTTGACCCGCTTGAGCGCCGCATCCGCCCGGAACAGAAAGCGCGCCAGGGCGGCACGGCAGGCATTGTCGTTGCAACCCGGATTGAGCCGGCGGAAATTGTCCAGGATCGACCGTTCGGGATCGAGCAGACCCATTTGCTGGTCCAGCATGACCGCATGGCGCGCCCGGCTGACAGATCCGCCGAAGGGCTCAAGCGCGCCGGTCGCGAGCCGCAGCAATGTCGATTTCCCGCTGCCGTTCGGGCCGGTGACCGCGATCCGCTCGGGGCCGACAATGGCGAAGGACAGATCCTTGATGATCGCCGCGCCGGGAACCGGTCCGCCGGTCACCTGGTCGAAAGCCAGCACCGACTTGCCAGCGGGCAGCCGGGCGCCGCTGATCGAGAAAGCCAATGTCTTGACGATTTCGACCTTGGCGCGCGCCGCCGCGAGCGCCTCGCCCGCTTCCGCCTGCTGCCGGTCGGCCAGGTTGTTGCCGCGCCCGAGCGTCTTCTCGGCGCGATCCTCGCGGGCATCCAGCAGCAGTTTGCTCATGCCGGCCTTGGGGCGTGAGCGCTTGCCCGCGGCATCCTTGCGCGCCTTGCGTTCGGCCGCGACCTGGGCCTTGCGGGCGGCGTCGCCCACATCCCGTTCGGCGACCATGAGATCGCGTTCGGCGGCCGCGATCTCGCGCGCCTTCCGGTCGGCATAGAGGTCCCAGTTGCCACCATAGACGGTCGCCCCGAGGCTGGTGAGTTCGACGATCCGGTCCATGCCACGGAGCAGTTCGCGATCGTGACTGACGACGACCGCCCCGCCCCGCCAGTCGGACAGGAAACGCGCCACCGCGTCGCGCCCGTCACGGTCGAGATTGTTGGTCGGCTCGTCGAGCAGGACGAGATCCGGTGGGTCGACGACGAGAGCCGCCAGCGCCAGCCGGGTCCGCTGACCGCCGCTCAGGGTGGCGAGCGGCCGGTCGAACCCGATGCCGGTGAGCTCCATGCGCGCCAGGGCCTCCGTCAGCCGCGCCTCCAGGGTCCAGTCGTCGTCGGTGACCTCGTCCAGGTCCCCGAGACCGGCGGCAATCCGCGCCAGCCGGGCGAGCCGCGCGCTGACGCCGAGCGCGTCCGCCACCGTTTCGTCCGATGCGACCTGGACGATCTGGCGAAGCGCGCCAAGCGAACCATGGCGCGACACGGACCCTGCCTTCGGCTCGAGCGTGCCGGCCAGGAGTTGCAGAAGGGTCGACTTGCCGACGCCGTTGCGGCCGATCAGGCCGGTGCGTTCACGCCCGAAGGCGAGCGTCAGGCCATCGAAGAGGTCACGCCCGTCGGGGGTCGCGTAGGAGAGACTGCGAAGTGAAAGAAGA
The DNA here is from genome assembly GCA_017304475.1 of Hyphomicrobiales bacterium. Classification (GTDB taxonomy): domain Bacteria; phylum Pseudomonadota; class Alphaproteobacteria; order Rhizobiales; family Phreatobacteraceae; genus Phreatobacter. The sequence goes on along the minus strand of JAFKKV010000012.1, from coordinate 296,470 downwards.
GCCGACATGGCGAACCCATGAGACAAGGACGATACGGGCGGATCCGGTATGCGTCCTTATGGTCATCGGGGTGCTCCTGCGGTGTCTGCGCCAGCTCAGATAGGGGCAATCGCTGCCGGGATCAACCTGTGCGGTCCGGGCGCGCCACGCGGCCGGGGATCGCAAACCGGGGCCATGCCGCCGCGCGGCGTGCGCCGGCGCACAGGACGGCGCTCGCGGATCTGGCATGGATCCGCCGTTTCTGAGATGCTTGACCGTTCCAGGCCGACAGGCAGCCATGCGCATGCCGGGGCAGGACAAAGGCGGAGGCTGGCATGCCGCATTTCCGCAAGATCGGCTGGGATCAGGTCGGCTTCGACCCCGATCACAGCGTCCAGGTGCTGCCCGTCGGCAAGCAGGCGACACTTTACCTGGTCGCCGGCGCCGACCTCGACATCTCCGTCGACGACGACAGCGTGGCCAAGCTGAAAATCGGCAGCGGCGATGACAAGTCGGCGCACGCGGCCGGTGGCCTGAGCGCCTGGGAAAAGGGCCAGCAGATCCGCAAGGTCGTGATCACCGCCGCCAACAATCCCGGCACCAGCACCACCCTGCGCGCCAAGCTCGACGGCCGCGACTGGGCCCAGCCGGTCGGCATCCAGGTGGTCATGAACCAGAACTGGTGCCATGCTGGCGTGAAGACCGCCGAGATCACCCCCTCGCTCGTCCAGGAACTCGAGAAGATGCCGCTGCGCGACGCGGTCATCCGCATCGCAGAAGACCAGATGTACAGCGCCATCGCCAAGCAGGGCGACGGTTTCGGCGTCTATGACATCGACAAGAAATATAACTGGTGCGGCGCCTTCGCCTATTGGTGCTGGGCGCGCGCGGCGGCGGTCAAGAAGACCGCCAACCCCTTCGGCCCGAACAACAATGTGCTGTTTTCGCCGCAAAAGGCGATCCACTGGGCGATGAAGCCGGAATCGGCAGGCCAGTTGCTGCGCTATTCTGGCGAGAGCCCGATGGATGGCAAGGGCATGCAGGACTATCGCGAGATCGGCTGGAACGGCAACACTCTCGAGCGCGGCGATGTCGTGCTGCTGCGCGCCGGCCATGCGACCGACTGGAAACATGTCTGCCTGGTCGACGCCGTCGACGGCGATGCGCTGACCACCATGGACGGCAATCAGGGCGCCTATAACGCCATCAAGCGAACGCAGCGCAGCCTCGCCCAGAAGACCGGCGACGGGCGGGTGCCGGCGCTGGTCTTCGTCCATGCGCTGATCTGAGCGGCGGCGGGCGGCGTCGAAGCCGCCGCGCCCGACGGGTCATTTCTGATAAGGCGCGACGCGTGTCATCGACGGCGGAAAGTCGTAATCGGCGAAATTATAGCCCTTGCCCAAGGCCTTGAACCATTTCACCGCAGCCTTCTGCCAGGGCTTGGCATCGAGGATCGATATGCCGTCGCCGACCCCCATCGACAGCATGCAGCCCGGATGCGGATTGTTGGCGGCATCGAGCCGGCAATAGTTCGGGTTGGCCGTGGCCTGCGCATTGGCATCCACCGCCATGCCCTCGAAGACATGGTGGAGGCCGAGCAGATGGCGGACCTCATGGGGCACCCGGTGCTGCTCGCCGGGCACGCCCACGACAAGCGCGCTCGACGGGATCTTGTAGATCACCATGTTGTTCATATGGGTCGAGTCGGCCGGCAGCATCGGCAAGGTCCCCGGCGGGGTCTTGGGGATCTTGGTGAACTCGACGGACTGATGCGCGCCCTTCGGGTCCCAGACCGGCACGATGTCGAACTGGCAGTGCAGGTTCGAAATGAAGGTCGCGCCGCTGGCGTCGTCGGCGGTGGACAGTTCGCTGATCCCGGATGGCGCCTTCAGCCAGAATTTCTCATTCAGGCTGCGCTTGGCCTGGGCGATGAACTCGACGATGAAGGCGTTCCATTCCTTCGCGGTCCAGGCCTGCGTGTACCACTTGAAACCGGCCGTATCGGTGACGAAGGGCTGGCCCTTCGGATTGATCTGCTTGAAATGGATGCGCAAGGTGATCTTGAGGCTGGCATTCCAGCCTTTCGACATCCCCTTGGTATCCAGGCCGACATCGTAGTCGATGCCCTTGAGCGTCGGCCGCTGCGCGCTCTTTTGCGGCCTCACCGCCAGTTGGAACATGTCCCAGGACGCACCGCCGGAATCGCGGATGTCGACCAGGACATTGCCGGCGCGGCGCGGCGTGATGTCGAACCAGGTGATGTCGTTGTCCCGGCCGACCACCGCTTCGGAGCGCGTCGTCACGCCGAATGACGGATCGTTGGGCCCGACCTCCAGGCCGTCAGGCAGCGCCCAGACACCAAACTTGAAGGCCTGGTTGAAGTCGATCGTCTGGATCGTCTTGGAAATGCGTGGCGCGCCATTGTGATAGTTCGGCCCGGACCATTTGACGAAATGCGCCATTGCGGATCTCCGATGGATGTTGCTTGCGGAATGACAGGCCGGCGGCGACCTTCAGCGGACCTGACGGCCGCCGGCTGCTGCGCCGCGAAACGCGCGTCAATGCACGTCGAAGACGAAATGTCCGTCGGCCAGCGCCATGCTCGCGACCGTCCAGTCCTTCTTCTCGACCTGCCGGTTGAGGATGCGGCGCGACAGCTCGGGCAGGACCGTGTTGGTCAGCACGTTGTCGATCATGCGGCCGCCGCTCGCCGGGTCGTTGCACAGGCCGACGATCGTCTCGACCACCGCGTCGTCATAGGCGAAAGCGGCGCCGTGATTGTCCTTGATGCGCCGGCCGACCCGGTCGAGCTGCAGGCGCACGATGCCGGCCAGCATGTCCGGCGACAGCGGCAGATAGGGAATGGTCACGATGCGGCCGAGCAGTGCCGGCGGGAACACGTCGAGCAGATCCGGTTTCAGCGCAGCGGCGAGTTTTTCCTTGTCTTTCCTGTACTCGTCCTTGGCGGCCAGATGCATCAGCCGGTCGGTGCCGACATTGGATGTCAGGATGATCAGCGTGTTCTTGAAATCGATGCGCCGGCCGCTGCCGTCCTCCATCACGCCCTTGTCGAACACCTGGAAGAAGATCTCGTGGACATCCGGATGGGCCTTTTCGACCTCGTCGAGCAGCACCACCGAATAGGGCTTGCGGCGCACCGCTTCGGTCAGCCGGCCGCCCTGGTCGTAACCGACATAGCCGGGAGGCGCGCCCTTCAGGGTCGAGACGGTATGGGCCTCCTGGAACTCGCTCATATTGATGGTGATGATGTTCTGCTCGCCGCCATAAAGCGCCTCGGCGAGCGCCAGCGCCGTCTCGGTCTTGCCGACACCCGAGGGGCCGCAGAGCATGAAGACGCCGATCGGCTTGTTCGGATTGTCGAGCTTGGCGCGATTGGTCTCGATCCGCTTGGCGATCATGGCGAGGCCATGGGACTGGCCCACCACCCGGCGATTGAGCACGTCGGCGAGCGTCAGCACGGCCTCGATCTCATCCTTGACCATGCGGCCGACCGGAATGCCGGTCCAGGCCGAGACGACGGCCGCGACCGCATCCTCGTCGACATGCGGATAGATCATCCGGCCGTCGGCCGGCATCTCGCCGAGCGCGGCGCTACGTTCCTGCAGCGTCGTGCGACGCTCGGCGCCGTCATCGGGCGGCGGAGACGCCGCTAGGCCCGCCCTGAGCGCCAGGATCTCATCGACCAGGGCCTTCTCGGCGGCATAACCGGCTTCGGTCGTGCCGAGCCTGGCGGTCAGCGACGCGATCTCCTCGTCGATCTCGGCGATGCGCGCGGCGGTGTCCGATCCGAGATCCGTGTCGTTCTGCAGGGCGGCCTTCTCCTTCTCGCGCGCCGCGATCTCGGCACGCGTGCTCTCGATCGCCGCCGGCGTGGTGGTCTGGCTCACCGCCACCCGGGCGCAGGCGGTGTCGATCAGGCTCACCGCCTTGTCAGGCAATTGGCGTGCGGGGATGTAGCGTTGCGACAAGGTGACGGCGGCAACCACCGCCGCGTCCGAGATCCGCACGCCGTGATGTTTCTCCATCGGGCCGAGAATGCCGCGCAGCATGTCGCAGCAGCGCGCCGCATCCGGCTCGTCGATGGCGATCGGCTGGAAGCGCCGGGTCAGCGCCGGGTCCTTCTCGATATATTGCCGGTATTCCGACCAGGTGGTGGCGGCGATGGTGCGCAGCGTGCCGCGGGCAAGCGGCGGCTTCAGCAGGTTGGCGGCATCGCCCGTTCCGGCCGAGCCGCCGGCCCCGATCAGGGTATGGGCCTCGTCGATGAACAGGATGATCGGGGTCGGCGAGGACTGCACCTCGTCGATCACCGAACGCAGCCGCTGCTCGAATTCGCCCTTCATCGAGGCGCCGGCCTGCATCAGCCCGACATCGAGCGCGCAGAGCCTGACGCCGCGCAGCAAGGGCGGCACATCGTCGGCGACGATCCGCTGGGCCAGGCCTTCGACCACCGCGGTCTTGCCGACGCCGGCCTCGCCCGTGAGGATCGGGTTGTTCTGCCGGCGGCGCAGGAGCACGTCGATGAGCTGGCGGATCTCCGCGTCGCGGCCGAGCACCGGATCCATGCCGCCGCTCCTGGCGCGCGCCGTCAGATCCTGGCTGAAGCGGTCGAGCGCGGTGGTGCCCTTCTGCCCGGTCGCCGGATCGGGCAGCGTCGCGCCGGCCCCATCCATCGGGCGCATGCTGTCCTCGACCGAGCCGCCCCAGATGGCGCGGTATTCGGCCGCCAGCGTCTCGGCATTGATCTTCTGGAATTCCGGCGAGATCGACACCAGGGCGCGCCTCAGGTCCATCGACTTGAGCGCGGCCAGAAGGGCATGGCCCGTGCGGATCTGCACCTCGCCGAAAAACAGCGTCGCGTAATGCCAGCCGCGATCCAGGAGATCGACCATGGCATTGGCGACGCCGGGCATCTCGCTCTCGTTCTTGCGAAAGCCGTTGATGGCGGCGAGCGCATCGGCCGACAGCTTGCCGCGATCGAGCTTGAAATGATCGAGCGTCAGGCCGAGATCGGTCTGCTCGGCCTGCATCACCTGATGGATCCAGTGCGCCAGCTCGAGATTGCGGTTGCCGGCGGTCTTGGCCTGGCGCAGCGCCTGGATGAAGGCGTCATAACCGACGCGGTTGAGTTTTCCGGCAACGGTTTCCAGGCTGATATCGGCCATCGGCTTCGTCCTCGTTCATCCGGTTGAACATGCGGTCGGCGATCATCGGCTGGCTGTCTGGGGGCGCCCCTTGGCTCTCTCATGCACGTCGAAACGGGCGTCGGTGCGCAGCGTGCCCTCGGCCACGGTCCAGTTGGGTGCCATCCAGCTGGTCCAGCCCAGGCGCCCGGCCTGGCCGAGCCTGACCGGCGCGACCTGGCCGGAGGGAATGGCGAGTTCGACATCCCATTCCAGCTCCTAGCCGAGATAGAAGCTGACGAGGTCGTCGAGATGGTCGGCGCGCGGCTTGCCCGGCAGATAGGTCTCGTATTCGGCAAGCGTCGCGGTGAACAGCCGAATGCGGAACTTGTCGGAAATGCTGTAGGTGCGCGAGCCGAGCATCAAGGTGGTGCCGAGCCCGGCATTGCCGCCGCCGAGGCGGCTGCGGTCGGCGGGTTCCAGCGTCTGCCAGCTGCCGATGAATTCCTCGACCTCGCAGCGAATGCCGAACACGCCCGAGATCAGCGACATCAGGCGCGACGCGCTCTTGGCCTGCGCGCTCATCAACCCCGCGAAATGCAGCTTCAGGGCATCGGGAACCGAGCCGAGCCCGGTGGCATTCGGCGAACCGAGGCCGATCGACGCGCCGAGATAGGTCCTGAACCGGTCCTCCAGCGGCCGATCGGCCTGGGCGATCGGTCGGACATCGGCCCAGGCCCGGTAGAACAGCTGCAGGAAGCGATTGTTGAAGAGGTCGATGAACCGGGCGAAGGCATCGTCGCCGCGCAGCACATAGCCATTGGCCTCGTCGGTGACCGCGAGCGGCAAAGCGCCCTGCGGGCCGAACTGGCCGAGAAAGCGGACCATCAGGCGCAGGCGCCCGGTGCGCGTCAGTTCGGCCTTGCTCAGATTGGAGGCCGGAAAGATCAGGAACGGATCCTGGCCGAGGCTGACATATTCGCTGCGCAAGGTGGCGCTGTCGCCGATCCGCGGCCGCTCCGGATGCGCCGCCTCGAGCATGCGCATGACCGCGAAGAAGTCGAACATTTCAGGCGTTTCGGTCAGTCCATCAGGCAGTTTCACAGCTGCCTCCTCAGGCCCAGCCGTGCCGGCCAGCGCATCACCTCGCCGCGCTCGCTGCTGCGAATGACCGTCTGGGTGAACTGGTTGAGATGGCTGTATTCGGCGAAGAAGCGATCGAGCACCGCCCCGATGAGGAAGATGCCCGAGCCCTCGAAGGCCTTCTCGTCGAAGGTGACGGTGATCTCCAGCCCGCGTGCGACGCTCGCCCCGTCGCGCCGCTGCACGCGGCGCACGATCGGCCGGCTGGCCACCGAACGGATGCCCCAGATGCGCCGCTCGGCGGTGCCGTCGGCAATGTCGGCGAAGATGAACAGCGTCTCCTTCAGCATGCGCGCGTCGCCGCCCGCCTTGTCCTGGACGAGGCCGAGATGATTGAGGCTCAACAGGTTGAGCAGCCGCCAGACGGTCGCCCCGGTCGACCAGGTTTCCATGCGGCCGCGCCGCTGCGACACCACCGGCTCGCGCGGCCGGGTCGGTCCGGCAATGCAGCCGATCTCCAGCTCGGTATCGTTGAGCAGGCGGAAATCGGCACCTCCGGATCCGACCGGCAGCAGTTCCGGCAAATGCCGATTGGAGCATAACGCCCGCACCGAGAGCTCGACGAAGCGGTCCTCGTCGCTGGTGCCGAGCGGCGAGGTGATCGCCAGATACATGTCGGTGCCGACATAGTCGGAGGCCGTGCCGTAGCGCCGTTCGGCCGCCGTGCGCCGGCGCGGCAGCCGCCGGACCGCATAGGCGAGCCGATCGGCCCCGGGCGCACCGTCGAGCGTCGCCCCGTAGAGCGGCGGCACCGCGAGCTTTTCCCGCCCGCCCAGCCGGTGCGCGTGAACCGAGATGATCCGGTGCGGCTCGTAGTCCAGCGGCCGGCCGCGATCGGGAACCACGTTATATTCGTGCAAGCCGGTCTTCACCGGCAGGCGGTCCGTGGTCTTCTCGAACAGGTTGACCGCCGGCGCCGCGTAAAGGGCGAAGACCTCCGGCTTGACGAAGGCGGCGAGCCGCGGATTGACCTCGTCGAAGGCGATGATCACGTCGACGGTCTTGGCCTGCAGCTTCGGCATGATCGAGCCGAGGCCGGTCAGCTCGAAGCCGATGAATTTCCGGGCGAGGACGAAGAACTCCCGCAGCAGCTCGAAACCGCGGAAGGCCCTGGCATCGGCGGGAAACAGCTGCTCGTCGTCGCCGAAACCGATCTGCCTGAGCCCGACATCGCGCGCCGGCAATATGACGGGATCGCCGAGCGTATCGAGAAAGCGGACATGCATGGACTGCCGGTGCGCGAAAAGCTGCTCGTAGAGCCCTATGGCATCGGCTTCCGCACCCAGAATGTGGACCGGCAGGCGATCGATCCGGCAGCCGGCGAAAAGCGCCAGCGGTTCGGCGAGCGCCGCGGCATCGTCCGGCTCCTCGGCGGCATCGGCCACCGTGCGATGGCGCAGCGACAGGACGAGGCCGGCCGCGACAGTGCGATCGATCGGAACGCCCATCGACTGCAGCGGCGCCGGGGCGCCGAAATATTGCGCCCGGGTGATTTCGAAAGGCCAGAGCGTCGTCGCCTGCGACAGGCGGAAACGGCAGGCGACCTGGCGATCGCGCTCGATGTGAACGGCATCCATCGCCTCGCCGGCCTCGATCAGCCGTCCGTCGCGCAACGCTGGATCGCCGAAGCGTGGACGCATCTGCACCAGCGCGGCCGACGGGATCGGCGCGAGCGCATTGGGCAGCAATTGTTCCAGCAGGTTGCCGGTGAATTCCGGAAACTCGTGCTTCATCTTCAGTTGCACGCGCGCCGCCAGGAAGGCCGAGCCCTCGAGCAGGCCGGCCACCATCGGGTCGGTCCGCTCGGCGACCAGGCCGCCGAGCCGCTGCGCGATATCGGGATATTCCTCGGAGAACTCCTTGGCCTGCTCATAGAGCAGCAGCAGTTCCCGGTTATAGAGATCGAGGAATTCGCGGTTCATGACACCGCCGCCCGGCTGACATTGATCCGCCGATTGTCGACATCGACATCGGCGATGAACACCACGGGCACGTCGACCGGCTCGCAGGACAGGTCGCCGCTGATCTCGAGGCGGACGCTGAGCGAGGGCTCGTCGACCCGCACGACCTGATTGATCCTGAGGCTGCCGGCGACGAGGCGCGGCTCATAGCGGCGAATGGCCTCCTCGACGTCGCGGGCAAGCCTGCCGTCGGCCGCCTGGTCGGCGAAGCGCGAGGTGACCTCGCGCAGGCCGAAATTCAGGATCGAGCGGCGAACCGCGTCGAAGCCCTCGAGATCGACGGCCGATTCCAGGTTGACGGTGTTGACCAGGTCGGAGAGATCGCGCGCCACCTCCTGGCGGAGCGCGGCTTCCGTGATCGGTGGCCGCAGCGAGATCCGGCGCGAGGCGTTGCGCGAGGTCGGCTTCGGTTCTTCGGTCGCGGCGGGGACGTCCCTGTTGGCGAAGACGCGCTCGGCATGCGCGCTGCGGAAGGCGTGCATCAAAGGCGGCGAGAGCCTGTCCTTCCTCGGCGAAAGTCCCATGATAGCCCCCTTGATGCCTGTGGTGCGGGACGCGAGGGCGAACCGCATGCGCCGGCGGGCCCTGCCCTCCCGCCTGCGCCGATGCACCGGCCTTTGCGCCGGGACCGGCGCCGAGCGAGCCGCGAGCCTTGCAGCCCACGGCCCGTCGCCAGCCGAATTTGGCGCCGCGCCTGCGCCGATCAGTTGGTCTTGTTCGCCGCGATATCCCAGGCGACCTCGTTCTGGGGTCCCTCGGACTGGTCCGCCTTCTGGGTCTTGTAGGTGACCTTGAACGTCGCGAAGTTGAGCGCCAGGCTCTCGCTGACGAGGTCGTTGCCGTTCGATCCGGTCACCTGCGACGACGACACGATGATGTTCTTCATTTCGATGACGAGATAATCGACCGGCTTGGGGCCGCCCGACTTCCGGCAGATGATCTTGCCGCTCGGAATATGATGGGCCTGCAGGGAAAATTTCATCAGCGTCGGCGACGCGAAGTCGAGCTTCTTCATCACGTGAATGTCCTGGACATTCGCCTTGCCGGCGCCGGCGCCGGTCGCGGTATGGGCCGTCGCCGTCTGGCTCATGCCGAACGACCAGGATTCGATGTCGATCGCATTGGTCTTGATCGCGGATTCACCCTTCACACCATCAAGCTCGAGAAGCATGTCTACGGCCATGAAAGCCTCCTTGTGTGGACGTGTCATCTATAGCGGGCCGGCCATATGCCGGCTGTGCGCTGAAGCACGTCGCCGGTGGCGACGCGCCCGATTTCCCGATGGGTTTCAGCTTGCTTTGGCCGGCAGGCGCGACACGAGGCTCAGGCCGATATCCATGCCTTCCAGCTGGTAATGCGGGCGCAGCATGAACTTGGCGTAGTAATAGCCGGGGTTCTCCTCGTTCTCGATGATCTCCACCGAGGCGCCCGCCAGCGGCCGGCGCGCCTTGGTCTCCTCCGAGGAATTGGTCGGATCGCCATCGACATAGAGATTGATCCAGTCGTTCAGCCAGCGCTGGAGCTGCGTCTTCTCCTTGGTCGAGCCGATCTTGTCGCGCACCATGCATTTCAGGTAATGGGCGAAACGCGACACCGCGAACATATAGGGCAGCCGCGACGACAGGTTGTCGGAGGCGGTCGCCTCGTCGGTCATCCGCTTCTTCGGCCGGTAGACCGACTGTGCCCCGATGAACGCCGCCTTGTCGGAGTTCTTCCGGTGGATCAGGGGGATCAGTCCGGACTTGGCGAGCTCGGCCTCGCGTCGGTCGGTAATGGCGATTTCGGTCGGGCATTTCAGGTCGATGCCGCCGTCATCGGTCGGGAAGGTATGGACCGGCAGGTTGATCACCTCGCCGCCCGATTCCACGCCGCGGATGCGCGTGCACCAGCCCCATTCCTTGTAGGCCCGGTTGACATTGGTGGCCATCGCATAGGCCGCGCTCATCCAGGCATATTTGTTGCCGTCGTGACCATCGGTCTCTTCCTCGAAACCGAACTCCTCGACCGGGTCGGACTTGGCGCCATAAGGCAGGCGCGACAGCACACGCGGCAGGCACAGGCCGAGATAGCGCGCATCGTCGGAATCGCGCAGGCTCTTCCAGGCGGCATAGTCCGGCGTCTCGAAGATCGTCGAGAGGTCGCGCGGATCCGACAGCTGGGTCCAGCTGTCCATACCCATCAAGGTCGGGTGGGCCGCCGAGAACAGCGGGCAATGGGCGCTCGCCGCGATCTTGGTCAGGCTGCGCAGCAGCTGGATGTCCACCGCCTCGTGCGAGAACTGATAATCGGTCACCATGGCGCCGAAAGGCTCGCCGCCGAGCTGGCCGAATTCCTGCTCGTAGACCTGCTTGAACAAGGGGCTCTGATCCCAGCGCGCGCCGGGATAGCTCCGCAGATTGTTGTTCAGCTCGGTCTTGCCGACATTCATGAACTTGATCTTCAGCGTGGCGTCGGTCTCGGAATTGAAGACCAGATAGTTCAGCCCGCGCCAGGAGCTTTCGAGCTTCTGGAATTCCGGCGCATGGATGATCTCGTTCACCTGCGCCGAGAGCTTCTCGTCGAGCCGCGCGATCATCTCGTCGATCGTGTCGAGCACGTCGGTCTTGACCAGCGACTGGTCGGCGAGCGCCTCGCGGACCAGGGTGGCCACCGCGCTCTCGACTTCGCTAGCGGCGCGCTCGTTGCGCGGCTTGAAGCTCTGCTTCAGGAGCGAAGCGAACTCGTCGACATCGCGTGTCGCGGCACCCGGCTCGGTTGCGACTTTCTGATGTTCATTGGCCATGGTCTAACCCCTTCAAATCGGTGCATTCGCTGCAGGCTGGCGACCGGCTCATTCCTGGTCGCCGGAAGGGCCCGCAATGGCGGCGCGGTCACGCAGCGCGGCCATCAGCGCGGGATCGGAGAGCAGTTCCTTCAGGCGGTTTTCCGCTCCCACCTTGCCGTCCATGTAGCGCTGCAGGTTCTTCAGCTGCTCGCGGGCTTCGAGCAGCTTGGCCACCGCCGGCACCTGGCGTGCGACCGCCGTCGGCTTGAAGTCGTCCATCGTCTTGAATTCGAGATTGACGCCGAGCTTCTCGCTCTCGTCGCCGAGCTTGTTGGCGACGCGAAAGGCCAGGCCCGGCTTGATCGCGGCCATGCGCTTGTCGAAATTGTCCATGTCGATGTCGAGGAATTTGCGCTGCGCCACCTCCGGCTTCTCGACCGTCGACGCATTGCCCGAGAGATCGGCCAGGACCCCCATGATGAAGGGCAGCTCGACCAGCTTCTCGGAATTGTAGGGATCCTCGTAGGTGATGTGCACGCGCGGCTTGCGATTGCGGCGAATGAACTTCTGGCCACTATCACTCATGACATGTCCCCTCTCTCGGGTTCTGAATGCTGGAGAAATCCTCCGGTGGGACGAACAGGACGGGATCGAGCCGCGCGGGAACGCGGATCTATTCGTCGCTGCTCGCGCGAAGATGCGATGCAGGCAGCATTTCTTCGAGAATGGTCAGGAAATCGCGCCCGGCCAGGCCGCGGGCGCGGTCGAGCAGAAGCGGCAGCGGGCTGGACGGCTCCATGGCGCGATAGAATTGCGCGACCTGGGCCATCAGGTCGTTCGCTTCGCCGCGCGACCGCAGGCGGATGACGGCCGGCTGCACCGCGGGCGGTGCCGCGGCGACAGCGATATCGCTGGTCTCGGCCGGCGCGGGCTCCGCCTCGTCGGGCGTCTCGTCGGGGAAGCCGGCTTCGGCAAAAGCGGTATCGGCTTCGCCGAAGCCCGCCTCGCCATGATCGCCACCGGACGCGTCCACCGTCTCGAAGGCCGCAAGGCGCTCGATCGGGATGTTGAAACCCGAGGCCTGGCCGACGCGGATGCTGGCGGCCTGGACGGAGTCGGGAACCAATGTCCTGAACGCTTCGAGAAACGACATGCCGGCAAGCTGCCGGCATTGCCGCACGAGCAGGAGGCCGACGGAGGAGGGTTCCTGCCGGGCGAGATAGTGGGCGATGGCGTCCAGCGCCGCCGCCGCCTGGCCGTGATCCGTGACGCTGCCGACCGGCGCAAGCGCGGACTCGTCGGCCGGCGCTGCCGGCGAGGCCCCGTCGATCTCACGGCCGGGATCGCGTCGGCGCAGTTCGGCGCCGAGCCAGGCGGCCTGATCGCCGGAAAGCTTGCGCAGCTTCGGGATCGCGAGATCGCGCCCCTGTCCGAGATGGGTGGCAAAGCTCACCGCCATGCGTGCCAGGCCACGCTCCAGCCTGATCAGGTCCGCGTGGCCGGCCTGAAGCTCGGTGAGTTCGGCCCGCTCCAGCGCCGTGCCGACGGCGCTCGGCTCGAACACGCTCTCATTGTCGCGCGGCGGCGTCGCGCCGCTCGCCACCAGATGGCTGCGATAGGACAGGCTGCCGAGATTGCGCGACTCGAACAAGGGAACGGATTGCAGCGGCATGACCGTATGGGGCATGTCGTCGAGCGCCATCAGGATGCCGCGGCGCAGCTCGACGTCCCCGGCCTCGGGCGCGGGGTGCACGGTTTCCCATTGCTGTTCGAGCAGGTCCGCCATGACCTCGACCACCGCCGCGAAATCGCCGAGCTGCCGGTCGAGGATCACGAGCTTGGCCAGCACGACCAGCACGCGCAGATCGCGCGAGCGGGCGAGCAGGCCGGCGGCCGCCTTGGTCTCGACACCGAAATCGATGGTCGTCCGATCGAACTCCGAGAAGACCGGCGGCAGCACGCCCTCGACGCGCGCCAGGAAGTTCAGGTGGTCGTCATCGGCCAGCGCATCGAGATCGGGACCGCATGGGTCATCCTCGGAAATGGGCGCCGCGAATTTTGCGTAATCGGTGGCGCTCATGTCCTCAACTCATCCAATGCTGCGCAGGGGGCGCTCGGCCCGACTGGGATCACCGTCGGCGCCGGGGGCGCGACGGGCTGCTCGATGCGTCGGTTATTGCGCCAGGCGCGTCTCCACGCGCCGGTTGGTCGGATCCATCGGGTCGGGCGTCCGGGGCTGGCTGCTGCCGAGCGCCCGCGCGGCGATCCGCGAGCGATCGACGCCGCGGCCCTCGAGATAGTTCACCACCGCGCTGGCGCGGCGGCGCGACAGATCCATGTTGTGGTCATCGCTGCCGCGGCCATCGGTATGGCCCTCGACCTGGAAATTCAGCACGGTCAGCCGGGGATCCTGCAGCGCCCGGGCGAATTCATTGAGATTGCGCCGGGCCTCCGGCGTCAGCCGGTCGGAGTCCAGCCCGAAATTGACCATCAGGTCGAAGCTCGGCGACGGGCTGGCCGGCCGGCCACATTCCGCCTCGGTTCCCACGCAGACCGCGCGCGTGCTGCCCAGGCCCCGGCTCTGACCGAGAGGAAGGGGCGCGGCCGGACGCCCGGCGCCGGAAAAACGTTCGATGATCTGCTCCGACGTGTAAGCCGGCTGCGCAATCGCAGCGGAAGATACAGTCATCGGTGCAAATAAAACAAAACACCAGAAGATCGGGCGCATGGCACGTTCTCCGAAGCGATTGAATACTGCGCGAGAATGACTCAGACTGCTGGGAGCGTCAATCGAGAGGGCGGCGTGGAATCTTTGCAAATGAGCAACCATGACGGGCGGTCCTCTGCGAGACAGCCATTCGATGCAGGTTGTCCGGCCGGCACGATTTTGCGCCTGCGCCGCACCGTCACGAATGGCTGCGAACACCGGCAAGACTGCCACGCCCCACCGGTCGCCGATGTGACGGAACGCACATCAAGCAGGCCCGATGGCTGCTTGGCTGCGGCTCGGATTCCATCTCCCGCGACCGTCCAGGAACTGTCAGATCATCGGCTTTCCGAGGCGGCCCAAGCCTGCCGCCGACGGGGCCCCGCATCCAACCGTCAACGAGGACACTCATGCCGGTCACCCCGACGCAAGACCAACGCCCCGCGCGCCTGACGAGCCCGTTTGGCGGCGACGTCCTCAACCTCGTCAGTCTGAAGGCCCAGGAGGCCATCAGCGAGCCGTTCGATTATGTGATCGAGGCGCTCAGCACCGAGGCGGGCCTGGATTTCGACAAGGCGCTGGGCCGCAATTGCTGCGTCACCTATCACACCGCCCAGAAGGCCAAGCGCTATTTCAACGGCGTGCTGACCGAGGGCGAATGGCTCGGCAAGCGCAGCGGCCTGCATCATTACCGGCTCAGGCTGCAGCCCTGGTTCTCGCTGCTCGGCTTCACCGCCAATTGCCGCTTCTTCCAGGAAATGTCGGTCACCGACATCATCAGAAAGGTGTTCAGCGACGCCGGCTTTACCGATTTCATGTTCAAGACCAACGAAAATTACGAAAAAATCGAATATTGCGTTCAGTATCGGGAAACCGACTTCGCATTTGTCAGCCGCCTGATGGAGCATTACGGCATCTATTATTTCTTCGACCATTCGAGCGACAAGCACGAAATGGTCCTGGCCGACGGCCGGTCGTCGCATCAGCCGGTCAAGGATCTGGCCACCGTGCCGTTCCGCCACCTCACCGACCGGAACTATCGCGATGAGCAATATCTCAGCGAATGGAAACCGGTGCGGCGGTTCCAGACCGGCAAGGTCAGCCTGAACGATTTCGACTACCTGAAGCCCAATGCCTCGCTGCTGGCGGAATCGAGCCAGCCCGGCAGCTATGCCAAGGGGAGCCTGGAGCACTATGACTATCATGCCAGCTACAAGGACCGCGGCAAGGGCGAGAAGCTCGCCAAGGTCCGCCTCGAGGCGCGCCAGGCCCTGGACCTCAGGCGCGAATGCGCTGGCGACGCCGCCTGTCTCGCGCCCGGCGGCCTGACCACCCTGAAGGACCATTCCGAGGGCGGCGAGAACAAGCAATATCTGGTCATCTCCTGCAGCCACGAGATCGGCGACCAGCACTATGTCTCGGGCGCCGAGGCGGATGGACCGCTCTATGCCGGCCGCTACCTGTTCCAGCCCGGCAACCGGCCGTTCCGCGCGCCGCGGGTCACGCCCCGCCCGATCATATCCGGCCCGCAGACCGCCAAGGTCGTGGGCAAATCGGGCGAGGAGATCGACGTCGACGAGCATGGCCGCATTCTCGTCCAGTTCCACTGGGACCGGGACAAGAAGCCGTCGCGCCGGGTGCGCGTGGCGCAGACCTGGTCGGGAAAATCCTGGGGCGGCGTGGTCATCCCGCGCATCGGCATGGAGGTCGTGGTCGAGTTCATCGAGGGCGACCCGGATTATCCCCTGGTCACCGGCACCGTCTATAACGGCGAGAACAAGCACCCCTACGACCTGCCCGCCAACAAGACGATGGCCGGCGTCAAGTCCCGCTCGTCGAAATCCGACAACGGCTATAACGAACTGGTCTTCGAGGACAAATCCTCCAGCGAGAAGATCCGCCTGCACGCGGAGAAGGATCTGGAGGCCAAGATCAAGAACTCCGAGACCCGCGAGATCGGCGTGGAGTTTCCGGTCCCCATGGGCCAGGCCTCGCGCAGCACGACGCTGAAGGCGGGCGACGACGAGCTGAAGGTCGAGACCGGCAACCAGACCGTCGACGTCGCCCAGACCATCAAGATCACCGCGGGCCTGTGCCTGGAACTGGTGGTCGGCGCCAGCAAGATCACCATGACGCCGGCATCGATCTCGATCCAGTCGCCGCTGATCACCGTCAAGGCCGACGCGGCGCTGGTCGCCACCGCCCCGATGACCACGGTCAAGGGCGACGGCTTGCTGATGCTGGCCGGCGCCCTCGTGACCATCAATTGAACGAGGCGGCATCATGGGAAAGCTTCGTTTTGCGACAGCCCGCGACGTCTTCGACGCGTTTCCCAGCCTGGCCGACGACATGGTCGCGGCCGCTTCCGAACGCGACCCGCTGGCCTTCCTGGCGGAGCTCGCCGCCGGTCCGACCCCCGAGGACGCGGTCAGTTTCTGCGCCTATATGCTGCCGCGCCGGGACGCCGTCTGGTGGGCCTGCCGCTGCACGCGCACGCTCGCCCGCGATCCCATGGGGGTCGAGGACGAGGCCCTCGCCGCCGCCGAGGCCTGGGTCCGCGACCCCAACGAGGACAACCGGACGCGCGCGCTCGGCATCGGCAACAGCGCCAACCGGACGCTGCCGACCACCTGGGCCGCCTTGGCGGCGGCCTGGTCGGGCGGCAACCTGTCGGTCGGCGAGCATCCCGGCGCGCCGGCCCCGCCGCACCTGACCGCCAAGGCGGCGCGCGCCTGCGTCCTGATGGCCCTGGCCAGGGTTCCCGCCACGGAACGTCGTGCTAAGCTTCGCTCCTGCATCGAGGGCGGCATCCGGCTCGCCGCCGCGGAGGCGATGTGAAACGGGTGCGGGCCGGCGGGGCCGGGCCGTGTACCAAGCCGCGGAGACGTCGTTGATCGCGCTGCGCCTGACGATCGAGAACGAGACCTCCCTGCCCGATGGCGGCCCGCTGGCCTATACGCTGACGGGCAAGCGCGGCATCGACATCGGGCGCGACAAGCATCTCGACTGGGTGCTGCCCGATCCGGGCCGCTACATCTCCGGCAAGCATTGCGAGATCCGCTTCCGCGACGGCGGCTATTGGCTGCACGACGTGTCGAGCAACGGCACTTTCGTCAATGGCAATGCGTCCCGGCCGGTCGAGCCGCGGCGCCTGCGCAATGGCGACCGGCTGGAGATCGGCCGCTACATCATCCAGGTCGAAGTCAGCGGCGAAACCGCCGCCGATCCCATGCCGGCCGAGCCGGAAGCGATCCCCGGCACGAGCGACATCTGGAGCGTCGACGGAGACGCCGCCGCGCCCGCCGCGGCCGGCGAAATTCGCGCCCGGCGGTCGACGCGGCCGGTGGTATCCGGCGACATGATGGACTGGGCGGTCGACCTGCCCGGGCCTGTCGGCCGCGCGCCGGAAAGGCCAGCGACGCCCACGCCGCGGTCCCGGCCCGCGGCGGCCATGAACGGCAATGCCGGGGCGAGCGCCGACGAGGCCGTCGACTGGTCGCTGCCGGCCGCGGCCGCGCCGGACGCCGAAGACCGGCCCGGGCCACCGGCTCCGGGCCCGACCCTGGAAGCCTCGGTGCCCGAGCCGCGGCGCGACGCCGCGTCATCGCCCCGGCCCATGGCCCCGCCGACGGAATTCCTCACCCATTTCGCCAGGGGTGCCGGCCTTCCGGCCAGCCTGCTGCAGAACCGCGATCCCGCCGAGCTCGCCGAAGAGCTCGGCCGCCTGATGCTGGCGGTGACCACCGAGCTCAAGGCGCTGATGCAGGCGCGTGCCCAGACCAAGGGGGCGATGCGCAGCGCCAATCAGACGACCGTCCAGGCGCTCGACAACAACCCGATCCCCTTCGCCCCGACGGCCGAGGATGCGCTGCGCCTGATGCTCGCCGGCAGCGGTCCGGGTTATCTCGGCGCGGAGGCGGCGGTGCGGAAAAGCTTCGACGCCCTGAAGACCCACCAGCTCGACACCTTCATCGCCATGCAGGCCGCGGTCGACGCCTTGATCGAGCAGCTCGATCCGGCCGCCGTCGAGCGCGGCGCCGAACCGGACAAGGCGCTGGGCCAGATCTTCGCCTCGCGCAAGGCCAGGCTGTGGGACCTGCAGGTCGCGCGCTGGCAGGCACTGGCCGCCGCCCATGACGATGGCCTGCGCGGCGCCTTCATGAGCCTCTTCGCGAGCGCCTATGACCGCCGCACCGGCCGGGGCGGCTGAAACGCCTTCGCACCGGGCCGACAGCGCTCCGCGCCGTCAATTCTCGATGCGGAAATATTGCCGCAGCACGGTGACCGGCTGCGGATTGCCGGCAAGCTCCCGCTGCAGCGCCGGAAACAGCGTCGCGGCCGAGGCCTGGCCGGGGAAATCCAGCGCCTGCGGCCGCTGCGGCGCGACGATCGCCAGGACCAGTTTCGGCCGCCGCTGATGGGCGGCGCCCGGCTCGGTCGCGATGCTGACGCTGCTCGGTCGTCCGCCCGGCTGGGACCGCACCGAAGCGCGCTGGACGGCCCCGTCATCGGTCACCACGAGAACGCTGACGCTTTTCAGGCCGGCTCCCTGGATCGATCCCTCGATCGACTGGCCGGCCCGGACATTGAACGCCTGCAGATCGAAACGCAGCGCCGCGTCGCGATCGCCGGTGACCGAACGCAGGAAGTCGACCGCCGGACATTGCGCCTCGCTCAGCGGACGAAACTGGATATTGGCCTCGAAACCGAGCCCCCTCTTGAAATCCGCATCGAACCTGCGAACCGCATCGGCCGAGATGCCGAAGGCCTCGATATCGGCCCGGCGATCGCCGGCGGAGCGGATCGCCAGGAACAGGCAGGGGCCGCCATCATAGGCGCGGACGAAGTCGGCCGGTGTCGCCGGCGCCGGGAGGCGCGCCGGAGGCGGCGGCATCGGCGCGGGCTGAACCGGTGCGGGTCGTGCCGGTATCGGCGAGACCGGAGGAAGAGCGGCGAGGCTCGGCTCCGCCGGCCGGACGGACAGCCCGTCACCGCTTGTCGCGGCCTCGGGGCCGGGCACCGGCGGCGACGGCCGTGCCGGCGCGGGCGCGACCGTTGGCGGCACAACCGGGTCGATACGTGCCGGCTCCGCCCGCGCAGGGGCTGCCGGCCGGCCCTCGGCCGCCTCCGGCGGCCGCCGGAGCAGCGCCGCCAGGGCATCGGCGAGACTTGGCTCGGCCGCTCCCGGCTCGGCCGGCGCCGTGGCAGCTGGATTTTGGGCGGCCGGATCTTGAGCGGCCTGATCGCCCTGGTCGGCGGCCGGCGCGGAGGCCGGCCCGACACGCGCTGCCTCGCGCGGTGATGGCGTCAGCAGGGGTGACTGGCCGTCATCCCGTTCGCGCGGCCGGTTGGCCTCCGTCAGCGGCGGAAAGGGATCGTCGTCCCGCGCCACCGGCGCCTGGCCGGGGATCAGCGCCGGCGCCCAGGTGACGACGGCAAGGCCGGCGGCGCCAACCGCTGTGAGCGTGGCGGCGACGATGGCGGCGGGCAGCCAGCGGCGGCGGCGCGGTGCGGCGTGCAACTCGTCTTCCGCGGCGCGCAGCCGGCCGCGGCGGCGGGCGCCCGGCGCCCCGGTCGACAGACCCTGCTCGCCGCTAGCCTCCGGCACCGGCTGCCAGTCGCGGATCGCCTCCATGGAGGCGGGCCGGTCGTCGGGCAGCGGCTGCAGCATCGCCGTCAGGAGCGGGACGAGCGCGGCGTCCACGCCGTCGAGATCGGGCACCTTGCGGCGGCTCTCGATGGTCTCGACATGGCTGCGGCCCATATCGATCGGCCGGCCGCGCAGGGCTTCCGCGATCAGCAGCCCGAGGCTGTACATGTCGGATTTCGGCGTGATCGTGCCGCCGAACAATCCGAGCTGCTCGGGCGAGACATAGTTGTATTTGCCGGCGAAACCGTCGCCGATCACCGTCGTCGCGCCCGACAGCGTCGACTTGGCAATGCCGAAATCGATGATCTTGGCGCGGCGCAGGTCGCCGCCCGGCAGGATCACGTTGTCGGCGGACATGTCGCGATGGATGATGCCGATCTCATGGGCGGCGGCGAGCCCGGCGGCCAGCCGCCGGAGCAGGACGAGGCACTGCCCGACGGCCAGGGGGCCGCGCTTGACCAGCTCCGACAGGGGCTCGCCGTCGACGAATTCCATGGCGAGATAGGGCCGCCGCAATGCCGGGTCGATGGCGAAGACGAAATAGCGGATGATCGCCTCGTGATGCAGGTGATGCAGCGCCGAGGCCTCCTTGCGAAACAGCGCCAGCGCCGCTTCGTTGCCGATCAGCTCCGGCCGGATCAGCTTGATGGCGACCTGGTCGCCGGTCTCGATGAGATGGCCGCGATAGACCTCGCCCATGCCGCCGGCGGCGATCAGCGTATCGATCTCATAGGTGTCGTTCAGCCGCGTTCCCGGTGGCACCCGGCCGAAAATGACGGCGGTCTGTTCAGCCATCGGCGGCATTCCTTCGAGACATCAGCACCGTCCGCTCGCGCGGATGGCGCATCGCACCGGCCCTGTCGTCGCGATGCAGGCCGACCACGATCACGCTGACATTGTCGCTGGCGCCACGCGCCAATGTCGCATCGATGAGCGCGTCGCAGGCCGCCCGCGGCGCGCGGCCCGCCAGCAATGCCAGGATCTCGGTATCGGCCAGGTGGGTGTTCAATCCATCCGAGCACAAGACGAAGACGTCGCCATCTTCCGCTTTTCCCTGGGCGATATCCAGCTCCGGCTCGTCGACCACCCCGATGGCCCGGGTGATGATGTTGCGGCGCGGCCAGTTCTGCGCCTCCTCGGGCGTCACCACGCCGCGCTTCAGAAGGGCGGCCACCTCGGTATGATCCTCGGACACCCTGCTGATCGCGCCGTTGCGGACGAGGTAGAGCCGGCTGTCGCCGGCCCAGACGCAGGCATAGGCTTCGCCGAAGACCAGCAGCGCCACGACGGTGGTGCCGAGCGAGACTTCCTTTTCGGCGGCGTAGCGGCGCAGCGTCCGGTTGGCCTGCCAGGTGCGTTCCTCGAACTGGGCGAGCAGGTCCGCGGCGGTTGCCGGCCGGCCGATAGTGGCCAGAGCCTCGACCAGGGTGGCGCTGGCCAATTGGCCGTCGGCCAGCCCGCCGACACCATCGGCGACCGCCCAGAGGCCGATATCGGCGCGGGCGATGAAGGCATCCTGGTTCTCCTCGCGCATGCAGCCGACATGGCTGGCGGCCGCCGTTTCGGAGATCAGCGCAGGCTCCTCGAATGATCGACGCGCCGTCATGGTGTCACGTCCCCTGTTCGAAAACTCCGGTCAGCATGGCTGCGAATGTCACCGCCGACGGCAGGCCGCGGGCGTTCAGCGCAACGGGCGCGAAGCCCTCGCCGCCCACCGTCCACCAGGCGGACATGGCCTCGACGGCCGCCGCCTCGGCCTGATGCTGGGCGTCGATCAACCGGTCGGCGAGCGAGCTGCCGTCCGCACCGGCGCCGAGAAACGTCTCGGCCGGCCCCGGCGGCGTGTGCCAGGCCTCGGCCGCGGGGGGGTCGATCGCCCTCAGATCCGCCAGCAAGGCCTCGAAGTCGCAATCCGGTTCGAGCGCCGCCAGCATCAGGTCCTCCAGCGCCTCGAAGCCGGCTGCCCGATCATCCCGGCTCGGCGGGGCGAAGCGATGCGCTGCCGGCGCCGGCGCCAGCACCGTGAGGGGAAAGTAGCGGCCGACACCGTCGACGCTCGGCATCAGCGCGCCGATGAGCGAGGTACCGAGCACGCTGGAGCCGCACCAGAAGCGCCAGATCGGCGCCTTGAGGAAAACCGCCGTCCAATCCGTACCGAGCGACTGCCGGGTCTCCGCGATCACCCCCTGCAGCCAGGTCTCCCATGGCCGCAGGACCGACGACGGCAGGTCGATCGCGACGAAATCGCGCTTGGCCGGCAGTTTTCCGAACACGCCATAGGACATGGTCCAGTCACCGTGCGCCGGGGCAGCGGAATTCACGCAGCACCGTTGATGTCAGCGGATTGACCGGGGCGGCCACGTTGATCGCATAGGCGATCTCGCGGCCGCCGACCGGGAAGGTCGCGATCAGCGTTTCGCCGCTGCGCTGCACGGTGCCGGCTTCGATCAGCCGGAACAGGGCCCAGGGGCCTTCGCGCTGCAGCGACACGCTGCGGCCGGTCGCCTGGTCCATCACCATGATCACCGCGGCCTTCTGCATCCCGGCCGGGCCCGGCCATTGCATCGGGGTCGGCGCATCCGGCGGTCTCGGCCGCTGCGGCTGGGGCGGTTGCGGCTGCGGGCGCTGGCCGAACAGCACTTCGAGACCGGAAGGCGCCGGTGGCGGTGGCGGCGGCGGCTCCGGCGCGTCCTTGGCCAGGATGGCGCCATTGACCTCGAGCCTGGCCGAGGCGACCCCCTGCGGCATCACCATATTGCGGACGACGAAGGAAAAGCCGGCCGTTCCCGTGCGCATATAGGTTTCGCGGATCGCCGCGGCGCGCTGAAAATCGCGCAGCAATGCGACCGGCAGCTGCCGTCCGACCGGATTGGTCTGGTTCCAGGTCCAGTCGCGCCGGGTCGTGTCGGCATAGGGCGCGAGATTGGCGGCGAAGAAGCGGTCGATAATGCCGTTGGTCGCGAACAGCCGCTCGAAATCCGCCAGCGATATCTCGGTGGTGGCGCCGCGGGTGAACGGATAGCGGCCGGCCGTGGCGAGCCGGCAGGGTTCGGCGACCTGCTCGACGAGCGCCTGGTTGATCCGCGCCACCGTCGTGCCGGTGGCATCGGAATCGAAGGAATTGGCGGCCGTCTGCATCATGGTCGAAAATGGCGGCGGCAGGCGCGTGGCATTGCCGCGCAGCGATTGCAGATGGGTGCGGAACATCTGCGTGGCGGCGGCGGTCTGCGCCGGGTCGGACATCGCCATCAGCGACTGATGGATATCGCTCAGGTTCTTGATCAGGTCGTCGATCGGCCGCCGGCCGCCCTGGGCTTCGACCACCACATGCATGGCCCGGAACGAGGCTTCGATCTCGGCGCCGGGAACAACGCCGGCCGGGAAAGCCACCCGCGGCGGCGCGCTCGACGCCGGCGCGGCCCCCGCCGGTTTCGGCCTTTCGCGGGTCAGCTGGGTTTCCTCGCGGATCGATTCGAACAGCGCGATCAGCGGCGACGTCGCGCGTGCCGCGGCGTCCAGCGTCACATAACCCGGACGGTCGGCGGTCAGCGACTTGATGCGCAGACTTCTGAGCGCCGTATCCCAGGCCTGGCCGAACTCGCGCCCGTAGCGCTCCAGCAGCGCCGGCTCGAGCCGGTCGAATTGCCGCTGCAGCGCGGCCTGGTCGGCCACCTCGCCCATCAGGCCACGCTCGCGCTCGACCTGCGCGCGGACATCGGCGAGCCGGCCGAGAAAGGCCTCGTGGAAACCGTCATAGGTGAACAGGAAGGGCACGCGCACGGCATCGAGATCCTCGCCGACGCGCGCCTCGAACACACGCGCGGCGTCCTGGCCGCCCTTGGCCCGGGCGGTCCAGTCGCGGCCGCGCTGCTGGGCGGCGGAGGCGCGAATGAGCTCGAAGGCGCGGTCGATGACCCCCATGCGTCCGAGCGTGCGCTGCGTCTCCAGGATCAGCGCCTCGTCGAGCGCCACGGCACGCGTGTCGATCGGTGGGTCGAATTCCATCAGCGCGTCGAGATGTTCGCCGAGCGCGCGCCGGCCGTCGGCATTGGCGGCGCCGCGGAACTGGTTCTGCTCCCAGTCATTGCGCAGGAAGGACCGCACCTGGTCCTTGGCGAGCGGCTCCCGGCCGCCGAGCATCAGATAGACCGGCAAGGCCTGATAGGCATAGGCCGCGTCCTGCTGCCGGCTGCGCAATTCGGTTTCCAGCCTGTACAGGAGCCGGGGCCGGAAATGCCGCTCGAGGCCCGCCTGATAGGTGCTCTCGGCGGCCGAGTTGAGCCGCGGCCGCTGGCTCAGCCCGAAGGTCTCCGGCAGCGGCGTCGCCATGTCCCGCTCGGCGAAACCGGCCGGCATGTGACGCAGATGGTGCAGGTGCCGGAGCGGCCGGCTGAGGTCGCCGTCGCCGATGACCGTCTCGGCGCTGACATCCTCGCCGATCAGCCGGTAGCGGCTGGAGCTCTGGAACGTCTGTTCGATCAGGTCGCTGTTGCGCTGATAGCTGAGCCACCAGGCGCCGAACAGGCCGGCGCAGGCCAGCGCGATCGCCGCGAAGCCGAAGCCGCGCAGGGCCGTGTTGCGCCGGACCACCGCCCGGTTGGTCGAGACCCAGCCGGCCTCTCCGACGATCACCTTGGTGATGAGGTCGGTGAGGAAATAGCTCTTGCCGATGCCGGAATAGCCGCTCGCCGCCAGCTGCTGCGCGCCGAAGGAGCGGCTGAGCGCGCCGATCAGCCGGTCGATCGGCGTGCCGAACTGGGTGCCTGAGGTGAAATAGAAACCGCGCAGCGTCGCATTGGCGTGGTAGCGCGTCGGCTCGAAGATGCGGCCGAGGAAATTGACGATCGCCTCCTTGCTCGCCGCCATCTGGCTCGGGAAGCTCAAAACCTGCACCTTCGAGACCGGCGTCGGTTCATCCTGCAGCCGGTCGACCAGTTCGAGGTTCAGCCGCTCGATCAGGAGGTCGAATTCATCGGGCACCTCGCCGACCTTGTTGAGCGTCTTGTCGTCGGTCTGGAACGTGGTGCCCCAGACGACCTTCCGCCCGGCCTCGTTCAGATGGCCGAAAAACTCGACGAAGCCGGCCACCAGGTCGGCCTTGGTGAACATCGCATAGACGGGGAAATCCACCTTGAGGTGATCGTGCAGCTCGATCAGGCGGGCGCGGATGGCCTCGGCATGGGCCCGCGTCATTTCGGCGCCGCCGGTCACCAGGTCCTCGAGGCTGATGCACACGATGACGCCGTTGATCGGCTGTTTCGGCCGGTTCTCCTTGAGCAGTTCGAGGAATGACAGCCAGCTCTTCTGGTCGCCCTTCTGCTCCGAATCCTGGGTCGTGTAGCGGCCGGCCGTGTCGATCAGCACGGCGTCTTCGGTGAACCACCAGTCGCAATAGCGGGTGCCGCCGACGCCGGCGACGGCTGCCGGCGTCATGCCGCGCGCCAGCGGGAATTTGAGGCCGGCATTGATCAGCGCGGTGGTCTTGCCCGATCCCGGCGGCCCGATGATCATGTACCAGGGCAGGTCGTAGAGGTAGTCGCCCTTGGCACCCGACGCCTTGCGCAGTGTCTGCAGGGCGTCCTTCATCTTGTCGGCCAGCACTTCGCCGTCGCCGGTCGGCTCGGCCTCCGCCAGCCCCTGCCCTTCCAGGCTCTTGGCGAGCAAGGCCTCCGCCTTGCGGCGCCTGAGCACGGTGACGACGATGGCGGCGAGCAGGACGAGGCCGATCAGCCCGACGACCAGCGCCCGGACCCAGAGCGGATCGAGCGGGCGCATGGTGCCGACAGCCACAAGCGGACCGACGAACCAGACGAGCGCGGCGAGCGCGAGCCCCCCGACCGCGTAGCAGACCAGCAACAGCCAGATCTTCATCTTCATCGCCCGCCGTCCCTTGGTCGGCCTACCGACACGATGTCACCGCGCGGTCACGCGGGATCACCAGCTCGACCCGCCGGTTGCGGGCTCTGCCTTCATTGGTGTCGTTGGAACCGATCGGCTGGTCGGCCCCCTTGCCGTCGACCTCGACGCGCTGCGGCTGGGTCAGGGCCGGCCGGATCAGATTGGCGACGGCCTGGGCGCGTTCGACCGACAGGTGCCAGTTCGACGGGAAACGCGCGGTCGCGATGCGTGTGCTGTCGGAATGGCCGATGACCTTGATGCTCCCGGCCTGATGCTCCAGGACCGCGCCGATCTTGGTGGCGACGGGCCGGAAACTGTCGAGCACGGTTGCCTGGCCCGACTCGAAAGAGGCGAAGGCGCCGACCCTCAGGATCACCGAACTCGCGGATTCGACCACGCTCACCCGATCCGTGCTGATCTCGGCGGCCAGCGCCGCGCGAATGCAGTCCAGCTGGGTCGAGGTCGGCGGCGGCGGTGGTGGTTGCACCGGCGCCCGGCGCAGCAGGGCGATCGTCTCGGTCGGCACCAGCCGGCGCACCTCGGCCGCCACCGTATCGGCCGACCCGGCGAGCAGCAGCCGCAGCGTGATATAGGTCACGCCGAGGATGGCCGCGGCAACGGCCGCGACCGACCAGAGCGGCACCCGGAAGGTCGCCGCGGCCGGCGGGATGTCCTGTCCGCGCCAATGCGGCGACAAATCGAGATCGGTGCGCGGCCGGACCCGCCTCAGCGTCTCGTAGAGATTGCGCTGGAGCGCCTGGAGCGCTGCCGCACCTCCGCCGGAGGTCCGGTGAATGCCCTGGAAACCGACGGCGAGGCAGGCATACATCAGCTCGAGCAGGTCGTAGTTCCTGAGCGGATCCTGCTTGGCCTTGTCGAGTTTTTCGAAGAACCTGACACCGCCGACCCGCTCGCCGAAAAAGCGCGACAGCATGCTGTACTGGGTCCAGATCGGCCGGTCTTCCGACGGGATGTTCTGGACGATGTCGTCGGCGGTGGCGCAGAGCGCATATTTCGCGTCGGTCGCCTGCTCGGCGGTCGCCCCATGGGCCAGAACGTCCTTCTCGAAACTGTCGATCGCATCGGCGACCTGGTCCATCAGGTCGGCGAAGCGTGCATGCATCAGCGAGGCGCGCAGCCGGCCGAGCAGCAGCAGCAGCGGGCAGGCCGCCTCCAGCAGGATATTGTCGTTCGGCGCGATCGGCACGTCGCGCTTCAGGAGCATGACCTGGCCCGGCTGCTGCGGCTCCGGCCCGCGCCCGGGCGCGGGCTGCGGCACCGGCTCGGGCGGCGCGGCGCGTCCCGTGGTCCAGTCATCCTCCACGGCCGGCGGGCCGGCTCGGCCCGCCGGCGCCTGCGGCGGAGCGCTCTGTGGCTGGGGCGCCTGCGGCCGCCGGCCTCCGGGGTTCGGCTGCACGATGGTGCGGTCGCTGCGGCCGAACGGATCGAAGGGCGGCCCCTTGTCGGTCACGGGCGATCTCCCAGGATCGCCCAGAACTCAAGCTCCAGGTCGGGCCAGGTGCCGGAGAAATGGAAGCCGACCGCGCTCGCGGCGGAGAATTCGGGCCAGAGCGGCGAGGTCCGGTCGAGCAGGAAATAGACATGATCCGCCATGGCGCGGATCTGCGGCGGCGGCGTCGGCAGGTGGATCAGCGGCACGCCGGGCAGGTGGGCATGCACGATCTCGTTCATCTTGGTGTTCGGCCCCACCTTGAACAGCTGCGGGAACTCGTTCTGGATCTCGGTCAGCGGCCGGCGCGCCGACACTTCCAGCACCAGGTTGGCATTGCGGAACAGCGACCGGTCCTTGATGGTCGAGACGAAGGCATTGGCCGCCCGTTCGACGATCTCCAGGCGGATCGCCCGGCGCCCGTAGCGAATGCTCAGATATTCCTGGATGTCGCGCACCACGGGCGCGAAAGTGTTCTCCAGGTCGTCATGGTCGTAAGCCGGATAATCATTGGTCCGCCGCTCGGCCGATGCGAAGGTCGCGAGCTCGCCGACGAAATGCAGCAATTCGACATAGAGCCGCTCGGGATGGGCAAACCGCGTCATCCTGAGATGCTTGAGCGCGGCCAGATGCCGGTTGAGCAATTGCAGGACGAAATAGTCGACCGTCTGCAGGCCGCCGCCGGCCGTCGGGTCGGCGGCATAACGCGCCAGTTCCTCCAGCTTGTTGTCCATCCAGCCGATGATCCGGTCCATCCAGCCGTCGACGGTGGGATGGGCATTGCAGATCAGGAGCGGCGGAACATAGCGGTCGTCGAAAATGATCGCCTTGTCGCGGATCTCCAGCACGCGGGCGACGCCGAGCGACACATAGCCCGGCTTCTGGGTCTTGCGGACATCGAAGCTCAGCCGCGGAAAGGCGATGTCGATCTCCTCCTCGATGCGCAGCGACGAGTTGGAATCGATGATCGTCTGGGTCGCCGTGACGAAGCGGCTACCGGTCTCGGAGGCGCCGGCATCAACCTCGCGGGTGTTCGGCGCGATCACCGGCAGCGACAGCCAGACGGTGCTCTTGGCGGCGTTTTCGGGAATCTCGATCGGCGCCGGCAGCGGGCCGTCCATCGGCAGGTCGAACGGCGTGCCGTCGGGCATGATGCCGGTCGCCCGGCGCAGCGCGAAGCGGCTCTGCTGGGCAAGGTCGCGGTCGATCTCGACCTCGGCAAAGCCCCATGGATAGGGCGTGACGTGGCGAACGCGGGTTTCCACCAGGCGCTCGAGATAGCGATCGCCCTGCTGCATATGGTGGGGCCGCAGGAAAAGACCCTCGGACCACGCGACTTTCCCGAACCACGACATGAACAATCCATATGTTCTATCGCGCAGCGATTAAGGCCTCGAAGATCGTAGCGCGGCATTCCAAGGATGAGAAGAGGCGGAACGATTTGTCTCGTCTTCGGCGAAGACTGAGCCAGATGTAGAGGAGCTTTGTTGCCAAGAGACTTCTTGTCGGCAAAGCATGGCGACGATGATCCGGTCGAACTGTGTGCTGCCGCACATCCCTCGCGCGGCAGATCGATCACGAAGGCTCGGCGTGGCCACCGGGGACCACGCCCAGTTTCTCGATTTCGCTGCGAATGAGTTCCGGTTTCGGGATGAGCAAGGCGCCGCGCTCGCGCTGGATCAGGCCGAGCTGGTCGAGATCGTTCAGCTCGCGCGAGACGGCTTCGCGCCGCGCGCCGATGCGCGCGGCAAGATCCGACTGGATTGGCGGCGGGCTGACGACGAGCCCCTGGCCCGCCCGCGCGGGCCGGGCCAGCCGCAGCAATTCGCTGAGCAGCCTCAGCCGCACCGACAGGATCGTGTGCTCGAGCAGCTTCATATTGCCCAGGCGCACCCGCGCCGTCAGCATGCGCATCAGCCTGAGCCCGACAGGCGGCGATCCGAGCACGATTTCCAGGAAGACCGCCGCCGGAATCCGGCAGACCTGGGTCCGGACCAGGGCGGTGACATTGGCGGCGCGCCTGAACCCGTCGATCGCCGCCATTTCACCGATAATGGTGCCGCCCTCGAAATCGCCCAGGATCAATTCGTGGCCGAGATTGGTGCGCATCAGGACCCTGACCGCGCCACGGATGATGACGAAGACATCGTCGCTCTCGTCGTCGAAATCCATCACCAGGGCGCCGGGCTTGAACTCGATCCAGCGCAGCCGCGCCTCGTTGCGGGCGGCGATCGCCGGGTCGGCGCCGGCAAAAAAGGCGAGATCGGTCAATTGATGGGCCGGCGCGGCGCTCGCCGCCCTGGGGAGCGGCTGGCCGCTGGTGCCGACGGGCGCCGGGGCACGTCCGGCCTGGTCAGATGGCGACATGGCGATCCTCTCCGGGCACAGCTTGCCCTAAGGGAAGTCATGGGATCAAGGCCTCGAGCGACTGAGCCGGTCCGCCGGCTCCGTCACGGCAGCATGGGCTTTGCCGCCGCGCGCGTCGAGTGTGATGAAACCTGATCGCCCGTGGCCGGCTATGACCGCGAGAGCTGTTCGACCAGCAGAGGCAGGTCGCCGGCGGCGTGGCGAACATAACCCGGCAGGTCTTCCGCGGCCTCGGCGGCGGCCGACAGGATCGCCTGGACGGTCGCATTGGCCGGCCGGGCGACCGCCGTGACCGCGCTCCACCAGAACGGAATGGCGGTATCGAGCCGGCGAACCACCAGTCCCGCCACCGGCACCCCGATCGCCGTCACCGGGTCGACCAGCGCGATACCGAGGCCGGCGCGCGCCGCCATCATGGCATTGAGCGAGGCATTGGTGACGAGCAGCGGCGCGGTCGCCACGCCCGCCTTGGCGAAGGCCTGGTCGATCCGCCGCCGGAGCCTGGTCAGGCTCGCGGTGGTGATGATCGGCTGGCCGGCCAGCGCCCGCAAGGCGATCGTCTGGTCACGGGCGAACGGATGGTCTTCGGCCAGGACCGCGACGCAATGGGCCTCGGCGAGCCAGTGGACGTCCAGCCCGCGCCGCTCGATCGGCAGGCTGGCGAAACCGAGATCGGCGGTCCGGTCGAGCACCGAGCGCACCACCTCCTCGGCGCCGGCCGCCTGCAGGCCGATCTCGTGCGGCCTGCAGGCCTCCGGCAACCGCGCCAGGGCCTGCGGAAGAAGGCCCGCCGCCAGTGCCGGGATCGCGGCGACCTCGACCCGCACGGCCTTGCCCCGGGCGATCGCCTCGGCGCGCGACTGGATGTTGCGCATGCCGGCGAGCGAACGCTCGACCTCCGCGTGGAACTGCTGCGCCTTTTCGGTCGGCACCAGCCGCGGCCCGCTCCGATCGAACAGCGCGAAAGTCAGCTCGGTCTCCAGGTCCTGGATCAGGCGCGTCACGGCCGGTTGCGAGCGCCCGACCAGGCGGGCGCCGCCGGTAATGCTGCCGACCGACATGACGGCCGCGAAGGCTTCGAGCTGACGAAGATTCATACCTTTCTATCTGCATCCGTTTTTCGCATTGAACAAGGCTCTTGATACGCTTTTGACATGGACAGGCTTCCACGGCCCCGCTAGCTTCGGCGGCATGAGCGCTCCTGCAATCTCCACGCCCTCGCCGGCGACTGCGGCCGCCCGGCCGGAAGCCACGGACCTCGCCGCGCTCGAGGCAAGGCTCGGCTACGACCTGTCCTGCCTCAACGTGCCGCCGCAGAACTGGGTGCCGCCGACCGCGGCCCCCGACGGCTCGGTCGCCAGCGACGTCGTGGTGATCGGCGCCGGCATGTCGGGGCTGGCCGCCGGCTTCGCGCTGATCCGTTCCGGGGTCCGCAATATCCGCATCCTCGATCGCAGCCCCGCCGGGCGCGAGGGACCGTGGATCACCTTCGCCCGGATGGAGACCCTGCGTTCGCCCAAGGAACTGCTCGGTCCGGCGCTCGGCCTGCCCTCCCTGACCTTCCGGGCCTGGTACGTGGCCCGGTTCGGCGAAGCGGCATGGAGCGAGCTCTATCGGATCCCGCGCCCGCTCTGGATGGACTATCTCGCCTGGTATCGCCAGGTGCTCGACCTGTCGGTCGAAAACGACGTCGAGGTCACCGGCATCGTGCCGCAGGCCGGGCTCATCCGGCTCGATCGGGCGCAGGGGCCGGCGATCTTCACCCGCAAGGTGGTCCTCGCGACCGGGCGCGCCGGCCTCGGCCGTGCCTTCATCCCGGCCTTCGTCAACGGTGTGTCGCGGGCGCTCTGGGCCCATTCCTCCGACGAGATCGACTTCGCCGCCCTGCGCGGCCGGCGCGTGACGGTGATCGGCGGCGGCGCCTCGGCCATGGACAATGCCGGCGAAGCGCTCGAGCACGGCGCGGCGAGCGTCCGGGTCCTGATCCGGCGCGCCGAGATGCCGCGCATCAACAAGCTGATGGGCATCGGCAGCCAGGGGTTCACACTCGGCTATCCCATGCTGCCCGACGCCTGGCGCTGGCGCTTCATGCATTATGCCGAGCGCATGCAGACGCCGGCGCCACGCAATTCCACCCAGCGCGTCAGCCGGCATCCCAATGCGAGTTTCCATCTCGATTCGGGACTGGTCCGGCTGGACGAGGTGGCCGGCGCGCTGCGTCTCGAAACCGCCCGGGGCCGGGTCTTCGAGACGGATTTCCTGATCCTCGGCACCGGCTTCACCGTCGAGATCGGCGAGCGCCCGGAACTCTCCGCCTTTGCGGCTGACATCGCCAGCTGGGGCGATCGCTACACGCCGCCGCCGGAGCTCGCCAGCGCGGAACTCGCGAGCTTTCCCTATCTGTCGCCGCATTTCGCCTTCCAGGAGCGGATCGCCGGCGCGGCCCCTCATCTGCGCGACATTCACTGCTTCAACCATGCCGCCACCCTCAGCCTCGGCAAGGTCAGCGGTGACATCCCGAAGATCAGCGACGGGGCGACCTGGCTTGCCGAAGCCATCGCCGGGGAACTGTTCTGCCGGGATATCGAGCGTCATTGGGATCGGCTCGTCGCCTATGACAAGCCCGAGCTCCTGGGCGACGAATGGAGCGATGCCGAGGCGGAGATCCAGCCGTGACCGGCCGCGTCGCCGCGGTCCGCCAAATCCGCCATGCCTATCGGGGAGACGAGACATGACTGCAGAGGCCGAAGGCCCTGATCTGATCGACCGGCTGGCCGGGATCGCGCCAGCCTCGCCGCTCGCGCTGCTGCGCCGGCAGCGTCCGGATATTCGCGCGCATATCCAGGGCGCCTATGACGCGCTCGTCGATCCGCCCGACCCCGGCCATGTCAGCCATGCCGAGCGCGCGGCGATCGCGCTGCGCGTCGCCCGCATCGAGCGCGACGAGACCTTCACCGCGCATTTTCGCGCCGTGCTCGACGCCGCCGGCGCGTCCGATCTCGTGGCGGCTGCGGAAGGCGCGGCCTCCGGCAGCCCGCGGCTGGATGCCCTCCTCGCCTTCACCGACCTCGTCACCAGCACGCCGGACCGGGCCGATGCCCGGGAAATGGCGCGGCTGCGCGGCTTCGGCCTCGATGCCCGCGACATTGTCGCGGTCACTCAGCTGATCGCCTTCATGACCTACGAAACCCGCGTCCTCGCCGGCCTGCGGATTCTCAAGCAGGAGGCGGCCCGATGACACGCTTCACCCTCGCTCCGGTCGAATGGGATCCGCGCCTGCCGCCGCTCGAGGAGAGCCAGGCGACACCCGAGCAGATCGCCGCTCTCGACGCCGCCCCGGCGAACCAGCGCCATTCGCCCTATCTGCTGACGCTGGCCCATGATCCCGGATCGCTCGCCCACCGTGGCGCGCTGTTCAAGAGCGTGATGTATGCGCCGCGCGGCCTGCCCCGTGCCGAGCGCGAGCTCGCCACCGCCATCGTCTCGATCGTCAACGGCTGCGTCTATTGCACCTCGGTGCATGCCCGCCGCTATGCCGAACTGACCAAGAAGCCCGAGGTCATGCAGCGCCTGTTCGACGAGGGGCTGACGGCCTCCTTCGACCCGCGCCAGGATGCCGTCATCGCCTTCAGCGCCAAACTGACCGAGGACCCGACCGCCATGACGGCCGCCGACCTTGCGCCGCTGCGGGCGGCTGGGCTGGGCGACCTGGAAATCCTGGATCTGATCCATTCGATCGCCATGTTCGCCAATGCCAACCGGCTGATGCAGGCGCTCGGCGACCCGGTCATGCCGCCCGACGAGGCGGCGCCCGGCGCGGCCTGAGGCGGAAAGCCCCCCGAGACGGCGGGCCCGGGCGACGCCCGGAGCCCGTTACCTGGACCCGGCCGCGCCCGGCCTCGCGCGACATACGGATTAGTCCGTCCGCGGCCGCGGCAGGCTCATGCCGAGCTCCTCGCCGACGCGCAGGAACCGCATGGGATCGTTCGAGGTCCCCCGCAGGCGCGTTTCATAGTGCAGATGCGCACCGGTCGAACGTCCCGTCGAGCCGACCAGCCCGACCCGGGCACCGACGGCCACCGGCTGGCCCTGGGTGACCAGGATTTCCGAGAGGTGGGCGTAGCGGGTCACCAGCCCATTGCCGTGGTCGACCTGCACCAGGTTGCCATAACCGCCGCCCCAGCCGGCGGACAGCACCACGCCGCCGGCCGTGGCGAAGACCGGGGTTCCCGCGGCGGCCGCGAAATCTTGCCCCGCATGCATCCGGGCGGTGCCCAGGAAGGGGTCGGAGCGAGGACCGAAACGGCTGGAGACACGGCTTTCCGGCCCCACCGGCCGGCGCAGCGGCAGCGTCTCGATGGTCGGTGACAGGCGCCGGATGGTCGCGACATTCTGGCGGATGGTGGTGATCGCAAGTCCGAAGGGGCCGGCATCCTCCGGCCCCTGGCGCGCCACCACCGCGACCGAGGCCGCCGCCCGGTTGCGCGCCGGCTCGACGATGTCGGTGAGCTCGCGGCCGGCGACGTCGACCGCTTGGCGCAACAGGTTGGCGCGCGCCTGGGTTGCCGCGCCCATGGCCTGGACCGCGCGGACCTGATCGGTCTCGAGCCGCCTGATGCGCCGGTCGAGCAGTTCGACCACCTGCGAGACGTCGCGTTCGGCAAGCGTCAGCCCGCCGGGCAAGAGCGGCCGGCCGGGCGCCTCGGCGATCGCCCGCGCCTGGCCGAGCCGCGGCCCATCGGCTTCGCCGTGCTGGGCCTCCGGCGGCGGCAGCTCCGCCGGCTCGGTATCGGGGTCGAGATTGACGTCTGCGTCCGGCTCTTCCGCCAGCGGCAGCAGCGAACGCGTCCTTTCGCGCAGCGCGCTCGGGCGCGCCGCCGGAAGCGGAACGGCATCGGTGCCGCTGGCGCGGCCGAGCCCGGCGCTCAGCGCCGCGATCGGCGCGCCGCCGATCTGTTCGGTCAGCCGGACAAAGGCCGATTGCCGTGTCTCGATCTGGCTCTGGCGCCGGGCAAGATCGATCAGCCGCCCCTCGACGCCGGTGCGGTCGAGGCTCATCCGGTCGAGATCGCGCTGGGCCCGGCTGGCCTCGGCCTTCGCGGCGGTCAGGGCCCGGCGATATTCCACCACCTGCTGCTCGTGCAGGTCCTGCAATTGCGAGGTCCGGGCCACCGCGCTCGCCGCCAGCTTGTTGCCGGCGAACAGCAAGTAAGTCATGCCGGCGCCCCAGGCGGCGACCAGCCCGAAAACGAATATGACGACAAATATCGTGCCGCCGCCGACAGAAAATTCACGAACCGACGAGTTATTTCGCGTGCCCGCAAGATTGCCCGGGCGGCTGCTTGAAGCGGAACCTGGAGAACCGGCCTTCCACATGGCAGTTTTCAGCGGTTGAGGGTCAACTTTACTAAAAAAGCTAGGTCTCGATGCCCGTACTGTCAATTTCGGTCGCGCGGCAACTGGCTTTGCAGTCTGTCCGTCGCATCGCCGCCTCCGGCACCCGGCGCCATTTTCGCCCCGCCGGCCGCAGCCCTGCGCTGCATGTCATAGTGCCCCTCAACTCTGCGTCATGTGCGCCAGCGCACGGACCATTTCCGTGAGTTCGGCGAGCAATCGTTGACGCTCCCCAAGCATTGGTTCATCGTCATGACACCTTTCATCGTGATGACAGTGCGACCGTCTTTTTCCGCGAGGCCAACAACATGGCGAGGCGAGAAATGATAGCACAATGTGACAATTTGCGCGTGATCGCGCGTTGCTTCACCCGGACGATCCTGACGGCGATCGCCGTTGTCGCGATGTCTTTCCCCATGATTCACGGGGCCTTGGCGCAAACAACCGGCAAGCGCGTCGCCCTGGTCATCGGCAATTCCGAATACACCCACCTGCCGAAACTTCGAAACCCGACCAATGACGTGCGCGAGGTGGTGGCGGTTCTCCGCTCCGCCCAGTTCGAGGTCATCTATGGCCGCGACCTGACCCGCATCCAGTTCGAGGAACTGGCCAAGACATTCCTGCGGTCGGTCGAGAATGCCGATGTCAGCCTCGTCTATTATTCCGGCCACGGCGTCCAGATCGCCGGCCATAATTATCTGATTCCGGTCGATGCCAGGCTGTCGACGCCCTATGACGTCGAAATCGAAGCCGTCATGATCGACAATATCTACAATTACATTCGCGAAAACTCGAAGATGCAGCTGGTGTTCCTGGATGCATGCCGGGACAATCCGTTCAGGATCGAGCAATATTGGATCGCCGACCGGCTGGAACGGGCCACCGGCAATCAAGGCCTGGCACGCCCGGCCAACGCGGCCTCGCCGTCGCGGGCCCTGTCCGGCAATGGCAGCCTCTTCGCCTTCTCGACCGAACCCGGGCGTGTCGCCTATGACGGCAGCGGCGATCTCAGCCACTACACCCAGGCCTTCGTGCGCCGGGCGCTGACCCCCAATCTCGAGGTCAGGCAGATGCTGACCCAGGTTCGCCGCGACGTCATCACCGCCACCAACGGCCAGCAGATCCCCTGGGAGAACTCGTCGCTGGTCGACGACTTCTTCATGTTGCGCCTGCCCGGCGCCCCCACCACCGCGGCGATCCACCGGCTGAATGTCGTGGCCGGAGCCAGCCCGGCACCGGTCGACCTGCCGACGCCGCGCAGCCCGTCCGGCGCGCCGCTCACGGTTGCCTTCGACCGTGCCCCCGAAACCGGCCGGCTGCTGGTCGACGGGCGCCCGGTGGAACCGGGCCGGCCGATCCAGATCGCGCAGCTCGCCCATCTGACCTTCGATCCCGGATCGGCGGCCGCGGGTCATGTCGAGCTCCTGACCTATGCCGTATCCGACCCCTGGAAGCAGTCGAGCCAGGGCGCCATCGCCGTGTCGGTGACGGAAGCAGCCCAGATGGCCCGCTCGTCCACCCGCGTCGCGCAGCAGGCCCGGCCGGCTCCGGCACCGGCACCGGCACCAGCCGCGCCGCGTCATCAGGAGGCGCATGCCTATGTCGCCTTGCTGCAGCGCTCGACGGCGGAGGCCCCGATCGGCGTCGGGCCGGTGCCGCTGCGCCTGCCCGAGCCGCGCGGCATTCCCGGCGGCGAAGCGCTCGCCGTCACCTTCAACGAGGTTCCGGCGACCGGCATGCTGCGCTCCGGCGAGCGGGTGGTCGAGACCGGCTCGACGCTGCCGCTCGGCGAGATCGCCGGCCTGACCTTCGAGCCGCAGATCGGCACACAGGGCCAGGCACAGGCCTTCCGCCTGACCCTCGACACCGGCGACCGCCGCACCGCTTCGGGTTTTTCGGCGCGCCCGGTCATCCATCCCTGCGATGCCGCCGCGGCCGAACCCTTCGACCTTCAGGGCGTCGCGCCGGGACGGCTGCCCAATGAGATCGACCCACCGGCGGCGCTGAGAGCCTGCACCGAGGCCATCAGGCAATATCCCGCGATCACCCGGTTCGAATTCCAGCTCGGCCGTGCCCACCTGGCGGCGCGTGCCGTCGCCGAGGGCTGGCGCCATGTCGAGACCGCCGCCGATCGCGGCCATATCCGCGCGCTCTACCAGATCGGCTATCTCAACCGGCTCGGCGTCGGCCGGCCGGCCTCCGAGACCGCCGCGGTGGAGATGTTCAAGCGCGGCGCCGATCGCGGCGACCCCTACAGCATCTATGACTACGGCAAGGCCCTGTTCTACGGCCGCGGCGTCGACAAGGACGTCAGCAACGGGCTGACCATGATGCTGCGCGCGGCCGATCTCGGCCACACCTATGCGATGAACGAGCTCGGCTACATCTTCACCTCGGGCTCAGGGATGACCGCCGATACCGAGCGCGGTTTGCGCTTCTATCAGGCCGGCGTCGAACGGCGCGACATCTACTCGTTCAACAATGTCGGCATCGCCTATTTGCGCGGCACCGGCGTCCAGCGCGACCCGAAAAAGGCCATGGACTATTTCGTCCGGGCTGCCGCGGGCGGGCACCCCTATGCGCCGACCAATGTCGCGCGTCTCTATCGCGACGGCGCCGGCGTGCCGCGCAACGAGGCGCTCGCCGCCACCTGGTTCGAACGTGGCGCCGAGCGTGGCGACTATTGGGGTGCCTATGACCGCGGCCGGCTGGCGCTGCAGGGCGCCGGGCGCCTGCGCAGCACCGTCGATGCCGGCTATTATTTCGCGCTCGCGACCGCGCTCAATCGTCCCGGCGTCGGCGACCCCGACAACAATGCCCGCCAGCTTCTGCAGCGCCTGTCGGATGACGACAAGCGCAAGGTGGAGCAGCGCCTGCTGCGCCAGTTGAATGGCGCCGACACCGCGACGGCGGCCGCTGCCTCGCTCGACGACCGGCTCGTCGCGCTGGCGCGGCGGAGCTGGGAGCAACGCAATCCACGCATCGACCTGTTCTGAGACGAACGGGCGGCCCGACCATCTGACAACGGAGGCTATGATGTCGAACCTGCGCAAGACAACCGCTGCCGCATGTATCCTGGCGGCGGGCGTGGCCCTCAGCGGCTGCGTCGGCGGCCGGACCGAATGGGTCGACGGACCGCCCACGCGCGCCAGCCGGACCTATTACCGCGAAGCCCCGGTGCGTTATGTCGAGCAACCCCGGGTCTATCGCGACAGGCCGGCGCGTTACGTCGAAGAGCCGCGCCGGGTCCGCGAACGGCCGGTGCGTTATGTCGAGCAGCCTCGCCGGGTGCAGCAGGCCGCGCCGCGGCCGGCGACACAGGCTCCCGCGACGGCGCCCAGGGACGCCTATATTCCCGATGGCGCCGGAAGCGGCGGCGGAGGCGGTGGCGGCGGCGGTGGTGGTGGCGGCGGCTGGTCCGACCGGCGCCTGAAGCGCAATATCGAGCGGCTGGGCACCTCGCCGAGCGGCCTGCCCATCTATGCCTTCGATTATGTCTGGGGCGGCCCGCGTTATGTCGGCGTCATGGCGCAGGACCTGCTTGAGGCCTGCCCCGAGGCGGTGATCGCCACCGACAGCGGCTACCTGATGGTCGATTACGACATGATCGACGTCCGCATGACCACCTATGAGGCATGGCTGGTGGCAGGCATGCCGGCCTGAATCGCGACGGCCCGGCCCGCCACCCGCGCGGGCCGGCCTTCATTGCTCCAGGAGACAGCACGCATGGGCCTTCCCGCGGCACGGCTGACGGACATGCATATCTGCCCGATGGTGGCGCCGGGCACGACACCGATCGTGGCCGTCGGAGCGCTCAACGTGCTGATCTCGGGCCTGCCGGCCGCCCGCGTGACCGATGTCTGCGTCTGCGTGCCTGTACCCGACCCGATCATCAAGGGCTCGACCTCGGTGCTGATCGGCGGCTTCCCCGCCGCGCGCATGGCCGATCTCACACTCGCCGGCGGCGTCATCGTCACCGGTTGTTTCACCGTGCTGGTCGGCGGCTGACGCGCCGGCCGCAGGCGGTATCAGGTGCTCAGCACCGTGAAGCGGATCGCGGCCGCCGGGTCCAGGGCCGGATCGAAACCGGCCCCGATGGCACCAAGGCCGTGCAGGATCAGTTCCTGACGCTTCAGCATGATCGCCGGCTCATCCGCGAAGGCGACCGACGTGCCATTGGTGCTGTGATCGATCAGCACCCACAGGTCGCCGCGAAACTCGATGGTCGCGTGATCGCGCGAGGCGCGCGGCTCGGCGATGACGATGGTATTGCCGTCGCTGCGGCCGATGCTGATCCGCTCGCCGCCGTCGCGCAGGGTCCAGCGCCGGTCCGCATAGGCAAGCCCGAGCCGCCGGCCGCCAGGCCCGGGGCCGCCCAGCCGGTCGGTCACCACCGTGACGGTCGAATCCGGGTTGGCATCCCACAACAGCTCGGCGATGGCGCGCGGCGGCGTCACGCCCTTGATCGCAATGGCGCCCAGCCGCCGCACCATGCGCCGCTGCACCGATGACAGCCGGCTGGCGAGATCCATGGCCATGATGATTTCGCCGCCGCTGGCGACCCCGGCCAGCCGCGATGCGATATTGACCGTGTCACCGAAGAAATCGCCGGCATCGGCGATGACTGGTCCGGCGTGAATGCCGATCCGGATCCGCGTCGCCTCGCCGTCCGGCGCCGGCCGGCCGCTCAGCCGCGCGCTCAGCCGGCGCTGCGCGGCGATCGCCGCGTCACAGGCCGCCGGCAGGTCGTCGAACACCGCCATCACGCCGTCGCCGATCGATTTGACCACCTGGCCGCCGGCCTCGTCGACCGCCGAGCGGATTTCGCCGAGGCAGGCCTCCACCGCGTCATGCGCCACCGGATCCGACAAACGACGGAACAGCCGCACGCTGCCTTCCACATCGGCAAACAGAATTCCCCGGTCGGTCCGACGCTCAGCCATGGCCTGCATCCCAATGACGCACCGGCCGCCGCCCCGATCAGGACAGCCGCCCGGGTGGTGCGTTGTGTTCTGGGCGCGCCGAACTTGAGTGGCCGGGAGCCTCGGCGTCAAGTCTCATTGCGAGAACGCGCGTGCCATTCGCGCGCGGCCTGCGCCGCATTTCGGCCGCCTCTGCGGCCAGCCGGGGGATGCAGGCCGTGTTATGCTGGCATCCGGTGGCCGACCGCCTCGGCGCCCGAAGGCGGCCGGTCCGGCAAGGGTTTCGCCCGCCCCCGGCCCTCCGACCGGCGGCCCGTCGATGCCCAAGGCGAGGGCCAAGCCATGTTCAGGGACCGCCGGGAAGCGGGCCGTCTGCTTGCGCTGCGGTTGGCCGCGACCCGGCTTCACCAACCCGTGGTCCTCGCCTTGCCGCGCGGCGGCGTGCCTGTCGCGGCTGAGATCGCCAGGGCGCTCGGCGCGCCGCTGGATCTCGTGCTGGTCCGCAAGGTCGGCGCCCCCACCCAGCCCGAACTGGCGCTCGGTGCGGTGGTCGAGGGCGCCGAGGACGACATGATGCTGGACGAGGTCCTGATGGGCCATCTGCATGTCGGCTCCGCCACGGCGCAGCGCCTGGTGGCACGCGCCCAGGCCGAACTCAGGCAGCGCCAGGACTTTTATCGCGGCCACCGGCAGCCGCTGGCGCTGGCCGGACGCGACGTCGTCATCGTCGATGACGGCATCGCCACCGGCGCCTCCATGCGGGTCGCCATTCGCGCGGTGCGCCGGGGCCGGCCGGGGAGGATCATCGTCGCCGTGCCGGTCGCCGCGGAACAGCAGGTGACGGCGCTTCAAGCCGAGGCGGACCTGGTCGTCTGCGAGGAGATCCCCCTGCGGCTGGCCGCGGTCAGCCTGCACTATATGAGCTTCCCACAGGTCGACGATGCCGAGGTCATGGCCTGCCTGGAAACCGCCCGCGGCTAACGTTTGCCCGTTCTCGGATAGATGGTCTCGCCGCGCGCGAGCATGGCGACATAGGTCTCGATGCGGCGAGCGCGGGTCTCGGCCTTTTTCACCGCCGCGATCCGGTGCAGCACGGAATAGCGGTTCCGGCCGTCCAATTGATCGAACAGGGCTTTCGCGGCCGGGTTGGCGTCGAGCGCGGCCTGCAGGTCGTCCGGGGTGCTGCTGGTGCTCTGCGGGGCATAGGCCGCCTCCCAGCGGCCATCGGCCTTGGCGCGCTCGATCTCGGCCAGGCCGCCCGGCGCCATCCGGCCGAGCTCGATCAGTTTCAGCGCCTTGGTGCGGTTGACCTCGGACCAGCGGCTCCTGGCCTTGCGCGGGGTGAAGCGGAGCAGCCAGAAATCCTTGTCGACCGGGTTGCTCTGGCCATCGATCCAGCCGTGGCAAAGCGCGCCCTCGATCGCCTCGGGTTGCGACACGCTTGGAACCCCCGAGCCCTTCTTGGCGAATTTGAGCCATACCCCCGACGACGTCCTGGGCTGCGCGCCGAGCCAGGCTTCCCATTCGGCGGCGCTGGCGAAGGCGATTACGGGCTGATCCGTCTCTTCGGCTTTCATGTCGCTGGCTCCATCGCGGAAACAAGCCGATAGGCTTCCAGACGCGCTTCGTCCAGGGCATGATCGGCGCGCCGGCTGGGATGGCGCTCGCGATCGGATTGGGAAAGGTTCTTGCATGACCAGCCGCGTAATACCGGTGCCGCCCTTCGTGCTGACCGTGTTCGGCGCGACCGGCGATCTTGCGCGCCGCAAGCTGCTGCCGGCCCTGTTTCAACGCGATATCGGCGGCCAGTTGCCGGCCGAAGCGGTGATTGTCGGCGTGGCGCGGCGCACGATGACGCCCGACGATTTCCGAGCGCTTGCCCGCGCGGCGGTTGCGGAACATGTGCCGGGGGCGGCTGGCGCCGGCCCGGAACTCGACCGCTTCCTGGCGCGGCTGCGTTATGTCGTCGTTGATGCCGAAGGCGAGACCGGCTGGACCGATCTCGCGACCATGATCGCCGGCCTTTCCGGCCGCGTGCCGGTTCACTATCTCGCCACCGCGCCCCAGCTGTTCGGCCCGATCTGCGAGAGGCTCGGCCGCTTCGGCCTGTCCGGCAACGACGCCCGGGTGGTGATCGAAAAGCCGATCGGCCGGGATCTCGCTTCCGCCGTGCAGGTGAACGAGGTCATCGGCAAGGTTTTCCCCGAGGAGCGCGTCTATCGGATCGACCACTATCTCGGCAAGGAGACGGTGCAGAACCTGATGGCACTGCGCTTCGCCAATGCCCTGTTCGAGCCGCTGTGGAACAGCGCGCATGTCGACCACGTCCAGATCACGGTCGCCGAAAGCCTCGGCGTCGAGGGGCGCGCCAGCTATTACGACACCGCCGGCACCTTGCGCGACATGGTGCAGAACCATCTGCTGCAGCTGCTTTGCCTGGTCGCCATGGAGCCGCCGCCGTCCCTCGAGGCCGATGCGCTGCGCGACGAGAAGCTGAAGGTGCTGCGCGCGCTCAAGCCCATCGACCAGCGCAATGCCGCAAGCGTCACCGTGCGCGGCCAGTATCGGGCCGGCGCCTCCTCGGGCGGCGCGGTGCCGGGCTATCTGGAGGAGCTCGGCTCCCATCTGAGCCGGACCGAGACCTTTGTCGCCTTGAAGGCCGAGGTGGCCAACTGGCGCTGGGCCGGCGTTCCCTTCTATCTGCGCACCGGCAAGCGCCTCGCTGCCCGCGTCTCCGAGATCGTCATCGGTTTCCGGCCGGTGCCGCACTCGGCCTTCGATGCGTCGGTCGGCCCGATCCTGCCCAACCAGCTGGTGATCCGGCTGCAGCCCGACGAAGGGGTGAAGCTGTGGCTGATGATCAAGGATCCCGGGCCGGGCGGCATCCGGCTGAGCCACGTGCCACTCGACATGACCTTCGCCGAAGCCTTCAAAGCGCGCAATCCGGACGCCTATGAACGCCTGATCCTGGATGTCGTGCGCGGCAACCAGACCTTGTTCATGCGCCGCGACGAGGTCGAGGCCGCCTGGCGCTGGATCGATCCGATCCTGGAGGCCTGGCGCAATATGGACGAACCGCCGCGGCCCTATACGGCCGGCACCTGGGGGCCCTCGGCGTCGATCGCCCTGATCGAGCGGGACGGGCGGACCTGGCAAGAGGATGGAGCATGAAAGAGGACATGATGAGCACGGACCTGGACGTCATCGCCAGCCGCGTCGCGGCGCGCCTGATCGCACGAGGAGAGACCATCGCGGTCGCCGAATCCTCCACCGGCGGATTGCTCTCGGCGACCTTGCTCGCGGTTCCCGGAGCGTCGCGCTACTTCCTGGGGGGAGCGGTGGTCTATACCGCCGCGGCCCGCGAGGCCCTGCTCGGCATTTCGCTCGACGACATGGCCGGCATGCGCTCGGCCTCCGAGCCCTATGCCCAATTGCTGGCCGAGCGCTCCCGGCTGGCCTTGAAGGCGAGCTGGGGCCTGGCGGAAACCGGCGCGGCCGGCCCGACCGGCAATCGTTATGGCGACGATGCCGGCCATAGCTGCCTGGCGATCAGCGGCCCATCCTCGCGGGTGCGCACGCTGGAAACCGGCCTGGCCGACCGCGCCGTCAACATGCACCTGTTCGCGGTCGCGGCCCTCTCATTGCTGGAGGAAGCCCTCACCTGACGGCGCGCCATTTCGGCATGGTGGCCATCCCACGATTCCGGCCGGACGGCGATTGCCAATCGCCGCTGGTCCACTAGTATATCAGATAACCAGGCCGGCGCGTCGGATGACGCGGATCCAAGGGCCTGGGCGATATCAGGTGGAAACGGACAGGAAGAACACAATGCTAGGGATCACGCGGCGCCAGGCGCTCGCCGGCATGGCCGGCACCATGACACTCCCCTCGATCGAGGCCTTGGCCGCAAACCTGCCGCTGGCCGCCTCGCCGGTGACGCTGAACATCGTCGATGTCGCCGGCAACCTGCAGCTGACCCAGGCGGCGCTGGAGAAATTCGCCCGCGAAAACCCCAGGATCGTCTCGCGCCTGATCTTTTCGCGCGCGCCCTCGCCCGAGCTGCCGGCCAAGCTGAAGGCTCAGCAGCAGGCCAATGCGGTCGATATCGACCTGGTCCTGACCGGCCCCGGCGCCATGTCCGACGGCATCACCCAGGGGCTCTGGATCGAGGTCTGGAAAGACTATGCCGAGGAAATGCCGAAGCCCGAGGAGATCTATCATGAGAGCGCGCTCATGATGCAGCGGAACTTCGGCCAGACCGCCGGCGTCGCCGTGGTCTATTCGCCGTCCGGCCCGCTGTTTGAATATGCCCCCGACCGGGTCAAGTCGGTGCCGAAGAATGCCGACGAGCTGCTGGCCTGGGTGAAGGCCAATCCGGGCCGCTTCTGCTATGCCCGCCCGGTCAATTCCGGCCCCGGCTGGACCTTCCTGATGGCGATGCCCTACATCCTCGGCGACAAGGACCCGGCCGATCCGATCAATGGCTGGGACAAGACCTGGGCCTATCTGAAGGAGCTCGACAAGGGCATCGAATATTATCCGCCCGGCACCACGGTCACCATGAAGGAACTCGCCGAAGGCAGCCGCGACATGATCGTCTCGACCTTCGGCTGGGACATCAATCCGCGCGCGCTGGGCGTCGTGCCGGCGGAGGTCAAGACCTTCGCGCTGGAGGGCACCCACTGGGTCCCGGACACCCAGTTCATGTGCATCCCCAAGGGCGTGCCGACGCCGAAGGTCGCGGCCCTGCTCCGGCTGATGTCCTATATGCTGAAGCCCGAGCAGCAGGCCTATACCTATGACAAGGGCTATTTCTATCCGGGCCCGGCGGTGAAGAACGTGCCGCTGAGCGCCGCAC
Organism: Hyphomicrobiales bacterium; assembly: GCA_017304475.1. Taxonomy (GTDB): domain Bacteria; phylum Pseudomonadota; class Alphaproteobacteria; order Rhizobiales; family Phreatobacteraceae; genus Phreatobacter. Next base: position 252,233 of record JAFKKV010000012.1, on the reverse strand, counting down.
CCGCCGAAAGCCGCGCGGTGCTCGCCGAATTCGGCCGGCCGGAATATGAGGCGCTGATCGCCAAATATCCGGTCGAGGCGCCGCTGAAGCCGGCGGCACTGGTCGCCGCCTTCGAGAAATGGGACCGCGAGGTCGGCGGCGCCAAGCGAAGGGGCTGAGCCTGACCATGCATTTCGCCGTCATCGGTATCGATCACCGCCATATCTACCACATGATCTCCGGGCTCATCGAAGCTGGCGCGACCTGCGCCGGCTTCGTCTCCGCCACGACCGACCAGCGGGTGCTGGAGGGCTTGCGCGAGCGCTTCCCGGGCCTTGCCGAAGTGACCGATCCTAGGGTCTTTCTCGAAGACCCCGCGATCGACCTGATCATCACCGCCGCCGTGCCGGCCGAACGCGCCGGCATCGCCGTCACCGCGATGCGCCACGGCAAGGACGTGATGGCCGACAAGCCGGGCATCACCTCGTTCGAACAGCTGGACGCGGTCCGGCGGGTCGCCGCGGAAACCGGCCGGATCTTTTCGATCTGCTTTTCCGAGCGCTTCATCGTGCCGGCGACCTCGGTCGCGCAGAAGCTGATCGCGGACGGCGCGATCGGCCGGGTGGTGCAGACGCTCGGCCTCGGCCCCCATCGGCTGAACCGGGCGATCCGCCCGTCCTGGTTCTTCGACGCCGCCCATTTCGGCGGCATCCTGGTCGATATCGCCTCGCACCAGATCGACCAGTTCCTGACCTTCACCGGCTCGGAAACCGCAACCGTCGCCTCCAGCGCCATCGGCCATTTCGGCGTGCCCGATCTGCCCGATTTCCAGGATTTCGGCGAGGTGCTGCTGCGCAGCGCCCATGCCACGGGCTATGTCCGCGTCGACTGGTTCACCGCCGACGGCCTGCCGACCTGGGGCGATGGCCGGCTGGTGATCCTCGGCACCGAGGGCACCATCGAGCTGCGCAAATATGTCGACATCGCCGGCCGGCCGGGCACCGACCACGTCTTCCTGGTCGATCGTCACGGCACCCGCCATATCGACGCCTCGCGCGAGCCGATCACCTATTTCCGCCGCTTCCTGGCCGATTGCCGCGACCGCACGGAAACCGCCATGGGCCAGGCCCATGTCTTCACCGTCAGCCGCCTGGCGCTGGAAGCCCAGGCCGGTGCGACGGTGCTGAATATCAGGCCGAACTGAGGACTGCCCGATGACCAAGACCGGAATTGCCATCATAGGCCTCGGCCCGGCCTCGCTGCCCCATGCCAAGAGCCTGATGGATCTCGCCGACCGCGTCGACGTGCGCTGGGCGGTCAGCCGCAGCGAACAGCGCACCCGGGCCTTTGCCGGCCAATTCCCCTTCCCCGTCACCACCGACATGGCCGGGGCGCTGGCCGACCCGGCGGTTCAAGCCGTGCTGGTGCTGACCCCGGCCAATGCCCATGGCAGCGTGGCGGAAGCCTGTTTTGCCGCCGGCAAGCACGTGCTGCTGGAAAAGCCGCTGGACACCACGCTGGCGCGCGCCGGGGCGATCGTCGCGGCCGGCCGGCGGTCGGGGCGAAAGCTCGGCGTAGTGCTGCAGCATCGCTTCCGGCCGGCGAGCCTCAGGCTGCGCGAGATCCTGGCCGAAGGCGGCCTCGGCACGATCGAGGCAGCCTCCCTCACCGTGCCCTGGTGGCGGCCGCAGAGCTATTACGATGCCGAGGGCCGCGGCACCTTCGCCCGCGACGGCGGTGGCGTGCTGATGTCGCAGGCGATCCATGCCCTCGACCTGTTCCGCTCCCTGCTCGACGTCGACAGGGTGGTGGCCTCCCAGGTCAGGCGCACCAGCCTGCACCGGATGGAGGCCGAGGACCACGTCACCGCGCTCCTGACGCTGAAGGGCGGCGCACCGGCATCCCTCGTCGCGACGACATCGGCTTATCCCGGCTCCGCCGAGACGATGCAGATCATCGGCGCCACCGGCACGGCGACGCTCGCGGGCGGCGGCCTGACGGTCGGCTATCTCGACGGTCGCACCGAAGAGATCGCGCCCGAGGGCAATTCCGGCGGCGGCGCCGCGATCATGGATTTCCCGCATGACGCTCACCGGGCGCTGATCGCCGACTTCCTGGACGCCATCGCTGGGGGACGCGACCCGCAGGTGACCGGCGAGGAGGCGCTGGCGACCCAGCAACTGATCGCCGACATCATCCGCGCCGATCCGAGCTGCAGCCAGCCGGTCTGAGCGGCAAGGGCGGCCCCCGACCGCCCTTGTCTTGGCGCCGCCGTCGTTTCGGGTAGAAGGTTCGCGGACCCGGTTCGCGGCGATCACGACCGACGCCGTGGTCCTGCGGATCGAACGGAGCCGGCATGAGCATTCGCGAGCAGTTGATCGAGCGGTTCTTCCGCTACCTGGCGATCGAGAGCCAGAGCGACGCCAAAGCGACGACGCTGCCGAGCACGCCGGGCCAGCAGCGGCTGGCCGACCTGCTCGCCGAGGAATTGCGCGGCCTCGGGCTGGAAAAGGTGATCTTCGACGATCACGCGACCGTCACCGCGCTGAAGCGGGGCAACCGGCCCGGCGCGCCGAAAATCGGCTTCATCGCCCATCTCGACACGGTCGATTCGGGCCTCTCGCCGGTAATCCGGCCGCAGCTCCTGCGCTTCGAGGGGCACGATCTCTGCCTCAACCGGCAAGAGGACATCTGGCTGCGCGTGGCGGAGCATCCCGAAATCCTGCCCTGGCTGGGCGCCGATATCATCGTCGGCGACGGCACGAGCGTGCTCGGCGCCGACAACAAGGCCGCCATCGCCGCGATCATGACGCTTCTGGCCGATCTCGGCCCCGAAGATGCCCATGGCGACATCCTGGTCGCCTTCGTCCCCGATGAGGAGATCGGGCTGCGTGGCGCCAAGGCTCTCGACCTCGCCCGTTTCGACGCCGATTTCGCCTATACGATCGACTGTTGCGAGCTGGGCGAGGTGGTGATCGAGAACTTCAACGCCGCGGGCGCCGAGATCGTCTTCACCGGCGTCAGCGCCCATCCGATGTCGGCCAAGAACGTCCTGGTCAACCCCTTGCTGATGGCGCTCGATCTCGTCGCCATGTTCGACCGTGCCGAGACGCCGGAGCGCACCGAGGGGCGCGAGGGTTATGTCTGGTTCACCGGCATGACCGCCGATGCCGGCGAGGCGCGCCTGAAGGTCATGATCCGCGATTTCGACAAGACGCGATTCGAACAGCGCAAGCAGAGCCTCGCGGCAGCGGCGGCGACGATCGCAGCGCGTTATCCGACCGGCCATGTCGACTGCCGGATCACCGACACCTATGGCAATATTCTCGACAGCCTGGGCGACGACCGTCGCTCCGTCGACCTGCTGTTCGCCGCGCTGGCGGCGCTCGACATTCAGCCGAAGCAGCTGCCCATGCGCGGCGGCACCGACGGCGCGGCCCTCTCCGCCCGGGGCCTGCCGACGCCGAACTTCTTCACCGGCGCCTATAATTTCCACTCCCGTTTCGAGTTCCTGCCCGTGCCCGCCTTCGAGAAGTCGTGGCAGGTGGCCCGCAGGATCTGCCTTTTGGCGGCCGAGGCCGGCGGCACTCCAGGCCCTACCGCCGCTGTCTCGTCGCGGGATGAGCGTCGATGACCCGCGAAGACTTCGATCTGTTGTGCGGATCGCTCCCCGCCACGACCCGCGTCATCCAATGGGGCGGCGCGCATGTCTGGAAGGTGGGCGGCAAGGTCTTCGCCTTGGCCGGGCCCGCCGGCGCGATCACTTTCAAGGCGAGCGACATGACCTATGAGCTGCTGCAGGACCATCCGGGCCTGCGGCCGGCCCCCTATCTCGCCTCGCGCGGCCTGAAATGGCTGCAGCACTATGCCGAACCCGGCTTGCCCGACGACGCGTTGGCCGACTATCTGCGCCACGCCCACGCCATGGTGGCGCGCGCCTTGCCCAGGAAATTGCGCGCCGAACTCGGATTCGATGACGCGCCGAAGACGGTTCCGGCGGCCCGGCCCAAGTCTCGACGGGCGCGCGGCTGAGCAAGACTGCAGCCCCGGCATAGCCAGCCCCGGAAGCAGAACACCCGCCCATGAAAAAACCCCGGCGGGTGAACCCGCCGGGGCCTTGTTTCAGCACAACGCGCTCCCGTCTCAGGTCGTCTGCTGCTGTTTCGCCCGCGCGACGATCTGGGTCGGATTGACGAAGCGCAGCGCGATCAGGAGCCAGATCAGCGTCGAGATCATGTAGACCACGGCCATGGCGTCGATCGACTGGACCGCGCGCACACCCGAGGCGAAGACCGAATAATAGAGCGCCACGACAAGCGTCTGGCTGGTCGGCCCCGAGGTCAGGAAGGTCAGTTCGAACATGGCGATGGTGCGCACCAGCACCAGGAGCAGGGCCGCCAGGATGCCGGGCAGCAGCATGGGCAGGAGCACGTGGACGAAGAGCCGGAAGGTGTCGGCGCCGAACACCCGGGCGGCGGCCTCCACCTTCGGGTCGATCTGCTCGATGAACGGGATCATCACCAGGATGACGAAGGGCACGGTCGGCACCAGATTGGCGAGCACCACGCCCCAGAACGTGCCGCCGACGCCGGCCTGGTAGAGCACCGTCGCCAGCGGAATGCCGAAGGTGATCGGCGGCACCAGCAAGGGCAGCAGGAACAGGAGCATGACCGCCTTCTTGCCGGGAAACTCGCGGCGCGCCAGGGCATAGGCCGCGGGCACGCCGATAAGGCCTGACAGCGCCACCACGGTGAAGGCTATCTGCAAGGTGACGATCAGCACGTCGTGGAGCTGGAACTCGGCCCAGGCGGCGAAATACCAGCGCGTGGTGAAGGCCGCCGGCAGCCAGGTGCCGAGCCAGCGCGTGCCGAAGGACGACAGCACGACCGTGGCGATCACGGCGAGCAGGTTGAGGACGAAGAAGCCGACGATCACCCAGACGGCGGTGATCCAGAGCTTGGCTCCGATCGTGGTATCGCGGATCATGATCGTCAGCCCTTTCCGCCCGATGTGGCGCCCCGGTAGAACAGGCCGCGCAGGGCCAGCACGCCGATGACGATGGCCAGCTGCACCGCGGCCATGATCATCGCGATGGCCGAGGCCATGGAGTAGTCATATTGCTCGAAGGCCGCCTGATAGGCCGCGATCGAGATGACCCGCGTCGGGCCGGCCGGCGCGCCGAGCAGCACGGCGGACGGGAACACCGCGAAGGCCTGGACGAAGGACAGGCAGAAGGCGATCGCCAGTCCCGGGATCAGCAAGGGCAGCAGGACGAAGCGGAACCGCTGCCAGCTCCTGGCGCCATGGGTGGCGGCCGCCTGTTCCAGCGCCGGGTCGATGCCGGTGACATAGGACAGGGTCAGCAGGAAGGTGAAGGGAAAACCGGTAATGATCAGCGAGGCGAAGACACCCCAGTAATTGTTGGTGAGCTTCACCGGCCGGTCGATCGCGCCGATCAGCATGAGGGTGCGGCTGAACCAGCCCTGCGGCCCCAGATAATTGAGCAGGCCTTCGGCGACCAGCACGGTGCCGAGCGTCACCGGCAGGACCAGGATGGTGGTCAGGAGCCGCTGATGGCGCATCAGGCGCACGCGGAAGGCGATCGGGATCGCCACCAGCAAGCTGATGATGGTCACCGGCATGGCCAGTTTCAGGGTCGTCCAGATCGTGTCGTAGAGGAACGGATCGGCGAAAAACTTCTGATAATTTGCCAGCAGGCCGCCTTCGCGCGGCGTGAACGACAGAAGCAGACCATAGAGGAACGGATAGACGAAGATCGCCAGCACGAAGAGCACGGCCGGCAGGATGAGAAGCGTGATGCCGTCGATGCCGCGCAGCGCCAGGCGCTGGCGGAAGTTGGGACTGTCGGCTTGGGCGGAATGCGCCAGATCGGTGCGGGCCAGGTCGGAGTGAGCCATGACGAGCCTCACGCGCCGAAGACGAGGGCACGGTCTGGATCGACCGTGAGCGAGACGGAGCTGCCGATCTCGGCGCGCCGCGGCGCGTGGAAGATCAGTTCGAGGCCGTCGGCGGTGCGCGCCGTGCCGACGAATTCCCGGCCGCGATATTCGATCGTCTCGACGGTGGCGCCGATCGAATTGGCCCCACCCGAGCCGGCCGCCACATCGTCGGGCCTGGCCGCGATGACCGCGGAGGCGCCCTCGGCGAGGTCGGCGCGCAGATTGCCCGACAGCGTGGTGCCACCGACCGAGACCGTGGCACGCGACCCGTCGCGCGCCGTGACCTTGCCGGTCAGCCGGTTGCGGAAGCCCATGAATTCCGCGACGTCGAGATGGTCGGGTGCCTCATAGAGCTCGTGCGGCGCGCCGACCTGCCGGATCGAACCGTCGCGCAGCACGACCACCCGGTCGGCCAGCGACAGTGCCTCGTCCTGGTCATGGGTGACATAGATGGTGGTGGCGCCGAGCTGATTGTGGATGCGGCGGATTTCGGCGCGCATTTCCAGGCGCAGCTTGGCGTCGAGATTGGACAGGGGCTCGTCCATCAGCACCAGCGGCGGCTCGATGACGATGGCGCGGGCAATCGCCACGCGCTGCTGCTGGCCGCCGGACAATTGCCCGGGCAGCTTGTGGCCTTGGGACTCCAGGCGCACCAGGCCGAGCGCCTCCTCGACCCGCTTGTCGATCTCGGCCTTGGGCGTGCGCCGCATCTTCAGACCGAAGCCGATATTCTGGCGGACCGTCATATGCGGGAACAGCGCATAGTTCTGGAACACCATGCCGAAGCCGCGATCCTCGGGCTTCAGCTGATCGATGCGCCGGTCGTCGACATAGATGCCGCCGCCGGTGGTCGCCAGCAGCCCGGCGATGCAGTTGAGAGCCGTCGACTTGCCGCAGCCCGAAGGCCCGAGCAATGCGATGAACTCCCCCTTGGCGATCGTCAGGGTGACGTCCCGCAAGGCGTTGACGTTGCCGAACGCGCGGCTCACGCGATCCAGCCGGATTTCCTTGAAGGGGGACGAGGCGAGCAGCATCTGAGGAAACGTCCTGTTGTCGGGTCCAGTGATGATGGCGGACATCGGTGCCGCGCCGAAGCGGCTTCGCGCCTCAGGCGCGCATGGTGGGTGATCGTTTCGGGCGGAGACCAGGCCGGCCGCAGGCGCCGCGCCGCAGGCGATCGCCGCGCGGCCGCCGGGCTGTTTCACCCTTCGGTCCGCCGATCGCCTGTCGGTGCATCTCGTTGCGCATGGGCTTTGCGTTTCCTGGCCTTCACGAGCGCGATCCGACGGAGCCTGTCACCCGGTTCCTTGTCGATTTCAGATCGCCTCGCAGGTTGATATACTAATCTATCAGATGCTCTTTGCAACCCGACACGTCCGTGCAGGTGTCGGCGCGATCGCCGCAGGCTCCTCGCCGCGGCACTCGGGACGGGGGATCGCGAGCGCTTGGTAGCTTGGCGCCGATCGAGAAACAATATATTAGTATGCAAAGAACATCAAAGCAGGGACGGACGCGCGTGGGCCTGTTCGAAAAATCGGGTGAGAAAGCCGGCGGCATCGCCCTGCCGAATGCGCCGCCACGCCCTTTGCCGGCCCAGCAGCGCAGTCCCGCGGTCAAGCGCACGACGACGGCCACGGCGATCTACCGGGATCTTCATGCGGCAATGGTCTCGATGCAATTGCCGCCCGGCACGGCGCTCAATGAGAAGATGCTGACCGAGCGTTTCGGGGTCAGCCGCACGCCGGTGCGCGAGGCGCTCATCCGCCTGGTCGAAGACGGCCTCGTCGATATCTTTCCGCAGTCCGGCACCTTCGTCGCCCGCATTCCCGTCGGCCTGATCCCCGAAGCGGTGATCATCCGCCAGGCGCTGGAGGACGCGACGGTGTCGCGTGCCGCGGCCTCGGCGACACCGGACGACATGGCGCGGCTCGACGACATCCTGGCCCGTCAGAAATTCTTCGCCGACCGGCAGGACCTCAATGCCTTTCACGAGGCCGACGAGGCATTCCACGAGGCGATCGCCGCGATATCAGGCCATCCCGGCATCTGGACCTATCTGAAGCCGGCGAAGATCCAGATCGACCGTTGCCGCCGCCTCACCTTGCCGGCGCTCGGACGCATGGAATTCGTGCTCGGCGAACATGACCTGATCCGCAACGCGGTTGCCGCCCATGACGTCGAGGCGGCCCGCGCGGCGATGCACAAGCATCTGAGCGCGGTCATTCCCGACATCGACGCCCTGCGCAGCACCTTCCCCGACAGCTTCGTCTGACCGTCGGACCCCACAGAGATCTTCAGGAGAGCCAGCACGATGCGTCAGGGGTGGAGATGGTATGGCCCGCACGCCAATGTGCCGCTCGACGCGGTCCGCCAGGCCGGCGCGACCGACGTGGTGTCAGCCCTTCACGAGGTGCCGATCGGCCAAGCCTGGACGGTCGCCGAGGTCGCAGAGCGCAAGGCCCTGATCGAGATCGCGCCGGCCGGCCGCTCCCAGCTGACCTGGTCGGTGGTCGAGAGCATCCCGATCCCCGACGCGGTCAAGCGGAAAGGTGCTGCCGCGCGTGCCGAGATCGAAGCCTGGATCGCCAGCTTGGAGGCGGTGGCCGCCTGCGGCATCAAGGTGATCTGCTACAATTTCATGCCGGTGGTCGACTGGACCCGCACCGATCTCGACCACGTCATCCCGACCGGCGCCACGGCCATGCGCTTCGACCAGGACCGCTTCGCCGCCTTCGACCTGCATATCCTGGCGCGTGACGGCGCCGAGAACGACTATTCGGCCGCCGACAAGGAGCGGGCGCGCGCCGTTCACGCGGCGATGAGCGAGGCCGACATCGCCGAATTGACCAGCAATATCGCCAGCGCCCTGCCCGGCTCGACCACCGAGCCGCTGACCATTCCGGCCTTCCGCGAGCGACTGCGCTCCTATGCCGGAATCGACGCGGCCAGGCTGCGCAGCCATCTGATCGGCTTCCTGGAAGCGGTCACGCCGGCGGCCGAGGCACGTGGCGTCAAGCTGACGCTGCATCCCGACGATCCGCCGCGGTCGCTGTTCGGCCTGCCGCGCATCGCCTCCACCGCCGACGACTATGCCGCCCTGTTCGATGCCGTCCCCTCGCCCGCCAACGGCATGTGCTATTGCACCGGCAGCCTGGGCGTGCGCGCCGACAATGACCTGCCCGCGATCGCCAGGCGTTTCGCCGCGCGCATTCATTTCGCCCATCTCAGGGCGACCAAGCGCGAAGGCGACGGCCGCAGCTTCCATGAATCGGCCCATCTCGAAGGCGATGTCGACATGCTTGGCGTCCTGCGCGAGCTGGTCGCGGAGGACCGCAGGCGGTCGCCGGGCGAGACCATCATCTTCCGTCCGGACCACGGCCATCGCATGCTCGACGATCTCACCAAACAGGTAAGCCCGGGCTATCCGGCGATCGGCCGATTGCGCGGCCTCGCCGAACTGCGCGGCATTCTCTATGCGCTGGACGCCCTCTGACGCGGCCCGCCCCGGCCAGAACCGGCGCCGCTCAGGCGCCGGTCGCCGTTCTGACGCGCGCGAGTTCAGCCAGCGCGAACATCAGGTGATAAAGCACCCGCACGGGAATATCGGCCATGACCGGCGCACCGGAGGCGTCGAGCTGGTTGCGCCAGCGGCCCGTGCCGGCATCGACATAGCGGCCGAAGATCACGGCCAGGACCTGGTCGATGGCGGGCCCCTGCTTGTCGTCGCGGCCGAACTCGAGGCGCGCCGTCAGCGCCTTCAGGAGTTCCGTCTGCGGCCAGAGCAGCATGCTCGGCTTGATCGGCCGGCCGGCGCGATCGACCTCGTCGAGGGCGGCCCCCGCCGGCATGGCGGCGAGGCCATGGGCCCGGCCGAAAGCAAACAGCCGGTCGGCCATGTCGAGCACGCCGCGGTCGCCGCTGAGGCGGGCATAGTGATGGATCAGCCAGCACCATTCGAAATGGTGCCCGGGCTCGCGGATCTCGCCGGCGAGGCCCTCGGCCGGCCGCCAATCCCAGGTGAAGAACTCGCCGAGAGAACCGGTCTCCGCGTCGAAAAAATGCGCCCGCATCAGGTCGATCATCGCGGTCGCGCGCGCGAGCCATGGCTTGTCCGGTGCAATCTCGGCCAGCAGCAGGAAGGCTTCGAGCAGATGCATATGCGGGTTCTGCCGGCGCGGCAGCGTACCCAGCGTATCCTCGGCGAAGCCGCCTTTCGGATGGGCGAGCCGTGTCTCGATGAAGCGCGCCACGTCGTCGGCGATCGCCAGGACGGAGCGGTCGCCGGAGGCGCGGGCATACCAGCCGAGCCCGAACAGCACGAAGGCCAGGTCATAGAGATCGGCACGCCCGTCGATCACCTCGCCGCTCGTGGTCACCACGTGGCGGAACCGGCCGTCCGGGCCGCGGCAGACATCAAGCAAGAAGCCGAGGCCATGGCGCGCCGCGGCGAGGCCGGGCCCGGCGGGGTCGAGGCAATGGGCATGGCTGAACACATGGATCAGCCGCGCCGTGACCAGGGTCGTGCGGCGCGCGCCGGGATCGGGCGAGAAATCGGGCCGCAGCAGCTCGATGAAGCCCGGCCGCGCCGGATCGGCCACCGCCTTGGCCCAGAACGGCACGAGCACGCCGCAAAGCCATGCCTGGATGTCGCCGGGTATTCCCGTCGCGCCGCCGGCCGTCCGATCCGTCACCATGTCACTTCACCACCGGCCCAACACCGCATCGCCGAAACTGCAATTCTGCCCGCGGGCAGGTCAACGAGGAAGCGGCAAGCTTCCAATCTGGGATAAGGAAACCAAGTCATGGACACGTTCGATCAGGATTCAGCCGTCTCGCGCCGCCTGGTTCTCGGCGGCATCGCCGGTGCCGCGGCTCTTGGCGCAACCGGCGCCCGGGCGCAAGCGCCGGCCTTGCCGCGCTCGCCCGTCACCTTGAATGTCATCGATGTCGGCGGCGCCCTGGCGCTGGTGCAGAAGCCGCTCGACAACTTCCGCGCGGCCAAGCCCAATCTCGTCTCGCGCATGACCTTCACCAAGGCCCCGGCGCCGGAACTGCCGGGCAAGATCAAGGCCATGCAGGACGCCAAGCGCGTCGACCTCGACCTGGTGCTCGGCGGCATGGACGTGCTCTCGGCCGGCATCGACCAGGGGCTCTGGGTGCCACTTCTGCCGACCTATGCCTCGGCCTTGCCCAAGCCGGAGGACATCTATCTGAAGGGCGCGCTGGACAACCACAATCTCGGCCAGGGCTTCGGCATGTGCATGGTCTATTACCCCTCCGGCCCCCTGCTCGAATATCTGCCGGAACGGGTCAGGACGCCGCCGACCACGGCCGAGGAACTGCTCGCCTGGGCCAAGGCCAATCCCAACCGCTTCCTCTATGCCAGGCCCGCCAATTCCGGACCGGGGCGCACCTTCCTGATGGGCCTGCCCTATATTCTCGGCGACAGCGACCCGAAGGACCCGGTCAATGGCTGGACCAAGACCTGGGCCTATCTGAAGGAGCTCGGCCGCTCGATCGAATATTATCCGACCGGCACCGGCGCCACCATGAAGGAGCTCGGCGAAGGTTCGCGCGACATGATCGTCTCGACCACCGGCTGGGACATCAATCCGCGCGTCCTCGGCATCGTGCCGAAATCGGCGGCGATCCAGACGCTGAAGGGTTTCCACTGGGTCTCGGACGCCCAGTTCATGTTCGTGCCGAAGGGCATCGGCGACGACAAGCTCGCCGTGCTGCTGGAACTGATCAAATGGGTGCTGAGCCCGGCACAGCAGGCCTATACCTATGACGAGGGCTATTTCTATCCGGGCCCGGCGGTCAAGGATGTGCCCCTGTCCATGGCGCCGCCGGAAAGCCAGGCGGCGATCCGCGAATTCGGCCGGCCGGAATATGACAAGCTGATCGCCGAAGTGCCGGTGGAGACGCCGATCAACCCGGACAAGATGGTGCTCGCCTTCCGCCGCTGGGACGAGGAGATCGGCTCGAAGCGGAGCTGATCGGGGCTGGTTGTTGCACTGAAACCAACCCTCTCCCAGAGGGAGATGGTGCCCGCGTCAGCGGGCGGGTAAGGGGTCGTCCATCTCCGGATGAGACGGCATGCTCGGCGAGCGTGGGGATCAATTCTGAGGGCTTACGCCCCTCACCCGGCGCCTGATGGCGCCACCCTCTCCCTCTGGGAGAGGGTCAGTTTGTTCCCCCGGCCTCACGCCCGCCGGGCGCTCAACGCCCGCTCCACGGCCCGGCTCAGCAGCGGCTGGGCCGCGCCATAGATCTCGTAGTTCTGGCTCGACCGATCATTGACCAGTTGCGGCGTGGCGAGGCCCTCCATCGATCCTTCGGCCCGGAACAGCGCGTCGAAATGCGCCCAGAGCCGGGCATTGGCGGCCAGCGGGCCGGTGACGGTGATACGGGCGGGAAACAGCAGGCGGCAGACATTGGCGAGCGCGCGCGCCAGCAGCCGCGCCGCCATGTCGATCTCGGGCAGGCTCATCAGGTCGCAATCCGGCAATTGCGCCTGCAGCGTCGCCTCGTCCTCGCTGAGCTCGGGCCATTCCTGCCTGAGCCGCGGCATCAGCGACCAGAGCGCGGCACCGGTTTCGAGACAGGCCGTATTGCCGCAGCCGCAGGCCCGGCCGGCCAGGCGCGAGAAGCGCCAATGACCGATCTCGCCGAAGGAGCCGCCAGCCGGCGCGAAGGACTGCCCGTCGACGGCATAGGCGAGGCCCACGCCCCAACCCCAATGCAGCAGCAGCGAGCCACCCGAATGGCCCGCCGGGTCCTGCATCGCGCGGGCCCTGAGCTCGGCGTCGAGATTGCGGCAGACCTCCACCGGCGGGGTGATCGGCTCCAGCACCGCCTGGACATCGAGGCCGCGCATGCGCGGCCAGCGCGACGACATCAGCCATTGCCTCTGCCGGAGATCGAGCAGGCCGGAGAGCGACACCGCGGTGCCGGCATGTTCCATGCCGCGCGGCATGGCCGCAGCCAGCTCGCCGGCAAGCCCGGCCATGGCTTTTGCCATGACCGGATTATCCGCATCGGGCGCGACCTCCGCCAGCCGCTGCTCGATCACCTGACCGTTGAGGTCGACCAGCACGCCGGCGAGCGAGCGGCTGGCGACATGAATGACGGAAGCGCCGACGCGCCGGGAATTGGCCATCAGCAGCCCCGCCGGCCGGCCGCGGCCGGCCCGTTCTCCCGAACTCTCCAGCAGCAGGCGGCGGGCCACGAGATCGCCGACCACCCGCGACGTCGTGGTCGAGCGAAGCCCCAGCTGCTCGCCGATCTCGGCACGGGAATGCGCGGCCCCGCGCGCCACCAGTGCGAAGGCCCTGGCGCAGTCGCGTTCATGGGCGCCGGCGAAGGGCATGTCGGCGATCTCGGCTATGACCACGTCTTGATTTCCTAATTTAGAACGTCGCCGTTCAAAATAGATATTGCCTTTTCTCGGGACGCTCATAAACTTCAAGGCACATAAATGAAACAATTTATGTGTTCGAGGTTCAAAATTCACATGTTTGATATTCGCATCACCGAAGACAAGTCGGCCATGGGCGCCGCTGCCGCGGAACTGGCGATCGGCGCCATCCGTGCGGCCTTGGCCGAGCACGGCCAGGCAACCATCGTCGTGGCGACCGGCGCCAGCCAGTTCGACACGCTGAAACATCTGGTCGCCGCCGAAGGCATCGACTGGTCGAAGGTGACCGCCTTTCATCTCGACGAATATGTCGGCCTGCCCGTCACCCATCCCGCGAGCTTCCGCAAATATCTCAACGAACGCTTCGTCCAGCCGCTGGTCGGCGCGGTCGAGTTCGTGCCGGTCAACGGCGATGCGGCCGACCCGCAAGCCGAAGCCCGCCGCCTGAACGGCCTGATCGGCGACCGCCGGATCGATCTCTGCCTCGCCGGCATCGGCGAGAACTGCCATCTCGCCTTCAACGATCCGCCGGCCGATTTCGACACCGAGGCGCCCTTCATCGTGGTGACCCTGGACGAGGCCTGCCGCCGCCAGCAGCTCGGCGAGGGCTGGTTCCCGAGCCTCGACGCCGTGCCGGCGCGCGCCATTTCGATGAGCATCCGGCAGATCATGAAGAGCCGGCTGATCGTCCTGTCGGTGCCCGACCAGCGCAAGGCCGAGGCCGTGCGCGACGCCGTCGAAGGCCCGGTCAGCCCGGCGCATCCCGCCTCGATCCTGCAGCAGCATCCCCGCACCGTGCTGCTGCTCGACCCGCCGGCCGCTTCCCTCCTGCAGCGCCGCTGACCCCGGCCGGACGGAGAGCACCAGACCATGTTGTCCCCGGGCCTCATCGATCTCCAGGTCAACGGTTTCGCCGGCATCGACTTCAATTCCGGCACGATCACCGCGGCCGAGCTGGATCATGCCCTGGAGGCCATGCTGCGCACCGGCGTGACGACCTGCCTGCCGACCATCATCACCGCCTATCCCGGTGAGCTGGAAAGCCGGTTCAAGGCGCTCGACGCGGCGATTGGCGGAAGCCGGCTCGGGCCCCTGATGTGCCCGGGCTATCACCTGGAAGGGCCTTTTCTCAGCCCCGTCGACGGCTTTTCAGGCTGTCATCCGCCCCGCGCCATGACTGCGGCGGACCCCGCTCTGGTCGACCGGCTGCGGGCGATGATCGAGCGGCCGATCCTGATGGTCACGGTGGCGCCGGAGATCGAGGGGGCGATCGACCTGATCAGGGCGCTGAGCCGCTCCGGCCGGATCGTCGCGCTCGGCCACACCGCCGCCGATTTCGAGCAGGTCCAGGCGGCGGCCGCCGCCGGGGCGACGCTGTCGACCCATCTCGGCAACGGCATGCCGCAGACCACCCACAAGCTGGCCAATCCGATCTTCGCCCAGCTCGCCGAGGACCGGCTGACCGCGAGCTTCATCGCCGACGGCATCCATATTCATCCCAAGGCGCTGAAAGTGCTGCTGCGCGCCAAGAGCCCGGCGCGCTCGATCCTGGTCACCGATGCGGTGGCCGCCGCCGCGAGCCGGCCCGGGCGCTACCGCTTCGCCGGCACCGATATCGACCGCTCGGCCGATGGCATGGTCCGGCTCGCCGACAGCAAGCTGCTCGCCGGCTCCTCGCTCTGCCTCGACCAGGCGCTGCGCAATGTCGTGGCCTGGGGCCTGGCGACGCCGGCCGAGGCGATCGCCATGGCCGCCGAGCGGCCGCTCGCGGCGATCGCTCCGGCGCTCGACGCCCATGGCCTCACGCTTCCGGCAAGCGAGGTCACCTGGTCCGGCGACCTCTTCGTGCAGCGCCTGCGCCTCGGCGGCATCGAACGCGACTATCCGGCATCCGAACATGACAACAAGAGGGGAGACTTGAAATGACGTCACGGATTGGCAATCTCGACCGGCGAACCGTGCTGGGCGGCCTGACCGCCACGGTCGCCATCGGCGGATCCGGCGCCCGCGCCGCGGTGCCGGCCATGCCGCGCTCACCTGTGGTGATCAGCGTCATCGATGTCGGCGGCGCGCTCGCGCTGATGCAGAAGGCCTTCGAGAACTATGCCGCGGCCAACCCCAACCTGGTTTCGCGCATCGTCTTCGTGAAGGCGCCCGCACCCGAACTCGCCAGCAAGATCAAGGCCCAGCAGAATGCCGGCCGCTCGGATCTCGACCTGATCCTCACTGGCAGCGACGGCCTGGCCGCGGGCCTCGAACAGAACCTCTGGCTGAAGCTCCTGCCCGACTTCGCCGAGAAATTCCCGAAGCTCGAGGAAAACTACGAGCCGGCGGCGCTCGCCCTGCACAAGGCGCAGGGCGACGGTTTCGGCGTCGTGGTCAATTATTACCCCTCCGGTCCGCTGATCGAATATGCCCCGGAGCGGGTGAAGACGGTTCCGAGCACCGCCGAGGAATTGCTGGCCTGGGCCAAGGCCAATCCGGGCAAGTTCATGTATGCCCGGCCGGCCAATTCTGGCCCCGGCCGCACCTTCATGATGGGCCTGCCTTATATTCTCGGCGACAAGGATCCGCAGGATCCGGTCGGCGGCTGGGACAAGACCTGGGCCTATCTCCAGGAGATCGGCCAATATGTCGATTATTACCCGGCCGGCACCGGCGTCACGATGAAGGAGTTCGGCGAGGGTTCGCGCGACATCATCATCACCACGACCGGCTGGGACATCAATCCGCGAGCGCTCGGCATCGTGCCGAAATCAGCGATGATCGGCACGCTGAAGGGGTTCCACTGGGTCTCCGACGCCTTTTTCATGTGCGTGCCCAAGGGCATTCCCAACGACCGCCTCGCCGTCGTGCTCGACCTCATGGCTCATGTGCTGAAACCCGAATCCCAGGCCTATGCCTATGACGAGGGCTATCTCTATCCGGGCCCGGCGGTGAAGAACGTGCCGGTCTCGATGGCGCCGCAGCGCAGCCAGGAGGTCATCGCGGAATTCGGCCGGCCCGAATATGCCGACCTGATCGCCAAGAACCCGATCGAGCTGCCGCTGAAGCCCGACAAGATGGTGGTGGCGTTCCGGCGCTGGGACGAGCTCGTCGGCTCCAAGCGGCCGCGCTGACGGCTGACTGGCGATCGGCGGCCGCGCCGATCGCCCCGGCCCATCGCATCACCAGTCCGGCAGCACCTCGGCCGAGACCGGCATGACGCGGGCACCGCGCCAGGTCTTCGCGGCGACCAGTTCCGCCAGGACCGATTTGAGCGTCGCCGAGAGGTCGCGCCCGAGCGGCGCGGTCCGGTCGTCGCTGCGCATGGCGATGGCGAGCGTCGCGACGATCGGCGGCCGGTCCAGCCGCCGCGCCGTCAGTTCGCCGCGCGTCACCGCCTCGTGGACCGACGCATAGGTCAGGATCGTGTAACCCAGGCCGGCGCCGACCAGCGCCTTGGTCAGCGCCACGCTGTCGACCTCCGACCGGATGCGGAGCCGGATGCCATGCTGCGCCGCCACCTGCTCCAGCACCCGCCGGTTGTTGTGCGGCAAGCTCGGCATGACCAGGGGCAAGTCGGCCAGATCCTTGACCCGCACCTCCGCGGGCAGCGGCGAGGCGTCCCGCTCCGGCGGCGGCCCGACCAGCACCATGCGCTCGCGCAGCACCGGCACCACATGCAAGCCCTCGACCGGCAGGGGATTGTAGACGACGCCGACATCGATCCGCTGTTCGCCGAGCCACTCGTGGATCAGCGAGCTGATGCCCTCGCGCACATGCAGGGCGACATCCGGCCTGGCCTCGGCGAAACGGGCGACCACCGGCGGCACGATCATGAGGCCGGCCGAAGGCGGCACGCCGAGCGAGATGCTGCCGCCCATCGCCTCGGCGCCGTCATCGGCGTCGATCCGCAATTGCGCGACGAGATGATCGATCTCCTCGGCGCGCTTCAGGACCACCGCCCCGGTCGCCGACAGGCGCACGCCGCGACCATGGCGCACCAGCAGCGGCTTGCCGAGCTCCTCCTCCAGTTCCTGCACGCGCCGGCTCAGGGCCGGCTGGGCGATGCGCAATTCCTCGGCTGCCCGGCTGAAGCTGCCGGCCCGGGCAACGGCGGCGAAATAACGCAGCTTTCGCAAATCCATTCCGTCACCTCGCTCAGCGAAGGAGCATAGCTCCTTCGAGATATGCCACCACGGCATGGAATGTCATCGCAAGAAGGTTTTGGTCAAGGCCCGGCTCCGGCTGGCATGATCCAGCCGAGATGGCCCAGCCGGGTTCGACAACGCCGGCGGGCCCGGATGCCGTCTGGGGAGACGTCGCGATGCTGAAACGGCTGGGTCTTTTGCTCTCGTTGCTCCTGTCCGGCTTGCCGTCCGTGGCAAGTGCACAGGACTTCCCGACCCGCCCGATCAGGCTGATCGTGCCGTTTCCGGCCGGCGGCCCGGCCGATATCATCGGCCGGCTGGTGGCCGAGAAGATGGGGGCGAGCCTCGGCCAGCCCGTGGTGATCGAGAACCGTGGCGGCGCCGGCGGTGCGACCGGCACGCTCGCGGTGGCCAAGTCCGAGCCCGATGGCTACACGATCGGCATCAGCACCGCCGGCGCGCTGGCGATCAGCCCGAGCCTGCAGGAGGGCCTGGGCTACGACCCGGTCAAGGACCTGGAGCCGCTGACGCTGGCAGCGCGCGTGCCGGAGCTGCTGGTGGTTGCCAAGAACCTGCCGGTCGCCAACCTGGCCGAACTCGTGGCCCTGGCCCGCGCCCGCCCGGGAGTGCTCAATTTCGCCTCGTCAGGGCCTGGCAGCATGCCGCATCTGGCCGGTGAATTGCTCAAGCGCCATGCGGCGATCGACATCGTCCACACACCCTACCGGGGCGCCGCGCCCGCCGTGAACGACATTATCGGCGGCCACATCCAGATGATGTTCATGGATATCGCGGTGCTGCTGCCGCATGTCCAGTCGGGCGCCGTCAGGGCCGTCGCCATCGGTTCGCGCCAGCGCGCCGCCGCCTTGCCCGACCTGCCAACCACGGCCGAGCTCGGCTTTCCCGCGGTCGAGGCCGACAACTGGTACGCCATGATCGGACCGCGCAACATGCCGGCACCGGTTCTGGTCAAGCTGCGCGCCGCCATGGTCGCGGGATTGCGGGCGCCGGACGTCCAGGCCAAGCTCGCCGAACAGGGCGCCATCGCGGTGGGCAATTCGCCGGAGGAATTCGCCGCCTATCTGAAGAGCGAGATCGACAAATGGGCGGCGGTGGTCGCGGCTTCGGGCGCGCGCACCCGATGACGGCGGCTTGCGAAACGCCGGCGACGAGCGGGCTTCGTCACGAGGTCT
The DNA here is from genome assembly GCA_017304475.1 of Hyphomicrobiales bacterium. Lineage (GTDB taxonomy): Bacteria > Pseudomonadota > Alphaproteobacteria > Rhizobiales > Phreatobacteraceae > Phreatobacter. The sequence goes on along the minus strand of JAFKKV010000012.1, from coordinate 233,548 downwards.
CCGGTGCCGGCGATCAGACCATCGTGCTGATCCACGAACTCGGCGGCTCGCTGGAGAGCTGGGATGGGGTGGTGCCGCGGCTCGCCCCCTTCGCGACGGTTCTGCGCTACGATCAGCGCGGCGCCGGACGATCGGACCGGCCGAAGGCACCTGTCTCGCTCGACCGGCATGTCGCCGATCTCGGAGAACTCGTCCATGCGCTCGACCTGCCCCGCCCTCTCCATCTGGTGGCCGGCGCCGCCGGTGCGCTGATCGCGCTGGACTTTGCCGACAGGCACCCGCACGACGTCGCCAGCCTGGTGCTCTGCGCGCCCGCCATCGGCGCCGATGCCCGCCGCCGCGCCTATCTTCTGGAGCGGGCCGAGGCCTGTCTCGCCGGCGGCATGGACGCCATCGCCGACGCGGCGCTGGAGCGCTCTTTCCCGGTCGCGCTGCGCGGCGACGGACAGCGTTTCGCCCGCTATCGCGAGCGGTTCATCGGCAATGACCCGGCATCCTATGCCGCGGCCAACCGATTGCTGGCCGCGGCCGACCTCGACCATGCCGTCGCCGGGCTGGACAGCCCTTGCCTGGTGCTGGCCGGGACCATGGACTCGCTACGGCCGGCCGACGAACTGCGCGTGCTGGCCGCCCGGTTTCGCCATGGCCGCTTCGCCACCGTGGACGGCGGCCACCTGATGGCCGTCCAGGCGCCCGACGCCGTGGCGGGCCATGTCGAAGCTTTCGTCGCGGCGCATGGGCAAGCCGCCCGCCCGGCCCGCGGCTCGTGAGGCGCGACATGTCCCCCGACAAGGCCCTGCTGCTCGTCATGATGGAACCTCCGGCGACGCTCGAGGAGGAGTTCAACGACTGGTACGACATGGAGCACTTCCCGCAACGCTGCGCCCTTCCGGGCTTCGAGACGGGCAAGCGCTTCGTCTGCCTCGACGGCTGGCCGCGCTGGCTTGCGCTTTATGACCTCGCTTCGGAAGCGGCGCTCGAAACGCCCGACTATCGCGCCGTCTCCGGCGACAAGGCGACACCCTGGAGCCGCCGCATCCTGCCGCGCATGCTCGGCCGGCAAAGGATCGTCGCCCGCCAGGTCTCGCCGGGCCATGCCGCGCTCACCACGTCGCCCATCGCCCGGCTGGCCCTGGCGAAATATCCCGGCATCGGCAAGGCCGACGAACCGGCCGCGATCTCGGCACTTGGCAAACGCCTGGAGGCACTTGCCGCCGCGCAGACCCGCGCCTTTCGCCCCGTGACCGATGACGGCGACGACCTGTGGCTGGTATCGGCCTTCGATCGGCCGGTCGGCGCCGACGAGCTCGGTCATGCGATCGGCCGTGTCGATGGTCGGAGTGCCGAGGTCCTCAATATCTACGCGCCCTACCGGCGCGGCTGATGGAAACGGGTGCCGGGAGGAGAGCGGTCATGCGACACCGGATCATCATGGCGATCGCATCGGTCCTGCTGGCCGCCCCGGTTCAAGCGCAGGTCGCGCCGCGCGCCGAGGCAACCGGCACCGCGGGTGCAAGAGGCGATGGAGGACATGTGATGCGATTGATGACCCCGGCTCCCGAGGCCATGACATCAGAGCAAAGGGCGGTCTATGACGAGACGGTCGCGGGCAAGCGTGGCCGCATGCCGGCGCCGATGCGGGCCTGGATCGAGAGCCCGGAACTGGCGCGGCATGGCCAGCGGCTCGGTGCTTTCCTGCGTTACGATACGACACTGCCCGCGCGGCTCTCGGAACTGGCGATCCTGGTGACCGCACGCCACTGGACCTCGCAATACGAATGGTACGCCCACCGGTCCGAGGCGCTGAAGGCCGGGCTCGAACCCGAGATCGTCGCCGCCATCGCCGAACGGCGCCCGCCGCCGTTCAAGGACGAGGCCGCGCGCATCGTCTACGATTACGGCCGCGCTTTGCATGAGACGACCGTCGTGCCCGAGGCCCTGCATGCCGAAGCGGTGCGCATCCTGGGCCAGCGCGGCGTGGTCGAGCTGGTCGGCGTGCTCGGCTACTACACGCTCGTCGCCATGACGCTGAACGCCTTCGAGATCGGCCTGCCCGAGGGCGAGACGGCGGAGCTCCGGCGATGAGCGGGCGGCTGCAGGGCAAGGTCGCCATCGTCACCGGCGCCGGCTGTGTCGGCCCCGGCTGGGGCAATGGCCGGGCGACCGCTGTCGCCTTCGTCGAGCAGGGCGCCAATGTCTTCGCCGTCGATCGCGACCGCATGGCGCTGGACGAGACGATCGCGCGGGCCGGCGATCTCGCCGACCGGATCACACCCCATGCCTGCGACGCAACCAAGGCCGGCGATGTCGCGGCCATGGTCGCGGCCTGCCTCGCCCGTTTCGGCCGCATCGATATCCTGGTCAACAATATCGGCGGCTCGGCCGCCGGCGGTCCGGTCGAGCTTTCCGAAGCCGCCTGGGATGCGCAGATCGACCTCAACCTGAAAAGCGTCTTCCTCACCTGCAAGCACGTGCTGCCGGTCATGGTCACCCAGCACGGCGGCGCCATCGTCAATACCGCCTCGACCTCCGGCCTGCGCTGGACCGGCGCTGCCCAGGTCGCCTATGCCGCGGCCAAGGCCGGCGTCATCCAGTTCTCGCGGGTGCTCGCCGTGCAATATGCCGAACACGGCATCCGGGTGAACACCGTGGTGCCCGGCCAGCTGCACACGCCGATGGTCGAGGCCCGCCTTGCCGGCCAGCGCGCCGGCGGCAATGTCGAAGCCTTGCTCAAGCAGCGCGTCGCCCGCATCCCGCTCGGCTTCATGGGCGACGGCCGCGACACCGCCAATGCGACGCTGTTCCTGGCCTCCGACGAGGCCCGCTTCATCACCGGAACCGAAATCGTCGTCGACGGCGGCATGACCGCGCGTTGCGACTAGAGGGAAATGCTCCCCGATGGAAACATCCGTCTCTGGCACATCGGTCGGCCGTCCTTCGAGGCTCGCTGCGCTCGCGCCTCAGGATGAGGTGGGAGGCTGAGCTGCATGACCGTTGCTCATGAAGCGAGAGGCGATGCGCGCATGCGGCACCGCCTCGGATGCAGGTCTCACCACCACCTCATCCTGAGGCGCGAGCGCCCTTGCGCGAGCCTCGAAGGACGGCCGACCGCACTGCAAGGCGGTTCGAATGTTTGGCACTAGGCCTATTTTGCTCCGAAAAATCCCGAGAACCTGCCATGACCGACACGGCCGCCGCATCGCCCGAACCGACCATTCCGCCACCCTTGGCCGAGCCGCGCCGGCCGCGCCTGCGGCTGCCGCCGGGAAGCTGCGATTCCCATTGCCATGTCTTCGGCCCGCATCACCGCTTTCCCTATGCGGCGGGGCGCAGCTTCACACCCCATGACATGCCCGAGGCGCGGCTGCGGGGGCTGCACGATCATCTCGGCTTCGACCGCGCGGTGATCGTCCAATCCGCCTGCCACGGCACCGATCATGCTGCCCTCGTCGATGCCCTGCGCACCGGCGCCGGCCGCTATCGCGGTGTCGCCCTGCTCGGCGCCGCCCCGACGGCTGGCGACGTTCTGGCCCTGCACGAGGCCGGCGTGCGCGGCGCGCGCTTCAACTTCCTGCCGCATCTCGGCGGCTATCCGCCGGAAAGCCTGATCCGTCATGTCGAGCGCCTGGTCGAGCCCCATGGCTGGCATTTCGCCATCCATGTCACCGGCGCCGACCTGATCGCCTGCGAGGCGCTCATCCGGTCGATCCGCGCGCCCGTGGTGATCGACCACATGGCACGGTTCGATATCCGCGATGGCCTGGCGGGCCAGGCCTTCACGACGCTCCTGAGACTGCTCGACGGCGGACGGATCGCGCTGAAACTCAGCGGCATCGACCGTCTGTCCCGGCAGGGCCCGCCCTATGACGACGCCCTGCCCTTCGCCCGCGCGCTCGCGGCGCATGCCCCCGGCCAGGTCGTCTGGGGCACCGACTGGCCGCATCCCAACCTGCACGGCCCGATGCCCGACGATGGCGAACTGGTCGATCTCATCGCCGCAATCGCGCCGAACGAGGCGGCCCGCCACCAGCTCCTGGTCGCCAATCCCGCGCGGCTGTTCGGCTTCGATTGAAAATCGTCACGGCCTGACCGCGATCACGCCTTCGGGCGCCAGGCGGACAGTCACCTTGGCGCCGACATCGCGCGCCGCCTGATGGTCGTGACAGGTGGCGAAGAGATCGCCGAGCGGCGTCGCCAGGTGATATTCCATGTGCGAGCCCATATAGGTGGCGCGCGCGACGGTGGCGGCAAGCCCGGCCTGACCCGGCTCGCCGAGGCTGATCGCCTCCGGCCGGATCACCACGTCGACCGGTCCCGGCGACAGGCCGCGATGCGGCAAAGTCAGCCTGACATCGTCGAGGGCGACGATCGCCACGTCACCCGATATCGCCTCGATCCGGCCCTTCACCGCATTGGCCTCGCCCATGAAAGTCGCGACGAAGACATTGTCGGGCATGGCATAGAGCCGTGCCGGACTGCCGGCCTGGGCGATCTCGGCATTGCGCATGACCACGATGGTGTCGGACACGGCGAGCGCCTCCGACTGGTCGTGGGTGACATAGACGACGGTCAGGCCGAGGCGCTGCTGCAGCGCCCGGATCTCCTCGCGCATCGAGCGGCGCAGGCGCGCATCGAGATTGGACAGGGGTTCGTCGAACAGCAGCACGTCGGGTTCGAGCACCAGGGCACGGGCAACCGCCACCCGCTGCTGCTGGCCACCCGACATTTCCGAGGGCAGGCGGCTGCCGAAACCCTTCAGGCCGACCGTCTCCAGCGTCAGCTCGGCGCGGGCATGGGCGTCGCGCTTGCCCATTCCCGACGAGATCAGCCCATAGGCGACATTGTCGCGCACGGTCATATGCGGAAACAGCGCATAGCTCTGGAACACCATCGAGACGTTGCGCTCGCCAGCCGAAAGCAGCGTCACATCCTTGCCGCCGATGAACAATTTGCCCTCGGAGGACTGTTCGAGCCCGGCGATCATCCTGAGCAAGGTGGTCTTGCCGCAACCCGAAGGGCCGAGCAGCGTGACAAGCGTGCCCCCTTGAATGACCAGGTCGAGCGGCTTGACCGCGGTGACCTGGCCATATCGCTTGGCGATGCCCTGAAGGCGAACTTCGGCGCCCGTCTTGTTCGTCACGCCCGACCTCCGACAGCCACCGGCGCGGCGCCACGCCGTCCGAGCTTCCTGTTGCCGACAAGCAGTTGAATGATCCCGACCGCCGCCATCATGAGCACGATCAGCACGGCGCAATAGGCGATGGCGAGGCCATAATCGCCATTGATCACCCGGTTGATGATGAACACGGTCGCCATTTCATATTCCGCCGAAACCAGGAAGATGACCGCCGAGACCGTCGTCATGGCGCGGACGAAAGCATAGACCAGCGCCGTGACGATAGCCGGCTTCATCAGCGGCAGCACGACGGTGCGCAGCGTCCGGAAGGTCGAGGCGCGCAGCGTGACGGCGGCCTCGTCGAGCGACCTGTCGAGCTGGCTCATCGCGGCGACGCCGGAGCGCACGCCAACAGGCAGATTGCGGAAGACGAAACAGGCGACCAGGATCGTCGCGGTGCCGGTGATCTCCAGCGGCGGCACGTTGAAGGTCAGGATATAGGCGACGCCGATCACCGTGCCCGGCACCGCGAAGGTCAGCATCAGCGCGAATTCCAGCGCCGTGCGGCCGGCGAAACGCTGCCGGCTCAGCACCCAGGCGGCGAGCAGGCCGAGGCTGGCGGTGATCGGCGCCGCGATCGCCGCGAGCCCGATCGTGGTGCCGAGCGAATGCCAGGCGCCGCCGGCGAGCAGGATGGTGCCGTCGCGCGCCCATTCGACCGCGAAGGCACGGCGGAAATGGTCGAGCGTCAGCGTCCAGTCGCGGCCCCAGACCTTCACGAAGGCACCGGCCAGCGCCATGCCATAGACCGTCAGCGTCAGCACAGCCCAGGGCACAGCGATGGCGAAGGCGACGCGCCTGACCGGCGCCGGCAGCGGCGTCGGCAGGCCGGTATCGCCCTTGCCGGTCAGCGACACATAGGACCGTGTGCCGACGATGAACCGCTGCAGCATGAAGGCCATGAGCGCCATGACCAGCATGATGCTGGCGAGCACCGCGGCGCGGCCGAAATCCTGCTGGGCGCCGACCACCGCGAAGAAGATCTCGGTCGACAGCACGCCGAAGGAGCCGCCGAGCACGATCGGATTGCCGAAATCGGCGAGGCTCTCGACGAAGACCACCAGCCAGGCATTGGCGAGGCCCGGCAGCATCAAGGGCAAGGTCACCGTCCTGAACGTGCGCATCGGGCTGGCGCGCAGCGTCTGCGAGGCCTCTTCCATGCTCGGCGAAATGCCCTCGACCACGCCGATCAGCACCAGGAAGGCGGTCGGCGTGAACGAAAAGACCTGGGCGAGCCAGACGCCGTTGAAGCCATAGATCCAGCGGCCGAGCTGCAGCCCGCTGACCGCCTCGACCAACTGGTTGAGCACACCCGACCGGCCGAAGATCAGGATCAGGCCGAGGCCGATGACGAAAGGCGGCGTGATGATCGGCAGGACGGTCAGAAGACGCATGGCCCGCCGTCCGGGAAAGCGCGAGCGCGTGACGATCAGCGCGAAGCAGAGGCCGAGAACCGTTGCCGCGCTGGCGGTCGCGACGGCCAGCGTCAGCGTGTTCCAGAACACCCCGCAATTGGCGCCGCGGGTGACGCAGCCGAGGCCCCAGATCTTGCCGTCGAAAAGCCGGTCGGCAAAGGACGCGGCAATGCCGAGATCGCCGCGCGGCACGAACATCTGCCCGAGAATATTGCCGACCGGCCAAGCGGTGAAGACGGCGATCGACAGGACCAGCAGACCGACCGTGCCGGCGATGAAACGGTCGCCACGGAACAGGCCCTTCAGCGCCAGCCCGTCGGTGAACAGCACGAGGAAGCCGATGACCGCGAGCGTGCCGCCGAGGCCGATGCCGAATTGGCGGTCGTCGAGCGCGCCGAACAGGGCCGCGAGCCACGGCCAGGACCAGCCCTGGATGCCGATGGCAAGGCCCTGCAGGCCGATGGTCGCGAGCCCGAAACCGCCGCCGGCAAGCAGCAGCACCGCCCGGCGATCGCGCGGCAGCCCCGGCCAGCAACCCGGCAAGGCGAGGATCAGCGCCGCGACGACCGGCCAGAACCAGAAGCGCCGGTGCGCCAGCGCCTGCCACAGGGCGGAGGCCGCTTCCGGGTCGGACTGGCCGAGCCCGAGGATGCCGGAAAGCTCCAGCCCGGATTGCTGCATGTGCCAGGGCAGCACCAGCGTGCCGAGCGCGGCGATCAGCCAGACCGGCAGTGAAGTCCGCGCGAACATCGGCCCGGCCCTCACCGCGGCAGCGAGCCGATCTCGCGGTCCCAGCGGTCGATCAGCCGCCGCCGCATCTGGCTCGCGCCATAGGTGGCGATGTCATAGTCGATGAGCTTGATCTTGCTCATGTCGGGCACGCGCGGATCCGGAGTGGCGCCGCGATGGGCCGGCACATGCCACTGATTGGCCTTGGGCGCGATATCCATGGCGGCGGGCGTCAGGTACCAGTCGTAGAAGCGCCGGGCGGCGGCGACATTGCGGGCGCCGCGGATGATCGAGAGACACGCGACCTCGTAGCTGGTGCCTTCCGCCGGATAGGTGACGGCGACCGGGAAGCCTGCCTGGATCACCGATTGCGCCTCCATGTTGAAGGTCACGGCAAGCCCGGTCTCGCCACGCGCCACCGCCTGGATCGGGGCAGCCCCCGAGCGGGTATAGGCGTTCACATTGGCATGCAGCCGGCGCAGGTAGTCGAAGGCGCGGTCCTCGTCCCAGAGCTGAACCAGGCCGGCGATGATGGTGTAGGCCGTGCCCGACGAATTCGGATTGGGCAACTGGATCTCGCCGCGATAGTCCGGCTTCAGGAGGTCGGCCCAGCTCTGCGCCACCGGCAGGTTCTTGCGCGTCTGCAGCTCGGTATTGGCGGCGATCCCGATGGCGCCCGAGGACACCCCGACGCAGCGCCCGTTGGACTGCGCGTGAACGCGCTGCGCCCAGGGATGCAGCTCGGCCATGTTGGGCGAGGTATAGGCCTGCAGCAGGTTTTCTTCCGCCGCCGCGAAATGCAGCTCGGCCGAGCCGCCGAACCAGACATCGGTGCGCGGGTTCTGCGCTTCCGCCCGCACCTGCGCCAGGATCTCGCCGGTCGACTTGCGCGTCATGTTGACCCGGATGCCGGTCTCGCGCTGAAACGCCGTGGCGATCGCCTCGCACCAGTCGGCCTGCGGCGCGCAGAGCATGTTCAGCTGGCCCTGGGCCCGTGCGGGCATCGCTTGCCCGCAGACCAGCGCCATCGCGACGCCGAGGATCGATCGAAGCAGCATGGGAAAGCCTTTGTCGGAAAAGCGAAACGGGGTTCAGCGCGGCAGGCTGCCGACCTCACGATCCCAGCGCTCGATCAGCCGGCGCCGTTCGGCGGAGCGGCCATAGCGGGCGAAGTCGTAGTCGATCAGCTTGATGCGGCCGAGATCGGGAGCATTGGGCGGCAGTGGCGTTTCCCGGTTCGACGGCGTCTGCAATTGCCGCCCGGCGTCGTAACCGAGCCGCTGGGCATTGGCGGTCAGCGCCCAGTCATAGAACCGCCGGGCCTGGGCGAGGTTGCGGGCGCCGCGCAGGATCGACATGGAGCCGATCTCGAAGCCGGTGCCTTCGCAGGGCGTCGCATAGTCGACGGGAAAGCCGGCATTGCGTTCGACCACGGCGTCATGGACGAAGGACAGCGACACGCCGGTCTCGCCGCGCGCCACCGCCTTGATCGGCCCGGTGCCGGTGCGCGCATAGGCGTTCACGTTCGGGTGCAATTGGCGCAGATAGGCGAAGGCCTGATCCTCGCCCATCAGCTGCACCAGCGTGGCGATGATCACATAGGACGTGCCCGATGAATTCGGATTGGCCAGCTGGACCTCGCCCTTGAAGCGCGGGTCGACCAGGTCGGCCCAGCAGCGCGGGCTGGCGAGGTTCTTGCGGCCGAGCAATTCGGTATTGAAACCGAAGCCGATGGCGCCGGCATAGACGCCGACGGCGCGCCGGTTGGACTGGCGCCACTGGGTCAGCGCCCAGGGCTGGAGCTGCCCATTGTTCGGGCTCTCATAGTCCTGCGTCAGGTTTTCCTCGGCCGCCGCCAGATGCGGATCGCCGGTGCCGCCGAACCAGATATCGGCGCGCGGGTTCTGCGCCTCGGCGCGGATCGCCGCGAGGTTCTCGCCCGAGCCGCGCTGGGTCATGCTGACGCGGATGCCGGTGTCGCGCTGGAAATTCGTGGCGATCGCCTGGCACCATTCGACCTGGACCGAGCAATAGAAATTAAGCGTGCCTTGCGCGCGCGCTTCGCGCGAGAGCATCGGCGTCACGAGCGCCGAGACCAGCGCGATCGCCGCCGAGGCAACCCATTTCATTCCCGTCATAGCGTCGCCTCCGCGGCCCCTTTAGGCGGGCCTTGACGCTAGGATTAGAATGGCGCGCCGGCCTTGTCACGAGAATGTCACGACATCGTCACAGGCGGCTTGCCGGACGGAGATGCGAGGCCTTCGCGGTCCCGTCCGACCCGGGCAGCCCCGGCTGAAGTCGCCGCCCCCGTCGCACCGTCGCGCGGCACGGCAGAGGCGGCGCCCGACGCGGCCGGCGACTGTGGAGTTGGCGGAGGTGTCGTCGGTCGTGCGAGAGGCAAACACGCGACGCCGCAAAGGCGGCGCGGCCGGACTGTGGTGCCCGCTTTGCAACGATCAGGGCCTGCTGCCCCTAATCCTCGTCGCCGGCGGGCCTCGAATGGGTCTGGATGAACTGAACGTTGGAGCCCATGGCGATGGACTGCGTGGCGGCATCCCGCTCCGGCAAGGGGCCAGGGACCTCGGGATCGATCTCCGCGCGCTTGCCGCTGCCGCCGGTCATCGACCGGTCGCCCGCGCCTGCCGCGCCCATGCCGAGGGCAGGTGCATGGTTGACGTCAGTTGCGTCGGGCTCGACCGGCACCGTGCCGGAAGCGCGCGCGTCCTCGTGACAAGCGGCATCGTTTCGGGCCGCGGCCTCGACCACCTGCCGCGATTGTGTCCGTTCGACTCCGCGCTTCCAAGCTTCGCGATCCGGCCGCGCGTGATCCGTGCGTTCATGGCGCCGGGTCTGGCCCTCGGGCCGGCTACGAGCGCGACCGTGAAGCGACATACCGATCTCCTCGTCGAAAGGGAGACACCAGGTCCTCGGAACCTGACCGCGTCTCTTCTGGGTCGCGGCGCAAGCACATCGGACCTGTGTGCCCCATTTCGACGTGTAGGCATGCAATGCAATGGAATGCCTTGGGAACAAGGTGAGTTGCCGATCTGGTCTTTCTGGCTAGCCGGGCATCGAAACCTCCCTGGGGTTGAACGGAACGGGCAAATCTCCGCCGTCGCCGCGGCCGGATGTCATCCGCCGCGACCTCACGACAAACAGAAACAGGGCGTCGGAGAACGCATTGCCCGCCAAAATCGGGTCCGCAAAACCTCACCCGATAAGCACCCGGCTCGAGCCGGAAATCCTGACCTGAACGCCCATGCGGATATTGCAACCGGCCCCAGCTCCCGTGCCTCACAGGCGGCGGAACGATGGCTGGCATCCGATCTGGCGTGAATGTCGAGAGCACATCCGGCAGCGGGGCCACCGGCCTCGATGGGGGCCGACTATCCGGCCGCGCCGATGAACCGAGCCCAGGACATGGCACTCTCCTTGGTCTCGACACGCTCCGTCTCGGAGCCCGGGTCCGAGCTTCGGCCGCCGCCGAAGCACGCCGGCGTCAGCCGTCAGAACAAGCGCGCAATTTCGGACCGGAAGCGGCGAAATCGGCCTGTCTGCCGAGGGACCGAATGATGGGTGGCCGCGGTCATTTTCGTCAAGTTCTATAATCGGCACCAAGGTCCGGGCGGGGCATATCCGAACCACAACCCAGCATGTGTAAACGCGTCCTATAAGCGTCACCCCACGGCAAAAATATGGACCTCGCTGTCATCATCATGTATTAGAACTGAGATTGAGGCACCATGATACCTACCTTCTTGGAATTCCCCCTGTCGCGCTGAACTGCGGGCGGCGGGTTACCAGAGAGGTTCTGCGGCCGGGCCCATCGAAGCACCAGGTCGAAAGAATCCAGGAAAGACGCGGCGAGCCGGGCACAGCGCTCGACGTTGCGAGGTGATCGGAAGCGACAGCCGGGCACGAGGCTGGACACGATCGACCTCGGAGCATGGCCAGATCCGTCCGGCGCCAAGGGTTCGCTTTGGCGTCGCGTGATCTGTTTTTTCCGCACACTTTTCTACAACTCCCAAAGCCGGCAGACGTGATCGCTTCGGCAATCAGGTCCTCGCCGGTTTCACCTGCCCCGGCGAGTTCCGATGCCCGTCCGTGACCGGTGATGCCCCGCGCTGCAGCCTTGATGTGGTCGAGTTCGAGCACCCCTGGAGCATCGCGGTCATGTCTGGATATCATCTCCAATTGGGGTGGGGATCGTAATGCCGATCAATCTCGACGACATGCAAGATGAAGACGCCGCCTGCCGGTTTCTGGAAAACTGCCTCGGCGCCGAAAACCTGAATTGCCCGCATTGCGGGGAAACCAAGAGAATCGGACGCCTCGAGGGCAAGTCGACCCGCAAATCCACCTTCAAGTGCTATTCCTGCCGCAAGTCGTTCTCGCTGCGCGCCGGCACGATTTTCGAAGGCAGCCATATCCCGCTGCATATCTGGCTGCAGGCGCTCTATCTGACGGTCGCTTCGCGCGGCCGGCTCGGCGCCCACAATCTGGAGCGGCTGCTGCACGTCTCGCTGATGTCGGCCTGGAGCCTGAAGCGCAAGATCGTCCACGCCGTCGGCTGGGACCTGATCTGCCCGGAACGCGATGCCAGGGACGGCAACGCCGGCCCGCCGATCCGCTGGCCCGCGGTTCCCGAGGCCCCGGACGGCCAGCGCAAGCGCACCGTCGCGCAGCAGCGCATCGAGAACCTGCGCATCGCCTCCGAAATCTTCGACGACGCCGATCTGGTCGAACGTTTCGAGAGCGCCATTGTCCGGCTATTGGCCTTCAGTCCCCGCAATGGCGAACGCCCGGACCACGGGCCTCTCGGCAGCCTTGACCTGCAGGGTCAGTTCGACCTGTTCATGCGCGCCGACAAATAGGCCGGGCCATGGTCCGGCGTTTCGGCGCCGGCCGGGTCTTCCCTTTGCGGATCGCCCCTCCGCCGGCCGGGGACGCCCCTTAAGACACCGTCCCGGACAACGCCACTCCCCCCGGATATCGGCCGCCCCGACGGCTCGGGCGGACCATCCGTCTCTCGACGCCAGGTCAGGTTGATGCCTCGGTCATCGCTCCCGCAACGCCCGGATTTCGAAGCCATCGAGGCGGCGGCCGTGACCTCGGCCGAACGGCGCAAGACGATCATGGCGCTGATCGGCGACCTCAATTTCAGCTGGAGCAATGACGAGAGCCTGTTCATCTATGTCGTGCGATTGCTGCTCGGCACCGACGACATTTCCGCCGCCATCGTCTTCGCCACGCTCAACACCACCCGCGCCCGTCTCGACCTGGTGACCCGGCTGGCCAAAGTGCATGTCGGCGATCCCCTGCTCCGGCGCGAGGTCGGCCGGATCGTCGAGGCCTTCGCCAGGTTGACGCGCCTGCGCAACGAGCTGACCCATTGCATCTTCGTGGTCGACGAGCACGGCATGATCACCGCGACCCAGACGATGAAGATCGAGGAATCGCGCAGCCGCATGCGCTTCGGCGTTCGCCATCCCTTCGATGAGGCGCGCATCCGGCAGCTCGCCCGCGCGATCGCCGAGCTCAACGATCTCAATCGCGCGATCTGGGATCTTCTGCCCCGGCTGGAAACCAGCGGCCACGGCTCGGCCGGAGGCTCCGCAAGCCCCCTCTAGGCGAAAGGCCATGCCCGAAGGCCTGGCGGCACGCAGAGGTCCTGACCCGCCGCGGAAAGCCGCCGCAACCCGATGCAACCCGCAGCAATGCCGTGGCCGGCAGCCGTCACCTAAACATCTCCTCAACAGCGCGCGACGCTGTCCAGCCAAAGAGGAGATCGTCATGTCGTTCCATCGCTTTCGCCGCTCCACCATCGCAGGTCTTGCCTTTGCCGCCGCCCTGATGGCCGGCACGGGCGCCGCAAGCGCCTGTGACCGTGGCGAAGAGACCTGTTCGTTCCGCCTGGTCAACAATACCGGCGTCGAGCTGCATTCGTTCTGGGCCTCGCCGCCCAGCGTCTCCAACTGGGAGAACGACATTCTCGGCGACAACACGCTCGCCGCCGGCCGCAGCATCAATATCAACATGACCGACGGCCGGCCCGATTGCGTCTATGACTTCAAGTTCAAGTTCGCCGATGGCGACATCGTCGAGAAGCGCCGCATCAACATCTGCCGGCTCGGCCGCTACACCCTGAACGAGTGACGGGCCCGGTGCCTGTCCCCCTCCCCGCCCCCCCCCGCGACCCGCCGTGGCTGCCGCCCGGCGGGTCGCAGCCGTTTCGGCGCTCCCTTGCGGCGCATGGGGCCGCCACCACGCGAAACTCCCTTCAACCCGCTGCAACCCCGCGCAATGCCGCAAAGCCGGCCATCCCGCTAAGCCTGTCCTCATCGACCCACGCTTTCGACGTGGCCAGGACCCAGCGAGATCGAGCCATGACCACCACCCAGCAACCGAAGGCAGGCATCATCAGCCGGATCGATCCGCGCCGCGCCTCGGTCCTGTTCTCCACGCTGGCCTGCCTTGCTCTCGTCACCGGCATCCTCACCTCGGCCCATGGCGAAGCCGCCGCGGCCCATCACGGCACCGCCACCCGCCCGGTCGTCGAGAGCCCCGACGACTACCGCCTCGCCACCGCCAGCCCGCGCGCACAACGCCTGCCGCGCAGCCCGCAGCGCTTCTTCGGCACCGCCGAAGCCAAGCGGATGCCCGACCGCTTCCAGACCTTGGCTCCGGTTTGACACGGCCGCGACAGGGCAAGACACGGCCGAACCGGCCGGTCATGAGGCGCATCGGAGGAAGCCGAACCGGACAGGTCGTTGAATCGGCGGGGCGGGCGATCTATTCTTGGTGCCCTTCGGTCAGTAGCGACCCCATGTGTCATGCCCCCTCGGTTTTTCGGCGACGACGATTCAGGTTGGACAGCCCCGGCCGCGCCCCCGTCGCCACGGGTCGCGCTGGTCGTCGGCAATGGCGCCTATCGGACCAACCGCCTCGAGAACCCCGCCCGTGACGCCCGGCTGGTCGCGTCGGCCCTCGACAAGCTGGGTTTCGACACCGAACTGGCGATCGACGCCGGCAAGACCATTCTCGAGACGGCGATCGTCCGGCTCGGCGAACGCCTGGAAAAGGCCGGCCCGGACGCGGTCGGCTTCTTCTATTTCGCCGGGCACGGCATCCAGCACCAGGGCGCCAATTACCTGGTGCCGATCGATGCCCATATTCCCGATACGCGCTACCTGAAAAGCGGCGCCATCCTGGTCGACTACCTGGTCGAGGAACTGGCCCGGACCCGGTCGCTCGCCAATGTGATCGTGCTGGACGCCTGCCGCGACAGCGCCGTGCGCGACACCGGCGGCGGCATGACCCAGGGGCTGGCGTCGATCCAGAACCTGCCCGACGGCACGCTGGTGGTCTTTTCCACCGCCGCCGGACAGGTCGCCGACGACGGCTCCGGCGACAACAGCCCCTATGCCGGCGCTCTCGTGCGCCACCTGCTCGAGCCGAACCGTCGGCTGGAGGAGATCTTCTTTTCGGTGTCGCGCGACGTGGCGCAGTCGACCGGCAACAGCCAGCGGCCGGCTTTGTTCGTCCAGGGCGCGATCGCGCCGCTCGTTCTCATGCCTGTGGTGGAACCACCACCGCCCGCGCCGCCGCCGGTCGCCGAAGTCGCACCCCCGCCGCCTCAAGTCCCGCCGCCCCAACCCGCGCCATCGCAGACCGTGCCGGCGGCCGTCGAGATGGCGCCGACGCGCGGAGCCATCGTGGCGCCGGCCGTCGAACCGGGGCCGTCACTGGCCGGTATCGGCAGCATGGCGAGCCTCGCCACAGCCGCGACCCTTGCCCCGCCCCCCATCGCCCCGGCACCCGTCCCCCTGATCCCTGTCGCCCCGCCGCCTGCGCCGGCGCTGCCGGCGCGCCTCGTCAGCCAGGTTCCGCAGCCCTTGCACGAGATCGAGGCGGATCACGGCCGGCGGCTTTCCGGCGCGCGCCCTGTCCTGATGGCGGGGGCGGCCCTGCTGCTCGCGGGCCTGGCCGCCGGCTACGCGCTCTGGCCCGCCAGGCTTGCCGTCGATGCCGGCAATCCCGAATCCTGGCCGGTCGCCGCCGACGAGGCGCTCATCTGGCGTGCACAGCCGGGCCAGCCCTGTCGCGACGGCTGGACCCGGGTGCTCGACGGCCTCTACTGCCTCAAATCCGGCCGGCCGATCGGAGCGATCTGGGACGGCGGGCGCCTGACGGCGCCGCTCGCCGGTGCCATCGACCTGAAGGTCACGACCAAATCGGGCGAGCGCTGCCCGGCCGGCGCCCTGTTCGAGGCGGAGGCCGCCTGCCTTGCCCCGGTCAGCCCGTCCTGGCTGACCGCTGCACCCGGCACCACCGGCCTGACCATCACGGGCGCGGCGACCGGTACGGCCACCCTGGCTCCCAAGACCTCGGCCGACTGCGCCACCTCGTCGGCGCAATTTCCGTTCGCCGGCTACTGCCTGGCCGGCGCCGGCAATCTCGGCCTGGTGACGCCGACGGCGCTCGGTCACGAGCGCCTGTCCAGTTCCGACACCGGCACCGGCCCCATTTCGCTCACCGCCTATCGGCGGCTGACGGCCTGTCCGGCCGAGACGACGGTGCTGGAAAACGCCGATTACTGCCTTGCCATGGCCTTATGGTGAAAGGCCCCGCGGCGATGCGCCGCGAGGCCTTCTTCATCTGCCCTTGGTAGCGTTCAGCGCCATTCGGCCATGCCGTAGCGGCCGCCGGAGCTGAGCGCGCTGCGCCGGTCGGCGCGCGACCCGTCGCGGTCCTGGGTCCCGGCGACATTGTATTCCCAGGCACGGCTGCTGGTCGTGGCGGCGCGGCGGCTGACATTGATGTCGCTCTCGTCGGCACGGGCCATGGGCTGGCGCGGCTGGCGCTCGAGCGACGCCATGCGGCCGTCGCGGCGATCGAGCGAGCCCCGCTCCTGGCCGGCGAGGAAGGCGACGACCGGGCCCGCCGCGCGGCGCTCGAAGTGGATCGGGCGCACCAGCGAGGAGCCTTCCCAGGGGTTCTGGGCATTGGCGCCGCGGCTGGCGACGCGCTGCTCGACCAGGGCCCGCGTCTGCTGGGTCAGGTCACGCACCTCGATGCGTTCGTTGCGGCGCATGACGTCGAGCAGGGCCGAGGTATAGAGGCTCAGGCCGATCGAGCCGCCCCAGTCCTGCGACAGCTGGCCCGAGGCGGAGGCGAAGCTGACCAGCGCATTGGTCGCGGGGCGGCGGCGCTCGGCACGGCCGGCATTGGCGATGGCCAGCGCGCTGCGGCCTTCGGCATCCAGGAAGGGATTGCTGCGGCAGGCGTCGACGATGACGAATTTGAAATCGACGCCGGCGGCCTGCAGGCGATCGAGGATGCCGTTGACCGTGAAATCGTCGCGCTGGAAGATTTCCGGACGGTCCGAGCGGGTGTCGCTCGCCATCATATAGACCTCGCCATTGACCTGCAGGCCATGGCCGGAGAAATAGACCACCGCCGCCTCGGCGCCGCGCGCCTTGGTGATGAAGGCATCGACTGCGGCCTTGAAATCCTCCGAGTTCGGATCCTTGGCGAGGGTCACCGAAAAACCGAAGCCGGCCAGCGTCTGGGCGACCTCGGTCGCGTCCTTCACCGGGCTGGGCAAGGGCGAGGAGCGATAGGCGGAAACCCCGATCGCGAGGGCCACGCGTTCGCCGGCAAAGGCGCCGGGCGCGGCCAAGACGAGTGACAGGGCGGCGAGAAGCGTTACGATAAGGCTACGACTGCGCATGTTCGGAACTCCATCCTGGTGCGACAGGCGTCGTCGCTGTCTGGACGAACGATGCCGCGGGCGCCGCCCAGCCGGAATTGCGGCGTCTTGCAGCGTGTTGCAGGGCCTTGCCTTCGGTCTTTTCCGGGGGCGCGTGATCTGGCTGATTGGGGTCCGTGAACCGGAGACGAAACGATGGCCAACGCTATTCCCAATCTTTTCCTGAAATGGCTTGCCGTCCGCGAGCTCCTGCGCCTGCCGCAATCCAATGCCGAGATCGCCACCAGGCTGTGGGGGCCGGACGACGGCCCGTCCAAATTCTCCAAGATGCTGCGCGGCGATTATGGCTGCGAGCCCGACGTCGCGGGCGAACTCGCCGATGTCGTGAACAAGCGGGTCGCCGTCGTGCGCGGCGCGGCCGGCCGGTCGGAACTGCCGGGCTATTCCTTCCGGCCGCATGATTTCGAGGCCCCGGTTCTGTCCTTCACCCGCCAGCTGATCGACACCACCGAGGTGATCGACCAGGACGTGCTCGATCGCACCCACAAGGCGCTGGTGCGCGAATTCTCGCCCGATGCCCCCAATGCGCCCGGCAGCCTGCAGGTCGCCATCGAGCAATATGGCTCGACCCGCTTCTTCGAGGGTGCCTCGGCGGCGGCATCCGGGCCGCCGGTCTTCGAGATCGGCCGGCACAAGGGGCTGTTCGCCATTGACGGCATTCCCGCCGATGCCGGGGCCCTGAAGGTCTATGTCATGTTCTCGCGCGATCCCTCCATGCTCGGCGGGCGGATCTGGGACATGACCTTCCAGGACGTCGTGCGCTGGCTGCCCTCGCCGTTCGAACCGACGGTCGAGGCCGGCCGCATTCTGCTGATGCGCGAGCCGAAGCCGGTTCAGCCGATTCCCGGCCGGTTCCGGCTGACCGCCATCGTGGTGCGCAACCCGGATATCCTCGGCCGGCTCGATCCGCGCGGCGGCAATCCGCAGGCAGCCCCCCTCGACGAGGAGGAGACCGCCCGCTTCCTGACCAATCTCGCCCGCCTGGCCAAGAGCCATGCCAATGCCGTCGGCTTCTGCGGCAGCGACTATGTCGTGCGCGAGGCCAAGATCGCCTGACGAGAGCCCGGCCGCGCATCACGGCCCGACCGTGCCGGCCTGATCGGGCCGGCCAGTCCCGACAGACCTCGCCGATGTCCCGACGGACACGCGCGAGGTCTTTTTCGTCCGCCGCCGGACCCCACCGATCGCAACCCGCAGCAACATCCAGCAATGCCCAGCCGAGGGCCTCCCGCCTAATCAGGTCGCAAGCGGTTCGACCGCTTCGAGCGACGGGAGCCTGTCATGCGGATCACTGCCCTTCTTGCCTTCGCGGCCGCCCTGCCATGGATCATCGCGATGGTCGCGCTCTGCCATCGCCGCCCGCAGCGGCGCGTCCCTGTCCTGGTGCACTGCGCCCTGCACGCCAAATCGGCGGGAACCACGGCCGGGACCGCCAGGCGCCCGGCGGGCCACCGCTCGCCGTCCATCCATCGCAACCGATCGCAACGGTGTGCAATGCCGCACATCGCAACCGCTCGCTAAGCCCTAAGCACACGGAGCGGGTCCCCGATCCGCCCTGACCAGGGAGCAGGACATGTCGGCCATCTTGACGCTTCTGACCACGGTTGCGATCGCCTCCGGCTTCGCCACCGCTCCGGTCGAGGCCGGGCCCTATCGCCAGGATCGGGTCGTCCAGGCCATGGTCGACGACCGGATCCATGACCTGTTCCGGCAGACCAGCGCGTCGGTCCGGACCGAACGGACCTATTACCTCGCCGGTTTCACCCTCTGGTACGACAGCAATTGCGACTTCCTGCCGATGCCGACCTTCGAGACCATCCGGCTGCGGGTCAAGAACGCCAACCAGGCACGCGGTCCGCAAGGGGCGGCCGCCGCCGTCGAGGCCGGCTACCAGGATGCCAAGGCCTTCCTCGCCGAGAAGGGCTGCTCCGGCGGCGAAGCCACCGCGGTGCGCGGCGCGCTGAGCCGCTTCTGGGACAGCCCGACCCCGCCGGCCGATGGCCGGCGAACGATCGAGCGCGCCAATGACGGCGGCTCCTGACGGCCGGCGCCGGTCCGGTCAGGCCGGGCATGCCCGCCGCGGGCCGTGACAGCCGCTGGCGCGACGTCTAAGTTCAACCACCGATCAACAGATGGCATTCGTCGATGCGGTTCGCACGCGTCCTGAGCACCTTTGTCGCAATTGGCCCCGTCATGGCGGCCGTGCTGAGCGTCGCGGCCATGCTGTCGGCATCCGACAGCCATGCCCAGCAGCGCTCCACCGACCGCAACAATCCCGACGTCTTCATCATCAACCGCTATTCGACCGCCATCACCAGGCTCTACGCCTCGCCGGTGAGCGATGACAATTGGGGCCGCGACCGGCTCAATGGCGCGACCATCGCCGCCGGCCAGCGCGGCGAGCTGCGGCCCGAGCGCGGGCGTGGCTGCATCTGGGACATCAAGGTGATCTACCAGAACGGCCGGGAAGAGGAGAAACGCCGGCAGGAGCTTTGCGACATCAGCGAAGTGGTGTTCGACGGCGCCAATGCGAACTTCCCGCAGGGCAACCAGGCGATCAATCCGCCGCAACCGCCCCAGCCGCAGCCGCAGCCGCCGCAACCACCCCAGCCGCAGCCCCAACCGCCGCAGCCCCCTCAGCCGCCGCGCGCCGCCGATACGATGATCATCAACCAGGGGCCGGCGGTCATCGTGTCGCTTTTCGTCCAGGCGCCCAATGCCACCGACTGGGGGCTCGACCGGCTCGGCACCGGCACCCTGCGCGCGGCCGGCCGGTTCCACCTGCGCCTCGCCAGCGAGCACGGCTGCATCTGGAACCTGCGCTTCGTCTTCGCCGGCGGCGCCGGCGAGACCCGCCAGGCCCAGAACCTCTGCGAAATGCCCGAGCTCACGATCGGCGCCCGCGCCCAGCCGGGCCAGGTCATCTCGTCGGGAACCGGCTTCTATGTCAGCCGCTTCGGCCATGTCCTGACCACCTTCCACTCGGTGCGCAATTGCACGGCGGTTTCCATCGCACGGCCGGGCGGCCAGCGGGTCGCCATGGTGCGGGTGGCCGAAGACGCCGAGTTCGACCTGGCGCTCTACCGGGTGCCCGATCTGACCAGCCCGGTCGCCCCGTTCCGGTTGGGCTCATCCGGATTGCGGGTCGGCGAGAACCTGGTGATCGTCGGCTATCCCGCGCGGCGCACGCTCGGCGCGGTGGCAGTGGTCGGCAGCACGGTCACCGCGACGACCGGTTCCGGCAGCGATCCGAGCCGCTTCCAGTTCCAGGGAGGCGCGGTCGAGGAACCCTGGGGCGCGCCGATCTATGACGGCAACGGCCTGGTGGTGGGCATCGCCAACGACCCGCAATTCACCGGACGGCCCGGCACCGGCATCCAGCGCGACGTCATCGCCCGCTTCCTGCGCCGCAACAATGTCGAGATCACGGAAGTCGCCCAGGGCGAGCCGCGCCGGCTGCCGACCATGCAGGATTACGCCTTCCCGGTGGTCCTGCCGCTCGATTGCATGCAGTAGCCGGGCGGCGGCACGCAATGCTGGCGCAATGCCGTGGTGCTACCGGCCAGCCGGGGCTGCCCTGCGGCGAAGGAATTGATCGTGCGTGTTCTGTTGGTGGACGACCAGCCGGAAATGGCCTCGGCACTCGGTGCGGCCCTGAAGCGCTATGACATGATCGTCGACCATGTCGCGACGCTGACCGATGCCCATGAAGCCATTGCCTCCAGTGTCTATGGCGCGATCCTGCTCGACCGCCAATTGCCCGACGGCGAGGGGCTGACCTTGATTCCGGCACTGCGCGCCAAGGGCATCTCGGTCCCCATCATCGTCCTGACGGCGCGCGGCGATCTGGCCGACCGGATCGCCGGGCTCGACAAGGGCGCCGACGACTACCTGGCCAAGCCCTTCGCCGTCGAGGAACTGCTGGCGCGGCTGCGCGCGGTGCGCCGGCGCTCGAGCGAATTGTCGGCGGAAATCCTCCGGGTCGGCCGGCTGTCCTTCGATTTCAGCCACCGCGAGGCGAGCATAGACGGCGTGATCTTCGAATTGCCGCGCCGCGAATTGCTGGTGCTGGAAACCCTGCTGCGCCGCATGGGCCGCACCGTCCAGCGCTCGTCGCTGGAGGAAGCGGTCTACAGCATGGACGACGAGATCCAGTCCAATGCGCTCGACACCCATGTCTCCCGGCTCCGCCGCAAGCTCGCCGACGCCGAGGCGGGTGTCGCCATTCACGCCATCCGCGGCATCGGCTATCTCCTGAAACACGCGCCATAGGCACGAAACGACCAAGGCCGCCACGATGACATTCGGCTCCGTCCGATCCCTGAAATGGCGCCTGGTCTGGCGGCTGGTACTGCTGCAGGGCGCCATGCTGGCTCTCCTGCTCGTGCTGGCGCTCGGCACGCTCTGGGCGGCCGGCTATCTCATCGACGAACCCGATGAGGACGCCGTTGCCGATGCCGTCCAGGTGGCGCTGACGCGCGATGCCGAGGGACGCCTGATCCTGCGCCGGACCGAGGACCTGGCCAGGCTCCGGCAGGACAGTCCCAATCTCTGGTTCGTCGTCCGCGACCGCCAGGGCCAGGTCCTGTCCGAGGGACAGGTGCCGCCCGAATTCGCCCGCATCGGCGATGCGCTCGACCATATCAGCCAGGCGCGCCTCGGCTGGCAGATCGGCGACGATCCGGAATTGCCGACCGCCCGGATCAAGCGGGTCGATACGGCGGCCGGCAATGTCCAGATCATCTCCGGGTCGGGCGGCAAGCTGCTGTTGCGCAAGCTCGTGCTCGGCGCCTCCATCCTGTTCCTGAGCGCCATCCTGCCCAATCTCGTGCTGATGACGCTCGCAACCGTCATCGCCACCTCGATGGTGGTCCGCCGCGCACTCGCCGGCCTCGGCGAAGCCGCCGCCGAAGCCGAGCGCATCGACAGCAATCAGCGCGGCACGCGCCTGCCCGTCGACACGGTGCCGACCGAAGTGGCTCCGCTGGTCCGGGCGGTCAACGACGCGCTCGGCCGCCTCGACGAAGGTCATGAACGCCACAAGCGCTTTCTTGTCGATGCCGCCCACGAATTGCGCACGCCGATCGCCATCCTGCAGACGCGCCTGGAGGCGCTGCCGACCACGGCCGACAAGACCCGGCTGCTCGAGGACATGGCAAGGCTCGCCAATCTCGCCGAGCAATTGCTCGACCTGCAGCGCCTCAATCAGCGGGTCGACCATTTCGCGCCGATCGACCTGGTGGCGATCGGCCGGCGCGTCGCCGTCGACCTCGCGCCGCTCGCCATTGCCGCCGGCTATGAATTGTCATTCGAGACCGAGACCCAGAAGGCGCCGGCGATCGGCGATCAGGCGGCCCTCGAGCGCGCCCTGACCAATCTGATCCAGAATGCCATCCAGCACGGCGGCCGGCGCGGCACGATCACAATCGCGGTCACCCGGGACGGCTCGATCGAGGTCTCCGACGAGGGTGACGGCATTCCGCCCGACCAGCACGAACGCATCTTCGAGCCGTTCCACCGGCTGAAGCCGCTCGATCGCGGCGCGGGGCTCGGCCTCAACCTGGTCCGCGAGATCGCCGACATCCATGGCGGAACCGTCGCCGTCTTCGGGCGGCCGGGCGGCGGCGCCTGTTTCAGGCTCACCGTACCGCTGGTCGCCCACACCTGACGGCTGCCAACCGCGCGGCTGGGGGCGTGGCGAAGGTCCCGGCGATCCACCGATTTTCAGTCTTCGCGCGAGAGCGCAATGTTAGCGCAATTTTAGATCGGCAATATCCGCCTCGAAAAACGTATTCATCGGCGGAACTCCCGTCGATGAATTCCGTTCGCGCGGGCATCGTTCGTCGTGGCATTGTCATTATCCTCATATATCGACGGCGAATTGATCGAAACGATCAATCGGCTTGGCCGACGATTGCTTTCTTTCGGGCGATCCGGCCGGTTATTCGCCGGACTTGCCATTGTCATGGCCCTTCTGCTTTCGGCCTGCGCCAGCCTCGACATGGCTCCGGTCAACGCCCCGCTTGCCCCGACGGCCGCGGCAAGCCCGCGGACGCCGGCCTCCGGCGGCGATACCGGCATCGTCATGGCCTTTTCCGGCGGCGGGGCCCGCTCGGCGGCCTTCGGTTTCGGTGCCTTGCAGGCGCTGGCCGCGCAGGCTTCCGATACAGGACAGGGCCGGAGCCTGGCCGACGACGTGGTGGTGGTCTCCGGCGTTTCCGGGGGCGCGATCCTGGCCTCCTATTTCGCTCTCAACGGACCGGCCGGCCTCGATCTCTTTCAGCGCAGGTTTCTCGACCAGGATGTCGAGGCGGGGCTGCGCACCTCACTTACCCCGGCCAACCTGCTGCGCGCCTATCAGGGCGGCGCCAACGATTTGTCCGGGCTGCCGGCCTGGCTCGACGCCCATCTGTTCCACGGCGCGACCTTCGGCAGTCTCGACCGCGCCGATCGTCCGCGGCTGGTCGTGCACGCGACCGATCTCTACAACCGGGCACCGTTCATTTTCGATCGCGCGTCGTTTTCGGCCCTGTGCAGCAATCTGGACAGCTACCCCCTGTCCCACGCGGTGGCGGCGTCGGCCGCCGTGCCGATCGTGTTCTCGCCCATCGTGTTGCGCAATTTCAACGGCGACTGCCCGGTCAGCCCGGCGACGCAATGGCGGCAATTGAGCGCCACCCGCAGCGCCGACCGCACCCTGACCGAACGCGACTACCAGGAAGCGATCGCGCGCTACCGCACCGAGCCCGACCTCAACTTCCTCAAGCTTTATGACGGCGGCCTGGTCGACGGCCTGGGCACGCAAAGCCTGGTCCATCTGATGCGGCGCGCCTCCCCCGAACCGCTTTCGCCAGCCCAGGCCCTGCGTCTCCAGCGTGTCGTCTTCATCGTCGTCGACGCCTCGACCCGGATCGGCGGCGACATGTCGCAAACGGCCGCCGCGCCCAACGCCGTCGAGGCGATCGTCGGGGCGACCGACGCGCTGATCGACAGCGCCAGCCGGCACGGTGTCGATGCCCTGCGCGGCGAAGCCAGGGCCTGGCGCGACAAGGTGGTGCGCTGGCGCTGCGCACGCCAGCCGCGCCCGGCGGGTTGCGCGAACTTCAGTGTCGAGGTCATCCGGATCGCCCTGGCCGATGTCACCGAACATCAGCAGCGGCGGCGCATTCTCGCCCTGCACAACAAGCTGACGCTGAAACCGGAGGATGTCAGCCTGATCGTCGGGCTCGGGCGCGGACTTCTCGCCGCCGACCCGACCTTCCGGCGCAGCTTGGCCAAGCCGCCGCGGGGCCTTGCGGGCCCGGCGATCGCCCAGCGCTAAGACGTCGGCTTCAGAACATGCCGTTCGAATTGGCCGCCGTCTCCGGGATCGGCTGGATCACGTCCCAATGCTCGACGATCTTGCCGGCCGCGAGCCGGAAGATGTCGACGATGGCGACGCCGCGATCCGCCGGATCGCGTTTCGAATGGACATGCAGGATGACGAAGTCGCCATCGGCGAAGACCCGCTTGATCTCGCCACGGGCATGCGGCATCCGCTCCTTGCGGAAGGCGATGAACTTGCGGAAACCGTCTATGCCATCGGGCGCGGTCGGGTTGTGCTGGATGTAGCGATCGCCGAAATGGTGCGCCGCGGCGTCGAAGTCCTTCTCGTTGAGCGCCTTCTCGTAGAAATCCAGAACGACTTTCTTGTTGGATTCGGGCGATCCGTCAGGCTCCGGTCCGGGAGCCGCTGCGGCCAGCACGGGAACGGCGGCGGCAGGGGCTGTGGCAAGCGCCAGGCCAAAGCTTCGTCTGTCCATGGGAGGTCTCCGGCATCACGTGTCGGCGCCGATCACGGCGCGAGGCGCAGGCTATAACAACCGCGCCTGGACCGCCCCGGCAGCGATGCTCAACACATGGCACATTCGCGTGATGTCCGCTGGCGGCCGGCGCGTCAGCCGGCGGGCCGGGACGCCGCCAGCAGGGCATTCCATCCGGCCATGGCGCAATCGACGACCGCGTTCATCGTCTCGGGTCGCGCACCGTCGCGGGCCTGGATCGACAGGCCCTGCAGCACCGTCGAGTAGAAATCCGTCAGGGCCGCGATATCGGTCCCCGCGGGCAGGTCGCCATCGTCGATGCCGCGCTGCAGGCGCCGTTCGAGGGCCGTGCGCGCCTGGCGGCGCAGCTCGACCAGGAACTGGCACACCGCATCGCTCTGGGAACTGGTGGCGGGAGCCGCGAGCGTCACCATGCAGCCGGTCGGATGGCCCGGCCTCACGAATGCCGCGGCATTGCCGCGCAGCATGGTCTCGACCGCCTCCCGCGCGGTCGCCGCCTCGCGCAGCGCCCGGTCGGTCAGGCTGCCGTCGGTTTCGCCATAGAGCGCGACCGCGTCGCGGAACAGCTGCTCCTTCGAACCGAAACAGGCATAGAGGCTCGGCGAATTGATCCCCATCGCCGCCGTCAGGTCGGCCAGCGACGCGCCGTCATAACCGCGGCGCCAGAACAGCTCCATTGCCTTCCGCAGCACCTCGACCCGGTCAAAACGGCGTGGGCGGCCGCGCTCGGCCATGGCTCTCCCTTTCTGTGACAATCGATAAATAATTCTCTTGACGCCGTCGCGCAACTCCGATCTTAAATATGTATCGATCATCACATAAATGGAGATTCCCATGAGCACAGCCACCGGCAAGCTCGCTGGCAAGGTCGCTCTCGTCACCGGCGGCAGCCGCGGTATCGGTGCCGCCATCGCGCGCCGCCTGGCCGAGGACGGCGCCGATGTGGCGCTGACCTATGTCAGTTCGCCCGCCAAGGCCGATGCCGTCGTCGCCGAGATCAAGGCGCTCGGCCGCCGGGGCCTGGCGCTGGCGGCCGACAGCGCCGATGCCGCCGCCGTGGTCAGCGCCGTCGAGCGCACCGTCGAGGTGTTCGGGCGGATCGACATCATCGTCAACAATGCCGGCATTTTCATCGGCGGCTCGCTCGACAACGACACGATCGAGGACATCGACCGGACGCTCGCGGTCAATGTCCGCGCCGTCTATGTCGGCTCGCAGGCGGCCGCCCGGCACATGCAGCGCGGCGGCCGGATCATTTCCATCGGCAGCTGCCTCGCCGAACTGGTCGGCGATTCCGGCATCACGCTCTATTCGCTCAGCAAGGCCGCGCTGGTCGGCATGACCAAGGGCATGGCGCGCGATCTCGGGCCGCGTGGCATCACCGTCAATATCGTCCATCCCGGTCCTGTCGACACCGACATGAACCCGGCCGAAGGCGCCCATGCCGACAAGCAGCGTTCCCAGATGCCGCTCGGCCACTATGGCAAGACCACCGATATCGCGGCAGCGGTTGCCTATCTCGCCGGCGACGATGCCGGTTTCGTCACCGGCGCGGCCCTTGCCGTCGACGGCGGCTTCGCCGCCTGAGCACCGCCCAAGCCAGACAGGTCCATCATCATGTCCGTCCAGACAGCAGCCCGCCAGGGCTCCGCTGACAAGTTGCTCGTGCTCGCCGCCGTCTGCTTCGCCGGCCTGACCATGCCGCTCAGCTTCACCGCCCCGAGCGTCGCCCTGCCGGCCATCGGCCGCAATTTCAACGTCAGCCCGGCGGAACTCGGCTGGGTGATGAATGCCTTCATCCTGGCCTTCGGCTCCACCGTGATGGCGGCCGGCGCATTGGCCGACCGCTATGGCCGCAAGCGCATCTTCGCCATCGGCATGACCGCCTTCACGGCGATCTCGGCGGTGGTCGGCTATGCGCCGAACCTGCTGGCGCTCGAACTCCTGCGTGCCCTGCAAGGCATTGCCGCCGCGCTCACCATGGCCGGCGCCGCCGCCTCGCTCGCCCATGAATTCGACGGCGAGGCGCGCACCCGCGCCTATGGCCTGCTCGGCACCAGCTTCGGCGTCGGGCTGGCATTGGGACCGGTCTGGGCCGGTTTCCTGATCGAGACCTTCGGCTGGCGTTCGGTCTTCCTGACCGGCGTGGCGATCGGGCTCCTGGTCCTTGCCTTCGGCGTGCCGCGCATGAGCGAATCCCGCGACCCCGATGCGATCGGCGTCGATCCCTGGGGCACCGTGACCTTCACCGCGACGCTTCTCTTGTTCACCTTCGCCATCATGGAAGGACCGCTGCGGGGCTGGTCCGATCCCTGGATCATCGCGATGCTGGCAGGTGCCGCTCTCATGCTCGGCCTGTTCGTGCTGGTCGAGAAGCTGCAGCGGCGGCCGATGCTCGACCTCGGCCTGTTCACCTATCCGCGCTTCCTCGGTGCCCAGGCTTTGCCGCTCGCCACCGCCTTCGGCTTCGTCGTGCCGCTGGTCATCCTGCCGGCCCGCTTCATCGGCGCCGAGGGGATGACCGAGATCGAGGTCGGCCTGATGCTGCTGCCGCTCTGCCTGCCGATCGCGATCGTGCCCTTGCTTGGCGCCGTCCTCACCCGCTGGATCCCGGCGGCGACGCTGGCCGCCATCGGCCTGACGCTCGCCGCCGCCGGTCTCGCCTGGTTCGCCATGATCGCCCCCGGCGCGCCCCGCACCGCCTTCATCCTGCCGCTGGCGCTGATCGGCATCGGCAGCGGCCTGCCCTGGGGCCTGATGGATGCCCTGGCGGTCAGTGTCGTGCCGAAGGAGCGGGCCGGCATGGCCACCGGCATTTTCACCACGGTCCGGGTCGCCGGCGAGGCGCTGGCGCTGACCGCCACCAGCGCCGTGCTGATGGGCTTGACGCGCACCGGCCTCGGCCATCTCGCCAGCGGCGCCCGCGGAGAGGCTCACCTGACCACGCTCGCCAACGAACTCGCCGGCGGCGGCCTGGCGCAGGCGGCCATGCTCGCCCCCGACCTCGGCCGCGCCGCCCTGCTGCTGGTCTATGGCGATGCCTATCGCACGACGCTTTTCGTGCTGGCCGCGGTCAATCTTGCGACCGCGGGAATAGCGCTGGCGACGCTCCGGCCGCGGCGTGTGGTCAATGCCGGCACGCATCAGGCCTGCCAAGCCTGACGCCAACCGAACCGGCGCCGGAGGGGCACCGCTTCCGCCGAGCGTCGCAAACATCTGCCGGCACATCCACGACGTCGCCCCCGGGCGAGCGTAGCGAGCGGAAGGGGGTCCAGGAGCCAACAGACCGCGCCCTCAACGCATATGTCGAGAGGATTTCGCTCCGGTCGGGGAAGAGCTCTGCAACTCCTGGACCCCCTTCCCGCCTTCGCTACGCTCAGGCGCCGGGGGTGACGTAGAGCACTCGGAAACGGCCCTCCCCGAAAGACCGGATCGGCCGCAACACCGGCCCGGACATGCTTCATCCGGTCACGTGCTCACATAATCGGAAGCCCGCTCGGAGGCTCGCTCGGCGTCCGCCGCCTGCCGCGCCTTGTCGCGCGCGGCGTCCTCCATCAGCTCGTACCACATGGCGTTGAGCACCGCGAAAGCCGCTGCCAGCGGCAGGCCGAGAAGCCAGGAAAAGTACCACATCGTTCGATTCCTTCGTTCAATAGGCGTGGCCGCCGTGATCGGTGATCGAGGCTTCGTCGACCTTGCCCCAGAGCACCCAATAGACCCAGCTCGTATAGGCGATGATCAGCGGCAGGAAGATCGCGCTGACCACCAGCATGATGAACAGGGTCAGGTGGCTCGACGACGAATCCCAGACCGTCAGGCTGGCGCGCGGATCGATCGACGAGGGCAGGATGAACGGGAACATCGACACCCCGACGGTGGCCACGATGCCGGTGACCGCCAGCTTGCTCGACACGAAGGTGGTCACCTCGCGCTTCGACCTCAGGCCGAAAAAGGCGCCGAGCGCGCCGATGAAGCCGAGCGCCGGCACCACCAGCAGCCAGGGCCTGGCCGCATAATTGGCGAACCAGGCAGCGTGTTCGCGCGCCGCCGTCTTGAACAGCGGATTGGAGGGGCCGTCGGTGACGATCGCGCTGGTGATGCGATAGCCGTCGACGAACAGCCACAGCAGCAGGCCGCCGAGCGCGAACAGGACGATGACGGCGAGCGCCCCCAGGCTGCCATAGGCCCTTGCCCTGTCGCTCACCGCGCCCGCGCTCTTCAGCGCCAGCCAGGCGCCGCCATGCATGACCATCATGGCGACCGACAGCAGCCCGCACAGCAGTGCGAAGGGGTTGAGCAGGCCGAAGAACGAACCGTCATAGAAGATGCGCAGGTCGGCGTCGAAGCGGAACGGCACGCCCTGCAGCACATTGCCCACCGCCACGCCGAAGACCAGGGCCGGCACGAAACTGCCGGTGAACAGCGCCCAGTCCCAGGCCTGCCGCCAGCGGAGGTCCTCGCGCATGCTGTGATATTTGATCGAGACCGGCCTGAGGATCAGCGCCGCCAGGATCGCGAACATGGCGAGGTAGAAGCCGGAAAACGACACCGCATAGAGCGGCGGCCAGGCGGCGAAGATCGCGCCGCCGCCCAGGATCAGCCAAACCTGATTGCCCTCCCAGACCGGCCCGATCGTGTTGATGGCGATACGCCTCTCCAGATCGTTGCGGCCGACGAAGGGCAGGAGAATGCCGACGCCGAGATCGAAGCCGTCGGTGACCGCGAAACCGATCAGCAGCACGCCGAGCAGCACCCACCAGATCAGGCGCAGCGTTTGATAGTCGATCACTTCGTGCAGGATCATCGTCTTTACTCCGCGGGCACGACGAGGGGCGACAGCAGGACCGCTTCCGGCTCCTGGTCGGGCTCGGGACCGGCCTTGATCGCCCGGACCATCAGCTTCATCTCGATCACGATCAGCACCGTGTAGATCAGCGCGAAGCAGACGATGGTGAACAGCACCTGGCCGATGCCGAGGCTGGACACCGCCGCCGCCGTCGGCAGCACGCCTTCGATCACCCAGGGCTGGCGGCCGACCTCGGCGACGATCCAGCCGGCCTCCGCCGCGATCCAGGGCAAGGGAATGGCGAGCACCGCGATGCGCAGCAGCAGGGGATAGCGATCCAGCATGCGCCGTGCCGACAGGACGAAGAAGGTCGCGGTCAGGAGGATGAAGAACATGCCGAGCCCGACCATGATCCGGAACGCCCAGAACAGCGGTGCCACCGCCGGCACGGTGTCCCAGGCGGCCTTGTCGATCTGGGCGTCGGTGGCAAGGCGCGGATCGTCGACATAACGCTTCAGCAGGAGCGCATAACCGAGCTCCGCGCCATTGGCCTCGAAGGCGGCCTTGACGTCGGCCGGGATCGCCGCGGTGCTGCCGGCGGCCCGGATCTTCTGCAAGGCGTCATAGGCGACCAGCCCCTGGCGGATGCGGAGCTTGGCCCGGTCGACGAGATCGGTGATGCCGGGGATTTCCGTGGTCAGCGAACGCGTGCCGATCAGGCCCATGACCCAGGGGATATGAATGGCGTAATGGGTCTCGCGCGCCGCCTGGTCGGGAAAGCCGATCAGCGTGAAGGCGGCCGGCGCCGGCTCGGTCTTCCACATGGCCTCGATCGCCGCGAGCTTCATCTTCTGATGCTCGGTGGAGAGATAGCCGCTCTCGTCGCCGAGAACGACGACCGACAGCGAGGCGGCGAGGCCGAAGGAGGCCGCCACCGTCATCGACCGCTTGGCGAGATCGATATGCCGGCCCTTCAGCAGGTACCAGGCGGAGACGCCGAGCACGAAGATCGCCGCGACCACATAGGCCGCCGACACCGTGTGGACGAATTTCGCCTGGGCCACCGGGTTGAACAGCACCGCGAAGAAATCGGTGACCTCCATGCGCATGGTCTGCGGGTTGAAGGCGGCCCCCACCGGGTTCTGCATCCAGCCATTGGCGATCAGGATCCACAGGGCGGAGAAGTTCGAGCCGGCGGCGACCAGCCAGGTAACCACGAGGTGGCCGACCTTGGACAGCTTGTCCCAGCCGAAGAAGAACAGGCCGACGAAGGTCGCTTCCAGGAAGAAGGCCATCAGGCCCTCGATCGCCAGCGGCGCGCCGAAGATGTCGCCGACATAGTGGCTGTAATAGCTCCAGTTCATGCCGAACTGGAACTCCATCACCAGGCCGGTGGCGACGCCCAGCACGAAATTGATGCCGAACAGCCCGCCCCAGAACTTGGTCATCTGGCGCCAGATGACACGGCCGGTCATCACATAGACCGTCTCCATGATCGCCAGGAGGATGGCGAGGCCGATGGTCAGCGGCACGAAAAGAAAGTGGTAGAGCGCCGTCAGCGCGAATTGCAGCCGCGACAGCGCGACGATGTCGAGTTCCATCCCGTTACCGCCGAGGGAGCCCGGCGTCCTCTGCTGGGGCCGGCGCCGTCAGAGGCGGAGCCAGCCAGTCAATCGACAGGGCCTCACTCAATCCGGCCGCAGGGCGGCGAGTGCGGCGTCGAAACCGGACTCGCCACGTTGCGGTGACGCGACGATGCAACCCATTTCCAAGATCAGCAAGCGGTCGGCGAGTGCGGCTTCGCGTCTCAGATGCGTGACGACCACGAGCGAATGTCCGCCGAGGCGCTCTGCAAGCCGTTCGAGCACGTCGCCGGCGGTCTCGCGGTCGAGCCCCTCGGTCGGTTCGTCGAGCAGCCAGAGCGGCGAGGCGCGCAGCAAGAGCCGCGCCAGAGCGAGCCTGCGGCCCTGGCCGCCGGACAGGCCGAGACCGCCCTCGCCGAGCCGCGCATCGAGGCCGCGCCCGGCCGCGCGCAGGTCCGGCCCGAGGCCGGCGGCATCGAGCGCATCCCACAGCCTGACGTCATCGGCCGCCGGGTCGGCGAGGGCGAGGTTCTCGCGCAGGCTGTCGTGGAACAGCTCGGTGCGCTGGGTCAGCAGCGTGCTGTCGATGGCCTCGACCGTGCCGCTGGCCGGCGTCATTTCGCCGGCAATAAGAGCCAGCAAGGTCGATTTGCCGGCGCCGCTCGGGCCGATGACGGCGACACGCTCGCCACGGCCGATGGTCAGCGACAGATCTTGAAAGACCGGCGGTTCCGCCCCGGGATAGACGGCCGAGACGGCGGCGAAGCGGACGGCGCAGGTCGCGTCTGGCCGGGACGGTGAGGCCGCGGCCGGGGCCGGGCTCAGCCGCGGCGCGAGGCGACGGGCGGCGAGCCGGGTGCGGCCGAGTTCGATCGCGCCACGGCGCAGGCCGGCAAAGGGCTCGACCGATCCGAGCGCGACCAGCAGGCCGAGCGCCGCGACAGGCGCGCCGATCGTCCCCGCCTCGGCGAGCGCCGCCACGCCGAGAAGCGTGCCGGCAAGCGTTGCTGCCGTGGCGATGCCGAAGCCTGCAGAGGTCCCGGTCTCGATCCGGTTCAGCCGGTCCTCCGCCGCCATCAGCCGGCGATCGGCCGCCCGCGTCGCGGCAAGCTGGGCATCGAGCCTGCCCGCCATGACGAGTTCGGTCTGCCCGGCGACGAGAGCGATGGCGCGGGCGCGCAGGGCCTCCAGCGCGTGGCTGCGCCGGCGGGCCCAGGGCACGGCCCAGCGCGCCGCCAAGAGCGGCAGGCCGAAGCCGACCAGCAGGAGCCAGCCGGCAAGCGCGAGGCCGAGCCAGGCGTGCATCAGCCCGAACGCCACCGCCATCGCCAGCGCGGCAGCAAATGCAGCCCCGGCCGGCACGAGCAGGCGCAGATAAAGCGAATCCAAGGCGTCGATATCGGCGGTCAACCGGAACAGCAGCTTGGCCGGCCGGACCAGCAGCGACCGCGCGGCCTCGGGCTCGGCCCAGCCGCGAAACAGCCGCTCGCGCAGAGCCGCCAGGATCCGGAGCGTGGCGTCATGGGTCACCAGGCGCTCGCCATAACGCGCACCGGTTCGCGCCAGCGCCAGGAAACGGATGCCGGCCGAGGGCGCGAAGACGTCGAAGGTCAGGGCCGCCGTCGCCGACAGGCCGGCGAGCGCGGTCGCGGTGATGAACCAGCCGGACAGCCCGAGCAGCGCGATGCCGGCGAGAAGGGTCGCCGCGGCAAGCGCCACGCCGCCGGTCATCAGGCCGCGGCGCTCGGCCATGAACAGCGCCAGAACCGGGCCGAGGTCACGCCGGAACGTCATGACTGCGCCTCCAGCCTGACGATCCGGTCCATCCGCGCGGCCAGCACCGGATCATGGGTGGCGAGGATCAGCGTCCGCCCCTTGGCGATCGCCATCAAGCCATTGCCGACATCGGCGGCGGTCGCGCCATCGAGATGGGCGGTCGGCTCGTCGACCAGCAGGAGATCGGCCTGGGCATCCGCCGCGGCGCGGGCAAGGGCCAGGCGCAGCACCTCGCCACCGGAGAGCCCGGCACCGCCTTCGCCGATCTCGGCGCCGGAGCGCCGCGCGGCGGTCTCGCCGAGCGCCACGGCCCGCAGCGCCGCCTCGACATCGGCGGCCCGGATGCCGGTGCGCCCCAGCGCGACATTGGCGCGGATCGAGCCGGCGAAGATGAACGGTCTTTGGCCGATCCAGGCCATGCGCCGGCGCAGCGCCTGCGCGGTCTCCGTGGTCAGGGCCGTGTCGCCGATGACGATCCGGCCGCCGGCCGCCGGCGCGAGGCCGGCGATCAGGGCGAGCAGCGTCGACTTTCCCGATCCGCTCGGGCCGAGCAGGGCGACATGTTCTCCTGGTTGGACCGTCAGGTGGAAATCGTCGAAGACCGGAGCCGCCGCGCCGGCGTGGCGATAGCTCAGGCCCTCGATCCGGACCGTCGGCGCCGCCATGAGCTGGCTCATCGGCTGAGCCACATGGACAGCCGCGCCGGGCAGAGCCAGGCGCCCGACGCTCAGCCGGCGCAAGGCGCCGATCGCCGCCTCGCCCGCCGCGCGGTCGTGCCAAACCGCCGAGAGGTCGCGCAGCGGCTCGAAAAAGGCCGGGGCCAGCAGCAGGATGAACAGGCCCTGGGCGAGGCTCAGCTTGGCGCCCCAGGCGCCGAATTCGAGCTGGCCGAGCAGGTGGAAGCCGACATAGACGGCGACCATGGCGACGCCGAGCGCCGCGAACAGCTCGAGCACCGCCGAGGACAGGAAAGCGATGCGGAGCACCGCCATGGTGCGCCGCCGCAGCGCTTCGGCATTGGTCCTCAGGCGGCGCGCCGTCAGGTCGACCGCGCCGAGCCCGCGAATGGTCGCCAGTCCGCGCAACCGGTCGAGCAGGAAGCCGTTCATGCCGCCGAGCTCGGCCATCTGCGCCTCGCTCGCCGCCTTGGCGCGCCAGCCGATCAGCGCCATGAAGACGGGGATCAGGGGGGCCGCGACGAGCAGGACCAGGGCTGCCGCCCAGGACAACGGCAGGACAGCCGCGAGAATCGCCAGCGGCACGACCGTCGCCTTGAGCCGCGCCGGCCGGAACCGGGCGAGATAGGGCGTCACCGCGTCGGCCTGTTCCGCGATCACGCTGGCCGCGAGGCCGGATGCCGGCCTGCCGCTGTCCAGCGGCGACCCGGCGCCGAGCGCGGCAAGCGCTTGGTCGCGCTGGTCCGACAAGGCCGCGCGCGCGGCCCGAAAGGCCAGGCGATTGCCGGCGGCATCGAGAGCGGCACGTATCAGGCCGAGCCCGAGCACCAGGACCGCCGGCCAGAGCACGGCCTGCACCCCGCCGCCATCGGCGATGCGGTCCACGGCTAGCGCGAGCAGCGCCGCCTGCGGCAGCCAGACGAGCGCCGCCGCGACCTGCAGCAGGCCGCCGCTTCGGACACCACGCTCATGCCGACTATCGCCTTCGGCTCCCTGGTCCATCGCCGTTTCATGCGCACCGTCGGGCGACGCGGCGCCATCGGGTGTCGCACGGGGTGTATCCAGGTGAAAACCCGCGTCGGCGACGGTGGCCGGCCGCGCCGCTGCGGTCAGGTCGAGATCGGCAGGCCCGCTCCGGTCCACGCCATCACCCCTTGTCGCTCACGCGCTTGGAACGGCCGAGCGAGACGATCTTGTCCTTGGTCTCCAAAAGGCGCGTGACCTTGGCGCCGAGCGTCAGAAGGGTGGTGAGGCGCGCCGTTTCCAGCTGCTTGACCTCGTCATACCAGGTGGTCAGGCGCTCGATCAGCGCGTGCATCTCGGCCATGCGGTCCTGGGCATGGCGTTCCGCATCGCTTGCCGGCTGCTGCATCAGGATCTCGCGCAAGACAGACAAAGTCGGGTCGACCTCGCGCTTCTTCCGTTCCTCGGCGAGCGTCCGCAGGATCTGCCAGACGTCCTCGGGCGTGGTGAAGAAGTCGCGCCGGTCGTTGGGCAAATGCTTCAGGAGGACCAGGTTCCAGGCCTGCAGCTCCTTGAGGCTCATCGAGACATTGGAGCGCGAGATGCCGAGCGCGGCGACGATCTCATCCGCGCAAAGCGGTGCCGGCGAAACATAGAGCAGGGCATAGACCTGCCCGACGGTGCGGTTGATACCCCAGCGGCTGCCCATCTCGCCAAAATGCAGCACGAAAGCCTGGACCAGCGGCGGCAGGTTCATCGTCGATTTTCCTGAAGTCGATTATTTCAGTAATTTCTGAAATCACCGTACAAACAGGCATGCCACGCGGCAAGCGGCGCATTGCCGCAGGTGGGTGGGGCGGGACTTGCAGGTCGGATGGCGGCAGCGCCCAACCGACCCTCTCCCAAAGGGAGAGGGTTGATTCAGTGCTTGCCGCTATCCCCGGCTCAGCTCCACGGCGCGCGCATGCGCCGCGCGCACCGTGCCCTCGAGCAGTTCCGCAAGTCCCGGCTTGCCCTCGAGCACGCTCAAGCCCGCCTCGGTGGTGCCGCGCGGGCTGCACACGGCGCGCTTCAGCGCGGCCGCTTCGGCATCCGGCTGGTTCAGCAAGGCCACGGCGCCGGCCAGCGTCGTCCGGGCGAGTTCGGTCGCCAGCTCGGCGGTCAGGCCGACCGTCATGCCGGCGGCCGCCAGATGTTCGGCGAAGGCGAAGACATAGGCCGGGCCGCTGCCGGACACCGCGGTCGCCGCGTCGATCAGCTCTTCCCGGTCGACCCAGGCGGTCGAGCCGACCGCCCCGAAAAAGCCTTCGGCCGCCAGCCGATCGGCTTCCGGCAAGCCAGTCCCGCCATAAAGCACCGTCATGCCCTGGCCGACCAGTGCCGGTGTATTGGGCATGGCGCGGATCACCCGGGCATCGGGGCCGAGATGCGAGCGGATCGTGCCGCGGGTCACCCCCGCGGCGATCGAGACCACCAGCGCACCGGCGTCGACATGGCGGCGATAGTCGGCCAGCACCACCGGCACCAGCGCCGGCTTGACCGCCAGCACGATCATGCCCGGCACGCTTTCGATGGCCTCGGGAGTGTCGACCACCACGATCGCCGAGCCCGCCGGCAAGCGCTCGCGCACCCGCTCCGGCGCCGGATCGACAACGGTGACCCGGGCCGCGGCACTCGACGCGAAACCGGCGGCGAGCGCCAGGCCCATATTGCCGCCGCCGACGATGACGACGTGGTCGAAGCGTTGTTCGGAATGGACAGCCATCGATGCCTACCCGATGCTCATCAGGCTGGCATTGCCGCCGGCCGCCGCCGTATTGGTGCTGACCGCCCGTTCGCGCAGCAGCCAGACGATCGGATAATCCTCGGTGCCGGCGGCGAGCGCCTCGCGCGCCACGCCGAACACCGGCACGATGGGACCCGGCAGTTCGGCCAATTGCTTGTTGAGCTCGCGCAGATTGTCGCTGTCGCCTTCGAACAGCGCCGCGCCGAAGGGCTCGGCCGTGAGCGCCGTCACCGGCGCGATCCAGCCCTTCAGCTCCTTCGGCAGCGACGCCCTGAGCGGCGCGAACAGCGCCTCGGCACCGAACACCGCGGCCCGGTTGCCGGTGGCGATCGCCGCGCCGATCTGGGCGAGCAGGCCGGTTTCGCTCTGCGGCACGCAGAGCACCGTGCCCCGGCTCTCCAGCACATAGAGATTGCGCTCGCCGACCGGACCGGGAAGCTCCTTCACCGCGCCGACCCGCGACCGTTCGTTATAGGCCGCAAAGCGCGCCGAGGCCTCGCGAAGACCCTTGCTGTCGAGCCAGGCCTGCAGGGCCTTGGCGGCCGGCACGGTCTCCTCCGGGCGCGGCAGGGTCTCGCCCTCGACAGGATAGGCCGCGACCAGGCGGCGGAGATAAAGCGGTCCGCCAGCCTTCGGTCCGGTGCCCGACAGGCCGTGGCCGCCGAACGGCTGCACGCCGACCACGGCGCCGATCATGTTGCGGTTGACGTAGATATTGCCCGCCTCGACCTTGCGGGTGACATGGGCGATCGTCTCGTCGATGCGTGTGTGCAGGCCGAAGGTCAGGCCGTAGCCGGTGCGGTTGATATCCGCGATCAGGGCGTCGAGATCCGCCCGGCGATAGCGCAGCACATGCAGCACCGGGCCGAAGACCTCGCGCTCCAGCTCGGCGAGGCCGCCGATCTCGATGATGGTCGGCGCGACGAAAATGCCGTTCCGGCATTCGGCCTGGAGATCCAGGGCATGGATTGCATGCCCCTTGCCGCGCATCGCCTCGATATGGGCGCGGAGCCGGTCCTGCGCCTCCGCGCTGATCACCGGGCCGACATCGGTCGACAGCCGGTCGGGATTGCCGACCGAGAGTTCGGCGAGCGCACCCTTCAGCATCGTCATCACATGATCGGCGACCTCTTCCTGCAGGCACAGCACGCGCAGCGCCGAGCAGCGCTGGCCGGCGGAATCGAAGGCCGAGAGCAGGACGTCGGCGACCACCTGTTCGGCCAGCGCGGAGGAATCGACGATCAGCGCATTCTGCCCGCCGGTCTCGGCGATCAGCGGGATCGGCCGCCCATCCGGACTGAGGCGGCCGGCGAGCTCGCGCTGGATCAGCCGGGCGACTTCGGTCGAGCCGGTGAACATGACGCCGCGCACGCGCGGATCGGCCACCAGCGCCGCGCCGACATCGCCGGCACCGGGCAGCAATTGCACGGCGCCCGCGCCGATGCCGGCATCGTGCAGGATGCGGATCGCTTCCGCCGCGATCAGCGGAGTTTCTTCCGCCGGCTTGGCGAGGACCGGATTGCCGGCGGCGAGCGCCGCCGCGACCTGGCCGGTGAAGATCGCCAGCGGGAAGTTCCACGGGCTGATGCAGACCACAGGGCCGAGCGGCCGGTGCGTGTCGTTGGAGAAGCCGGCGCGTAGCTGGGCGGCGTAATAGCGCAGGAAATCGACCGCCTCCCGCACCTCGCCGACCGCATTGGCGAGCGACTTGCCCGCCTCGCGCACGATCAGGCCGAGCAGCGAGGGCATGCGCGCTTCCAGGAGATTGGCCGCGCGGTCGAGACAGGCGGCCCGCTCCTCCGGCGGGGTCGACTGCCAGATCGGCGCGGCGGCCACGGCATGGCCGAGCGCCGCCTCGATATCATCGGGCGTCGCCTCCAGGACATGGCCGACGAGGTCGCGCAGATCGGCCGGATTGAGGATATCGCGGCCCTGGCCTTGGCCTTCGCCGTCGGCGAGCATCGGCGCGGCGCGCCAGGGCTCGGCGGCATTGAGCAGCAGCGCGGCCGAAAGCGAAGCAAGCCGCTGCTCGTTCGACAGGTCGATGCCGGCGGAATTCGCCCGCTCGGCGCCGAACAGGTCGGCCGGCAGGGCGATCTTGTCATGCGGCGCGCCCAGCGGCTCGACGGCGCGGACGATATCGGCCGGCTCGGCGATCAGCTCGTCGATCGGCAGCGACAGGTCGGCGATCCGGTTGACGAAAGAGGTATTGGCGCCGTTCTCCAAGAGCCGGCGGACCAGATAGGCGAGCAGCGTCTCGTGGGTGCCGACCGGCGCATAGATCCGGCACGGCCGGTTCAACTTGTCGCGCCCGACCACCTCTTCGTAGAGCGGCTCGCCCATGCCGTGCAGGCATTGGAATTCGTACTGGCCGGAATAGAAATTCTCGCCGGCCATGGAATGGATGGCCGCCAGCGTATGGGCATTGTGCGTGGCGAATTGCGGGAACAGGGCGTCCGGCACCGCCAGCATCTTCTTGGCGCAGGCGAGATAGGAAAGGTCGGTATGCACCTTGCGGGTGAAGACCGGGAAGCCTTCCAGCCCGTCCTGCTGGGCGCGCTTGATCTCGCTGTCCCAATAGGCGCCC
Organism: Hyphomicrobiales bacterium; assembly: GCA_017304475.1. Lineage (GTDB taxonomy): Bacteria > Pseudomonadota > Alphaproteobacteria > Rhizobiales > Phreatobacteraceae > Phreatobacter. The sequence continues at coordinate 194,475 of JAFKKV010000012.1, read as the reverse complement.
TTGACCAGGCGCACCATCAGCCGCCGGCCGCTGCGCCGCGCCAGATCGATCAGGTAGTCGATCACGAACAGGGCGCGCTTCTGATAGCCCTGGACCACGAAGCCGATGCCGTTCCAGCCGGCGAGCGCCGGATCGAAGCAGAGCGTCTCCAGGAGATCGAGCGACAGCTCGAGCCGGTCGGCCTCCTCGGCATCGATATTCAGGCCGATATCGTAGCGCCGCGCCAGCACGGCGAGCGTCTTCACCCGGGCCAGCAATTCGCTCATCACCCGGTCACGCTGGGCGCGCGAATAGCGCGGATGCAGCGCCGACAGCTTGATCGAAATGCCCGGGCCTTCATAGATGCCGCGGGCGCCGGCGGCCTTGCCGATCGCGTGAATGGCCTGTGTATAGTCGGCAAAGTAACGCTCGGCGTCACCGGCGGTCATCGCCGCCTCGCCCAGCATGTCATAGGAGTAGCGGAAGCCCCTGGCCTCCATCTTGCGGCTGTTGGCGAGCGCCTCCGAGATCGTCTGCCCGGTGACGAATTGCTCGCCCATCATGCGCATGGCGATGTCGACGCCCTTGCGGATCACCGGTTCGCCGCTGCGGCCGATCAGCCGCGTCAGCGCCGAGGACAGGCCGGTCTCGCTCGAGGTCGAGGTCAGGTGTCCGGTGATCAGCAGGCCCCAGGTCGCGGCATTGACGAAGACCGACGAGCTGTGGCCGAGATGGGATTTCCAGTCGCCACTGCTGATCTTGTCGCGGATCAACGCGTCGCGGGTCGCCCGGTCGGGAATGCGCAGCAAGGCCTCGGCGAGGCACATCAGCGCCACGCCCTCCTGGCTCGACAAGGCATATTCGTGGATCAGCCCCTCGACGCCACCGCGCTCGCCCTTGCGGCGCAGGGCTTCGACCAGGCTGCGGGCGAGCGTGCGGGTCGCCGCGACCCGCGCTTCGGGCATGGCCGCTTCGGCCAGCAGCACCGGCACGCATTCCGGTTCCGGACGCCGATAGGCCGCGGTGATCTTGGCGCGCAGCACGGTCTGCGGCTGGACCGATTGGGCGAAGGCGAGGAAGGGTGGCGCCGGGACCGGCTCGCCCTCGGACGCGCCGGTTGCGCCGCCGATGCCGGGGAAATTCGGCAAGGGCTCGCCGCGATCGAGATGTTCCAGCACCGACAGGATCGAGTGTTTGATCAGCGAATGGGGCGACCGGCCCTGACTTTCAGCCGCGGCCTTCAGCCGATTGCGCAGGTCTTCGTCGATCTTCACACCAATCGTCGTATTGGCCATGGCGATGCGTCCCCGTATCGGCGGATGAAGGTATTACCTCTGATAGCACCGGGTTGCGCCCAGGCGCAACCCGATTAAGAGCGCGGCGCAACCAACACCGTCAGCGATGTCGGCCATGCGCAGTTTCACTGGGACATCAAGCGTTGCCGGCTTGCGGCATTCTTGCCAAGCTCGGCCCCGGGATCGGCACGCCGCGAAGATTGGCCCGACCGCTCCCGATGGGGGGACGCATGGCGTTTTGGCCGGTGTGGAGACGGTATGTCCGCCTGATCGGGGTCGTGCTTTTGCTGGTCGCGGGCACGGCCATGCCGGCTCAGGCCGGCAAACGCGACGATACGCTCACCTGGGCCACGACCGTCGCCCTGCCCTCGGCCGAGCCCTATTACAATATCTCCAATGACGGCCTGCTGGTCATCAGCCAGATGGTCTGGGATACGCTGATCTATCGCGACCCGGACAGTGGGCAATACAAGCCCCTGCTCGCCACGGCCTGGCGCTGGATCGACCCGCTGACGCTGGAACTGGACCTGCGCCGCGATGTCCGCTTTCACGACGGCCGGCCGTTCTCGGCCGACGACGTCGTCTACACCATCAATTTCGCGCTCGACCCCGCCAACAGGGTCAGCCTCCCGAGCAATGTGAACTGGCTCCGGCGCGCCGAGAAAACCGGCTCGCACCAGGTGCGCCTGCTGCTGCGCGCGCCCTTCCCCACCGCGTTCGAATATCTGTCCGGCCCGATCGCCATCATGCCGGCCGGTTTCTACCAGAACACGGATGCCAATCGCGGACCGCCGGCATCGCGCTATCCGGGCACCGGCCCCTATCGCCTCACTCGCTGGGAGCCGGGCCGGGAGGCCCAGTTCGACATCAATCCCGAATATATGGCCGGCAGCCCCAAGGGCCGCCCGTCGATCCCCCGCCTGATCATGCGTGTCGTGCCCGACGCCGACACGCAGGTGACCGAACTGACGGCCGGCCGTCTCGACTGGATCGGCCAGGTGGCCGAGACCGCGGCCCGACGGCTTGCCGCCGCGCCGAATATCAGGGTTCTGACGGCCCAATCCATGCGGATCGCCTTCCTGCAGTTCGACGTCCAGGGCCGCTCCGGCCCGAACCCGTTCCAGAACCTCAGGGTGCGCGAGGCGGTAGCCCATGCCATCGACCGCGACGCCATCGTCAGGAACGTGATCGGCGCCGGTTCGCGCAGCCTCCAGGCCTTCTGCTTCCCGTCCCAGTTCGGCTGTACCGACGATGTCAGGCGGATCCCCTACGACCCCGCGAAAGCCCGCCAATTGCTGACGGAGGCCGGTTATCCCAACGGTTTCGACACCGAGATCATCGGCTTTCGGGCCCGTCCGCGGGTCGAGGCGCTGAGCGGCTTTCTGAACGCGTCCGGGATCCGCGCCCGCCTGGCCTTCATGGGTTACGGCGCGGTGCGCGAACGCCAGCAGAAGGGCCAGGTCCAGCTCCTCGACACCTCCTGGGGTTCGCTGTCGATCAACGACGTCTCGGCCTTGATCACCCCGTTTTTCACCAACCGCCTCGGCGACATGGTGCAGGATGCGGAGATCAGGAGCTGGGCCGCGGCGGCGGCCACCGCGATCGATCCGCAGGAGCGGCGGCGGCTCTATGGCCTGATCCTGCGCAAGATCGCCGACAATGTCCTGGTCCTGCCGCTCTACACGCTGCCCTCGGTGACGGCCTTCGTTTCCGACCTCGCCTATCGGGCCTGGCCGGACGAGAACCCGCGCTTCTACATGCAGCGCTGGCGTTGACGCGCCGGCGGATCGCGGCCTGCACCGGCCTTGAACCCCGCCCCGCCGGGCCCCGAGCAATGCGCTGGCCGGCGTTGTCGCGGCAGGCCTTTCTTGCCATGCTCGTGGCCGAAACCGGCACGCCACGTCAAGAATGGCCAGGCCGTTCCACGGGGGTGACGGCATGAGAGCCTTTTCGACGAGGCAGCGGCGGATGGGCCTGACGGCCTTCCTGTTGGCATTCGCGATCGCCTGGGCCGCGCCGGTCCAGGCCGGCAAGCGCGACGACACGCTGCGCTGGGCCTCGACCTTCGCCATTCCCTCGGGCGAGCCCTATTACAACTCGTTCCGCGAGGGCGTGCTGTTCATCGGCCAGATGGTCTGGGACACGCTGATCCATCGCGATCCCGACACTTCCGAATACAAACCCCTGCTCGCCACCGCCTGGCGCTGGATCGACCCGCTGACGCTGGAGCTCGACCTGCGCCGCGACGTCACCTTTCACGACGGGCGGGCCTTCTCGGCCGATGACGTGGTCTACACCCTGAATTTCGTCATCGACCCCGCCAACAAGGTCAACAATCCCAGCAATGTGAACTGGATCAAGCGCGCCGAGAAAACCGGTTCGCACCAGGTTCGCCTGCTGCTGCACGCCCCCTTCCCCGCGGCGATCGAATATCTCTCCGGCCCGATCGCCATCATGCCCGAGAATTTCTACCGCGATGCCGGCGCCGGCCGCATGGTGCCGGCGAACCGGCTGATCGGCACCGGCCCCTATCGGTTCACCCGCTGGGATCCCGGCAAGGAAGCCCAATTCGAGATCAATCCGGCCTATATGGCCGACAGTCCCAAGGGCCGGCCGTCGATCCGCCGGGTCGTCATGCGCGTGGTGCCGGATGCCGGCACCCAGATGGCCGAGCTGATGGCCGGCGGCATCGACTGGATCAGCCAATTGCCGGAGGAGACGGCGCAGAAACTCGCGACCGTTCCCAATATCTCGGTGCTGTCGGCCGAGACCATGCGGATCATCTTCCTGCAGTTCGACGTCGAGGGCCGCTCCGGCGCCAACCCGTTCCAGGACCGCCGCGTGCGCGAGGCGGTCGCCTACGCGATCGACCGCGACGCCATCGTCAGGAACCTGATCGGCGCCGGCTCGCGCAGCTGGCATGCCTTCTGTTTCGAGACCCAGTTCGGCTGCACCACCGATGTCCGCCGCATCCCCTATGACCCGGCCAAGGCCCGCCAGCTGCTGGCCGAGGCCGGTTATCCCAATGGTTTCGACACCGAGATCCTCGGTTTCCGCTCGCGCCCGCGCATCGAGGCTCTGAACGGCTTCCTTGCCGCGTCAGGCATTCGCCCGCGGCTCGCCTTCATGGCCTATGCCGCGGTGCGCGACCGCCAGCACAAGGGCCAGGCGCGCCTGGTCGACACCTCCTGGGGCTCCTATTCGCTCAACGACACAGCGGCCATGGTCAATCCGTTCTTCACCCACCTGCCCGACGACATGGTGCGTGATGCGGAGATCAAGGCCTGGGCGGATGCCGCCTCCACCGCCATCGACCCGGACGAGCGCAAGCGGCTCTACGGCCTGATCCTGCGCAAGATCGCCGACAATGTCTTTGTCCTGCCGCTCTACACCAACCCGTCGGTGACCGCCTTCACCAGTGACCTCGCCTATCGGACCTGGCCGGACGAGAACCCGCGTTTCTACATGCAGCGCTGGCGCTGACGCGCCATCCGCATCACCGAAGGAAAGAGCCAGCCATGGACAATGCGATGGTCGTTGCCGCCCAGCCCGAGGCGGCCGAAGCCGGCGCGCTGATGCTGATGCACGGCGGCAATGCGGTGGACGCGGCGGTCGCCGCGGCGCTGGTCCAGACCGTGGTCGATCCCTTGATGTGCGGCATTGCCGGCTTCGGCAGCATGGGCATCTACAAGCCCGGCAAGAGCCACGACTATATCGACTTCCACGCGCCGGCGCCGCTGAAGGCCACGCCCACCATGTGGCAGGATCTGATCGAGGGCGAGACCCGCGACGGTTTCGGCTTCATCCTGAAGGGCGGCGTCAACGATGTCGGTTATGGCTCGATCGCCGTGCCCGGCACCCTCAAGGCGCTCGACACCGCGCATCGCGCTCATGGCCGCCTGACCTGGGCCGAGGTGCTGGCGCCGGCGATCCGCTTCGCCGAGGACGGCTGGCTGGTGCGCCCGGCGGTCGTCTCGTTCTGGACCGACGAAGGCAGCATGGGCCGCGCCTCCAACCAGGACCGGGTCAATTACACCGCCGCCGGCCGGGCGCTCTATCGCCGGCCGGACGGCTCGCCGAAGCGCCTCGGCGAGCTCATCCGCAATCCCGACTACGCCGCGACGCTCCGGCGGATCGCCGCGGCCGGCGCGCAGGATTTCTACACCGGCGAGATCGGGCAGCGCATCGCCGCGGACATGGCGGCTCATGACGCCTTGATGGGCGCGGAAGATCTCGCCGCCTTCGAACCGGCCGTTCAGGCGCCGCTGGAGGGCAGCTATCGCGGCCGCCGGATCACCACCAACCAGCCGCCCGGCGGCGGCATCATGCTGATCCAGATGCTCAACATCCTGGAGAATTTCGACCTTCGGGCGCTCGGCCACAACAGCCCGGAATATATCCGGGTGGTCTGCGAGACGATGAAGCGCTCGACCATCGACAAGGACCGCCATGTCGGCGATCCCCGTTTCGTCGACATTCCCGTCGAGCATCTCCTGTCCAAGCGTTACGCCCGCGAAGCCGCCGCCGAGATCAAGGCGGGGATCAAGGCCCATGTCACCCGCTACCAGGCCTCCGAAGTGCCCAAGGACACCACCCATGTCAGCGTGGTCGATGCCGAGGGCAATTGCGTTACCGTCACCCATTCGCTCGGCATGCCCTCCGGCGTGATCACCGAGGGGCTGGGCTTCATGTATAATGGCTGCATGGGCGTATTCGATCCGCGCCCGGGCCGCGCCGGCAGCATCGCGCCGGGCAAGAGCCGGTTCAGCGCCATGTGCCCGACCATCGTGTTCAACGAGGGCAAGGTCGAACTGGTGATCGGCGCGCCCGGCGGCACGCAGATCGTCATGGGCGTGCTGCAGGCGATCCTCAATGTGGTGGATTTCGGCATGGACATGCAGCAGGCGGTCAGCGCCCCGCGCTTTTCCGCCACCAGCAATGCCATCGACGTCACCAACCGCATCCCGCGCTGGACCACCGAGCCGCTCGAGGCCATGGGCTATGAGGTCATCCGCAATCCGATGAGCCACTATTTCGGCGTGGTGCACGGCATTCGCGTCACCCCCGAAGGCCGGCTCGAAGGGGGTGCCGATCCCGGCCGCGACGGCGTCGCCTACGGCGTCAGCGTCAAATAGAGTGATCCCGACACGGCCGGACGGTCGCAGGCCGCCTTGACATCGCTCGTAATTTAGATCGTTCTAATAGCCAAGAACAGGCGGATCACGCTTCGCTGGAGCCGATACCGCCGCGTGATCGCCAAGGGAGAGCCGGCGCGTGACAGCGACCGGCGGAAGTCGAGGACAGGGCATGGCCCAGCACCCATCACAGGTTGCCTTCGTCACCGGGGCCGGACGTGGCATCGGCCGCGCCATCGCGCTGGCCCTGGCCGATCGAAAATTCGATCTCGTGGTCAATGACCTCGCCGCCTCGCCCGACCTCGACGAGACGCGCGAAGCCATCAAGGCCCGTGGCGTCGCGGTGAAGGCCGTGCCCGGCGACATCGCCGACCTCCCGGGCCAGGCCGCCCTGGTGGAGGCCGCCTGGTCGGCCTTCGGCCGCATCGACTGCCTGGTCAACAATGCCGGCATATCCGTGAAGACACGCGGCGACATTTTCGACGTCTCGCCCGACAGTTTCGACCGGCTGATCGGAACCAACCTGCGCGGCCCCTTCTTCCTGACCCAGGCCGTGGCGAAACGCATGACGCTTTCGCCCGCCGGCGGCTTCCGCAGCATCATCACCATTTCCTCGATGAACGCCGAGGCCGCCTCGCCCGACCGCGCGGAATATTGCATCTCCAAGATCGGGCTCAGCATGATGAGCAAGGTCTTCGCGTTGCGGCTCGCCGGCGAAGGTGTCCACGCCTACGAGGTCCGCCCGGGCGTCATCCGCACCAGCATGACCGCGGTCGCCAAGGAACGTTACGACCGGATGTTCGCCGAGGGCTTCTCGCCGATCGCGCGCTGGGGCGAGCCCGAGGATGTCGGCCGGGCGGTCGCGACGCTGGCAAGCGGCGCGCTCGCCTATTCGACCGGCGAGGTCATCCATGTCGACGGCGGGTTGTCCATTTCCAAGCTGTGACGGGGATTGCCATGACCACGGAACGGCCGAGGCTGCTTCAGCCCGGCGAATATTGGTTCGAGGACCTGCAGGTCGGCGACCACTACCGGACCGGCCACATCGTCATCACCGACGCCCATATCGTCGGTTTCGCCGGCCTCTCCGGCGACTTCTTCGACCTGCACATGGATGACGAGTTTGCCCGCTCCCAGGGCTTCCAGGCCCGCGTCGCCCACGGCCTGCTCGGCCTCGCCATGGCCGACGGCCTGAAGAACCGATCCTCGGTGCGCATCATGGCGGTGGCATCCCTCGGCTGGAACTGGAACTTCAAGGGCCCGATCCTGGCCGGCGACCGCATCGGCGTCACGGTCGAGGTCAAGGCCAAGCGCCTCACCAGCAAGGGCGATCGCGGCATCTCGACGCTCGGCTTCACGGTCACCAACCAGCACGGCGCGGTGGTCCAGGACGGCGAGACCGCCCTGCTGACCCGGCTGAAGCTGCAAGGAGAGACCCCGGCCTGAGCCGGGATTGTACGGCCTCCTGTCCTTGCGTCATTGCGCGGATTGACGGGGGCTGCGGCCCGACGCAAAGTTCGCGTCCCACATCGGCGAGGGTGGCAGGGAACTTTTTCGCGCCGATGATTTAGATCGATCCAAAGAACAAACGCAGCCGGGCTCGAACCTTGGCGCAACACCACGATCCAGGGAGAAACGATAATGGCCTTCGAAAAGGGTTGGATGTCGCGGCGCGAGCTGATGAAGCTGCTCGGCATTGGCGGTGCCGCGATCGCGGCGGGCCTGCCCGAACGCGTCTACGCCCAGACGCGCAGGAACACGCTGGTGATCGGCATCGACATCAGCGACACGATCACACTCGATCCGGCGCGCCAGGCGCAATACACGCCGCCGATGACGCTGCTCGCCGCCTACGACATGCTCGTCACCATGGCGCCCGGCGACTACATCACCATTCGCCCGTCGCTCGCCACCAAATGGGACCGCACGCCCGACGGCAAGGGCTGGCGCTTCACGCTGCGCGAGAACGTCAAATTCGCCAGCGGCAATCCGATGACCGCCGAGGACGTCAAATGGTCGATGGACCGCGTGCTCCATCTCGGCGACCAGACCTCGCAATATATCTCGCATGTCGACCGCACCGAGATCGTCGATGCCAAGACCGTCGACATCATCCTGAAGGACCCGACCCAGCCGCTGCTCACCATCATCGCCGCGCCCGGTTTCGTGGTCTATGACCGAAAGCTCGTCGAGCAGCATGGCGGCGACGCCAGCCGAGAGGCCAAGACCAAGGACAAGGCGACCACCTGGCTGAACGAGAACTCGGCCGGCACCGGCGCCTACCGGCTGACCCGCTGGGAACGCGGCGCCCAGATCCAGTTCGCCCGCAACGACAATTACTGGCGCGGCAAGCCGCCCTTCGAGCGGGTGATCATCCGCCATATCGGCGATAGCGCCGCCCAGCTCCTGTCGATCCGGCGTGGCGATATCGACATCGCCTTCAACCTGATCCCCGAGCAGGTTTCGACCATCAAGGCCGATCCGAACCTGCGCCTGGAAGCGCTCACCAGCCTGGACTTCGTCTATATGGCGGTGACCCAGGAGGTCGAATACAACAAGGCCCTGGCGCAGAAGGGCGCCCGCCAGGCGATCGGTTATGCCATCGACTATGACGGCATCATCAAGAACCTGCTCGGCGGCGCCGCGCTGCACCCGGCGCATTTCCTGCCCATCGGCGTCTCCGGATCGACCGAGGAAATCGCCAAGCAGATCGGCTTCCGGCAGGATCTCGACAAGGCCAAGCAATTGCTGCAGGGCGCGGGCCTGGCCGACGGTTTCGAATTCGAGATCGCCTATGGCAATGCCGCGATCGCCGGCGTGACCTATCAGACGCTGGCGCAGAAGATCCAGGCCGACCTCGCCCGGGTCAATATCCGCGCCAAGCTCAATCCGATGGATCAGGTCAACCTGCGCACCACTTATACCGGCAACAAGGCGCAAGGCGGCCTGCTGACCTTCTGGAACCCGCCGGCGGTGGAGAACCTGCTCTGGGCGGCCGCCACCGTCGAACGCGTCGCCCGGCGCGTGCACTGGGAGGTGCCGGCCGACGTCACCAAGCTCGTCCGCGACGCCGCGGCCGAGACCGACGCCAAGAAACAGGCCGATCTCTGGGTCGAATATCAGAAGCGGCTGGTCGATCAGGCCAACCTGATCATGCTGTTCCAGCCGGTCTACCAGATCGCCGTGCGCAGCAACCTGTCGAAATTGCCGCTGACCGCGGCCGGCTGGATGCTCGACATGTATGACGTGAAGCCGGTTTCGGCCTGACCGACCGGCCCGGCTCCCGGCCCATGGGTCGGGAGCCGGTGTTTGGCTCCACCTAATCAACCCTCTCCCAGAGGGAGAGGGTGGCAGCGTCAGCTGCCGGGTGAGGGGCGTGAGCGCCCAGAACTAACGCCCGCCCTCGCGCCGCAAAGAGCCCTTTCCGGAAATGGACGACCCCTCACCCGGCGCCTGACGGCGCCACCCTCTCCCTTTGGGAGAGGGTTGATTTGGTTGAGCTTTTCATCGTGCCCATGGGAAAGATCGGCCCGGCCAACCTCACTCGATCCTGACCTTGGTCTCCTCGACCACCTTCCTCCAGAAGACGATCTCGTCCTTCAACATCGCGGCGAATTCCGCCGGCCCCTTGTTGACCACGTCGAAGCCGACATCCGCGAGGCGCTGGCGGGCCGCCGGCTGCTGCAGGAATTCCGCGATCTCGCGGTTGATGGTCGACACCACCTCGTCGGGCGTGCCCTTGGGCGCCATGATGCCGACCCAGGTGTCGCCGGTGACCTCCGGAAAGCCCTGCTCGGTCATGGTCGGCACATCGGGCAGGAGCTGCGAGCGCCTCTGGCCGGTGACGGCCAGCGCCTTCAGCCGGCCGCCGGCGATCATCGGTCCGGCAGAGGCCATGGTGGTCCAGGCATTCGAGATCTGGTTGGAGACGACGGCCTGGATCGCCGGCCCCGCGCCGGGGAAGGTCACCGCCACCATGTCGAGGTTCTGCGTCACCTTCAGGCGTTCAGCCAGCAGATGGCCCTGCGTGCCAATGCCGCCATGGGCATAGTTCTGGTTCGGCCTCGCGCGCAGGTCGGCGACGAATTCGCGGGCGCCCTTGGCGGCGACCGACGGATGGGCCGCGACCACATGGGTCGAGGACACCGACAGATTGATCGGCACGAAATCGGCGACGGGATCATAAGGCAGGTTGCTGAAGATCGAGGCGTTCACCGCATGGGTGCTGAGCGCAAACAGCAGCGTATAGCCGTCGGCCGCCGATCGGGCGGCCTGCGCCGTGCCGCGATTGCCGGTGGCGCCGGCGACGTTCTCGACGACGAATTGCTGGCCGAGCTTCTGCGACAGGTGCTGGCAGGCAAGGCGCGCATAAACATCCACCGTGCCGCCCGGCGCGAAGGTGACGATGGCCCGCACCGGGCGGGCCGGATAGGCCTGCGCGGAAGCGATGCGCGGCGCGGCGACCAGCGCGGCCGAACCGCCGACGAGACCTGCGAAACTTCGCCGGCTGATCTCGGCACCGCCGATCGATTCGGACGGCGGCACGGACGGGCCGCGGTTGGAAGGCTTGTTCATCTGTCCGTCCCCTTGATCTTTCCGGAAAATCCGCCGCGCATGGCGGCAACGATGGCCTCACACCCGAAGTCTAGACAGTTTGCGCGCGCCTCGTCACGCAAACCTCTCGGGTCAAAATCCGTAGACCTCGGCGGGATTGTCGACCAGGATCTTCCGGCGGTCGGCTTCGTCGGGAGCCCAGTCGGCCAGGATATCCAGGAGATGGGCCTCGTCCGGCCGCGGCTTCATGCCGGGATGCGGCCAGTTGCTGGCCCACAGCATGCGCTCGGGCGCCGCCTTGACCAGCGCCCGGGCCAGCCGGCTGACATCCTCGTAGCCGGGCGCGCCGGCCTTCGACACCTCATAGGGCGCCGACAGCTTGACCCAGGCCCGCCCGCTCTCGACGAGATCGAGCAGCAGGCGGAAGGCCGGGCTGTCGACCGGCACCGGCTCGAGGAACTTGCCGACGTGATCGATGACGATCCGGCCCGGCCATGACCGGATCTGCGCGATACGCTCATGCAGCAGCCGGCCGTCCATCTGCAACTGCACGTGCCAGCCGACGCCCTGCACCTTGGCCGCGATCCGGTCGAGCTGATCCCAGGGAATGGCGCCTCCCGGCAACATCAGGAAGCGCGCGCCGCGCATGCCGCCCGATGTCAGCATCTCCAGCACCTCGTCGGGCACCTGGTCGTCGACCACGGCGACACCGCGGGTGACCGCGCTGCCGAGCGCCTTGATGCCGGCGAGCGTGCACGCATTGTCGGTACCATAGACCGAGGGCTGGACGATCACCGCCCGGCTCAGCCCGAGCCGCGCGCGGACCGCCTTGTAGTGTTCGACCGTTGCTTCGTCCGGTGGCTTGCTCGCGGCGTTCGGCGCCAATGGATAGCCGGCATCGTAGACGTGCAGATGCGTGTCGGTGGCACCAGGCGGCGCCTTGAGTCTCGGCATGGCGCCGGCCTCTGTCGCGGTCATGATCACCTCCCTATTTCAACCGTCCGAGCCGCGTCGCGGCCTCGCTATTGACCGCGCCCGGCGGCACCTCGCCGGCGAGCAGGGCGCGCACCTGGCCGACCGTATCGAAGGCCTGATGCTCGATCGCCGCCGGCGTCAGTCCGCCGGTATGCGGCGTCGCCACGACATCCGCACGGCGTGCCAGGTCCAGCGAGGGCATCTGGTCCGGTGCGCGGCCGACATCCATCGCCGCGCCGGCAAGCTGCCCGGCATCGAGCGCTGCGGCGAGCGCCGCCTCGTCCACCAGGTTGCCCCGCGACAGGTTGACGAAAAAGGCCGTCGGCTTCATGCGCGCGAAGGCCGCGGCATTCATCAGGTTCTCGGTCGCGTCGGTTGCCACCACCAGGCAGATGACGAAGTCGGCCTCGGCCAGCAGGGTCTCGAACGACACCTGTTCGACCCCTTCCTCGCCGATCGTCTTGTAGGGGTCGCTCGCCAGCACCCGCATGCCGAAGGCCTTGGCGAGATCGGCCATGGTGCGGCCGATCGCGCCATAGCCGATGATGCCGATGGTCGAGCCGCGCAATTGCCGGCCGGTGCGCGGCACCGGTGCCAGTCCCGCGCGATAGCTGCCGACGGCCCCCGAGACGCCACGGGCGAGATCGATCATCATGCCGAAGCCGAGTTCCGCGACGGACGCGATGAAACCCGGCGTCGCGCGGGTCACCAGGATGCCCTGCGCGCTCGCCGCGTCGACATCGACATTGCGGATGTCGACCGCGCAGCGCAGGAAGGCGACGAGATCGGGCGCTTTCTGGAAGAAGGCGCCGTAGCCCGGCGTCAGGCGGTCGGAGACGATGATGGCGGCGCCCGCCGCCGCCTCGGCCAGGGCTTCGGCATCCAGCACCTTGCCGGTCGGATTGATCACCACCTCGGCCATGTCGCGCAGCGCGGCGACCGCGCGCGGGCCGTAATAATTGGCCAGCATGTCCGGCGCATGGGTCAGGAAGACACGCTTCTTCGTCATGGGATCTCTCGCGTTGCGCCGGCATCGGCGGAGGCCAGCAGGGCCTCGATCAGCTTGTGGACCTTCAGCGCCTCGCGGCCGCTGACGGCCGGGTCGCGCCTGCCCTCGATCGCGTCCAGGAAATCGGTGATCACGGCTTTATGCGCCTCGTGAGAAAAGGCCATGGGATCGGCGCCGCCGCTCTTCGATTCCCCGCCTTCGTGCACGACCACCCGGCCGTCGCGGAAATGAACCTTGAGGGTCTCGGCCTCCAGCACGGCGGTGGCCTGCTCGCAGGCGAGCTCTATGCGCTCGGCAAAGCCCGGAAAGGACACGGTGGTGGCATCGATCGTGCCGATCGCGCCATTGCCGAAACGAACCGCCGCCGCGACGATGTCCTCGGTATCGATGGCGCGTGCCGGCGAGGTCCTGGCCATGGCCGAGACCGCGGCGATCGGACCGGTCAGGCTCTGGAACAGGTCGAGCGTATGGATTGCCTGGGTCAGCAGCACGCCGCCGCCGTCGCGCGCCTTCATGCCGCGCCCGGCCTGGGCGAAATAGTCTGGCGAGCGCCACCAGCGGATCGACGCCGAGCCGGACACCAGCGCCCCGAGCGCGCCGCTTTTGACCATCGCGGCGAGCTTCAGCGAGGCCGGCCGGAAGCGATGCTGCAGCACCACGCCGAACCGGCGGTCGGCGGCAGCCATCGCGGCGACCGAACGCTCGGCCCGCGCGACCGTCACGTCGAGCGGCTTTTCCAGCAGCACATGCTTGCCCGCCGCGGCGCAGCGCGCGGTCAGGTCCAGATGGGTCATCGGTGGCGTCAGGAGGATCACCGCGTCGACCGCGGGGTCGGCCAGCACCGCGTCGAAATCAGCCGCCACGGGCAGATCCGGATGGGCTTGCGAGAAGGCCAGGCGCCGCTCGGCGCTCGGCGCCTGGCAGGCGACGATGCGGGCACGGCCCGCCAGTTCCCTCAGGCTCTGGATATGCGGCTTGTGGGCCATGCCGAGACCCACCACGGCGATCCCGAGCGTCATTGCTTGAACTCCGCGTCGCGCTTCTGCTGGAACGCCCGGATGCCTTCCATGTGGTCGCCGGCCGCGAAGCACAGCGTGTTCATCTCGTTTTCGTAGCGCAGCCCGGCGGCAAGCGTCGAGGCCATGGCCATGCGCACCGAGGCCTTGACCGCTTCGACCGCGACCGGGCTGAAGCCGGCAAATTTCCGGCACAGGGCCCGTGCCTCGGTGTCCACCTTGTCGTCGTCGACCAGATATTCGACGAGACCCAGGCGATGCGCCTCGGCCGCGTCGATCGGATCGCCGGTCAGGAGCAGCTTCATCGCCTGGCCGTAGCCGATCAGGCGCGGCAGCATCTGCGACGCGCCGCCGCCGCCGACCCAGCCCCTCTGCACCTCGGGAAAGCCGAGGCGGGCGCTGCGTCCCATCACCCGGATATCCGCCGAAAGCGCGGTCTCCGCGCCGCCGCCCAGCACCCAGCCGTGCAGCGCCGCCACCACCGGCTTGCGCATGTCGCGCACGGCGGTCGCATATTCGACGCGGTTGCGGAAGGCCCAGGAGCTCGGATATTCGGCCAGCGCGTTGAGGTCGCTGCCGGCGCAAAAAGCCCGTGGTCCGGCACCCCGGATCAGCACCGCGCGCACGCCGTCGTCGCGGTCGACCTCGCGGCACAGGCTCTCCAGCCGCGCCGCCATGGCCGGCGTCACGGCATTGAGCTTGGCCGGGCGATTGAGCACGATTTCCGCGACGAAGCCGTCTTTTATCAGTAGAACCTCATCTTCCATCGGGCATTCCTTTCCAATAAGGACAGATCCTGGATTGACGCCGGGGGCACGCGACAAGGCATGAGCGGTGAGCCGAAAAGCCTGGTCAGACCGCAGCGCGTGACCCTGCACGACCTGGCGATCCATGCCGGCGTGTCGCGCGCCACCGTCTCGCTGGTGCTGCGCAAGAGCCCGCTGGTGGCCGAGAAGACGCGGCTGAGCGTGCTCGAATCCTGCCGGGTGCTCGGTTATGTCTACAACCGCGGCGCGGCCAATCTGCGCACCCAGCACACCCACACCATCGGGGTGTCGATCAACGAGATCACCAACCCCTATTTCACCGAGCTGACGGCGGCGATCCAGCGTTCGTTCCTCGATCTCGGCCGCACCGTCTTCATCGCCAATTCCGACGAGGACCCGGCCCGCCAGGACCAGTTCATCGCCACCATGCGCGAATATAATGCCGACGGCCTGGCGATCTGCCCGGCCCTGGGCACCTCGCGCGACACGCTTCGCCGGCTGAAGGAGCAGGGCGTTCCCTGCGTGCTGATCTCGCGCGACATCGCCGGCTCCGGCCTGGACTATGCCGGCCACGCCAACCAGGCCGGCATGCGCATGGCGACCGACCATCTGATCGGGCTCGGCCATCGCCGCATCGCCATGATCGGCGGCAACGACCTGGTCTCCACCGGCGCCGAGCGGCGTGCCGGCTATCGCCAGGCCCTGACCGACCACGGCATCGCCATCGATCCGGACCTGATCCAGCCGGGACCGGCGACCCGCAGTTTCGGCGCCCAGACCGTCAAGGCCCTGCTGACGCGGGCCGACCCGCCGACGGCCGCCGTCTGCTTCAACGACGTCATCGCCTTCGGCGTCATGCTGGGCCTGCGCCAGATCGGCCAGGAACCCGGTCGCGACTTCGCGGTCGTGGGTTATGACGACCTCGCCGAGGCCGAATTGTGGATGCCGGCACTGTCGACCGTCGAGATCGACTCGGTCGGCATCGGCCATGCCGCCGCCAAGCTCCTGCTCGAACGCATCGAAGATCCCGATGCCCCGGCGCGCCGGGTCATCTTGCAGCCGAAGCTGATGCTGCGGGAATCGAGCGGTCCGCCGCGCAAATAGCGCCGGCCAAGCCCCGGCAGAGACACCGTCCCGGCCCCGATCCCGCTGCTCCGCTGCGCGCGGCCGACCCGCCATGCCTCCCCCTCACCCGGCCTTGTTTTCAGATGCGCCGGGCTGATTTCCGGATACACTACGTTGGGATTGACACCTCGTCATCCGGAATTTAGAACGATCTAAATAATAAAAATGCCGGAGGAAACATGCTCGCCCGCACCATGCGCGGCTTATTGGCTGCTGCTCCCCTGTCTTGCCGCGCCCGCGCCGGGTGCCCCTGTCCCCCCAGGTTTTCGGGGAGCTAGCCCATGGTACGCTTCATTGTTTCGCGGCTGGGCATCACCGTCATGATGGCGATCATGGCGACCCTGGTGATCTTCCTGATTTCCAACATGGTGCCGGGCGACCCGATCCTGGCGCAGCTCGGCGACATCGCCGCCTCCAACAAGGAATTCGTCGCGGAATGGCGGGCCAAATGGGGGCTCGATCTGCCGCTCTGGGAACGCTACCTGATCTTCCTGAAGGGCCTGGTCCAGGGTGATCTCGGCATCTCCATCGCCTCGCAGCGGCCGGTGCTGGAGGACATCGCCCAATTCGCCCCGGCGACCCTCGAACTCGCCACCATCAGCTTCATCCTGGCGCTGGTCGTCGGCATTCCGCTCGGCATCATGGCGGCGGTCTGGCGCGACACCTGGATCGACCACGTCGCCCGCGTGGTCTCGCTGATCGGCGTGTCCTCGCCGACCTTCTGGCTCGCCTTCATCATGCTGGCGATCTTTTACGGCGGGCTCGAAATCGCTCCGGGCCCCGGCAGGCTCGACGCCATCGCCCTGCCGCCCCCCACCGTCACCGGCCTGCTCTTGATCGACACCATCGTCGCCGGCGACTGGGAGATGTTCCGCGACGCCGCGGCCCATCTGGTCCTGCCCTCGATCGTGCTGGCGGCGGCAACCCTCGGCCTGATCACCCGCACCATGCGCGCCAGCATGCTGGAGAGCATCCAGCAGGACTATGTCCGGGTGGCGCGCGCCAAGGGGCTGAAGGGCTTCACGGTGATCACCGGTCATGTCCTGCCGAACGCGCTGATCCCGGTCGTGACGCTCGGCGGCCTCGCCTATGCCAATCTGCTCACCGGCGCCGTCATGACCGAGACGGTGTTCTCCTGGCCCGGGCTCGGCCGCTACACCTTCCGCAGCGCCGCCACCCTCGACTTCCCCGCGATCATGGGCATCACCCTGATCGTGGCGCTGGTCTACCTGCTGGTGAACCTGATCATCGACATCAGCTATGCACTGCTCGATCCCAGGGTGAAGCGATGACCGTCGCCGCGGAACCCGAAACCGCGACCGCCCGCGTCATCGCGCCGGTCGCCACCAAGGCGCAGCGCTGGCGCCGGCGTTACGGCCTGGCCGCCCTCGGCGCCGCCATCGTCCTGATCTGGGTCGTCATCGCCCTGGTCGCCCCCTGGCTGACGCCCTACAAGCCCGATGCCGTCGATGTCACCAACCGGCTGCAGCCGCCGTCCTGGCAGCACTGGCTCGGCACCGACGTGCTCGGACGCGACGTGCTGACCCGCCTGCTCTACGGCGCCCGCATCTCGCTCACCACCGGTTTCGTCGTGGTCATCGTCGGCGCCGTCTTCGGCACGCTGGTCGGCGGTTTCGCGGCTTATGCGCGCGGCCGGACCGAGGAGGTGATCATGCGCATCACCGACCTCGTGCTGTGCTTTCCGCCGATCATCCTGGCGCTGGCCATCGCGGCCGCGCTCGGCATCGGCACGCTCAACACGATCATCGCCATGCTGGTGGTCTGGTGGCCGAAATTCGCCCGCCTCGCCCATAGTCTCGTCCTGGTCCAGCGCTCGCAGGAATATGTCGAGGCCGCCATGGTCATCGGCCTCAGTCCGGCGCGCATCCTGATCCGCCACATCATCCCGAATTCGATCGGGCCGCTGATCGTGCTGGTCACGCTGGATATCGGCAATGCCATCATCACCTTTGCCGGCCTGTCCTTCCTGGGGCTCGGCGTGGTGCCTCCGACCCCCGAATGGGGCTCGATGGTGGCCGAGGGCCGCGAACTGGTCCAGCAATGGTGGGTCGCGGCCTTTCCCGGCATCGCCATCCTGACCATCGTGCTGGGCTTCAATTTCCTCGGCGACGGCGTCCGCGACTGGCTCGATCCACGCGCGAGAAAACGGTGAGTGGGCCGATGAACATGAGCATCAAGCCACCGGACGGCCAGGTCCTTCCCCCGGCCCTCGAAGTCACCGACCTGCGCACCCAGTTCTTCACCGACGAGGGCGTGGTGCGCGCCGTCGACGGCGTCAGCTTTTCGGTCGCCGCGGGCGAAGCGCTCGGCATCGTCGGCGAATCCGGCTCGGGCAAGAGCGTCACCGCGCTCTCGCTGATGCGGCTTCTGGACGAGCCGAGCCGCATCGTCGGCGGTGAGATCCGCTTCCAGGGCAAGGACCTGCTGAAGGCCTCCGCCGAGGAGCTGCGCAACCTGCGCGGCGACCGCCTGGCCATGGTGTTCCAGGACCCGATGACCTCGCTCAATCCGGTGATCAAGATCGCCAAGCAATTGATCGAGACCATGGTGGTCCATGGCCGCTACACGCACGAGGAAGCCGGCAAGCGCGCGGTGAACCTGCTCGGGCGCATGGGGGTGAGCGCGCCGGAACGCGCCGTCGACAGCTATCCGCACCAATTCTCCGGCGGCATGCGCCAGCGCGTCATGCTGGCGCTCGGCATGAGCAACGAGCCGGCGCTGCTGATCGCCGACGAACCGACCACCGCGCTCGACGTCACCATCCAGGCGCAGATCCTCGATCTCCTGCGTGAGCTGAACCGCGATTTCGGCACCGCGCTCGTGCTGATCAGCCACGATCTCGGCGTCATCGCCCGCGTCTGCACCCGCACCATCGTCATGTATGGCGGCGAGGTGGTCGAGGAAGGCCCGACCGAGGACCTGCTGAGGGATCCGCGCCACCCCTATACCTGGGCGCTGATCAATGCCGTGCCGCGCATCGACGAGACGACGTCGGGCGACCGCCGGCTCACCACCATCGAAGGCCAGCCGCCGGATCCCTTGAACATGCCGGCCGGCTGCCGCTTCGCGCCGCGCTGCCCGTTCCGGGTCGCCCGCTGCGACGAGCATCCCGAGCTCGACGAGGTCCTACCCGGCCGCAAGGCGCGCTGCTGGGTGACACAGGGGGGCGAAAAGCTCGCGCTGAAACAGCGCTTGGCGGCGACGCCGGCGGGCACGACGCAGCGCCAGGGTCCGAAGCGCGACGAGGCCCCGATCCTCAGGGTGCGCGGCCTAGTCAAGCACTTCGCTTTGCCGAAAAGCGGCTTCTTCGAACCCCACCGCTATGTCCATGCCGTCGACAATGTCGACCTCGACGTCTTCAGGGGCGAGACCGTCGGCCTGGTCGGCGAATCCGGTTGCGGCAAGTCGACGCTCGCCCGTGTCGTCATGCGCATCCATCAGCCGAGCGCCGGTGAGATCAGCTTCGACGGCACGGATATCGCCCAGGCCAAGCAAAGCCACATCCGGCCGCTGCGCCGGCGTATGCAGATGGTGTTCCAGGACCCCTATGCCTCGCTCAACCCGCGCATGAGCGTCGCCGACATCCTGGGCGAGCCGCTGCGCTTCCACGGCCTGACCACCAGCCATGCCGAGACCCGCGAGCGGGTGCAGGAATTGCTCGCCACCGTCGGCCTGAGCCCGAAATCGGCCGAGCGGTTCCCGCATGAATTCTCCGGCGGCCAGCGCCAGCGCATCTCGATTGCCCGGGCGCTGGCCGTGAAGCCGGATTTCATCGTCGCCGACGAGCCGATCTCGGCGCTCGACGTCAATATCCAGGCCCAGATCATCAACCTGATGCTCGATCTGCAGGATCGCTTCGGGCTGACCTATCTGTTCATCGCCCACGACCTGGCGGTGGTGCGCCACATCTCCGACCGCGTCGTCGTGCTCTATCTCGGCAAGGTGATGGAGGTGGCTCCCGCCGACGCGGTGTTCGACCGGCCGCTGCATCCCTATACGCGCTACCTGATCTCCGCCGTGCCGATCCCGGACGCCGCGGTCGAGCGTGGCCGCTCGCATCTGAAACTCGCGGGCGAACCGCCGAGCGCGGTCGATCCGCCCTCGGGCTGCCGCTTCCGCACGCGCTGTCCGCTCGCCAAGCCGGTCTGCGCCAGCGAGCCGCCGCCGCTCGTCGAGCACGCGCCCAACCATCTCGTCGCCTGCCATTTCGCGGGCCAGCTGTCGTGAACATCAGGAGGGAACCGTGCAACGCGTAAGCGCGGACGAAGCCGTCAAACTGATCCGCTCCGGCGACACCATCGTCATCGGCGGCTCCGGCGGCGGCCATGCGGTGCCCGAAGCCCTGATGGCGGCGGTCGAGCGGCGTTTCCTGGCCGAGGGCCTGCCGCGCGCCATCACCGCCGTGCATCCGGTCGGCCTCGGCGACGGGGCCAACAGGGGCGCCGGGCACTTCGCCCATGAAGGCCTGCTGAAGCGCATCGTCTGCGGCACCTTCGTCAATTCGCCCGGCATTTCCGACATGGCTATCGCCGACAAGGTCGAAGGCTATACGCTGCCGCAAGGCGCGCTCTCGCAGCTGATGCGCGAGATCGCCGCCGGCCGGCCGGGCCTGATGACCAAGACCGGCCTGCACACCTTCGTCGACCCGCGCCACGGCGGCGGCCGGCAGAGCCGCTCCGCGCCCGAAGGCGTGGTCGAGCTGGTCGATTTCCGCGGCGAGGACTACCTGTTCTTCAAGTCCTTCCACATCGATGTCTGTTTCCTGCGCGGCACCACCGCCGACGAGGACGGCAATATCAGCATGGAGCAGGAGGCCGTCTTCCTGGAAATGCTGTCGGAGGCCCAGGCCACCAAGCGCTGTGGCGGCCTGGTCATCGTCCAGGTCAAGCGCATCGCCAAGCGCGGCACGCTGCCGCCGAAATCGGTCAAGATCCCCGGCATCCTGGTCGATCTCGTGGTGGTCGAGCCGGGCCAGTGGCAGACCTATCTGGTGGAATACAGCCCGTCTTATGCCGGCGAGCTGCGCATGCCGCTGTCGGACATTCCGGTTCTGCCGCTCGACGCCCGCAAGGTCATCGCCCGGCGCGCCGCGCTCGAACTGTTCCCCGGCGCGATCTGCAATCTCGGCTCCGGCATTTCCACCGGCATCGCCAATGTCGCGGCCGAGGAGGGCGTGCTCGACGAGGTCTGTCTCACCAACGAGCAAGGCCTGATCGGCGGCGCGCCCGCATCCGGCGGCGACGCGGGGGCCGCGCGCAACTACATGGCGATCGTCGACCAGCCCTATCAGTTCGATTTTTATGACGGCGGCGGGCTCGACCTTGCCTTCCTGTCCTTCGCCGAGGTCGACGCGGCGGGCAATGTCAATGTCAGCCGCTTCGGCGACCGGATCGTCGGCCCGGGCGGCTTCATCAATATCAGCCAGAACGCCAGGAGCGTGATCTTCAGCGCCACCTTCACCGCCGGCAAGTCCGAGATCGGCTGGGGCGACGGCAGCATGCGCATCGTCAAGGATGGGCCGCAGGCCAAGCTCGTCGAGGCGGTTCAGCAGATCACCTATAGCGGCCGCTACGGCGCCGAGCGCGGCCAGCGCGTGCTCTATGTCACCGAACGCGCGGTGTTCCGGCTGGGGCCCGACGGCGTCGAGCTGATCGAGGTCGCTCCGGGCATCGATGTCGAACGCGACGTCATCGCCCGCATGGGTTTCCGGCCGCGCGTCGCGCCCGACCTGAAGCTGATGGACCAGCGGCTGTTCCGACCCGAGCCGATCGGGCTCGCCGGTCATCTCGGCCAACGGCCGCGCCGCGCGCCGCCGGCCCATCTGGCCGAAGCCGGATTCGCGCTGGCCGGTACCCGCCAGGTGGCGGCGGAATGACGGTGGAGGTCATGACCAATCCTCTGAACCAGCAAGTCCTGATCGACGGCGCCACCCGGCTCTACGCCATTATCGGCGATCCCATCGCTCAGGTGAAATCGCCCGGCGTGTTCAATCCACGCTTCGCCGCCGCCGGCATGAACACGGTGAAGATCCCGGTCCATGTCCACCCCGACCGCTTCGAGGAAACCGTCCGCGGCCTGATGGCGATCGGCAATCTCGACGGCATGATGGTGACGGTGCCCTATAAGGCGCGGGTCATCCCGCTCCTCGACCACGTCCTGCCCATGGCGGCCAAGGTCGGCGCGGTCAATGCCATGCGCCGGGAGAAGGACGGCAGCTGGACCGGCGACATGTTCGACGGCCGCGGCCTCGTCCGGGGCTTGAGCGAACGCGACATCCGGCTCGACGGCCGCCGCATCATGCTGATCGGTGCCGGCGGCGGCGGCAGCGCGGTCGCCGTGGCGGTGGCCGATGCCGGCGCCGCCAAGCTCAGCATTTTCGACGTCGACCCGGCCAAGGCGGCAGCCCTCGCCGATCGCGTCGCCAAGGCCTACCCGGCCTGCCGGGTCAGCGCCGGCGCGCCTGAGATCGCGGGTCACGACACCCTGATCAACGCCACGCCGATCGGCATGGCGCCCGGCGACGGCTTTCCAGCGCCGCTCGACGGCCTGACCGCCGATATGCTGGTGGTCGACATCATCATGAAGCCGGAGGTGACGCCCTTATTGGCGCATGCCCGCGGCCTCGGCTGCGTCGCGCTCGGCGGCAAGGTCATGCTGGAGGGTCAGGCCGAAGAGGTCGCGCGCTTTTTCGGCATCGGAGGCGGCGCATGAACATGACCCGCCTCGAGGTCGGCGAGACCGCGACCTTCGCCAAGACCATCACCGAAGCCGACCTGGTGCTGTTCTCGGGCCTGACCGGCGATTTCGATCCGATCCATGTCAACGAGGACTATGCCCGCAAGACTGCCTTCGGCCGGCGCATCGCCCATGGCGCCCTGGTCATGGGGCTCCTGTCGACCACCGCCTCGATGATGTCGCGCCGTTCGACCGAACGCGGCTCGACCGGCGTCTCGGTGTCGCTCGGTTATGACAGGATCCGCTTCCTGAAACCGGTCTTCATCCAGGACACGCTGACCGCCCGCTACACGATCGAGGAGATCGACGAAGCCAGGGGCCGCAGCAGGTCCAAAGTCGAGGTGACCAACCAGGACGGCGAACTCTGCCTGGCCGGCACCCACATCATGAAATGGGTCGCGGCGGTAGGCTGAGGCCTTTCTTGTTGCATTCTGGTTGGCTGTCCTTCGAGGCTCGCTTCGCTCGCACCTCAGGATGAGGGGAGTTGGTGAATTGCATTGCCGTTGCTCGTGCGGCGGAACGGATGATGCACGCCTTGCACCGCCGCTGTTGCAATTCTCTACGATCCTCATCCTGAGGTGCGAGCGAAGCGAGCCTCGAAGGACGGCCAACCAGAATGCAGCACCATTCCAATGCTTCGTTCGTCCCAGACACCCGAAAGCCCAAGCCGATGCTCTCCGAAACCCATCAGGAAATCCGCCGCACGGCCCGTCGCTTCGCCGACGAGGTCATTCGCCCGCAGGCCGAGGCGCTCGATCGCGACGAGGCCTTTCCGCGCGACATCTACCGGCAGATGGGTGAGCTCGGCCTGTTCGGCATCACCGTGCCCGCCGAGCTCGGCGGCGCCGGGCTCGATCCCCTGGCCTATGCGCTGGTCATGGAGGAATTGTCGCGCGGCTATGCCTCGATCGCCGACCAGTGCGGCCTTTACGAGCTGATCGGCACGCTCCTGTCCGTGCACGGCACGCCGGAACAGCAGGAAAAATGGCTCGGCGACCTGCTCAGGGCCGATTTCCGCCCGGCCTATTGCATCACCGAAGCCGAGGCCGGCACCGATGTCTCCGGCATCAAGACCACGGCCGAACGCACGCCCACCGGCTGGCGGCTCTCCGGCTCCAAGCTGTGGATCCACAATGCGCCGGTCGCCGATGTCGGTTTCGTGCTGGCCCGCACCGACAAGGCCGCCGGCAAGCGCGGCATGAGCATCTTCATCGTCGAGCTCGACCGGCCGGGCGTTTCACGGGGACCGAAGGAACACAAGATGGGGCAGCGCGCCTCGCAGGTCGGCGGGCTGCAGTTCGACAATGTCGACCTGCCGGCCAATGCCTTGCTCGGCGCCGAGGGCCGCGGCTTCCACATCATGATGAGCGCGCTCGACAAGGGCCGTGTCGGCATCGGCGCGCTGGCCGTCGGCATTGCCCAGGCGGGCCTGGAAGCGGCGCTCGACTATGCCAGGACGCGCCGGCAGTTCGGCCAGGCGGTGGCCGAGTTCCAGGGCCTGCAATGGATGCTGGCCGACATGGCCAAGGAGATCACCGCGGCCCGCCTGCTGGTTCACAACGCGGCCGAGGCGCTCGAGACCGGCCGGTCGGCGACGATCTACTGCTCCATGGCCAAATGCTTCGCCGGCGACATGGCGGTGGCCCAGACCGCCAATGCCGTGCAGATCTTCGGCGGCAGCGGCTATATCAGGGGCTTCGAGGTCGAGCGGCTCTATCGCGACGCCAAGATCACCCAGATCTATGAAGGCACCAACCAGATCCAGCGCTCGATCATCGCCCGCGAGCTGCTGAGCCACGGAATGCCCGGCTGAAGTGCTTCTTCAGCCCGGCTGAAACCCGGCAACTTTCAGCCCGGGCGGCTCCCTCACCCGCGCCGGGCTGATCCGCATTCTCTCCGGCAGTCCGCCGCGCGGCCCCGCGCTAACGATGGCGGCACGGCCCGCCCGCGCCCGGCCCGCCGAGGAGAGCTTGCATGACGACGCTTGAACACCGCATCCGCCGCCTCGAGGATATCGAGGCCATCAGGCATCTGAAGGCGCGCTACGCCAAATATGCCGACGAGAAATATACCGACGACCACCGGCGCAAGTCCCAGGACGAGCTCGACCGGCTGGCCGAGCTGCAGGCCGGGCTGTTCACCGAGGATGCGATCTGGGACGGCGGCGAGCATTTCGGCGTCTTTACGGGACGCGCGGCCATCCACGCCTTCGTGCGCAAGGGCGGCTGGAGCTTCGCCATGCATTACTTCCTGAACCCGCTGATCGATATCGACGGCGACACGGCGACCGGCCGCTGGATGCTCTGGCAGGCTTGCACCCTGACCGAAGGCGACACGCCCTGCTGGATGTCGGCGATCGAAGACGACGACTATGTGCGCACCGCAGACGGCTGGAAGATGAGCCGGATGACCTTCCGGCTGAAATTCATGACCCGTTTCGACGTGCCATGGACCGCGGTGCGCAATCTGCCGTTCACGGCACAGAGCCTGGATGCGCCGCCGAAGGCCTGAGACATCGTTCGACCGATGACACTGCAGGCAAAAAAAATGGCGCCGCCCGAAGGCGGCGCCACTCATTCACGCGCTGCGGCCGTCACTGCGGCTGTTGTTGAGGCTGCTGCGACTGCTGCTGCTGTTGCTGTTGCTGCTGCGCCAGGAGATCGGTGATCCGGCGCACCGTGACGCGGCGGTTCTCGCGTGACGGCCCCTGCGTCTGCACCTTCAGATATTGCTTGCCATAGCCCTGGGAGGTCAGGTTTTCCGGCGGCACATTGAAGTTGCGGGTCAGGATGGTGGCCACCGCCTGCGCCCGGTTGTCGGACAGCGAGAGATTGTCGACATCCGACCCGACCGCATCCGTATGGCCCTCGATCAGGAACACCTCGTTCGGATTGCGCTGCACCGCCTGGTTCACCGCCTGGGCGAGAGCCGCCAGGCGTTGGACCTGATCCGGCGACACCGTCCACGATCCCGTTTCGAAATTGATCGTGTTGATGTCGACGCTGCGCGTATAGGCCCGGACCGCCGGGCTGTAGCGCACCTCGTCCAGCGTGTAGCGCCGCGGCAAGGGCGCGACGGGCGGAGCCGACAGGGTCTCGTAGATCAGTCCTTCATCGGCCTGGCCGGCATCCACGACATAACGATCCTCGGGGATCTCCATGCGCGGCGGCGGCAGAACGATGACCTGATCCTCGAAGGACCTGGGCGGCCCGCCATAGCCATTGTCGATGAGGATCACCTCGCGGCCATCGGGATAGCGCCGGATGCGGCGCACCAGCTGGCCGTATTCGTCGGTCACGGTGATCACCTGGACGCCGCCCGGGCGATCGTAGACCGAATAGATCTGGCCGTTGCGGCGCTCCGTGCGGATGTCGCCGCCGAGATCGCGGAACCGCGAGGTTTCGTCGTGGCGCATGAAGAAGCCGTCGCCGTCACGGACGATCGTGCGGCCCGGCTCCTGGATCACCATGATGCCGTCGCGGCTATATTCCTGCCGCTGCTGGCGGACATCGTCGATGCCGCGCGTGCTGCGACCGATCAGGAAGCCGCCGACCAGGCCCGCGGCGCCGCCGATCGCCAGCGCGCCGGCCGGTCCGATGCGCGAGCCGGTCGTGCGGGGCGGCGGCGGAACGCCGGGAGGCATGCCCGGAGGCTGCCCGGGGCCACCGAACGGCGGCTGCCCGGCAAAGGGCGGCTGGCCGGGGCCACCGGGCCTCTGGCCGAAGGGCGGCTGGCCCTGCGGAATCTGGCCCTGCCCGGGAACCTGCGGCTGGCCGACCTGCGGCACCGAGGGCTGGCCGGGTCCAGGGGGACGACCGGTGAAGCTGCCGGGCGGCGGCAAGCCCGGCTGACCTGGCTGGCCGGGAACCTGCGGCTGGCCGACCTGCGGGATCGGCGGCTGGCCGGGAATGCCTGGACGCTGGCCGACCGGCGGCTGGCCGGGAATCGGCGGCAAGCCGGGTCCGCCCGGTTGGCCGGGCAGGCCGGGACGCTGGCCAATGGGCGGCTGGCCCGGGATCGGCGGCTGGCCTGGAACCTGCGGCTGACCGGTCACCGGCGGGATCGGCGGCTGGCCCGGAATACCCGGACGCTGGCCGACCGGCGGCTGGCCCGGGATCGGCGGCTGGCCGGTCACCGGCGGAATCGGCGGCTGGCCGGGGCCACCCGGACGCTGGCCGATCGGCGGCTGGCCCGGAATGGGCGGCTGGCCGGTCACCGGCGGTTGGCCAGGACCGCCAGGACGCTGGCCGATCGGCGGCTGACCTGGAATCGGCGGCTGGCCGGCAGATGGCGGCTGCCCCGGGATGCCCGGACGCTGGCCGATCGGCGGTTGGCCGACCGGCGGCTGGCCCTGAGGCGGGCGACCGGTAAAGCTGCCGGGCGGCGGCACGCCGGGGGCGGACGGCCTTAGCCCGGCCGGCGGCTGCGCCACGGGCGGGCGGGGCAATTGTGGCTGGGCGGCCGGCGGAACCGGGCGGGGCGCCATGGCGGGCGGCGCGATCGGCGGACGCGGCTCGCGCGGCTGGGCTGCCGGCGGCAGCGGACGCGGCTGCTGGGGTTGGGCTGCAGGCGGCATGGGCCGGGGCTGCTGCGGCTGGGCCGCCGGTGGCATCGGCCGCGGCGCCATGGCGGGCGGAGCCGGACGCGGCTCGCGCGGCTGGGCGGCCGGCGGCATCGGCCGCGGCTGTTGCGGCTGCGCGGCGGGTGGCATGGGGCGCGGCGCCTGGGCCGGCGGGGCCTGCGGCCGCTGCTGCTGGGGCGGCGGAGCACCCGGCGGCCGCTGACGGCGCGGATCCTGCTCGTTCGGTCCCTGCGCCAACACCTGGGCCAGGATCAGATGTCCGGGAACCGCTTGCGCGACCGCCAAACCCGGCTGGGACAGCATGAGGGCAGGCACCATCGTGCCCGCCAGCAGCAGTTCTCTCGTCTTCGACATGTTTCCCCTTCTCGCAGCGACGTATCGCCGGATAACTCGAGAAATGACCCCACCCCTGCATCGCATATGGCAAAGGCGGCGTCATCAGGGTCAGAACACGATGAGGTTGTGGCAGAACTCGGACTCACCGGAATCTCGCGGTGGGCCGATCCAACCTGCAGAACGCCTCATTCCGACCGGTTCGTTCGCGCGTCCGGCCGCCTGATGACCGGTCGAGATCCACCACACATGGCCCCGTCCCGGCTCCTGCGCCGCAAACACCCCTTATCAACGCCGATCGGCCGAACCGGTTCCCGCCCGCGGCGGGACGGCGTCACGGCTGCTCGGTGGCGAGATCGGTGACCGGCCCGGCCTTGCGGCGGCCGAACCTGAGCCGCAGGTTCTCCAGCGCCAGATAGAGCGCCGGCGTGGTGTAGAGGGTCAGCACCTGTGAAACGACCAGGCCGCCGATGATCGTGACGCCGAGCGGCTGGCGCAGCGCCGATCCCGGACCATGGCCGAGCGCCAGCGGCAGGGCGCCGAGCATGGCGGCGAGCGTCGTCATCAGGATCGGCCGGAAGCGCTCGTGACAGGCCTCCAGAACCGCCTCGCGGGGCGCCAGGCCGCGATCGCGTGTCGCCTCGATGGCGAAGTCGACCATCATGATGCCGTTCTTCTTGACGATGCCGATCAGCAGGATGATGCCGATCATGGCGATGACCGAGAGATCCATGCCCGCGCCCCACAGCGCCAGCAGGGCGCCGAGACCTGCCGACGGCAAGGTCGACAGGATCGTCAGGGGATGGACCAGGCTCTCATAGAGCACGCCGAGCACGATATAGATGACCAGCAGGGCGGTGATGATCAGCATCGCCTGGCCGCTCGAGTTCTGCGCGAAATCCTTGGCGTCGCCGGCAAATTCCGTGCGCAGGCTTTGCGGCGGATGCAGGTCGTCGACCGCCCGCCGGAGCGCCGTCATGGTCTCGTCGAGGCTCGCCCCTTCGGCGAGATTGTAGGTGATGGTCACCGCCGGGAACGGCCCCTGGTGGTTGACCACCAGCGGCGCCGTCGTGGTGTTCACCTTGACCAGCGTCGACAGCGGCACCTGGACGCCGCCCGAGCCGGGCACATAGATCCTCGAAATGTCGTTGGGCGACCGGGCGAAACGCGGCTCCACCTCCAGCACCACCTTGTACTGGTTGCGCGGCCCGTAAATGGTCGCGATCTGGCGCTGCGAGAAGGCGCTGGAGAGCGCCGCGTCGATGCTGCTCACCGACACGCCCAGCCGCTGCGCGGTGATCCGGTCGATGTCGAGATTGGTCTGCAGTCCGCCGCGCTCCTGATCGGTCGAAATATCCACCAGTCCCGGCACCTTGCGCACCGCCTCGACGATCCGCGGCACCCAGGCCTGCAGCTCGTTGTAGTCGGCGTTCCACAGGGTGAACTGATATTGCGACTTGCCCGAGCGGGCGCCGACCCTGAGGTCCTGAGCCTGCACGATGAAGACCCGCATGCCGGGAATATTGCCGAGCGCCCGGCGAAGCCGCGCGATCACCACCTGCGTCTCGACCTGGCGTTCGGCGAGGGGCTTGAGCGAGATGAACAGCCGGCCGTTATTGACCGATCCGCCGCCGCCGCCGCCGACCGACGACGCCGCGCCGGCAATCGCGGGATCATTGGCGATGATGGCGTTCACCCGGGTCTGCAGGTCGCGCATGGCCGGAAAGGAGATCTCCGGCGACGCCTCGGTCCAGGCGATCAGCAGGCCGGTATCGTCCTGTGGGAAATAGCCCTTGGGCAGCTTCTGGAACAGGAAAACCGTGCTGGCAATGGTCAGGACCAGGACCAGCGACATCGGTCCGGGATGGGCGACGACCGGCTTCAGCGTGCGCATATAGGCGCGCGTCATGGCGCCCAGCACCGCATCGATGATGCGCCCGATGAGCCAGGGCCTGCCCTCGCGGGCCGGCCGCATGCGCGCGACGATCATCGGCGTCACCGTCAGCGACACCACGGCCGAGACCGCGATAGCGAAGACCATGGTCCAGGCGAATTCGCTGAACAGCCGGCCGATCACCCCTTGCATGAACAAGAGCGGGATGAAGGCGGCGATCAGCGAGATGCTGATCGAGACGACAGTGAAGCCGATCTGCCGGGCGCCGACGATCGTCGCCTGCATCGGGTCGAGCCCCATGGCGGTGTGGCGATCGGCGTTTTCGATCATCACGATGGCATCGTCGATGACGAAACCGACCGCCACGATGATCGCCATCAGCGAGAGAATGTCGATCGAGAACTTGGCGAACCACATGCAGGCGAAAGCACCGGCCAGCGACAGCGGCACGGTGATGCCGGCGGCAAGCGTCGCGCGGGCCCGGCGCAGAAAGGCCAGGACGACCGCCATGACCAGCACGATCGAGATCGCCAGCGTACGGTAGAGCTCGACCACGCTGGCGCGAATGGTCGTGGTCCGGTCGTTCATGACCGAGATCGTGATCCCCGCGGGAACCCAGCGCTGCAGCTCCGGCAGCAGCTCGCGGACCCGGTCGACCGTCTCGATGACATTGGCGCCGGCCTGCTTGGTGATGATCAGCACCACCGAGGGCTTGCCGTTATACCAGCCCGCCGCGCGCGAATTGCGCGTCGAATTGCGCACATCGGCGATCGCCCCGAGCCGGATGACGTCGCCATTGGCGGTCCTCAGGATCAGCGCCTTGTAGTCCTCGACCTTGGTGATCTGGTCGTTGGCACCGAGGGTGAAGGCGGTACGCTCGCCGTCGATGGCGCCGGCCGGCGACAAGGTATTGGCATTGACGATGGCCGTGCGCACCGCATCGATGCCGAGACCGAGGGATGCCAGGACGCCGGGATCGACACGCACGCGGATCGCCGGCTGCTCCGCGCCGGTGACGGTGACGTCGGCGACCCCCGGCAATTGGGAAATGCGCTGCGCCAGCACACTGTCGGCCGCGTCATAGAGCGCGCTGGTCGGCAAGGTGTCGGAGGTCAGCGCCAGGATCAGGATCGGAGCGGCCGCCGGATTGACCTTCCGGAACACCGGCAAGGACGGCAGGTTGGGCGGCAGGTCGGTCGCCGCCGCATTCAGCGCCGCCTGGACGTCACGCGCGGCGCTGTCGATATTGCGGCCGAGTTCGAACTGCACGGCGATCGAGGTCGAGCCGAGCGAACTGGTCGAGGTGATCTCGGTGACGCCGGCGATCTCGCCCAGGCGCCGTTCCAGGGGAGCCGCGACCGTCGCCGCCATGATCGCCGGGTCGGCTCCCGGTTGAGAGGCATTCACGCGCACCGTCGGCAGGTCGATGCTCGGCAAGCTCGAAACCGGCAGGAAGACATAGGCGACGATGCCGATCATCAGCAGTCCGGCAGCCAGCAGGCTGGTTGCCACCGGCCTCAGGATGAACGGCGTGGAGAAACCCATCGCTCACTCTCCAGGCTTGATCGAAGGCTCGGGCTCGATCGGCGGCTGCTGGCCGGGCACATGCGTGGTTCCGCCGAGCGCCAGCCTCAACCTTTCCAGCTCCAGATAGATGACCGGCGTCGTGTAGAGCGTCAGCAACTGGCTGAGCAGCAGGCCGCCGATAATGGTGATGCCGAGCGGAATGCGCAATTCCGAGCCGGTGCCGTGCTGCAGCGCCAAAGGCAGCGCCCCGAACAGGGCGGCCAGCGTCGTCATCATGATCGGCCGGAAGCGCAGGCGGCAGGCCTCGATGATCGCCGAGCGCGGATCCATGCCGCGCTCGCGCTCCGCGTCGAGCGCGAAATCGATCATCATGATGGCATTCTTCTTGACGATGCCCATCAGCAGCACGATGCCGATGAGCGCCACCAGCGACAGGTCGTTGCCGGTGAGCCAGAGCGCCAGCAGCGCGCCGATGCCGGCCGACGGCAAGGTCGACAGAATGGTGATCGGGTGAATGTAGCTCTCGTAGAGCACGCCCAGCACGATATAGATGACCACGACGGCGGCGAGGATCAGCCAGGGCTGGCCGGCAAGCGAGCGGGCAAATTCCGCCGCCTCGCCGGCGAAGTCACCCGACACCGAATCCGGCACGCCGAGCTCGGCGCGGGCGCTGGCTATCGCCGTCACCGCGTCGCTGAGCGCCGATCCGGCCGCGAGATCGAAGCTGACCGTCACCGACGGGAACTGTTCCTGGTTCGTCAGCAGCAGCGGCGCCGTGCCGCGCTCGACCCGGGCGACCGACATGAGCGGCACGGGAACTGTCGCGCCGGTCGTCTGGTTGACCGCGGGAACATAGAGCCGGCTGATCGCCGCGGGGTCGCTGGCCTGGCTCGGATCGGCTTCCAGGATGACCCGGTACTGGTTCGTCTGGGCATAGATCGTGCTGATCTGGCGCTGGCCATAGGCATCGTAGAGCGTGTCGTCGATGCCCTGGATCGACACGCCGAGGCGCGCCGCGGCATCCCGGTCGATGCGAATGGTCAGCCGGCCGCCGCCCTCCTGGACCTCCAGCGAGACATTGCGGAAATGCGGCTCGGTCTCGATCCGCTCGGACAGCTGCCGGGCCCAGTTGAGCACCTCCGGGCGCGAGGCGCCGACCAGCGTATATTGATAGGCCGCGCGGCTTTCCGTCGAGCCGATCTGGATGTCGGACACCGGCCGGACGGTCACCACCAGCCCGGTCAGGTCGCGCAGCGCCAGGCTTTGCAGCCGCGCGGCGATGTCGCTCGCCGTGTCGTCGCGGTCGTCGCGCGGCTTCAGGATGATCTGCATCCGGACCATGTTGGTGGTCGGGTTGGAGGCCGCGGCCCCGGCCACGGAAACCAGCCCGGTGACATCGGGATCGGCGCGGAACAGCGCGGTTGCCTCTTCCTGCAGGCGCTTCAGTTCGGGGAATGACGTGGTCGGGCCCGCCTGCAGGATCGCCGTCAGGGCGCCGGTGTCCTGCGGCGGCAGGAAACCCTTGGGCATGACGATATAGAACCACACCGTGATGGCGAGCGTCAGCGCGGTCAGGAGCAGCGTGCCGACCGGCCTGTCCACCACCCAGGCGACGCTGCGGCCATAGGCGTCGACCAGCCGCGAGCTCCAGGTCGGACGCGGTTCGCCCTCGCTCTCCGGCTTATGCTTCAGGAGGCGGCTGCACATCATCGGGCTGAGCGTCAGCGACACCACCGCCGACACCACCACCGCGATAGTCAGGGTCAGCGCGAATTCGCGGAACATGCGACCGACCAGCCCGCTCATGAACAGGAGCGGGATGAACACCGCGACCAGCGAAACGGTCAGCGACACGATGGTGAAGCCGATTTCCTTGGAGCCCTTGAGCGCCGCCTCGAACGGCGCCTCGCCCTTTTCCATCCGCCGGACGATATTCTCGATGATGACGATGGCGTCGTCGACGACGAAGCCGGTGCCGATGGTCAGCGCCATCAGCGACAGATTGTCGAGCGAGAAGCCGACCAGCGACATCACGGCGAAGGTGGTGACCAGGGACAGCGGCAGGGCGACGCCCGCGACCAGCGTGGCGCGCCAGGAGCGCAGGAAGAGCAGCACCACCAGGACGACCAGCCCGACGCTGATCGCCAGCGTGATCTGCACGTCGTGGATCGACGCCTTGATCGTGCCGGTCCGGTCATTGACCACGGTCAGCCTGGCGCCGCTCGGCAAGGCGCGCTCCAGGCGCGGCAATTCGGCCAGGATGCGCTCGACCGTCTTGACCACATTGGCGCCCGGCTGGCGCTGGATATCCATCACGATGGACGGCTTGCCCTGGTACCAGGCGCCGACCCGCGTATTCTCCAGGCCGTCGGTGACGCGCGCGAGATCCGACAGCAGCACCGGCGCGCCGTTGCGATAGGCGATGATGACGGCCTTGTAGGCGGAGACCGCCGTCACCTGGTCGTTGGCGGCAATGGTGAAGGACTGGCGCGGGCCGTCGAGCGAGCCCTTGGGGCCGGCGACATTGGCGGCGATGATAGCGGCGCGGACGTCTTCGAGCCCGATCTGATAGGCGGCGAGCCGGCTGATATCGGCCTGGATGCGGACGGCGGGTTTCAGATTGCCGGCGACCGAGACCCGGCCGACACCGGAGATTTCGCTCAGCCGCTGCGCCAGCAAGGTATCGGCGATGTCTGCGAGGCGTTCGAGCGGCGCGGTCTCCGAGGTGATCGCCAGGGTCACGATGGGCGCGTCGGCCGGGTTCACCTTCGAATAGGTCGGCGGATAGGGCAGCGTCCGCGGCAGCACCGATCCGGCCGCGTTGATCGCCGACTGGACGTCCTGCGAGGCCGCGTCGATATCGCGGTCGAGATCGAATTGCAGCGTCACCTGCGACAGCCCGAGCGAACTCGAAGAGGTCATGGTGGCGAGTGAGGGGATCTGGCCGAGCTGCCGCTCAAGCGGCGCGGTCACCAGGGCCGCCACCGTATCCGGATTGGCGCCGGGCAGCAGGGTGGTCACCTGGATCGTCGGGAACTCGACCTGCGGCAGCGATGAAACCGGCAGCCTGAGATAGCCGAGCACGCCGGCCAGCACGAGCGCGAAAGCCAGGAGCGACGTCGCGATCGGCCGGTGGATGAAGGGCGCGGAGACGTTCATGGCGTCGCCGGAGTTCCGCGCGGCGGGCCGCCGTTTTCGGCCCGGCGCCCCCGCCGTCCCTGCTGCGGCTCGCCCGGGGCCGCCGGGCCGTCCTGCGCCGTCGGATTGCCTGGTGTCGGCGCGGCCCGCGCCGCCGGAGCATCGCCGGGAGCTGCCGGCGCGCCCTGGGCCGGCGCGCCGCCCTGGCCCTGCGCCACGCGCACGGCCGCGCCGTCGGCGAGCCTGGCGAAGCCGATCGTGACCACCCGGTCCTCGGGCGTCACGCCCGACACCACCGCGACGCCCTCGGCCTCGCGCGACACCTGCACCGGCCTGACCCCGACGCTCGCCTCGTCCTTCATCACATAGACGAAGGTGCCGTTCGGGCCGCGCTGCACCGCCTCGCCGGGCACCACCGTCACGCCCCGCAGGATGTCCACCTCGAGCCGGATGGCGACATATTGCCCGGGCCACAGATGCGCGGCGTCATTGCCGAAGATCGCCTTCAGCTTCACCGTCCCGGTGGTCTGGTCGATCTGGTTGTCGACCACTTCCAGCGTGCCGGTATCCTGCACCCGCCCGCTTTCGGCGCCGACGATCTCGGTTTTCGGCCGGCCCCGCGCCAGCGCCGCCACCACGGTGCGCAATTGCTGCTGCGGCACCGCGAAGGTCACCGCGATGGGATTGACCTGGGCCACCACCACCAGCCCGCTGGTCGAGCTGGCCTGCACCAAATTGCCCTCGTCGATCATGCGGATGCCGGTGCGCCCGTCGATCGGCGAGACGATGGTCGTGTAGGACAGCACGGCCTTGGCATTGTCGACCGCCGCCTGATCGAGCCGGACCTGGGCCTCGTATTGGGCGACCAGCGCGCGCTGGGTGTCGGCCTGTTGGCGCGACCCGGAATTGTCGGTGGCGAGCCGGGTATAACGCGCCAGATCGAGCCGGGCATTGGCCAGGATCGCCTCGTCCTGGGCAAGCTTGGCGACCGTCTGGTCATATTGCGCCTGATAGACGGTCGGATCGATCCGCGCGAGCACATCGCCCGCCTTGACCGTCTGGCCCTCGCGGAAGGTCACGGCCAGCAACCGTCCGTCGACCTGCGGCCGCACCGTCACGTTGCGCAGCGGCAGAACCGTGCCGACCGCGTCGATATGAACCGGCACGTCGGTGACGCGGGGTGCCTGCACCACCACCGAAGGCGGCGGATCGCCGGGAAAGCCGCCACGCCGGCCGCCACCGCCGCGCTGACCGCCACCGCCGCCGGGGCTGGTTGCGCTCGGCGCCTGCGCCATCTGGGCCGGGCGATAGACCGTCCACCAGTAATAGCCGCCGCCTGCCGCCGCGGCGGCAAGGACGAAGAGGAAGAAGCGGGACGTGCGCGTCATGGCGTGCGTCTCCATTCGGCGTCCGCATTGGGCACCACGGCGGTATGTGATGTCTCCGGCGTCCATCCGCCACCCAGCGCCTGGAACAGCGACACCGAGGCGAGCGCCCGGGCGAGCCGCGCCTGGGCCAGGGCGTCCTCCGACGAGAAAAGGGATTGCTGGGTGTTCAGGAGGGTCACGATATCGATGACGCCGGCGGTGATGCGGTCGTCGGTGATCCGGAAGGCGCGCCGGGCGGCAGCCACAGCCTGGGCCTGATAGCGCACCTGCTCGGCGGTCTGCCTGGATCCTTCGAGGCCGTTGCTGACATCAGACAGGGCGGTCAGCACGGTCTTGCGATAGGCCTGCAGCGATTCGTCGTAAAGACCGCGCTGCAGCTCGAGATTGCCGCGCAGGGTGCCGGTATCGAAGATCGTCTGGGTGGCGCTGGCGGCCACCGAATAGATCGCCGAATGCGGCTGCAGCAGCAAGCCGAGAGCCGCGCTCTGGAAGCCCCCCTGGCCGGTCAGGCTGATGGTCGGGAAATAGGCGAGCCGGGCGGCCCGGATATTGGCGTCGAGCGCCGCCAGCTTGATCTCGGCTTCCTTCACATCGGGCCGGCGCTGCAACAGGTCCGACGGCAGGCCCGGCCGCACCGCCGGGATCGCCAGGTTTGCCAGGGAGCCGCCGCGCGGGCCGAATTGCTGCGGCACGCTGCCGACCAGGATGGCCAGGGCATTGCGCGTCGAAACCACCTGCTGGCGCAGGCCCGGCACGGCCGCGCGCAGGTTCGCGGCGAGCGCCTCCTGCTGCGAGATCTCGAAATCCGACACGGTGCCGGCGGTGGCGCGTGCCCGGATGGCGCCGAGAATGCGGGCCGCCGATGCGGCACTGCGCTCGGCGATGCCGACCCGGTCCTGCAGCGCCAGGAGCTGGAAATAGGTCGAGGTCACGGTCGAGGCGGCGACCAGCGCGACATAGTCCTTGTCGACCCGGCTCGCCGAGGCCGTCGCCTGGGCCGCCTCCAGGAGCGTGCGGTTGCGGCCGAAGACATCGAGAATGAAGGTCGTATTGACCCCCAGCGCGAAGGAGCTGGTCTCGAATCCCGCCCCCGAAGACCGTGCGCGGCTGCCGCTGGTGGTGCCGTTGAGCGTCGGCAGCAGCGGCGCCCGCGCCGTCATGATCTGCGCCTCGGCCTGCCGGATGCGCGCGATCGCCGCGTTGATGTCGAGATTCTTCTCCAGTGCGGTCTCGACCAGCTGGGTCAGCGCCGGCAGGCGGTAGGCACGCCACCAGTTCGGGCTGATATTGCCGGTCTGAGGTAAGGCCTCGGTATAACGGGCCGGCATCTGGAAGCCGAGTTCCCGCGTTGGCGTATCGGTCGAGCAACCGCTGATGGCCAAGCCGGCAACGGTCATCATCACCGCGCGAAATACCCGCGATTCTCTCTTCGAAACTCGATCTATGCGTTCAACAATCGTCGACATGATGCAGTTCTGTTACAATCAAAACCAGCCGATCCGAGGATGGCTGGTCAATCGTCAAGTCATACGCCGCCGGTCCAGACGGGTATGCGATCTCGCGAGAGTGCACTGATCCCATCTGTTTGTGTCATTACAATTTGTCCATGGCGCATGGTGTATCATTACGTTTCCCGTTGTCATTGCGCGACGAGACACGTCGCCGCCTTTCCTGGCATCCGCCATCATTCGTCCACAGCTTTGCGGGGACATTGCGCCGACAGCCGGAGCCCGGCGGAAGACGGGTCAGGGGCGAACGGCCGGCGTCTCGACCGGCATGCCGCGCGCCCGCAGGGCCAGGTAGAGCTCCAGCGCTATCGCTTCTTCCGATCCCGCCGCGAAGGGTTCGGCCCTGACGCCGACCATGCAGTTGCGCAGGCGGCGCGCCAGCGAGCCCATGCCCTGCCATTCGAGCCGATAGATCGGATAGCCCGTCGGATGCGCC
Source organism: Hyphomicrobiales bacterium (assembly GCA_017304475.1). Classification (GTDB taxonomy): domain Bacteria; phylum Pseudomonadota; class Alphaproteobacteria; order Rhizobiales; family Phreatobacteraceae; genus Phreatobacter. Next base: position 157,058 of record JAFKKV010000012.1, on the reverse strand, counting down.
TGCGGGATGACGCTGCCGCCGAGCCGGCGGCCCCAATTGTCGTCGTGGCATTGACTGCAGGACAGGTCGAGCTGCCCCATTCGCCGCCGGAACAGGGCCTCGCCTTCGGCCCTTGAGCCCGCCAGCCGCGCGTCATCGGGCGGCGCGATCGCCATGCCACGGGACTGGCGGCCGATGAAGGCGGCCAGCGCCAGCATGTCGGCCGATTCAGCCTGCAGCCGCGCGACGCCCTGGTGCTCACTGCGGCACAGATTGATGCGGCCGGTCAGGTCGACCGGCCGGCCCAGGCCGGCATCGAAGGCAGGATAGCGGGCCGCAACACCGCGCATCGATGCCGCGGCATCGCCATGGCAATCGGCGCAGGCCCGGCTCGCCGGCCCGGCCTTGGCGTTCCACAGGCCCTCGCCCGCCCGGACCGCCAGCATGCCCGGATTGGCCGTGTCCTCGCGCTGCATGGCCTGGGTTTCCGGCTGCATCTGGTCGAAACCCGAAAGACGCTCGGCCGGCGCGATCTCGCCGGCCGCCAGCGGCAGCGCGACCAGGCAAAGGGCCATGGGCGAAAAGACCAGCCTCATGACGAGCAGCGCCGCACCCCGCATCGTCATGCCACCGTGATGACCGCGGTCTCGCGCCAGACCTGGCCCTTCTCGTCGGTCCATTCGAATTCGATCGTGCCGCTCCTGGTCGCGACGGTGGAGAAGACGATGAAGGGATTGGAAGCAATCGCCTGGGTCAGCTCCAACCGGAACACCTCGGCACCGTCATAGCGGCAGGTGAACAGCCTGATAATGTCGCGCGGCACCGGCTGGCCGCTGTCGTCCCTGTTGTAGCCGGTATGCATGGGATGCGAGATCAGCGTCTTGATCTCGATGATCTCGCCGGCTCTGGCGGTCTTCGGAACATTGAGGAGGGCGGCCATCGTCAACCCTCCAGGCAAGCGGCGAGCGTCACGATCACCTCGACGCTCGCCGACCAGAATGTGCCGTCGCTCATCCGGGCGATCGCGGTGACCTGCTGGCTGTCGGCGAGCCGGATGCGTGTCTGGAAGCCGGCGCGGCCCGAACGCGGACCGAAATAGCCCGTGGCGACATTGGGCTGAGGGTTCTTCTCGTTGAACACGGCGATCGCCGTGACGTGATCGGCCGCCGTCATCGGGCTTTCGACGCTGACCGCCAGCGGTACGGCATTGCCGTTTTCGACCAGTGGCGGAATGTCGAGCCGGACCCGGCCGACGGCCACGGCGTCGCCACCGGTGAAATGCCGGATCGCCTCGGCCATTTCGGCGGGCGTCGCCCGCGCCCGGGGCGCGACGGCGAGCCAGACGAGGCCGGCACCGGCGGCGAGGCAGGCGCGGCGCGACGACAGGACAGGGCCGATCCTCGCGGGCACCGGTTCAATCCCTGAGGCTGGCGAGATAGGCGACGACATCCTCGATCTCCTGAGCGGTCAGGATGGTGCGGCCGCGCAGGGCCGGCGCCATCCTCTCGAACCCTTCGGTCCGGAAATAGGGCGGCATGATCGTCTTGGGGTTGAGACGCGACGGGTCGATCAGGCGGGCCCTGAGCTCGGCGCGGCTCCAGCGGCGGCCCGCGCCGTCGAGCGCCGGCGCGAGATTGCCCATGAAGCGCTCCTCCGGGATCGGGCCGGAATGGCACAGCAGGCAAAGGCCCTTGCGCCGGTCGGCGACGATGGCCCGGCCGCGCGCCGGGTCGCCCGGCACGTCGGTGAGCGCGGCCGCGCCGAAATCGGCCGCCGCGGCCAAGGGCCGGGGCGCCTCGGCGGCGGCGGTTGCGAAGCCTGCCATGATGAGGCCGAGCGCGAGCATGGCCCTAGCCATAGACGTCGCTGGTGATGGTCTGGAACCAGGCTTCCGCATAATGCGCCTCGGCCTCGCGCTGCGCGCGCGGCGCCTCCAGCGGGCTGGTGCCGCCGGCGCCTTCGATATCGGCGAGCTGGCCATTGGCCGGCCGATACACGCCCGCGACCGAAATGCCGTAATCCGGCGCGACCAGGCTGTAGCAGGTATTGATCAGCCGGACCGGCGGCGGCGCTTCGCCACGCAGCAGCGCCGCCACCGCCAGCGCGCAGGCCTTGGCCTGGGCATGGGCGGAAAAGGCGGATTTCGGCATGGCGCCCATGATGCCGGCATCACCGACGACGTGAATGCCCGGCTGGAGACGCGCTTCGAAGGAGACCGGATCGACCGGGCACCAGCCGCTGCGATCGGCGACACCGGCAAGCTCGGCGATGCGGCCGGCGCGCTGCGGCGGAATGATGTTGACCACGTCACCCCTGTGCCGGCCGAAATCGGTGACCAGCGTCTTTTCGCCGACCTCGACGGAAGTCACCGTGCCGCCGGCCGACTGGCCGACCCATTCGATGAGGCCGGGATAGAGTTCGCTCCAGGCCTTCTGGAACAGCCGCTGCTTGGAGAAGGTGTCCTTGGCGTCGAGCACGATCAGTTTGGAGCGCGGCTTGCGCGTCTTCAGGTACCAGGCGATCAGGCTGGCGCGCTCATAGGGACCGGGCGGGCAGCGATAGGGATTGGCCGGCACCGACATGACCACCGTGCCGCCATCGGCCATCGTCTCCAGCTGACGCGCCAGCAGCACCGTCTGCGCGCCGGCCCGCCAGGCATGCGGCAGGACCTCGGCGGCTTCGGCGCTGTAGCCCCGCAGGCCGGAATAGTTGAGCTCGATGCCCGGCGCCAGGATCAGGCGGTCGTAACCGAGCGTGCCGCCGCCCGCCAGCGTCACCCGCCGCGCCGCCGGATCGACACCGGTGGCATTGTCGATGACGAGCTTCACCCCGGCGGCGGCCAGCCCGTCATGACCGAAGCGCTGCTGATCGAGGCTGCGCAAGCCGACCAGGACGGCATTGCTGAACGGGCAGGCGAGGAAAGCCGCGTCGCGCTCGACCAGCGTCACGGCATGGCCGGTGCGGGCGAGCATCCGCGCGGCGGTGGCCCCGCCGAAGCCGCCGCCGATGACCACCACGGCGGGCTGGCCCTGGGCCCGCGCCAGCCGCGGCGCCGCCAGGTCCAGGGCGGTGGCCATGGCGGTGCCGAGCACGACCCGCCGGTCCGGTCGGGAGGCTGTCATGGCGGTTTCTCCCGGGCGAACCATGCGGCGAGCGCCTTGATCTCGTCCTCCGAAAATCCCTTGGCGATCCGGTCCATGACGGTGGCCGGCCGCGTGCCCGTGCGGAAAGCCAGCATGGCCTGGCTGATGTCGGCCGCCGGCATGCCGGCCAGCGGCGGCACCAGGCCGCCACTCGAGGCGGGATGGCAACCGCCGCAGGCGAGCGCGCCGGGCGGAGCGGATTGCGGCATGGATTGCGCTTGCGCCTCGATCCAGCCACCCGCGAGCCCCGCCGCGGCGAACACCGCCGCGACGGTCCTGAGCGCTGCCATGACCTGACGGCCCCTGCCCACCTCAGGCCAGTTGCTGGTTCTTCAGCGGGATCGAGCGGATGCGCTTGCCGGTCGCCGCGAAGATGGCGTTGAGCACCGCCGGTGCCGCGACCGCGATCGTCGGTTCGCCGACACCACCCCAGAACCCGCCTGACGGCATGAGCACGGTTTCGACCTTCGGCATCTCGTCCATCCGGAGCACGTTGTAGCTGTCGAAATTCTCCTGCTCCATCCGTCCGCCCTTGACGGTGCACTCGCCATAGAGAAGCGCCGAGAGCCCATAGGCGAAGGAGCCGGCGATCTGTGCGTCGACCTGCTGCGGATTGACGACATAGCCGGGATCGGTGCTCGCCACGATGCGATGGATCTTCAATCGCCCCTTGTCGACCGAGACCTCGGCGCAGGCGGCGATATAGCTGCCGAAGGCCATCAGATGGGCAAGCCCGCGAAACACGCCGGCCGGCGCCGGCGTGCCCCAGCCGGCCTTTTCGGCGACGGCGTTCAGCACCGCGAGGTTTTTCGGGTTGCCGCTCATGATCTCGCGCCGGAACGCCAGCGGATCCTTGCCGGCGGCCTTGGCGAGTTCGTCCATGAAGCACTCGACATAGATGGCGTTCTGGTTGGCGTTGACGCCGCGCCAGAAACCCGGCGGCACATGCGGGTTGCGCATGGCGTGGTCGATCAGGAGGTTGGGAATGGTGTAGCCGAAGGCCGCCTCGCCGCTCGGCGCGACGCCCTGGAACACCACGCGGTCGACGCCGTTCTGCATGTTCTGCGGCGCGAGACCGGCAAGGATCGACTGGCCGGAAATGCGCATGTGCAGGCCGACGAGCTTGCCGTCTGCATCCAGGCCGCCGACCATCTTCGCCTGCGTGATCGGGTGATAGCGCCCGTGCAGCATGTCCTCTTCGCGCGACCACAGGAGCTTGACCGGCGTGCCCGGCATCTGCCTGGCGATCAGCACGGCCTGGCGGACGAAATCATGGGTCGCGCCGCGCCGGCCGAAACCGCCGCCGAGATGCAGCTTGATGACGTCGCATTTCTGCACCGGCAGTTCGGCCGCGGCGGCCGCGGCCGCCAGCGCCGCCTCGCCGTTCTGGGTCGGGCACCAGACCTCGCATTTGTCGGCGGTGAACAGCGCGGTGGCGTTCATCGGCTCCATGGTGGCGTGATTCTGGAACGGATAATTATAGACCGCCTCGACGGTCTTGGCCGCGCCGGCAATGGCCTTCCTGGCATCGCCCGCCTCGTTGCCGACAAAGGCCTGGGGAGCCGCGAGGCCTTCCTTCAGCATGGCGTCGATGGTGGCGCTGCTGACCTGGGCGTTCGGCCCCTCGTCCCAGACGATCGGCAGCGCCTCGAGCGCGGTCTTGGCGCGCCACCAGGTATCGGCGACGACGGCGACCGCACTGTCGCCGACCTGCACCACTCGCTTCACGCCGGGCCGGGAGGCGATCGCCGCCGCGTCGAAACTCCTGACCTTGCCGCCGAAGACCGGGCAATCCTTGATCGCCGCGTTCAGCATGCCGGGCAGCACCAGATCGGCGCCATAGACCTGCCTGCCGTTCAGCTTGTCGGCGGTATCCAGCCGCATCACCGGCTGGCCGGCGATACGCCAGTCCTTGGGGTCCTTGAGCGGCACCTCCTTCGGCGGCTCGATCCGCGCCGCCGCGGCCGCCACCTGGCCATAGCTGACCGAGCGGCCGGAGGCCGCGTGGGTGATCCGGCTATTGGCGGCCCGGCATTCGGAGGCCGCCACGCCCCATTGCTGGGCGGCCGCCTGGATCAGCATGACGCGCGCCGCGGCGCCGCCCTGGCGGACATAGTCGTGGCTCTCGCGGATGCCGCGGCTGCCGCCGGTCGAATAATTGCCCCAGACGCGGTTGCGCGCCAGGTTCTGGCCCGGGCTCGGATATTCGGTGGTCACTTTCGACCAGTCGCATTCGAGCTCTTCGGCCACCAGCTGGGCGAGGCCGGTCAAGGTGCCCTGCCCCATTTCCGAGCGGGCGATGCGGATGACCACGGTATCGTCGGGTTTGATCACCACCCAGGCATTGACCTCCGGGGCGATGCCCTGGGCCAGCGCCTCGCCCTCGAAGGGCACATGGAAGCCGAGCGTGAAGCCGGCAGCGGCCGAACCGACCAGGAAGGAGCGGCGTGAAACGTCGAGCATTGTCATGGCAATCTCCCGTTTTCGCCGTCAGCCGCGCCGAACGCCGCCATCGGCGGCGAGATGAATGGCCGCACGCACCCGGTTATAGGTGCCGCAGCGACAGATATTGGTCATTTCGGTGTCGATATCGGCATCAGTCGGCTTCGGATTGGCAGCCAGCAGCGCGGCGGCGGCCATGATCATGCCGGACTGACAGTAGCCGCATTGCGGCACGTCGAGCGCCGCCCAGGCCTTCTGGACCGGGTGCGAGCTGTCCGCCGACAGGCCTTCGATGGTGACGATCTGCTGCTGGGCGGTGACCGATCCGACCGGCATCGAGCAGGAACGCACCGGCTGGCCGTCGATATGGACGGTGCAGGCGCCGCATTGGGCGATGCCACAGCCATATTTGGTGCCGGTCAGCCCGACCTGCTCGCGCAGCACCCAGAGCAGCGGCGTATCGTCCTCGACCGTCACGTCGACGGCCTTCCCGTTGATCATCAGTCTCGGCATGACGCTTCCCCCTTGTCGGCAAGGCTCTTGGGCAGGGCTCTTGGGCAAGGCTTCCGGACCGGCCGCGCCGCCTTGGCAGGCGCCCGGCCATTCCCGCGGGCGGCCACACGCCACAATGCCCGATAACCCTGGCCAGTCAGAACAGAATGCTTCCAAAGTGTGGGACGGGCGGTGGCGAAGCGTCAATCGGCAGTAGGCATCAATGAATTGTGATGTGCGCCGGTGGTGTCGCGGAACAGGGCGCCCAGTGGCTCTGAGCCGGCAAAGCGGCGCCGCCCATCCTGGAGTTTAATCCGCCTTTGAACACCACTCAGGCGGCAATCCGGCCGCCGAGTTCGTCCGCGATATGGGCCTCGATAATGGCGGAGAAACTCTTGTCGGCGACGAAGCCGAGGTCGAGCGCGCGCTTCGGCGTGAACTTCCAGGCGGCGCCCGCAACGATGCGCTGAATGGTCGCATCCGGCTCGCGCCGGATCCGCGCCACCACCCGGTCCCCGGCGATCGCACGCAAGGCCGCGATCTGGTCGCCGACGGTGCAGGAGACCCCCGGCATGGTGATGTTGCGGCGCGGCCCGACCAGGGCGCTGTCGAGGCCGGCGGCATGGATCAGGAAGCCGATGGCAGCACGCGGCGAGGCGTGCCACATGCCGACCTCGTCGCCGACAGGCAGTACCGCCTCGTGGCCGGCCAGCGGCTCGCGGATGATGTTGGAGAAGAAACCGGTCGCCGCCTTGTTGGGCTTGCCCGGCCGCACGCAGATGGTCGGCAGGCGAATGCCGATGCCATCGAAGAACCCCCTGCGGCTGTAATCGGTCAGGAGCAGTTCGTCGATCGCCTTCTGCGTGCCGTAGGAGGTCTGCGGCACCGTGTGGAAATCGTCCGTAATGGTCTCCGGGAAAGGCCCGCGAAACACGCCGATCGACGACGAGAATACCAGCCGCGGCCTGAACCCGGCATGGCGGATCGCTTCGAACAGGTTCAGCGTGCCGTGCAGATTGACGCGGTAGCCCTTGTCGAAATCGGCCTCCGCCTCACCCGAGACGATCGCGGCGAGATGGAAGACCAGGTCCGGCCGGCCGGCTATCGCCGCCTCGGCGACACCTGAAACGGCGCGGTCGCCGACCGCCGTCGTCACCGGGAAAGGCGCCGCGATCGCCGCGGGCTCGACGATATCGTGCAGATGGAGGCCGGTAATCGCCCGGCCGCCGAGCGAAGCTGCCGCGGCAAGCCGCTCGGCGAGTTTGCGGCCGAGCATGCCGGCGCCGCCCAGGATCAGAATGCGCATGTCGGGGTTCCCTCGGTCGTCGCGCCTGCCGGCTCGGGCTGAACCGTCGCGCGCTCTTCTTGGCCGCCACCCGTCATCGGTTATGATGGGCAGGTCGTTTCGGCGCCTTTTCGAACAGACCGGCCCTTGCAGGCGGCCTGACGCGCCTGAGGGTTGCATAGCGGCGGCGGCAGTCAAGCCACGGTGGGAGCGGACAGGTCCGGATGCGCGAATTTCCACCCCGGCGGATCGTCTGCCTGACCGAGGAAACGGTCGAGACGCTGTATCTTCTCGGCGAGCAGGACCGCATCGTCGGCGTCTCCGGTTATGCCGTCCGCCCGCCCGAGGTCCGCCGCCAGAAGCCGCGCGTCTCGGCCTTCACCTCGGCCGACCTGCCGAAGATCCTGGCGCTCGCGCCCGATCTCGTCCTGTGTTTTTCCGACCTGCAGGCGCCGATCGCCGCCGAACTGGCCAAGGCCGGCCTTGCCGTGCACCTGTTCAACCAGCGCGACATCGCCGGCATCCTGGCGATGATCAGGCTCCTGGCAGCCCTCGTCGGCGCTGCCGCCAAGGGCCGGTCTCTCGCCGATACCCTGGAGCGGCGGCTCGCCGAGGTGGCGGACCGCGCCGCGCGGCGGGGGCTGCGTCCGCGCGTCTATTTCGAGGAATGGGACGAGCCGATGATCTCCGGCATCGGCTGGGTTTCCGAGCTGATCGGCATTGCCGGCGGCGAGGATGTCTTCGCCGCGCTTCGCCACGGACAGGCCGCCAGGGACCGGATCGTTTCTTCCGAAGCGGTCATCGCGGCCGCGCCCAATCTCATCCTGGCGTCCTGGTGCGGCAAGAAGGTCGCGATCGATCGCATCAGGCAACGTCCGGGCTGGAGCGCCATCCCCGCGGTCAGCGCCGGCAGGATCGTCGAGATCAAATCGCCGCTGATCCTGCAGCCCGGCCCGGCGGCGCTGACCGACGGGCTCGACGCCATCGTCCGGGCCATGGACGACATGTGATCCAGCATCTGGCTTGCCGGCGTATTGCCCCTAATATGAACCGATTAAAAACGACAGGGATTCGGCCGTGCAGCGTATCACGATCAGCATCGACGACGATCTTCTGGAGACGATCGACCGGCTCACCGAGCGGCGCGGCTATACCAGCCGCTCCGAGGCGCTGCGCGACATCGTGCGCGAGGCGGTGACGCGGGAACAGGCCGCCTCCGACGACGACACGCCATGCATCGCCGCGCTGACCTATGTGTTCGAGCACGATACCCGCGATCTCGCCCGGCGCCTCACCGAGACCCAGCACGAACATCACGACCTGTCGGTGGCCTCGCTGCATGTCCATGTCGACCACCACGACTGCCTGGAGGTCGCAATCCTCAGGGGGCCGGTCAATACGGTCAGGCGCTTCGCCGACGGGGTCGTCACCCAGCGCGGCGTCAGGTTCGGCAACCTGCAGATCATTCCGATACGGCAAGGCCACGGACCGGGCGGCCACGGTCACAGCCATGGGCCGGGCGGCCACAGTCACGGCTGAGCGCGGCCAGCGGCGCTCAGATCGCGTCGCGGACCCGCACCAGCGAAGCGTCGAGGTGACGGCCGATCACCTCGGCGAGCCCGGCGCCGTCGCGGCGCATCAGGGCCTCCACCATTTCCTCGTGCTCGGCCACCGCGCCCGCCCATTTCTGCGGCTCGCCATGGCCGAGAAAGCGGGCGCGCTTGATGCGGGACTGCAGCATGGTGTGGGTCTCCGCCAGGACGTCATTGCCGGAGGCGCGCACGATGGCGCTGTGGATCGCCTGGTTGAGCTTGAAATATTCGAGCCGGTTGCCGGCCTTGTAGAGCGCGATCATGCGCTCGTGCAGCTCGGCGATCCCGGCAATCGTCGCCTCATCGGCGCGTTCGCAGGCGAGCCGGCCGCCCAATTGCTCGATCGACTTCAGCACTTCGAGGATCTGGAACAGGTCCTGTTCGCTGAACCGCCGCACAACCGCGCCCTTGGCCGGCACGACTTCGACCAGCCCTTCGCTCGCCAGCGTCTTGATCGCCTCGCGCAGCGGCGTGCGTGACACGCCGAGCATGGCGCCCACCTGCACCTCGTTGATCCTGGCGCCAGGCGCCAGCCGACCCTCGATGATCATGTCGCGCACGTGATTGACCACCTCTTCATGCAGGGTGCGACGGGTGATGCGCGGAATCTCGCCGAAGCCCTCGGGCGGTTGCGTGCTGCTGTGCGGAGGTTCGCTCAATGGACCCTCTCCTCGAAGGCTGTCTCCAGCGCCCAGGCGCCGCGTCCAAGCTTTAGCAGGCTGTTGAAGAAGTCTGTAGCGGCGCGGCGTTTGCCATGATTCATGCGGCATGGGAAGTTGGCCGGGGTTTTCCCGCGCCGGCCCGGATCTCCAGATCCGCATCAAAGATCCGTTTGGCAATGGATTGATCGTGCGGGTCCAGCCTCCCTGATATCGTTGCAAGACGATTTGGCGTTGGGCCGGCAGGATTCATGGCCCGGAGCCTCACCGCCGCCAGCCCGCGACGGCTGAGGCACCGGGCGCCGGACGTCAGTGTCCGACGCCGAGATAGGCTTCGCGCACCCTCGGATCGCGCATCAGTTCGGGCCCGGTGCCCGACATGCTGATGCGCCCGGTCTCCAGGACATAGCCGCGGTCGGCGATGGCCAAAGCGAGATTCGCCATCTGCTCCACCAGCAGGATCGTCATCCCGCTGTCGCGCAGACGCGCAATCGCCCGGAAGATGTCCTTGATCACCAGCGGCGCGAGGCCGAGCGAGGGCTCGTCGAGCAGCAGCAGCCGCGGGCCCGCCATCAGGGCCCGGCCGATCGCCAGCATCTGCTGTTCGCCGCCCGACAGGGTGACCGCGACCTGACCGCGCCGCTCGCCGAGCCGCGGAAAGAAGCGGAACTGTGCGTCGATCTCGCGGGCGAGGGCTGCCGGCGACAGCCGCCGCGCATAGGCGCCGAGCGCAAGATTGTCGATGACCGACTGGTTTGGGAAAACCTGCCGCCCTTCGGGTGATTGCGCGATCCCGGCCTGCACGCGCTTATGCGCGGGCATCGTGGTGATATCCACGCCTTCGAAGCGGATGCGGCCGGCCTTTAATGGTATCAGGCCGGAAATCGCCTTGAGCAGCGTCGTCTTGCCCGCGCCGTTGGCGCCGACAATGGCGACGACATCGCCGCGCCGGACCTGGATGGTGGCGCCGCTGACCGCGTCGATGGGGCCATAGGACAGGCAGGCATTGTCTAATTCCAGCATCATCTCGCTCATGCCGGAACCCGCTCCGCAGGACGCGCCAGATCGGCAATCTCGTTGTCGTCGGTGCCGAGATAGGCTTCCACGACCCGGCGGTCGACCTGCACCAGCGCCGGCTCGCCCTCGGCGATCTTGGCGCCATAGTCGAGCACCAGCACATGGTCGGAAATGCGCATGACCAGATCCATGTGGTGCTCCACCAGCAGGATGGTGAGGCCCTGATCCCGGATGCGGAGCAGCAACTGGCCGAGCTCCGCCGTCTCCTGTGGGTTCAGCCCGGCGGCCGGCTCGTCGAGCAGCAGCAGAACCGGTTCCGTCGCCAGGGCGCGGGCCAGTTCCACCCGGCGCTGAAGCCCATAAGCGAGGCTGCCGGCGCGCGCATCGGCCAGGTCGGCCAGATCGACGAAGCGCAGGATGTCGAACGCGCGGCCGCGCGCCGCGGCCTCCTCCCGACCGCCCAGCCCGAAGAGCGACCGGAAGAAACCGTTCTTCATGCGGCTATGGCTGCCGAGCAGCACGTTGTCGAGAACCGTCAGATCCTTGAACAGCCGCAGGTTCTGAAAGGTGCGGGCGACGCCGAGCTCGCAGATCCTGTAGGACGGCCGATCGCCGAGATCGTGCCCAAGGAAGGCGATGTTGCCCGTGTCCTTGCTCACGATGCCTGACAGCATGTTGATCATCGTGCTCTTGCCGGCGCCGTTCGGGCCGATGAGCGCATGGATATGGTTGGCCTTCAGCGCAAAGGTGATGTTCTGCGCCGGCTTGATGCCGCCATAGGATTTGCAGACGTTCTGGACGGTCATCACGATGGCGTCGTCCGGCAGCGCGCTTTTGCGTAGCGGCAGCGATGCAGCGGCGGCCGGGATTGGCGCGGCCGTCCGGCCGCTGGCGCCGCGCGGAAAAAGGCGGGTTTTGAGGCTGGACAGCATGCCGGCGACGCCGCTCGGCATCACATAGAGCGCGAAGAGGAGGAGCGCGCCGTTGACCAGATGCTCGATCCAGGTCCACCGCGCGAGCAGGCTCGACAGCAGCGTGAGAATGACCGCGCCGAGGAAAGGTCCGCCGAGCGAACCGCTGCCGCCGAACAAGACCAGGAGCAGGATGAAGATCGACAGGTGGAAGGTGATGAAGTCGGAATTGATATAGGCGTTCTGCTGGGCGACGAGCGCGCCGGCCAGACCGCAGGCGGCGGCCGCGATGACGAAGGCCAGGACCTTGTAGCGCACCACGGGAATGCCGACGGCGCCCGCGGCCACCTCGTCGGCCTGGATCGAGCGGAAGGCCCGGCCGAAGCGTCCGACGAGAAGATTGCGGATGAGCAGGTGCGTGCCGAGGCCGAGCGCGATGGTGAGCCACACCCATTGCGCCATGGTCAGCGGCTCGCCGCCGATCGTCGGCGGCTTGATGTCGTAGATGCCCATGGCGCCGCCGAAGATCTCTGTCGCCTCGGTGACGAGCTTCTCGATCACCACGCCGAAGGCCAGCGTCACCATCGCCAGGCTGGGCCCGCGGACCCGCAGCGACGGCACGGCGATGAGGACGCCGCAAAGCGCCGAGATGAGTGTGGCCAGCACCAGCGCGGCCCAACCGTTCATCCCGGCCGAGCTCGTCAGCAGCGCCGCCGAATAGGCGCCGGCCGCGAACAGTCCGGCCTGCCCGAGCGATTTCTGTCCGGCGTAGCCGAGCAGCACGTTCATGCCCGAGGCGCAGATGAAGTAGGTGCCGATCGAGAACAGGATGCGCAGGTAGAAGTCATTGGTCAGGAACGGCACCAGCAGCGCGGCGCCGATGGCGATGACGACGGCGAAAGCGATATCCTTCATGGCGTCAGACCTTGTCCAGCGACCGGGCGCCAAACAGGCCGTTCGGCTTCACGGCGAGCACCAGAATGATCAGCACGAAAATCACGATCTCGCGCCATTGGGCATTCCAGAGGGCGACGCCGGACTCGAGAAGCCCGAGCACGAAGCCGCCGAGGATGCAGCCGCGCGGATTGTCGAGACCGCCGACAATGGCCCCGGAGAAAGCCTTGAGTGCGATCCCCAGGCCGAGGAACAGCGAGGCGGACGCGATCGGCGCGGCCAGAAGGCCGGCAAGCCCGGCCAGCGCCGCCGAGAGTGCGAAGGCGCCGATCATCATGCTGGAGACGTCGATGCCCATCAGCGCCGCGGCCTGCGGATTGGCGGCGACGGCGCGCATGCCCTTGCCGACGCGTGTGCGCCGCATCAGCACGTCCAGCCCGATCATGAGAACCAGCGCAACGATGAGCACGAGGATCTCTTGCGGCCGCACACCGGCGCCGGCGATGCGGATGACGTCGTCGCCGAGCGGCGACGGCAGGTTGACCGGCGCCGGCCCCCAGACCGCAAGCCCGATGCTTTGCAGGATGATCCCGAAGCCGATCGTGCTCATCACCCAGTTCATTCCGGTCTTGCCGGCGAATGGCCGGACCGCGAGGACGAACAGCAGGATCCCGAGAACCCCGAACAGCACGGTGACGACGAGCGCGGCGGCGGGATAGGTGAAGCCGTTCGACGTCGCTGCCGGCAGCGAGTCGAAGGATACGGTTTCGCCGGCCATCGTCGCGATGACATAGAGCACGGTCACGCCCATGAAGGCCCCGATGCCGACGAACTCGCCCTGGCCGAAATTGAGCGACGTCGTGGTCGTGAAGGTAATGCTGAAGCTGAGCGCGATCAGAGCATAGACCCCGCCGATCGCCAGCCCGCTGACCAGGGCCTGCAACAGTGTAGACATCATTGGCGTGCCGTCTCCCACGCAACGCGAAACCGCCCGGCGAACCGGGCGAAGCTCCGCTTGCGAAATCCTTGAAACCGGTGAGGGGTCGGCCGGCCGCGGCTGCGAGAGCCCCGCTGCGGCCGTCCGGCCTTTCGTCAACCTTTGAAGTCTTCCGGCTTCAGCGACGTCACCACCGCATCGGTAAAGGAGGCGAGTTTGCCGCCACGCCAGCAGGTCCATTGCTGGTCGGCGGGACCGAGCGCCTCGTGCCGCTCGCGGGTGAACGGCGGGTGATAAGTCTTGGCAATGCCTGCATAGGGCTTGCGCTGGTTCTCGAGTGCCTCGCGCAGTGCCGCCCCATCGGTCGACCCGGCCTGTTCTATCGCCAGCGCGACCAGTTGGGTCGCGTCATAGGCGTGAACCGCGAAGGCAAAGGACGAGGCATTGTCGAGCTTGGGCATGAACCGATCGAAGAAGGCCTGCTGGTGCGGCGTGCGATCCTCGGACACCGTCTGCAGGAAGATCGGCTTCTCGGCCAAAGCCGGGCCCGCGGTATTCACGAAGCTGAGGTTGAGCGCCGCCCAACTGGTCAGGACCGTCGGAAAGTAGCCGATCTTGTCCATGCTGCGCATGAGCTGGCCGGTCGGCGTACCCTGCGCCCAGATCAGCACGGTATCCACCCGGGCATCGCGCAGCTTGCTGAGCTGCGAGGTCATGTCGGTGTCGGCGACACCGAACTTCCCGCTCGCGGCCGGCGTAATGCCTTGGGCTGCCGCAACCTCCTCGAGATCCTTGAGCCCGGCCTGGCCATAACCCGTGGTCTCGGTCAGGAAGCCGACGACCTTGGTCGCGGGATTCTTGCGGGCATAGGTGGTCAGCGCCACGACCTGGAAGCGGTCCACGCTGCCGACCCGGAACATGTAGTTGTCGGCCGACGGGCTGGTCGGCTTGGTGATGTCGGTCGCCGAGGCAAGGCAGCCGATGACCGGGATCTTCTTGCGATTGGGGATGTGTTTCCAGGCCAGCGCATTGCCGGAATTGGTCGGGCCGAACACCGCCACCACGCGTTCGTTGTCGATCAATTCGCTCATGTTGTTGATCGACTTGGGCGGCTGCGAAAGATCATCGCGAACCACAAGCGTCAGCTTTCGGCCGAGCACGCCGCCCTTGCCGTTCAGATCGTCGAGCGCGGCCTGGATTCCGACGATCGCCGCGCGCCCCGACTGGGCGGAGGGCGAGGCCGAAAGATCGCCGTTGAAACCGAGCTTGATGTCGTCCGCCGCCCATGACGGACGGACGAAGTCGACGAAGGGCGCAGCCGCACCCAAGACGGCCGCGCTGCGCAGAAAGCGCCTCCGCGTTCCTGAAAATTCGTCCATTCCCACCTCCCTATGGTCCGCGCGGGCCGTCGCGATGCAGAACACGACAGGCTCCGGCGCGGCTCCTCCAGCTTTGGTCGTGCCGGCGGCGCGCTTGGCTTTTTCGGTTCGCCGGCAGACTGAAAAAAATTAGCTCACAACGAAGCGATTAGCAACAGATGAATTTCGGCAAATTCGCTTGTTGTGAATCGATTCGTTACATGCGATTGGTCGAAGGAGACGGCCGGCGTGTCCTCGCGGCACGCCGCCGATCCGACGAAGGGGAGCGTTCCCATGCGGATGGACAGCAACGACGCCGCTTTGGCGGCCGCCGGCGCCGTCCGGCGACGCCGGCAATCTTCGTCCCTGAGCCAGTCGATGTCCTTGAGCGGAGCTTCCTCGTGACCACCGATTCCACCGGAAAGGCCGGCCAGTCCGTGCTGTTCTCTCCCCTCGCTTTGCGCGATCTGGTCCTGCCGAACCGCATCGTCATCTCGCCCATGTGCCAGCACGCCGCCGACGACGGCCGCGCAAGCGACTGGCACCTGGTGCATCTGGGCAAGTTCGCGCTCGGCGGGGCCGGCCTGATCTTTGCCGAGAGCACGGCCGTGTCGCCGCATGGCCGCGTCGGCATCAACGACCTCGGCTTGTGGAAGGACGATCAGGTGGCGCCGCTCGCCCGGGTGGTTGATTTCATTCATGCGCAATCGGGCCTCATCGGCGTCCAGCTCGCCCATACCGGGCGCAAGGCCGGCAGCTTCCCCGTCTGGGAGGGTGGCCAGCCGTTCACGGCAGCGGATCTAGACCGCTTCGCCGGCGCCGAGGGCTGGCGGCGCATCGGGCCGAGCGCGGTCTCCGCCGGCCCGACCTGGACCGTGCCCGAGGAGCTCGACCGCGCCGGCATGGAAGAGGTTGCCCAACAGTTCGAAGCAGCCACGCGCCGGGCGCTCGCCGCCGGCTTCGATGCGGTGGAGCTGCATTTCGCCCACGGCTATCTGATCCCGACCTTTCTCTCGTCGCTGGCCAATCGTCGCACCGACGAGTTCGGCGGCCCGATCGAGAACCGGATGCGCTACCCGCTCGAGATCGCCAGCCGGGTCCGTGCCGCCTGGCCGGCGGGGCGGCCGCTGTTCTGCCGGATCTCGGCCGTGGATGGCGCGGCCGACAGCTGGGACCTCGCGGATTCGATCATCTTCGCCCGCGAGCTGAAGGCGGTCGGCGTCGATGTCGTCGACGTCTCCTCCGGAGGTCTGTCCGAAGAGGTCAGCCGGATGAACGTGCCGCGCGGGCTTGGTTTCCAGCTGGAGTTCGCCGAAACCATCCGGCGCGAGGCGCAGGTCTTGACCCAGGCGGTCGGCATGATCGTCGACGGGCCGCAGGCCGAGGAGGCCTTGCGGTCGGGGGCCGCCGATCTCGTGGCCATTGGCCGCGCCGCGCTCGAAGACCCCTATTGGCCGCGTCGTGCGGCCGAACAGCTCGGACACGGGCCGGACTATTCCGCCTGGCCGGTTCGCCACGGAGCCTGGCTCACCAAGCGCGAGCAGAGCCTCGGCACCGCGCTCCGCGAGCGCAAGGACCTGCTGTCGGCCACGCGCCGCAGCGTCGACATCAGGAACTGACGGTATCGCGACATGATGGACAATTTCGACTGCGACGTGCTGGTTGTGGGCTCTGGTGCCGGCGGCTTTGCCGCGGCGGTCACCGCCGCGGCCGAGGGCCTGACGGTGATCCTCGCCGAGAAGGACCACTGGGTCGGCGGCACGACCGCCTTCTCCGGCGGCTTCATGTGGGTACCGAACAATCCCGTGTCCCGCCGCGACGGCGTGGAGGACACGGTCGATGCCGCGCGCACCTATTTGCAGAACGAGGCCGGCAATCACTTCAATCCCGACTGCGTCGACGCTTTTCTGCGCACCGGCCCGGAGGCGATCGCCTTCTTCGACGGCCGGACGTCAGTGACGTTCGAACCGGCCTCGGCCTTTTCCGATTATCATCCGACCGTGCCGGGCGGGCGCTCCGGCGGCCGGTCCATCAAGGCGCAGCCCTTCCGCGGCGAGAGGCTGGGCAAGGAGCTCAAGCGCCTGCGCCAGCCCCTGCCGGAACTGACCTTCGTCGGGCTGATGATCGGCTCCGGTCCGGAGCTGAAGCATTTCTTCAACGTCACGCGCTCGCTCAAATCCGCCATCTATGTCGCCAAGCGGCTCGTCGCCCATGCCGGCGACCTCGCACGCCACGGGCGCGGCATGCTGCTGACCAACGGCAATGCGCTGGCCGGGCGGCTGTTCCGCAGCGCGCTCGATCTCGGCGTCGATGTCTGGACCGATGCGCCGGTCTCGCGGCTGCTCGTCGAGGCCGGCGCGGTTCATGGCGCGGAGGTGCAGAAGAACGGCCGGACGGTGACGGTGCGCGCCCGTTGCGGCGTGGTTCTCGCCGCCGGTGGCTTCCCGCAGGACGCGGCGCGACGCCGCGCCATGTTCCCCCACGACGCCGACAATAGCGGGCATTTCTCGCCCGCGCCGGCATCGAACACCGGCGACGGCCTGCGCCTCGGCGAGGCGGCCGGCGCCAAGGTCGAGGACAGCTATCCGAACGCCGCCGCCTGGGTGCCGGTTTCGCGGGTGCCGCGCGCCGACGGAAGCTTCGGCGTATTTCCCCATTTCATCGACCGCGCCAAGCCCGGGCTGATCGCGGTGCTGCCGAACGGCAGGCGCTTCGTCAACGAAGCCAATTCCTACCATGATTTCGTGCAGGCTCTGTTCGCCGCGCGCGGCGATGGCGCCGAGGGACCGGCGCGGGCCTTCCTCGTCGTCGACAAGCCCTTCCTGAAACGCTTCGGCCTCGGCTTCGTCAAACCCTTCCCCGTGCCGGTCGGGCCGAACATCCGGTCCGGCTATCTCAAGACCGGCAAGACCATCGCCGAGCTGGCGCGCAACGCTGCGATCGACGCGGCGGGCCTGGAGGCGACCATCGCCGCCTGGAACAGCGACATGACCTCGGGCGAGGACCGCGCCTTCGGCAAGGGATCGACCGCCTATAACCGGTTCAACGGCGATCCCGAATTCCAGCCGAACCCTTGCCTCGCGCCGATCGACACCGGGCCATTCTACGCGGTCGAAGTGGTTGTGGGCGATCTCGGAACCTTTGCTGGGCTCAGGGCCAACGGTAACGCCCAGGTCCTCGACCAGGATGGCCGACCGATAACCGGGCTCTATGCCGCCGGCAACGACATGGCCAGCATCATGGGCGGCAACTATCCCGGCGGCGGCATCACGCTGGGGCCCGCCCTGACCTTTGGCTACATCGCCGGCAAGCATCTGGCCGCCGCGCGTGGCGACGCCCCGAAGGGCTCCCCTGCCGATGGGCGCGGCTCCGTCGCCAGCCCGGCCTGAACCCGGCGGCCGACAACCGGGACCTCGCATTTTCAAGGACATGACATGACCCAGCCCAGCTTTGCCTCCACCGCCGATACGGCGGGCAAGACCATCTCCTTCGACGAGATCGGCCCGGGCCTCTACGCCTTCACCGCCGAGGGCGACCCGAACACCGGCGTCATCATCGGCCCGGACAGCGTCATGGTCATCGACGCACAGGCGACGCCGGTCATGGCGAAGACCGTTGTCGAGAAAATCCGGACGGTGACCGACAAGCCGATCAAGCATGTCGTGCTCAGCCACTATCACGCCGTGCGCGTGCTCGGCGCCAGTGGTTTCGGCGCATCGGAAATCATCGCCTCCAAGGCGACCCGCGACCTGATCGTCGAGCGCGGACAGGAAGACTGGGACAGCGAGCTCGGTCGCTTCCCGCGCTTGTTCCAGGCCGCCGAAACAGTGCCCGGCCTGACCTGGCCGACGGTCACTTTCCAGGACCACATGTCGGTCTGGCTCGGCGACCGCGAGGTCCGGCTGATGCATCTCGGGCGCGGCCATTCCGCCGGCGACATCGTCGCCCATGTGCCCGACGCCGACGTGGTCTTTTCCGGCGATCTCGTCGAATACCACTCGGCCTGCTATTGCGGGGACGCCTATTTCGCCGACTGGCCAGCGACGCTGGATCGCATCGCCGAACTGAAGCCCAATGCCCTCGTTCCCGGCCGCGGCAGCGCGGTGGTCGGCGAAGACAAGGTGCGGGCGGCGCTCGCCAACACCCGCGATTTCCTGACCACCCTCTACGGCTCGGTATCGAAGAGCGCGGCGCGCGGCCTCAGCCTCAAGCAGAGTTTCGACGCATGCCGGGCGGTGATGGATCAAAAGTTCGCCGGCTATGCGATCTACGAGCACTGCATGCCCTTCAATGTCGCCCGCGCCTTCGACGAGGCGCGGGGCGTCGACCGGCCGCGCATCTGGACCGCCGAGCGCGACCGCCGCATGTGGGCCGACCTGCAGGGTTGATCGACGAGCCGACGGCGGCGCGCCCGCGCTCGCCTGCGCCGCCGGACCGATGATTTCGCCCCGGCGAGAAAGCCGCCCGATCGCGGTTTTTTACCGCGCTGCCTGAGACTGGAGAACGATGATGATAAGCCGCCTGGGCCTGCTTCGACGCAAGGCCGACCTCACCGACACGGATTTCGCCGCGCATTGGCGCGATGCCGGCCCGTCCCTCGCCACCCGCCTGCCCGGACTGCACGGTTATCTCCAGCATCGTGTCACCGATCCGGGGCCGCGCGGCGCGTGGAACATCGACGGCATCTCTGAACTGCAATTCTCCGATGCCGACACCATGCGTGCCGCGGTCGCATCGGATGCTTTTACCGCCGTCACGACGACCACCGCGCAATTTCTGGACCGCTTCGACATTGTCGTCTGCGAGAAGCACCCAGCAATTCCGCTCGCCGCCGGCGCCGGCCCAATGGTCAAGCGCATGTCGATCCTGCGCCGCCGGCCGGAGGTCTCCGCCGAGGAATTCCGGCGCGAATGGCTCGGGCGCCATGCCGAGCTCGTGAGGACCTGGCCAAACCTGCTGGGCTACACGCAGAACCTCGTCATTGCCCGGCACAGCGCGGGCGTAAACGACGCCTCGCATGACGACATCCCGGTCGATGGCGTCGTCGAATTGTGGTTCCGCAGCAAGGAAGACGCCGCGGCGGTCCTGACCACCGCCGCCTTCGCGCGGACCAAGGAGCACACCGACACGATCGTTGCGGGCGTCGCGCCCTATTTCGTCGAGACCACGCAGGTCGCCTAGCGCGAACCGTTGCGAACCGGGGGATGCAGCCTGTGATCGACCTCTATGCCATGGCCAGTCCGAACGTCCAGAAGATCTATCTGATGCTGGAGGAGACCGAGCTTCGTTACGCCGCGCATCAGATCAACATCTGGAAAGGCGAGCAGTTCGAGCCGGAATTTCGCGCGCTGAATCCGAACGCCAAGGTTCCGACGATCGTCGATCACGACGGGCCCGGTGGGGGCGACCATGTGGTCTTCGAGTCCGGGGCGATCCTCCTCTATCTGGCCGAAAAGACCGGTGCGCTGCTGCCCTTGGATCCGCCCCGGCGCAGCGACACCCTTCAATGGCTGATGATCCAGCTGACCGGCATCGGCCCGATGTTCGGCCAGTTCAACCATTTCAACCGCTTCGCCGCCGAAAACGGCTATGGCGTGTTGCGCTATACCACCGAGGCCAAACGGCTCTACCGACTGATCGACGACCGGTTGGCCAAGACAGCCTTCCTCGGCGGCGACGACTATTCGATCGCCGACATCGCGACCTTTCCGTGGTTCCGCACGGAAGCGCGGATGTTTGGCGAGACGCATCCGTTCACCGCGATGAATGGCGAGAGCTATCCCCATCTCTGGCGCTGGTATCGGCGGATCGCCGAGCGGCCGGCGGTCATCCGCGCGCTGGCGAAGATCGACGCGCACCCGTCCACCTTCGCCACGGCGACCCCGGCGGAGGTTGATCGCGTCCTCGGCCGCGGTCCCCATGCCACACGCTGACCCCTGCCGAGCCGGTGCGAGATCGTCGTTTTCCGGCTTGCGCAGCTCATCGTTCGCATCTATCAAATAGCGAATTAGTTTGCACATAACAAACGACAAGCACCACGCCGCAGGCGGGTCTCGTTTCGGAGAGGAAGCGGTGATCGATCAGGCCGGGAGCCAGAATCCCACAGGCCGACCGGCCATCCGTCCGCACAAGGGAGCCAAATTCAATGTATCCACTTCTCGACGGCAAGCTCTGCGTCATCACGGGCGCCGGGCAGGGCAATGGCCGCGCGCTGGCGGTCGGCCTGGCCAAATGGGGCGCCAGCATCGTCGCGACCGATGTCGATGAGGCGCTGGCCAATGAGACGGCCGAGCTGGTGCGCGCCGAAGGCCGGTCAGCGCTGGGGCTGCGCTGGGACGTCTCCAGCCGCGACGACGGCAAGCACGTCGCGGCGCGGATCGCAGCCGAGATGGGCGACACCTCGATCCTGATCAACAATGCCGGGATCATCTTCCGCGGCGACAGCGACAGCGAGCCGGCGCTCGATGCCTGGCAGCGGATCATCAATGTCAACCTGACCGGCGTCTATTACGCGACGGTGTCGCTGCTCGATCAGCTCAAGCGGTCGCGCGGCACGGTCATCAATATCGGTTCCCTGCAGTCGTTCCTCGGGCTGGCGACCAAGGGCGCGGCCTATGCCTCGTCGAAGGGCGGCGTCCTGCTCCTGACCAAGGAGATGGCCGTCGAATTCGCCCCCTTCGGCATCCGGGTGAACGGCATCGCCCCGGGCACGATGCGAACCCCGATGAACACCTGGATCGGCGTGGATCACGCCAAGATGGAGATGCTGGTGAAGCGCATCCCGATGGGTCGCGTGGGCGAACCCGACGAACTCGTCGGCACCGCGCTGTTCCTCGCATCGGATGTGCTGGCGAGCTACGTCAACGGGGTCATGATCCCCGTTGACGGCGGATTTCTTGCGATGTGAACGGAGAGGGCCAACAATGGCAAGGATACAAGGAAAGACGGGCGTCCCGGGCAGCGAATTCCGCCAGATCATGGCGCTTCGTCCGGAGATCGCCAAACCGTGGAACGCGCTCGACGAAGCGATGCGCTTCAGCGGCGTCGTCGACGCCGGCCTCAAGGAAGAAGTCCGCCGGATGGTCGCCCAGCATTCGGGCTGCGCGTTCTGCGCCTCGCTCGGCGCGCCGAAGGGCAGCTATGACGATCCCCGCTGGGCGGCCGCCGTCGCTTTCGGCAAGGCCGTCGCGACCAACCCGACGGACGTGCCGGAACAGGACTGGCAGGCCCTGAAGGCGCATTTCTCCGACGAGGAAATCGTCGAGCTGACCGCCTGGATCACCTTCATGTTCGCCAGCGAAATGGTGGGCGCGGTGATGAAGCTGCAGCCGGCCTCGCCTGATATGAAGACCATGTACAACAACTGGATCCGCAACGGGATCGAGAAGGCCGCGCGCGCCGCGTCCTGATCTGCCGCAGCATCGAGCCCGCCCGTGCGATCATCACCCCGATGACGCATGGGCGGGCGTCCATGCTTCCGCCGTCCGACCCTGCAGGGTGGCCCGGCGGCTCGGCCGCCTCGGTTTTTCCCGTCAGGCCGCCCCTTCGCCGCCCAGCAACCGGTTCGGATCATAGCCGAGATCGGCCGACAGCTTCGCGCAGAAGGCGACGGTCGCCGCAACGAACGGGCTTTCGGCCGCGACACTCATGCCACCGACGGGTCCGATCAGCGTGATCGCCAATTGCATCCTGCCGGCAGTGTCGAACACCGGCGCCGACACCGCGTTGATGCCCGGGATCGGCACGCCCTCCGTCGTCGCATAACCGGCGGCGCGCACCATCTTGTTGGAGGCCGCGACCGCGCGGAGCGAGGCCGGTGCTCCAACCATGAACTGCGAGGGACCCTCGGCGATCTCGGCCTTGATCCGCACCCTGGCGACGCTGTCCGCCAGGTAGGCGGAGAACACCCGGCCGCTGGCGGTTCCCATCATCGAATAGAGCGTGCCGGCGCGCACGTTCACCTGAATCTGGTTGGCGCCTTCTTCGACATAGACGACGGTCGGACCGCGCGTACCGAACACCAGGATGGTCGCCATCATGCCGGTCTCTTCCGCGAGCTGCGACAGGCGCTGCATGGCCAGCTTCAGCGGATCGGAGCCCCACATGCGGGCAATGCCGAGGGTCAGCGCGAAGGGGCCGACGCGATAGCGGCCGGCTTCGTCCTGTTCCACCAGCTCGAGCCGGCGGAGCGACAGCAAATAGGCATGGGCCTGCGCCGGGGTGAGCTTGGCACGATGCGCGAGGTCGCGCAGCATCATCGGCCGCGCCTCGGAACCGAGGACGACGAGAATGCGGCCGCCGACCTCGATCGACTGCACGCCGCGCCCCTTGATGCTCATGCCCTCGGGATCCCGTAAAGTTGTCGAATCGGCAGCAAACCCGCCACCCCGCCGGCTATAGCCGAGCCCAGAAGGCACCTCAAGGCGCGCTCCCCCGAAGCGCGGCGGCCTGCCGGAGAGCGCGTCGGCGGGGATGGACGCAGGAGCCGGCAGCCTCGGAACAGACCGATCGGAAAGGGCCGCGACGTCGCGACCCGAAACAGCCGCTACTCGGCATCCGGCTGGCGCGACGGGTGGGCCTTTTGAAAGGCTGGATGCTCGGCCGCGATGCGCTCGACCCGGACGATCCGGGGATAGTCCGCCAGGTCCACATTGAACCGCCGCGCGGCATAAAGCTGCGGCACGAGATAGACGTCGGCCAGGCTCGGCTCCGCGCCGAAGCAAAATCCGTCGTCACCGATCATCGTTTCGATCGCGGCGAAGCCTTGCCGCGACCAGGTGGAGATCCAAAGGCCGACATCCGCGTCCGAGCGGCCGAACTCCTTCCGGAGATGGTTCAGCGGTCCGACATTGTGCAGAGGATGGATGTCGCAGCCGACGATCGCCGCAACGGCCCGAACCTTTGCGCGCGCGACGGGATCCGCCGGCAGGAGCCTCGGATCGGGATAGACCTCCTCGAGATATTCGAGGATGGCCGGCGATTGCGTGAGGACGGCACCGTCGTCGAGCGCAAGCGCGGGAACCCGGCCCTGAGGATTGATCGCCTTGTAGCTTTCGGCATTCTGCTCGCCGCCATTGCGGACCAGATGCACAGGGCAATGCTCGACCTCGACGCCCTTCAGCGCGAGGCCGATCCGCAGCCGATAGGACGAGGTGGATCGCCAATAGGTATAGAGTTTCAAGCTGTCGCCTCGCTCTTCGGGACATTCGCGATCATGCCGCGACGGGCGCCGCGGCGCGGGTGCATCAGCGGGCCGGCATGATGGTGGCGCGGCACTCGCCGAAACCGATCGAGGCGAAACCCTCGCGGCGGCCACGCGCCTGCAGGATCACCTCGTCCCCGTCCTGCAAGAAGCGACGCTCTTCACCGGACGCGAGCAGAACGGGATTTTTCCCGCCGAGCGTCGCTTCCAGGATGCTGCCGCTACCCGTGGCGTCCGGCCCGGAAATCGTCCCGGTGCCGAGGAGGTCGCCCGGCCTCAGGTTGCAGCCATTGCAGGTGTGATGAGCAATCATCTGCGCGACCGTCCAATACATGTGTCGTGCGTTGGAAAGGCCGAGCCGATGCGCCGGCAATCCCTTGGCCCGCAGGCCGGGCGTGAGCAGCAGGACCTCGAGCTCCAGATCGAACGCGCCTTCGCGTTGATCGGCCTGGTCCAGCAGATAGGGCAGCGGAACGGGATCGCCCTGGGGCCGTGGCGGCTGGGCGATGCGGAACGGCGCCAGGGCCTCCGGCGTCACCACCCAGGCGGAGACCGTGCTGGCGAAATTCTTGGCCAGGAACGGCCCCAGCGGTTGATATTCCCATGCCTGGATATCGCGTGCCGACCAATCGTTCAGCAGGCAATAACCCGCGACATGCGCGCTCGCTTCGGCAATCGGGATCGCCTCGCCAAGGGCATTTCCGGCGCCGATCCAGACCCCCAGCTCCAGCTCGTAATCGAGCCGCTGCGTCGGGCCGAAACCCGGGCCGACGGCGTCCGGCGGTTTCGATTGGCCGTTGGGACGCCGGACAGGCGTCCCGGATGGGCCAATCGAGGAGGCCCGGCCGTGATAGCCGATGGGAACGTGCTTGTAGTTGGGCAGCAGCGGATTGTCCGGCCGAAACTGCTGGCCGACATTCATGGCGTGATGGATGCCGACATAGAAATCGGTGTAGTCGCCGATAGCTGCGGGCAGGTGCACCGTGCAATCCGCGGCGGCGTGCAGGCAGGGTTCGGCCGCGCCCTGCGCGGTGCTGCCAAGGGCCAGGATCTCCGACAGACGCGCGCGCAGCCTGCGGCGTGGCTCTGCGCCCAGAGCCAGAAACGCATTGAGGGTCGTGCCTGAAGCAGCCTCGGCTGCCTTTCGCGCCTCGCCTTCGAAAAGGCCCGCGGCCAGCGCGGCGGCAAGATCCAGGATTGCGTCGCCAATGGCCACGCCTCCCCTCGCCGCCCCGCCGGCGGGACTGAAGATGCCGAATGGCAGATTCTGGATCGGGAAATCCTGATGGCCATTGGCCGACGGCAACCAGCTGCGGAGCGTCCGGTCGTGCGTCTGATCGATATGCGGCATGATGCGGTTATCGCTGGTTCGGGTTGAAGTGCTTCTTCAACTGGTGGCCATAGGCGCCATAGTCCTTCTGCAGCGCCGGGGAGCCGGCCGCATAGGCGGTGACCCGCTGGGGGAACCGCGTTTCGAACATGAAGGCCATGGTGCCCTCGAGCTTGTGGGGCTTGAGCTCGACATTGCTGGCTTTTTCGAAGGCCTCGACATCCGGGCCGTGCGGCAGCATCGAGTTGTGCAGCGAGACCCCGCCCGGCACGAAGCCCTGCGGCTTGGCGTCGTATTGGCCATAGACCAGCCCCATGAACTCGCTCATGACGTTCATGTGGTACCAAGGCGGCCTGAACGTATTCTCCGCGACCAGCCAGCGGTCGGAGAAGATCACGAAGTCGATATTGGCCGTGCCCGGCGTCTCGGAGGGCGATGTCAGCACAGTGAAGATCGAGGGATCGGCGTGGTCGAAGAGCACCGGGCCGACCGGCGAATAGCGGCGAAGATCATATTTGTACGGGGCGTAATTGCCATGCCAGGCGACCACGTCGAGGGGCGAATGGGCGATGTCGGCGGCCCAGATCGCCCCACCCCATTTCACATACATGCGGGACGGCGCGTCCTTGTCTTCGTAGGCCGCGACAGGTGTCAGGAAATCGCGCGGGTTGGCCAGGCAATTGGCGCCGATCGGCCCGCGCTCCGGCAGCGTGAAGGCACCGCCATAGTTCTCGCAGAGATAGCCGCGCGCCGGGCCGTTGCGAAGCTCGACCCGGATCTTCACGCCCCGCGGGATGACCGCGATCTCGCCGGGCTCGATCTCGATAATGCCGAATTCGGTCCAGAGCCGAAGGTCGCCTTGCTGGGGAACGAACAGCATCTCGCCATCGGCATTGTAGAAATACTCGTCCGTCATGGAACGGGTGATCAGGTAGACATGCGCGCCCATGCCGGCCTGGGTGCCGCCATCGCCGGCCGTGGTGATCGTCCGGACCCCCTCGACGAATGACAGCTGCTCGGTGGGAATCGGGATCGGGTCCCAGCGCAGCGGGCCGATCGGCAGCTCCGATTGCTCGCCCGGCGCGGTCTGCCAGAGCCCGGCATCCAGCTTCCTGAACTGGCCCCAATGCGCCACGGTCGGGCGGATCCGATACAGCCAGGAGCGCTCATTGGTGGTTCGCGGCGCGGTGAAGGGCGAACCGCTCAGCTGCTCGGCATAGAGGCCGTAGGCGCATTTCTGCGGCGAGTTCCGGCCGATCGGCAGCGCGCCCGGAAGCGCCTCGGTCTCGAAGCCATTGCCGAAGCCCGACATGTAGCCGGCCTGAAGCGTGGACCCGCCGGTCGCGGTCGAGTGCACCGGAAACGAGGATTTTTCCATGGTCGTCATCCCGTCTGAGCGATATCTGTTGCGTTTGTAACCGTTGCTTTTGTAACTAACAATCCATGGCTACCCTCGCGCTCGAACGTTTTCTCCCCTACCGGCTCAGCCGGATCACGAGTGCCGTCTCCCTCGAGTTCAGGACGGTTTACGGCGCCCACCACGATCTCACCGTGCCGGAATGGCGGGTCCTCGCGACATTGGGCCAGTTCGAGAAGATGGGCGCGAAAGCGATCGGCACCCATTCATCCATGCACAAGACCAAGGTGAGCCGCGCCGTTCGCGCCCTGGACGAGAGGCGCTGGCTCATCCGGCAAGAGAGCGATCTCGACCGCCGTGAGGAAATCCTGACGCTCACGACGCTCGGGCGCCGCGCCTATACCGACCTCGTTCCACCGGCGCTCGCATTCGAACAGCGCATCCTGGCCGCGCTCGGCCCCGAGGCTGACAAGCTCATCGCTTCACTCGACAAGCTCGAAAAGCTGTTCCGGGTGTGACGACGGGCGGCGCCGGACTTTTTTCAAGTCCGCTCGGATCGGCGGCGGTCGGCGGCGTTTGCCAGGACGCGAGGGCCGCCGTGACGGCCCCCGCGGACCTCAGGCGAACAATTCATCCTGCCGCAAACGCAGGCCGAACAGCCGCGACTTTTCATCCATCGCGACATCGCCGAGCCGGATCGGTTCGCCGGCCTTGACGGCTCGCGCCAGCGGCCGGTCGGCCACCAGGTAGAACGGCGCCGGCTGATCGCTGGCGAGCGCCGCGGCCGGCCGCATCTCGGCGCGCACGCCGTCGATGGTGTGGTGGTGCCCGCTGGCGGTCAGCACAGTGCCGGCCGCCAGATCCCGTTCGGCGACCGCCACCAGGTCGATGCGCGGCCGGTAATCATCGCCATAGCCGGACCGGCCGAGGCCGGCGGCATCCAGAATGCTGGTGGCCGCTTCGAGCCCCAGGATGTGGCGCGGCAAATAGAGCATGGCGGTCTCGCCGGAAGGGCTGACCGCATGGCCCTTCTTGGCCAGCATGTCCCAGCTCGTCTTGTCCCGGCACTTGACCACGATGAAGACGCCGCCGGCAAAGCTCGCCTCGTCGGGCGCGCGCAGGTGATGGAACACGTCGAGCCGGCCCGTGCCGCCCATCATGCCGCCATCGGCACGCTCGGCGAACAGCGCCGCGACCTCGGGAATGCGCGCCACCGGCGCATGAAAATCGACGCGATCCGGAATGAAGCCGGTGGCATTGGCGACCAGCGTCAGCTCGCACAGATCCGGCACCGCCCGCAGCGGGAATTGCCCGCCGATCAGCCGCTCGCGCGCGGCGCTGACCGCCTTGAGATCGCGCTGGCCGATGTCCCAAACCTCGGCGAGCGCGGGCAGCGGGCGGCTGACCTCGTTGCTGGTGACCGTGCCGGCGGCGCGGTCCAGCACGAAGTCATATTCGCTCGACTTGCCGGCCGCGACGATCTCCAGGCCCAGCACCTGGCCCCAGGTGATCAGGCCGATCAGCAGGCTCGGCTGGTCGCCGTCGACGGGCGTGACGACGACGCCGCGCTCGCGCGCAAGACGGGCAAGGCCCGGGCCGCAGACGCTGTCGGTCTCCTTTGACACCAGCGCGACATGCCGGCCCGCCTCGATGGCGAGGAGCGCGTGGCGGGCGGCGGCCTCCGGATGGCCGGTCGCCTCGACCAGCACCTGGAACGGCAGGTCGATGACGGTCTCCAGCGAACCGGCGGCGACGAACAGCCCGTCCTTCCAGGCCGCGGCGGCCGCGCGCGCATCGGCGCAGATCCGGATCCGCTCGGCGGCGATGCCCGAGAGCCGCAGCGCATGGGCTGCGGTCTCGGCATCGCGATCGACGGCGATCCGCGCGCCCATCAGGCGCACATGCTGGGCCTGGGCAATGAAGCTCTGGCCGAAGCCGCCGCTGCCGACGACGCAGGTCTCGATCGGCGTGCCGATGGCTGAATAGGCGGTGTGGAAATTCATGTTGAACCCGGCGTCCTCTGCGTTCCGTCCACGAAGGCGGCTTGATCCGCCCCTTGACCTTTCCTCTGAATATTGCATACAGAATACTGACTGTGCAACGTCTCCCCGACGAGACGGACCAAAGAGGCGCGACATGACGGCCACCGCCGCGACAGAGCTTCCCACCATTGCCGTCGCCATGGGCGACCCGGCCGGCATCAGCCCGGAATTGCTGGCCAAGCTGCTGGTCGAGCCCGACCTCCGGTCGGCCGCGCGCTTCGTCATTTTCGGCGACAAGCGGATCCTCGACGGCGGCGCCGCCGTCGCCAAGGTCGATCCGGCGGTCGAGGTCGTGGCCTCCGAAGACGCAGCTCAGCCGGAGGCCGGCCGGCCCGTGCTGGTCGATCTCGGCCATCTCGGCATCGCCGAGGTGACGCCGCGCACTGCGACGCTCGCCGGCGGCCGTTTCGCCACCGAGAACTTCCGGCGTGCGCTGCGCCATGCCGCCGGTGGCCGGGCCGACGCGGTGTTCTTCACCCCGTTCAACAAGGCGGCGATGCGCTTTGCCTATCCCGGCTATGACGACGAGATCCGTTTCGTCCGCGATGCCATCGGCTATGACGGCCCGGCCAGCGAATTCAACATCCTCGAAGGCCTGTGGAACGCCCGCGTCACCTCGCATATCCCGCTGAGCGAGGTTGCCCGCAACATCAGCGAAGACCGCATCCTGCGCGCCCTGTCGCTGGCCGACAGCGCCATGCGCTCGGCCGGTTTCGCCACGCCGCGCATCGCTGTGGCCGGTCTCAATCCGCATGCCGGCGACGGCGGCAATTTCGGCCGCGAAGAGATCGACATCCTCGAGCCGACGGTCGCCAAGGCCAAGGCCCAGGGCTTCAATGTCCAGGGGCCGTTCCCCTCGGACACCGTGTTCCTGCGCGCCAAGAACGGCGATTTCGATGCGGTCCTGACCATGTATCATGACCAGGGGCAGATCGCGATGAAGCTGATGGGCTTCGATCGCGGCGTCACCCTGATCGGCGGCTTCCCCTTCCCGATCTGCACGCCGGCCCATGGCACGGCCTATGAGATCGCCGGCGAGGGCATTGCCAATCTGGGCGCCAGCCGCGCCGCGCTCAAGCTCGCCATTCGCATGGCGACCGAAGGACTGAATCGCCGCAAAGTCGCGGCCTGACGCTTCACCAACCATTCCGGACGGCCGATCCAACGGCCGCCGGCGGGCAAACGACATCAGGGAGAAGGCCTCATGCTCAAACTGGCTCAACGCATCGGTTCGGCGATCCTGGGCATCGCACTGACGGCAGGCGCGGCCGAAGCCGCCTGGCAGCCATCACGCCCGGTGGAATTCGTCGTGACCTCGTCGCCCGGCGGCGGCACCGACAATTTCGCCCGCGTCATCCAGGCGATCATCACCAAATACAAGCTGTTCGACCGCCCGGTCGTGGTGGTCAACAAGGGCGGCGGCTCGGGCGCCGAAGGCTATATCTATGCCCGCACCGCCGCGAGCGATCCGCACAAGCTGATCTTCGGCACCAATAACGCCTATCTCCTGCCCTATGTGGCGCGGCTCGCCTACAAGCTCACCGACCTCACCCCGGTCGCCGGCATGGCGCTCGACGAGTTTCTGCTCTGGGTCAACAGCAATTCCGAATATCGCACCACCCGCGCCTTCCTCGACGCGGTCCGGGCCCGTCCGGAAACCATCAAGATGGGCGGCAGCCAGTCGCGCGACACCGATCAGACGCTGACCAGCATGATCGAGACCGCCTCGGGCGTGAAGTTCATCTATGTGCCGTTCCAGGGCGGCGGCGCGGCGGCCAATCAGCTCGCCGGCGGCCATATCGATTCCAACACCAACAACCCCAACGAGAATATCGGCCAGTGGAAGGCCGGCCAGGTGCGGCCGCTCTGCGTGTTCTCCCAGCAGCGCCTGGCCTCGGGACCCCGGGTCACCGCCGATATGGGCTGGGCCGACATCCCGACCTGCCGCGAGGAAGGCATCCCGATCGACCGCTTCCAGATGCCGCGTACGGTCTGGCTGCCGGCCAATGTCCCGGCCGATGCCGTCGCCTTTTATGCCGATGTGCTGAAAAAGGTGAGCGAGACGCCGGAATGGCAGGAATATATCACGCGCACCGTCCAGACCGGCACCTTCATGGCCGGCGACCAGCTGCGTGCCTTCATCGCCGATGACGAGGCGAAGAACCGCGCGGTCTTCGAACAGCAGGGCTGGATCGCCCGCTGATCTCTCGACGCGGCCCGCTCGCCGGGCCGCGCCCTCTTGCCCGCCCCTCGCCCGCTCCGGGAGACAGCGATGATTACGCGCTTCGCCGCAGAAATCGCGACCGCCTGCGTGACCGCCGCCTTCGGCCTCACCATTGCGGTCGGCGCGCTGGAATTCGGCGTCGGCTGGGGACCGTCCGGTCCCGAGGCCGGCACCTTTCCGCTCTATATGGGCCTGTTGGTGACCGCCGCGAGCCTGGTCATCGCCGGCCAGGCCGTCGCCCAGCGTGCCGGCCTCACGGCCGATTTCCTGAGCCGGGAACAGCTCAGGTCGGTGCTCGGCTTCGTCGTCCCGATGATCGCCTTCGTCGCGCTCGCCATGCTGCTCGGGCTCTATGTCGCGACCGCGCTCTACCTGTTCGCCACCATGGTTTTCCAGAACGGCTATCGCCTGCCGGCGGCATTGGCGGTCTCGATCGGCATCCCCGTATTCCTCTACCTCGTGCTCGAATACGCTTTCAGCACGCCGCTCCTCAAAGGGCCTCTCGAGGCCGCCCTCGGTCTCTAGAGGACGCCCGTCATGGATGGACTGAACGCACTGATCCACGGCTTCGGCGTCGCGCTGACCAGCTATCACCTGATGCTGATGGTGATCGGCGTGCTGCTCGGCATCCTGGTCGGCGTCCTGCCCGGCCTCGGCGCGCCGAACGGCGTCTCGCTGCTGCTGCCGCTCACCTTCACCATGGACCCGGTGGCGGCGATCATCCTGCTCACCAGCATGTATTGGGGCGCCCTGTTCGGCGGCTCGACCACCTCGATCCTGTTCAACATTCCCGGTGAGCCATCCTCGGTCGCCACCACCTTCGACGGCTATCCCATGGCCAAGAAGGGCCAGCCGACCGCGGCGCTGAGCTATGCCTTCCTGTCGGCCGGCATCGGCGCCTTTTTCGGCATCATCCTGATCACCACCCTGTCCGGCACGGTCGCCCGCTTCGCGATGAAGTTCTCGTCGCCGGAATTCTTCGCGGTCTATTTCCTGGCCTTCGCCAGCTTCGTCGGCCTCGGCAACGCCACCGCCATGAAGACCATCGTCTCGATCGGCGTCGGTTTCGCGCTGGCCGCCATGGGCATGGATTCGGTGTCCGGCAGCCTGCGCCTGACCTATGGCTTCGACAGCCTGATCGCCGGCGTCAGCTTCCTGGTCGCGGTCATCGGCCTGTTCGGCCTCGGCGAATTGATGATCACCATCGAGGAAGGCATGAAGCTCGACGGCATCCGCGCCCGCGTCTCGGCGCGTGACGTCTGGAAGACCCTGCTCAGCATGCCGCGCTATTGGGTGACGCTGCTCCGTTCAGGCCTCGTCGGTTGCTGGATGGGCATCACGCCCGGCGGCCCGACGGCCGCGTCCTTCATGAGTTATGGCCTCGCCCGCCGCTTCTCGAAAAACCGCGACAAGCTCGGCACCGGCGAACCCGACGGCATCATCGCTCCCGAGACCGCCGACCACGCAGCCGGCACCAGCGCCATGCTGCCCATGCTGGCGCTCGGCGTACCGGGATCGGCCACCGCCGCGGTCATGCTCGGCGGCCTGATGATCTGGGGCCTCAATCCCGGACCCATGCTGTTCGTCGAGCGGCCGGATTTCGTCTGGGGGCTGATCGCCTCGATGTATCTGTCCAACATTGTCGGCGTCGTCCTGGTGCTGGCGACCGTGCCGCTGTTCGCGGCGATCCTGCGCATCCCCTTCGCCATCATTGGCCCGGCCATCGTCGCCATCTGCTTCATCGGCGCCTACACCGTCGCCGGCCGGCCTTTCGACCTCTGGCTGGCGCTGGCCTTCGGCTTTGTCGGTTATGTCTTCAAGAAGCTCGACTACCCGATCGCGCCCCTGGTTCTCGCCATGGTGATCGGCGACAAGGCCGAGGACGCCTTCCGCCAGTCGCTGATCATGTCGAAGGGCTCGCCGGCGATCTTCTGGGCCAATCCGCTGGTCGCAACCCTGATGGCGCTCGCCTTCCTGCTGCTGTTCTGGCCGCTGGTCACCCGGCTCGCCGGCTGGCTGCTCGGCGCGTTCAGGCCAGCCGCCGAGACCCGCTGAGGCCCGTTTCCCGGGCTAGGCTTCCTCCACCCAGCATCCACCTTCTTCGAAAGTCCCGCCCCATGAGCTCGACCCGAAAGCTGCGCAGCCAGGAATGGTTCGGCCGCCAGGACAAGATGGGTTTCTATTACCGCTCCTGGCTGAAGAACCGCGGCTTCCCGGCCGACCAGTTCGACGGCCGGCCGGTGATCGGCATCTGCAACACCTGGTCCGAGCTCACCCCCTGCAACTCGCATTTCAAGACCATTGCCGAACACGTCAAATATGGCGTGCTGGAAGCCGGCGGCTTTCCGCTGGAATTCCCGGTCATGTCGCTCGGCGAGACCCAGCTGCGGCCGACCGCCATGCTGTTCCGCAACCTGGCCTCGATGGATGTCGAGGAATCGATCCGCGGCAACCCGCTCGACGGCGTCGTGCTGCTGATGGGCTGCGACAAGACCACGCCGGCCTTGCTGATGGGGGCGGCTTCCGTTGACCTGCCGACCATCGGGATCTCGGGCGGACCGATGCTGTCCGGCCGCTACAAGGGCCAGCTCATCGGCTCCGGCACCAATACGATCTCGATGTCCGAGCAATTGCGCGCCGGCGAGATCACGCTGGCCGAGTTCCACGAGGCCGAGCAGGCCATGCACCGCAGCCAGGGCCATTGCATGACCATGGGCACGGCCTCCACCATGGCCTCCATGGTCGAGGCACTCGGCATGGGCATGCCCGGCAATGCCGCGATCCCCGCCGTCGACGCCCGCCGCAACCTGCTCGCCCGCGAGGCTGGCCGGCGCATCGTCCAGATGGTCAAGGACGATATCAGGATCTCGCAGATCCTCACCCGCCAGGCCTTCGAGAACGCCA
Organism: Hyphomicrobiales bacterium; assembly: GCA_017304475.1. Lineage (GTDB taxonomy): Bacteria > Pseudomonadota > Alphaproteobacteria > Rhizobiales > Phreatobacteraceae > Phreatobacter. The sequence goes on along the minus strand of JAFKKV010000012.1, from coordinate 123,290 downwards.
TCCGGGCGCTGGCCGGCATCGGCGGCTCGACCAATGCGGTGATCCATCTCTTGGCGCTCGCCGGCCGCCTCGGCGTCGAGCTCAACCAGGACGATTTCGACCGGCTCGGCCGCGAGGTCCATTGCCTCGTCAATATCATGCCCTCGGGTTCGTTCCTGATGGAGGATTTCTATTATGCCGGCGGCCTGCCGGTGGTGCTGCGCCGGCTCGCCGAGCAGGGCCTGCTGCACAAGGACGCCGTCACGGTCAACGGCCGCTCGATGTGGGACAATGTCCAGGGCGCGGAATGCTGGAACGAGGAGGTGATCCACGCCTTCGACAAGCCGTTCAAGGCCAATTCCGGCATCGCCATCCTGAAGGGCAATCTCGCCCCCGACGGCGCGGTGATCAAGCCGTCGGCCGCCTCGCCCCATCTCCTCAAGACCACCGGCCGCGCCGTGGTGTTTTCCTCGATCGAGGACCTACACAATCGCATCAATGACGACGCGCTCGACATCGACGAGAGCTCGATCATGGTGCTGCAGAATTGCGGCCCCAAGGGCTATCCGGGCATGGCCGAGGTCGGCAACATGCCGTTGCCGCCGAAGCTCCTGAAAAAAGGCGTCAAGGACATGGTGCGCATTTCGGACGCCCGCATGTCCGGTACGGCCTATGGCACCGTCGTGCTGCATGTCGCGCCCGAGGCCGCCGCCGGCGGCAACCTGGCGCTGGTCAGGAACGGCGACCTGATCACCCTCGACGTCGCCGAGCGCCGGCTGCACCTGCATGTCGACGATGCCGAACTCGCCACGCGCCGCGCCGCCTGGGCGCCGCCCGAGCCGCCGCTGCATACCGGCCGCGGTTATGCCAAGCTTTATGTCGACACGGTCATGCAGGCCGACAAGGGCGCCGACCTGGACTTCCTGGTCGGCCGGTCCGGCTCCGCCGTGCCGCGCGACAATCACTGACATTCAAGGTCCCAGGGAGCAGAAACGCATGTCGGCCTTCCCCGTCTACAAGGGCGTCTATCCGGTCGCCCCGACCCCCTTTCTCGACAATGGCGACCTCGACCTCGCCGGCATGCGCCGCGTGCTCGACTGCATGATCGACCAGGGCGTCGACGGCATCTGCGTATTGGCCAATTATTCCGAGCAATTCGTGCTGACCGATGCCGAGCGCGACCAGCTCACCACGCTCTGCCTGGACCATGTCGCCGGCCGCGTGCCTGTCATCGTCACGGTCAGCCATTTCTCCACCCGCATCGCCGCCGAGCGCGCCGCCAAGGCCTATAAGGCCGGCGCCAAGATGCTGATGCTGATGCCGCCCTATCACGGCGCGACCCTGCGCGCCGACGAGGCCGGCATGGTCGAGCATTTCGCCCGCGTGGCGGAGGCGGCCCCCATCCCGATCATGCTGCAGGACGCCCCGCTCTCGGGCGTCGCGCTGCCGGTGCCGGCGCTGGTCCGTCTCGCCAAGGCCGTGCCGGCGGTCTGCTATTTCAAGATCGAGATCGCCGGCACGGCGGCCAAGCTCCGCAGCCTGATCGAACAGGGCGGCGCCGCCATCGTCGGCCCGTGGGACGGCGAGGAATCGATCACCCTGATGGCCGATCTCGACGCCGGCGCCACCGCCACCATGTCGAGCGCGCTGCTGCCCGACCTGATCAAGCCGGTGGTCCAGCATCACGCCGCCGGCCGGCGCGCGGAGGCCGCCGCCCATTACGCCCGCATCCTGCCGCTGATCAATTACGAGAACCGGCAATGCGGCCTGCGCGCCACCAAGACGGTGATGCAGGCGGGCAAGGTGATCGCCTCCGACCACGTCCGCCACCCGCTCGACGCCCTGCATCCGGCAACCAAGGCCGGGCTGCTGGAGCTCGCCCGCGAGGTCAACCCGCTGGCGCTGCGCTGGGGGCATTGAGGCAGATAAATCAACCCTCTCCCAAAGGGAGAGGGTGGCGCCGCCAGGCGCCGGGTGAGGGGCGTGACCGCTTAGGACTGATGCCGACGCTCGCGCCGCATGCCGCCTCATCCGGAGAGGGACGACCCCTCACCCGGCAGCTGACGCTGCCACCCTCTCCCTCTGGGAGAGGGTCAATTGAGCCCCCGCCCCTCCCCCTACGCCGCGACCAGCCGGCCGAACTCGGCGACCTTGGCGAGGTGGTGGTCGGCGTCGCCGAACAGCGTGTCGATCATGGTCAGCCGCTTGAAATAGTGGCCGGCCTTGTACTCCATGGTCATGCCGATGCCGCCATGCAGCTGGATCGCGCCCTGGCCGATGATCCTGGCCGAGCGGCCGATCTGCACCTTGGCCGCCGATGCCATGGCCTGGCGCTCGACCGCGTCGGGTTCCTCGCTGGTCATGGCGGCGAGCATGGCCATGGAGCGGGCCTGTTCGAGCGCCACGAACATTTCGGCCGCACGATGCTGCAGCGACTGGAACGCGCCGATATTGACGCCGAACTGCTTGCGCGTCTTGAGATAGTCGACGGTGATCGCCTGCAGCGCGTCCATGGCGCCCACGGCCTCGGCCGAAAGCGCGGCGATCGCCTCGTCGGCCACCCGCTCGACAACCGCAAGGCCGCCTTCGGGATCACCGATGATCCCCTCGGGGCCGACGCGCACGCCCGACAGCGTGATCTCGGCGGCATGGGTGCCGTCCTGGGTCGCGGTGTCGCGGCGGGTGAGACCCTTCGCATCGGCGGGAACCAGGAACAGGCCGATGCCGCCCTTGTCGCGGCGCGCGCCGGCGGTGCGCGCGGTGACGATGACATGGTCGGCGGTGCCGCCATTGACCACCACCGCCTTCTCGCCGTCGAGCACGAAGGACGCGCCGTCCTTTTTCGCCGTGGTCGAGACGTCGAACAGGTCGTAGCGCGAATGCCGCTCGGTGGTGCCGAGCGCCAGCGTCCGCGCGCCTTCGACCACGGCCGGGATATGAGCGGCCTTCTGTTCGGCCGAGCCGGCATGACGGAGCACGCCGCCGCCCAGCACGACAGTCGCGAGATAGGGTTCCAGCACCAGCGACGTGCCGAGCGCCTCCATCACCAGCATGGTCTCGACGGCGCCACCGCCGAAACCGCCATCGGCCTCGGCGAAGGGCAGGCCGAGCAGGCCGAGCTCGGCGAATTTCGCCCAGATCTCGGGGCTGTAGCCACCGGGCAGCGCGGCGTATTTCCTGCGGGCCTCGAAGTCGTAGCTGTCGGCCAGGAAGCCGTTGACCGAGTCTTTCAGCAGGCGCTGTTCTTCCGTCAGATCGAAATCCATGTCTTGCGATCCTGTTGCCCTGAGCGGGACTGATATCGGTTGATCGGCGGGAGATCGTCGCACCGCGGCCGGTCGGTGTCGGCTGCGGTCGCGCTCACGCCCCGGAACCCGTCAAAGCCCGAGAACGGCCTTGGCGATGATGTTCTTCTGGATCTCGTTGGAGCCGCCATAGATCGAGACCTTGCGCACGTTGAAATAGGTCGGCGCGATGGTCTGGGCCCATTCCGGCCCGATCGGCGGTTCATTGGAGCCGTGGTCGTCCTCCGGCGCATAGGGGGCGGCATGCGGTCCGATCACCTCCATCAGAAGCTCGGTGGTCGCCTGCTGCAGCTCGGAGCCCTTGATCTTCAGCACCGAGGAAGCCGGGTCCGGCCGGCCTTTCTCGCGCTTGGATTCGGCTGCGATGACGCGCAGCTGGGTGATCTCCAGCGCCTTCAGCTCGATCTCGACGGCGGCGATCTTCTCGCGGAAGCGCTGGTCCTCGATCAGGGGACGGCCGCCGCGCTGCTCGATGGCCGCGAGCTCCTTGATGCGCCGGATACGCTGCTTGGAAATGCCGACCCGGGCAATGCCGGTGCGCTCGTTGCCGAGCAGGAACTTGGCATAGTCCCAGCCCTTGTTCTCCTGGCCGACCAGGTTCTCGACCGGCACCCGGACATCGTCGAAGAACACCTCGTTGACCTCATGGCCGCCGTCGATGGTCTGGATCGGCTTCACCGTGATGCCCGGCGTCTTCATGTCGATCAGCAGGAACGAAATGCCCATTTGCTGCTTCACCGTCGGGTCGGTGCGCACCAGGCAGAAGATCCAGTCGGCATATTGGCCGAGCGTCGTCCAGGTCTTCTGGCCGTTGACGACATAGTGGTCGCCGTCCCTGACCGCCTTGGTCTTCAGCGAGGCGAGGTCGGATCCCGCACCCGGCTCCGAAAAGCCCTGGCACCACCAGTCGTCGAGATTGGCGATACGCGGCAGGTATTGCGCCTTCTGGGCCGCGTTGCCGAAGGTCGCGATGACCGGCCCGACCATGTTGATGCCGAAGGCGAGCGGTGGCGGCGACGGCGCCATCATCATCTCTTCCTGGAAGATATATTGCTTGATGGCGCTCCAGCCGGTGCCGCCATACTCCCTAGGCCAATGCGGCACGCCCCAGCCATGGGCATTCAGCGTCTTCTGCCAGAACACGATGTCGTCGCGGCTCGGATGGTGGCCGGCGGCGAGCTTCTCGCGCAGCGCGGTCGGCAGGTGCTTGTCGATGAAGGCGCGGACCTCCTTGCGGAAAGCCAGTTCCTCGTCGGTGAACTTGAGTTCCATCTCGTCCTCCCTCGAACCATCGTCGCCTGGTCGCCTCGCGGCACCGGGCTGGTCGCTTCCTCATGCCCGGGCCGACATACCCGTGCGAATGTTTGTTGGCGCATTCAATCGCCATGCGGCCGCCATGGCAACAGGAACCTGGGATCGCCCTTTCAGCCGAGGGCAGTCTCATCGCCTTCGACGCGGTTTGCCGTCCCTTGGGGGCGGCGAGATATCGTGGCAGTCTCGCGCGTTCTCCCGGCGGAAGATCGCAAAGCATGACGGCCCGCGCGAAACTCTCGACAAGGTTCCGGATCAGCATCCCGAAGGAAGTTCGCGTCGCCCAGCAATGGCGAGCGGGACAGGAGTTCGTGTTCATTCCCAAGGGCAAGGGGATCATGATCATGGCCGTGCCGGATCTGACCGATCTGGCAGGCCTCGCCCGCGGTGCCGACAAGCGAGACTATCGCGACCGGAAGGATAGGGCGTGATGCGGCGAAATCACCAGATTGCCGGTCTCGTCGTCATGGCAGCCTTGGCTGGCGCCCCATTCATCGCCATGTTGGTTGCGGCCTGCTTTGCTTGGTACAACCACTCGGCGATGCCCAACAGTGCACTCATGAAAGGTACCGGCGCGGCAACGCGCCTGGCCATTCTGCAGCGAATTCCCATCGGATCGGTGCTCGCAGATGCGGCATCCGTCATGCACGCGCAGGACTTCAAGTGTCATCCGAAGAAGAATAGCGGCTTCACCGAAAGGCCGGATGGCGGCCAACGGCAGATAAGCCATCCCCCAACCGACTTCCTTTATTGCGACTCCGGCCATTGGGGGTTTGTCATCAGCAAGCGTTGGCAGGTCATCATCACCGAGCGGAACGGGTTAGTTACCGAAGTTTTCGCTTCCGTTGGCCTGACAGGGCCTTGATCGCCTCCTCGTTGCGGCATGAATTCGCTGGGCATTTCCGCGCGATATGATGCCCACGGCCCGCACTCGGCCGCCATTCAAGTGCCGCGACGAGGCGGACTGCGCCACGCCGGTCTATGCCGATCAGAACCGGACGTATCCTGTAAGAGCGCGCCTGCCCCGCGCGCAGGCCGGCCTTTCAGCCCTTGCGGCGCACGCCGCCACGACTAGGCTCGCGAACCCACCAAGGCGCCCGGACCGTCGGACAATGCGCATCACCGCCATCGGCGACATCGTCGACCTGACGAGGCCGTATCTCACCGCGCGCCGGCAGCTCAACTCACCCATCACCAACCCCACCAGGAGTGCATCATGAGTTTCGATTTCAAGGGCAAGCGCGTCGTCGTCGCCGGCGGCAGCCGGGGCATCGGCCGCTCCATCGCGCTCGGCTTCGCCGAGGCCGGCGCCAGCGTCTCGATCTGCGCGCGCGGCGCCGACACGCTGAAGGCGACCGCGGCCGAGATCGGCCGGTTCGGCGGCACGGTCCATTTCGCGCCCTGCGATCTCGCGAGCGCGCCCTCCATTGCCGGCTATATTCCGGACGCCGCCAAGGCGCTCGGCGGCATCGACATCCTCGTCAACAATGCCTCGGGCTTCGGCCAGGGCGACACCGAGGAGGGCTGGGAAGCCGGCATGCAGGTCGACATCATGGCGGTGGTCCGGGCGAGCCGCGCCGCCCTGCCCTTCCTGGAACAGGCCAAGGGCTCGTCGATCATCAATATCGCGTCGATCTCCGGCTTCCGTCCGTCGCTGCGCACGGCCGCCTATGCCGCGGTGAAGGCCGCCGTGATCAACTACACCACGTCGCAGGCCGCGGCCCTCTCCCGCAAGGGCATCCGGGTCAATTGCGTCGCGCCCGGCTCGGTCGAATTTCCCGGCGGCACCTGGGAGGCGCGCAAGACCACCGATCCGACGCTCTACAACCGCGTGCTCGGCTCGATCCCGTTCGACCGGCTCGGAAGACCTGAGGAAATCGCCAATGTCGTGCTGTTCCTGGCCTCGCCTTTGGCGAGCTGGGTGACCGCCCAGACCATCATCGCCGATGGCGGCCAGCTGCTCGGCTGATCCGCGGCCCGGCCGGCGGCGGGCCACATCCTGCCGCCGGCCGGCCCATCCCGCCGGCCTCGTCCGGCCGCCTCCCGCGCGCTGCCGTCGCGGCTGACGTAAAGGCACGAGCGACCGGACGACGCAGTTACATCACCGCGCATGTTTAACCTTGCGTTCGGCTCTGCCCAATGTCGTATATTGAACAAATGACCCGCAAAGAGGTCTCGACATCAGGGAGCGGAGCACCATGGCAATACAAGAGACAGCACAATCACGCCGTAAATTCCTGCGTGGATCGGCACTCGCCGCCGCGGCGACGGTCGTCGCGCCGACCGTCGTCAAGGCCCAGGGGCCCATCGCGATGCGGTGGCAGAGCACCTGGCCGTCCAAGGACATCTTCCACGAATTCGCCGTCGATTTCGCCAAGAAGGTGAACGACATGACCGGCGGCGACCTGAAGATCGAGGTGCTGCCGGCGGGTGCCGTCGTGCCCGCCTTCGGCCTGCTCGACGCCATCTCGCGCGGCACGCTGGACGGCGGCCACGGCGTGCTCGTCTACCATTACGGCAAGCAGACCGCGCTGGCGCTGTGGGGCTCAGGCCCCGGCTATGCCATGGATGCCAACATGCTGCTCGCCTGGCACAAATATGGCGGCGGCAAGCAATTGCTGGCCAAGCTCTACACGTCCATCGGCGCCAATGTCGTGTCGTTCCCCTACGGCCCGATGCCGACCCAGCCGCTCGGCTGGTTCAAGAAGCCGATCGCCAGCGTCGACGACCTGAAGGGCCTCAAGTTCCGCACCGTCGGCATTTCGATCGACGTGTTCAGCGCCATGGGCGCGGCGGTCAATGCGCTGCCCGGCGGCGAGATCGTCGCGGCAATGGATCGCGGCCTGCTCGACGCGGCCGAGTTCAACAACGCCTCGTCGGACCGCGTGCTCGGCTTTGCCGACGTCTCCAAGATCTGCATGCTGCAGAGCTATCACCAGAATGCCGAGCAGTTCGAGATCTCGTTCAACAAGACGAAATTCGACGCGCTGCCCGAGCGGATGAAGGCGATCATCGAGAACGCCGTCGAGGCGGCCTCCTCCGACATGTCCTGGAAGGCCATCGACCGCTATTCGCAGGACTATATCGAGCTGCAGACCAAGGACCGGGTGCGGTTCTACAAGACCCCGGACACGGTGCTGCGCCGCCAGCTGCAGGTCTATGACGAGGTGATCGCCAAGAAATCGGCGGAAAATCCGCTGTTCAAGGAAATCCTCGAATCCCAGCTCGCCTTCGCGCGCCGCGCCACTCAGTGGGAGCAGGACACGGTGGTCAATCGCCGCATGGCCTATGACCACTATTTCGGCGCCAACGGCGTCGCAAGGCAGCGCTGACGCGACCTTGCCGGCCCGTTCGCTCCGCGCGGGCGAACGGTGCCGGCTTTGCCTTGTCCTGGCCGAGGCGTGCCACCGGCCGCCCGCTTCAACCCCGGTAAGCCATGACGATTCAACAATTCCTGCATGCGGTCGACGGTGTCAGCACCTGGGTCGGCAAGGCCGCGGCCTGGCTCATCGTCGTCCTGATGCTGCTGGTCTGCGGCGAGGTGTTCAAGCGCTACGTGCTGAATGCGCCGACCGCCTGGATCTTCGATGCCAGCAACATGCTCTACGGCTCCACCTTCATGCTGTGCGGGGCCTATGCGCTGGCCCAGAACGCCCATGTCCGGGGCGACTTCCTGTACAGCTCGATGCGGCCGCGCACCCAGGCGTCCCTCGATCTCGTGCTCTATTTGCTGTTCTTCTTTCCCGGCATCATGGCGCTGATCTATGCCGGCTATCACTACGCCGCCGATTCCTGGCGCATCGGCGAGCATTCGAGCGTCACCGCCGACGGGCCGCCGATCTATCCGTTCAAGACCATCATCCCCATCGCCGGCGTGCTGGTCATGCTGCAGGGCTTCGCCGAGGTCGTGCGCTGCATCGTCTGCCTGAAGACCGGTGAATGGCCGAGCCGGCTCAAGGACGTCAACGAGATCGACGTGGTCGAGCAGCAGCTCGCGCAGAGCGAACATGTCGACGACGAGACCCGCAAACTGGCCATCGAGAAGGCCAAGACCATCGACGAAGCGGCCCATCAGCGTGGCCTTGGCGGAGGCCCCCAGCTATGAGCGATCCCGCCCTCGGCCTCCTGATGTTGGGGCTCATCGTCGTCGTCATCATGCTGGGCTTTCCCACCGCCTTCACATTGATGGGGCTCGGCATCGTCTTCGGCTTCATCGCCTATTTCAAATCCGGCCAGGCCTGGACCGACAACCTCGTCTTCGACCTCATGGTCCAGCGCACCTACGGCTCGATGACCAATGACGTGCTGCTGTCCATCCCGCTCTTCGTGCTGATGGGCTATGTGATGGAGCGCGGCGCTCTCGTCGACCGGATGTTCTATTCGATCCAGCTGGCCTTCAGCCGCGTGCCCGCCTCGCTGGCGGTGGCGACGCTGATCGTCTGCACCTTCTGGGGCATTGCCAGCGGCCTGGTCGGCGCGGTGGTCGTGCTGATGGGCGTGATCGCCTTCAACCCGATGCTGCGCGCCGGCTACGACGTCAGGCTGGCGGCCGGCGTCATCACCGCCGGCGGCACGCTCGGCATCCTGATCCCGCCTTCGGTGATGATCATCGTCTATGCGGCGGTGGCCGGCCAGTCGATCGTCAAGCTCTATGCGGCGGCCATGTTTCCGGGCTTCTTCCTGGCCCTGCTCTATCTCGTCTATATCGTCGGCTCGGCGCTGATCAATCCGAAGATCGCCCCACCGCTACCGCCGGAACAGACCCGGGTGCCGGTGCCGGACTGGCTGATGCGCTTCCAGGAAGCCTATTCGAAGAACATTCTCGCCGGCCTGTGCAAGGCGCTGGTCTCGCCCGCCAAGGCGCGCGCCATCACCCTCGACGGCCGGCCCATGGGTTACGCGGCGCTCCTGCAGAATCTCGGCTATGCGCTGGTGCCTTTCGCGCTGACCGCCGGCACCTATGCCCTGATCTGGTGGTATGTCGCGATCCACCTGCCGGCCGGCGCGGTCGAGGCCGGCCCCGCCGGGCTCGAGCAGCTCGGCTCGGCGAGCGTTTCGAGCGAACCAACCAGCGCCGCCGAAAAGGGCCCTTCGCGCGCCTTCTATCTCTGGTTCGCCGGCCTCGCCTCGACCTCGGCGCTGCTGCTCGCGCGCTATTATTCGCGCATGACGGCGGACCGGTTCGAACTGATCAAGCTGCTCACCACCTCGATCCTGCCGCTCGGCATCCTGACCGCGGTCGTGCTGGTGGTCATCCTGTTCGGCATCACCACGGCGACCGAATCGGCGGCGGTCGGCGCCGCCGGCGCCTTCCTGCTGGCGCTCCATGCCGGCACGCTCAACTGGTCGCGCACCAAGGAGGCGGTGTTCCTTACCGCCAAGACCACGTCCATGGTGTGCTGGCTGTTCGTCGGCTCGGCCCTGTTCTCCGGCGTCTTCGCCATTCTCGGCGGCCAGGCCCTGCTGGAACGCTGGGTGCTGTCGCTGGACCTGACCCCGATGCAGTTCATGATCCTGTCGCAGGCGATCATCTTCGTGCTCGGCTGGCCGCTGGAATGGACCGAGATCATCATCATCTTCGTGCCGATCTTCCTGCCGCTGCTCAAGCATTTCGGCATCGATCCGATCCTTTGGGGCGTGCTGGTCTTCGTCAACCTGCAGGCGGCCTTCCTGTCGCCGCCGGTGGCGATGTCGGCCTTCTACCTGAAGGGCGTCGCGCCCAAACACGTCACCATCAACCAGATCTTCGCCGGCATGATGCCCTATATGCTCATCGTCGTGCTGTGCATGGTGATCATGTATCTCTGGCCCGGCCTCACCGTCTGGCTGCCCAATTTCCTCTATGGCGGGTCCTAGGGCGCAGACGCATAATGGATCGCGCAGGACGCGGCGCGTTTCCTCAATGAAGCCAGGCCCAAGCGAGCAGCCATGACGCATGACCCATTGACCGGACTGACCGCGACCGCGGCGGCCGACCTGATCCGGCGCGGCGAGATCACCTCCGAGGCGCTGGTCGGCGCCTGCCTCGCCCGCATCGCGGCACGCCAGGACGAGATCCGGGCCTTCGTCCATATCGATCCGGATCATGCGCTCGCGGCCGCGAGGGCAGCGGACGCGGCCCGGATCCAGGGCAAGGGAACCGGCCCGCTTCACGGCGTGCCGGTGGCGATCAAGGACGTCATCGAGACCTCGGACTATCCGACCGAACACGGCTCGCCGGCCTTTGTCGGCAACAGGCCGCAGACGGATGCCGCCTGCGTCGCCGCGCTCCGGGCCGCGGGCGCCGTCATCCTCGGCAAGACCGTGACGACGGAGCTTGCCGCCCGTCATCCCGGCCCGACACGAAACCCGCACGATCCCGCCCATACCCCGGGCGGCTCCTCCTCCGGCTCGGCCGCCGCGGTCGCCGACACCATGGTGCCGTTGGCGCTCGGCACCCAGACCGCCGGCTCGGTGATCCGCCCGGCCTCGTTTTGCGGCGTCTACGGCTTCAAGCCGACCTTCGGCCTCATCCCGCGCCCCGGCGTGCTCACCCAGGCGCATTCGCTCGACACCGTCGGCGTCATGGCCCGCTCGATCGAGGACCTGGCGCTCGCCGGCGACGTGCTGCAGCACCATGACGCGCGCGACCCCGCGAGCCTTGCCCAGAGCCGCGCCGGCCTCCTGGAGCTGGCGACCATGGACTGGCCGATCCCGCCGATCTTCGCCTTCGTCAAGTCGCCGGCCTGGGGCGCCGCCTCCGCCTCGATGCGCGAAGCCTTCGGCGAGCTCGCCGAAGTGCTCGGCCACCAGGTGGTCGAGATCGATATCGACCGGTCGATCGAGGCGGGCCTGGCGGCCGCCCGGGTCATCCAGCTGGTCGAGCTCGCCTATCATTTCGGCCCGCTCTTCGACCGCAGCCCGGCCCTGGTCTCGGCCGAGCTCGTGGCGATGATCGAGGAGGGGCGGGCCATCAGCGGCGTCGATTACGCGGCGGCCCTCGAGCGCCGCGAGACGCTCTACCGCACGATCGAAGCGCTGTTTTACGATCACGGCACGATCCTCACGCCGGCAGCTCCCGGACCGGCGCCCGCCGGCATCGGTTACACCGGCGACCCCGTGTTCAACGCCTTCTGGACTTGTCTCGGCGTGCCGGCCGTGACCTTGCCGCTGCTCGAGGCCGACGGCCTGCCGATCGGCGTCCAGCTGGTCGGCGCCAGGCGCGACGACGGGCGCCTGCTCCGCACCGCCCGCCTGCTGGTCGAGCAATTGGCGACCGAGGCCTGACTCGCCTTTCGACCGGACCGCGCCAGCCGGTCCGGGAGGCGCTATCGGTCAGGCACCGGGTGGCCGGCCGATGCCGGTCACTGTCCCTCCCGCCTGATGCCCATGGCCGCGGCGAGTTCCGCGAAGGCCTTCACCTCGCGCTCGATCTGGGCGCGCGCCGCATCCGGCCCGAGCCCGGTCGGCTGGGCGCCGAGGGCCGAGAACCTCGCCTGCATCTCGGGATCCGCCATGACCTTGTCGCACAGCGCGGCGATCTGCTCGACGAGCGCGCGCGGCATGCCGGCCGGCCCCGCCAGCCCGAACCAGGTATCGGAGCGGATGCCGGGCAGCCCGGCCTCGTCGAAGGTCGGCACATCCGGCAGGAAGGTCGTGCGCTTCTCGGTCGCCACCGCCAGCGCCCTGACCGAGCCGGACTGGATGAAGGGCAGCGCCGAATTGACCGAGGAGAACACCATGGGCAATTCGCCCGCCATGACCGAGCGGATCGAATCGGCGGAGCTGCGGAAGGGAATGTGCCGCATGCGGATGCCGGCTGCGCGTTCGATCATGCCGGCCATCAGGTGCACCGTCGTGCCGAGGCCCGACGAGGCATAGGCGAAGTCCTCGGGCGGCTTGGCGCGGATCGCCGCCAGCAATTCCGCCAGGTTGCGCGCCGGCAGGTCGGGCCTGACCACCAGAACGTTCGGCGAGGTCGCGTAGATCGTGATCGGCTCGAGGTCGCGCAGCACGTCGATCGGCAGATTGCTCATGACCGACGGCACGATGGTGATCGTGCCGGGCACGCCGAGCAACATGTAGCCGTCGGGGGCCGACCGCGCCACCACGCCGGCGGCGATCATGCCGCTGGCACCGGCGCGATTCTCGATCACGATCGGCTGCGATATCAGCGGCCGGAGCCCCTCGGCGAGCAGGCGCGTGGCCACATCGCTCACGCCGCCGGCGCCGAAACCGACCAGGATCTGGATGGTCCGGTTCGGCCAGGGCTGCGCGCTGGCCCCTGTCGTCGCGACCAGCAGGGCCGCGCCCGCCCCCAGGACGGCGCGCCGCGGCATCAGGACATCAGGCATTTCTCTCTCCCTCGCTTTTTTGTCGTCATGCTTGAATGTGCAGACTTGCGCCGAGCTCGGACCGGCGCGCGGCGGTTGCCGCCTGGTCCAGCCGGCCCCCGGCCGTCAGCACGACGCCGTAGCTCAGCGCCGCCTGCTCCGGACTTACATAGCCGGCTTCTAAATCGGCCAGGACACGCTCGATCTCGCGCGCGAAGGCTGGCCCATAGCCACCGCCGCCGCCCGACAGGACCCGCATCCGGTCGCCGGGTTCGAGCGCGAAGGTCCCCTTCCAGGCGCGCAGGCTCTCGCCATTCGCCCTGACGATCTCGACGAAACCGGTCTCACCGGCGCCACCACCCGCCAGACCCCAGGGCGGGCACTGGCCGCGCTCGAACTTGAGGCCCACCTTGCAGGGCGCGACGATGCGATATTCCTTTTCCACGCCCAATCCGCCACGGCGCCGACCGGGCCCGCCGCTGTCGGGCCGCAGCACCTTGCGTATCAGCAGAAAGGGATAGAGCGCCTCCTGCATCTCGACGGGAATGTCGGGCACGTCGCCATGGGCGTTGGAGCGCAGCGGAAAGGCGCCGTCCTCCTCCGCGGTCGCCCCCCAGCCGCCTGTCACCGTATCCAGATTGGCGAAAAGCTCGCCGGTCTGCGGCAGCCGGCCGAACAGGGTGTGGACGCCATAGGTGCCATGGTGGGCCGCGGCGACATGCGAGGGCAGTGCCCCGCCGATCGCCCTGAGGATGGTGTCCACGACGGTCGGTATGGTGTTGCCCGAGCCGCCGATGGGCGCATCCGGGCTGGCGGTCAGGAAGGTGCCGTCGGGCGCCTCGACGTCGAGCAGGTCGAAGTCGCCCTGGCTGACCGGCTCCTCCGGCGTCAGCACATATTTGGCGGCGATCCGCGCGGCGGCGACCGCGCCGCCGTTGCGGCCGGCATTGGACGGACCCGCCATTTGCGGCCCGAGGCCCGAGAGATCGACGGTCAGCCGTCCGTCGGCCGCGCGGACCGCGACGCGGATCGGCACGCTCAGGCCCTTCTCGCCGTCGAGAAAACTTTCCGCCGCATAGGTGCCGGCCGGGATCGCCGCGATCACATCGGCCGCCGCCTCTCGCGCCTGGCGCCGCATCGTTTCGACGGTCGCACGCAGCATGGCCGCGCCGCGCCGGCGCGCGATGTCGAGCACCATGTCGCGCCCGAGCAGGCAACCGGCGAGCTGCGCTTCGAGATCGCCGAGCAGCAGCCGCGGAAAGCGGCTGTTGGTGGCGCAGAGCCGGAACATGTCCTCGACCCGGAGGCCGCCATCCAGCAGCCGGACGCAAGGCAATTGCAGGCCTTCCTGCCAGATATCGGTCGTCTCGGTGCCCGTGCTCGATCCCGGCGCCGAGCCGCCGACATCGATCCAATGGACCAGCACGGCGAAGAAACCAAGCAGGGCGCCGTTGGCCTCGCCGCCCTCACGCACCGGCGTGAGCAGGACGACATTGTTGAGATGCTGGCCGAGCGTTGCCGCCGAATTGGTCAGTATCGCATCGCCATGGCGGAGCGCGCCCGCGCCATGCACGGCGATGGCCTCGCGCACGCCGGTGCCCAAGGCATTGGCGACGAAGATCGGCAGGCTGCCGCGCGACTGCGCGATCAAGGCGCCCTCGGGGTCGACCAGTCCAACCGAATAGTCCTTGTATTCCTGCACCAGCGGGCTGAATGCGCTCCGCTCGATATTGCGCTCGATCTGGTTGGGGATCGACAGGATCTCGTGGCGTAGGATCTCGATCTCGATCGGATCCCGGACCGCGTCGGTTTCCGGCAATGCGTCGCTCACGGACAAATCTCCTCAATCGATCAGGCGGATGGCGATCTCGCCGAGGACGCCGATCGTCGCGACGTCGCCGGCGCCGATCAGCGTGGTCGAGCCATATTCCTCGATCACCGCCGGGCCGGTCAGGGTGAAACCGGCCGGCAGGGTGTCGCGCCGCCAGACCGGCGCCTCCACCCAGCCGCCCGGGCGCAGATGCAGCGGCCGATGGGCAACCGGCGCCGGCCGCGTCCCAGCTGGCGCAGCCGGCGCCAGCAGGCCGAGATCCGGCCGGTCGCCGGGATTTTCGGCGGTGACGCGCAGCCCGACGATTTCGGGCGCGAAGTCCTCGCCCAAGGTGCGGCCGAAGCGCTTGCCGTAACCGGCCTCGAAAGCCGCGCGCAGCCCTTCGGCGGTTGGTATTCCCGCGAAATCGACGGGAATGCTGTGGCGCTGGCCGCGATAGCGCATGTCAGCCTGCCAGTGCAGCACAACGTCGCGGCCGGCGAATTCCCGCGCAGCCGCCGCCAGGGCCTCGACCTTCAGTTCCGCCAGGGCGGCCTCGAGCATGGCCATGCCCGCGGCTGAGAGATCGGCCACCAGGCTGCGCGCCACATCCAGCCGGGCATTGGCGAGCAGCATGCCGACCGCCGAGAAATTGCCGGGTTGCGGCGGCACGACGACCTGCCGGATGCCGAGATGCCGCGCCAGCTCGACGCCGAAGATCGGCCCGCCGCCGCCGAACACGAAAAGCGTGAAATCGCGCACATCATGGCCGCGCGCGACCGTCACCTCCTTGACCGCCCCGGCCATCAGGGTGGTCGCCATGTCCAGGATGCCATGGGCGACCCGCGTGGTCGCCGCCTCGCCCTCGCCATAACCGAGCGGCACGGCCACGTGCCCGGCAATCGCGGCATGGGCGGCCTGGGCGTCGAGCGCCAGCCGTCCGCCGAGAAAGCTCTGCCCCCCGATACGCCCGAGCCTGAGATTGGCATCGGTCACCGTCGGCTCGCTGCCGCCCCGGCCGAAACAGGCCGGCCCCGGCTCCGAACCGGCGCTGCGCGGCCCGACACGCAGGCGCCCCTGCGGATCGACCCAGGCGATCGAGCCGCCGCCGGCACCGACCTCGACAATGTCGAGCACCGGGCTCCTGATCGGAAAGCCGCGGGCATAGCCACCGACCCAATAGGTCGGCTGCACGGCGAAGACCCCATCCTCGACGAGCGCGCATTTCGCCGTCGTGCCGCCCATGTCGAAGGCGATCACCTTGCCGAGGCCGAGCGCGCGGGCATAGGCCGCCGCCGCGATCACGCCGCCGATCGGCCCCGACTCGACCAGCGCCACCGGCCGCTCCACCGCGGCCTCGAACGGCATGACCCCGCCATTGGAGCCCATCATCGCCAGCGTTCCGGCAAAACCCCGCTGGCTCAGGCGCCGCGAGAAGCCGCCGGCATAGGCCGCGATCGCCGGACCGACGAAAGCATTGGCCGCGGCGGTCGCGCTGCGCTCATATTCGAACCATTCCCGCGTCAGCGCGGTTGCCGCGGTGACATAGACACCGGGCAGGCGCGCGCTCAGGATCGCGGCGGCGCGCTGTTCGTGGCGCGGATTGGCATAGGCGTTGAGGAAGGAAACGGCGACCGCCTCGGCGCCGGCCGCGATCAGGACCGACGCCAGCGCCTCGACCTCGGTCTCGTCGAGGGCCTCGATGACACTGCCATCCGCGCCCATGCGTTCCGTCACCTCGAAACGCAGCGCGCGCGGCACGAGCGGCGGCTCGCGGCGCGAGCCGGTGTCGAACGGCACCGGCCGGTTGCCGCGCCCGATCTCCAGCACGTCGCGGAAGCCGCGGGTCGAGACGAGCGCGGCCTTCGCGCCGCGCCGCTGCAGAAAGGCGTTGATGACATGGGTCGTGCCATGACGCAGCGCCGCGGTGTCGCCGATGTCGCCGCCCGCCTCGTCGATGCCGGCGACGACGCCGTCGATCAGGTCGCGATAGGTCGTCAGCGTCTTGCCGAAGCGGATCTCGCCCTTGACCGGATCGTAGACCGTCACGTCGGTGAAGGTTCCGCCGGTATCGGCGGCAATGAAATGCGGCACGCTTGTTTCCTCACCCGTCAGCTCTTGACGCCGAGAGTGAGCCAGGGACGGCGGCATGAGTAGCCGGCGCGCATGATTTGGGTTCGTGCAGATTCTGCACGAATGAGTCCCCGCCGAATGGCAAGCTAGCCGCGGATGCGGCGATGGTTGGCGAGCAAGCCCTCGGTCAGGTGATCGGCCAGCAGGCGGGTACGCAGCGGCAGGTCCTTGTGGGCGGCCAGGACCCACATCGCCGGCGGATCGCCGTCGGGATAGACCGAGCGCAGCTCGCCGAGCAGGTCGACGAGCCGGCCCTCCGCGATCCCATCCCGGACCAGCGAGTCGGAGAGGCGGGCGACACCGGCGCCGGCAAGCGTCAGCGCCAGCAGCATGGTCCAGCTGTCGCAAGCCAGCTGCGAATGGATGCGGAGCGCGTGCAGGCGCCCGTCCGCGGCCTCGAAATGCCATTCCGCCGGCTCGCTCACCGTATGGGTCAGGCAGGTGTGGCCGGCGAGTTCGGCAAGCGTCCTCGGTGTGCCCCGACGCGCCAGATAGGTGGGCGAGGCGACGATCCGCCGACTATATTCATAGATCCGGCGGCCGATCAGCTCGGCATCGGGGCGCCGGCCGGCATGAATGGCGAGATCGCAGGCCCCGTCGAGCAGGCGGGCCGGCTCCTGCGCGATCGAAATGACGATGCGCACGTCCGGCTGGCGCTCCGCGAAGCTCGCCAGCAATGTCGGGAGATAGGCGGAAGCCGCATAGTCGTTGGTGGCGATGCGGACGAGGCCCGAGGCCCGGCCCTGCATGGCGCCGATCTCGTCGCGGATGCGGGCCCAGTCGGTGGCCGCGTGGCGCGCCCAGCCGAGCAGGGCGGTGCCGGCCTGGGTCGTTGCGATCGAGCGCGTCGTGCGCAGCAGAAGCTTTGCGCCGACATCCTGTTCCAGCGCCGCGATGCGCCGGCTGGCGAGCGATGGCGAAATGCCGAAACTGCGCGCGGCGGCGGCGATGCTGCCGTGATCGACGACGGCGGCGAACAGGCGAAAGGCGTCGAGTTCCATGGACAGTCCTACTGCGCCGGGAAAGCGGCAGGCAGTCTTCCTCGCCGGCGGCTCCAGCGCCAGTCTCCGGCGCGCATCGCGCCATGCGGCCGGTGTGCGGCACCTGGCCCGGAACCGGCCGCGAAAGCGAACCAAACGGCATTGCGCCCCGGCAGGCGATCCCGAAGGGCCGGCCGGGGCGCAAGCGACGCATTGCATGGGCGGCGAAAGCCCCGGGCCTGGTCGGACCCGGGCAATCCGCCGGCCAGGTTCAGGCCAGCGTGTAGCTGGTCTTCACCGTGGTGTAGAACTCGCGGGCATAGGCGCCCTGCTCGCGCGGGCCGTAGCTCGAGCCCTTCCGGCCGCCGAACGGCACGTGATAGTCGACACCCGCGGTCGGCAGGTTGACCATCACCATGCCGGCTTCGGAATTGCGCTTGAAATGCGTCGCATATTTCAGCGACGTGGTGCAGATGCCCGAAGCGAGGCCGAAATCGGTATCGTTGGCCACCGCCAGCGCCTCGTCATAGCTCTTCACCCGCACCACCGCGGCGACCGGCCCGAAGATTTCCTCGCGGGCGATGCGCATGTCGTTGGTGACGCCGGTGAACAGCGCCGGCTGCAGGAAGAAGCCGGGCGTGTCGCGGTTCAGCCGCTCACCGCCCCAATGCAGCTTGGCGCCCTCGTCGCGGCCGATGGCGATATATTTCTCGTCCTGGCCGAGCTGGCTCTCGTCGACCACCGGGCCGATATGGGTGCCGGCCTTCAGCGCGTCGTCGACGACAAGGCCCTTCATCCGTTCGGTCAGGGCCTCGACGAAGCGGTCGTGAATGCCCTCGGTGACGATCAGGCGCGAGGACGCCGTGCAGCGCTGGCCGGTGGAGAAGAACGAGCCGTTGGCGGCCACTTCGACGGCGACGCCGAGATCGGCATCATCGAGCACCACCAGCGGGTTCTTGCCGCCCATTTCGAGCTGCACCTTCTTCATCGGCGTCGAGGCGACGCAGGCCGCGGCCACGCGCCGGCCGGTCGAGACCGAGCCGGTGAACGAGATCGCCGCCACGTCGGGATGTTCCAGCATGGCCTGGCCGACCACCGAGCCGCGGCCCATGACCAGGTTGAGCACGCCCTTCGGCAGGCCGGCGCGGTTGAGGATGTCGACCAGCGCCCAGGCCGAGCCCGGAACCAGATCGGCCGGCTTCAGCACCACGGTATTGCCATAGGCGAGCGCCGGCGCCAGCTTCCAGGCCGGAATGGCGATCGGGAAGTTCCACGGCGTGATCAGGCCGATGACGCCGACCGGCTCGCGGGTGACCTCGATGCCGACGCCCGGGCGCACCGAATTGACCAGCTCGCCATTGAGACGGAGCGCTTCGCCCGCGAAGAAGGCCAGGATCTGGCCGGCGCGGGTCGCCTCGCCAATGCCCTCGGGCAAGGTCTTGCCCTCTTCGCGCGACAACAGCTTGCCGAGCTCTTCCTTGCGCGCCAGCACTTCGTCGGAGGCCTTCTTCAGGACCTCGTAGCGCTCCTGCGGCGTCGAACGGCTCCAGGCCGGGAAGGCGGCTTTGGCCGCGGCCACCGCGGCCTTCAGGTCATCGGCCGAACCTTGCGCATATTCGCCGATGACATCCTTGATATTGGACGGGTTCAGGTTCGGCGAAGCCTTTTCGACGGCGACGAATTCGCCTGCGATGAAATTGCGGAATACGGTGGTCATGGCGTCGCCTCTCCGAGATTGCGCCGATCCGGACGGGAGGACCGGATCGCGGCCTGTGATCGGGCCCGGCTGCCGGTGCGCGCGGCCAAGGCCCCGATAGGGCCGGCATGGTTTGCACATTCCGGCGCGTGAAACCAGAGCAAGCCGCCCGCATGGCAGGGCCGCCGGACGGCCGGCCGACGGCACGCGGTCGACCGCGGGCCGCGACGGGTCTAGCATCGGATCCCGACAGTGAGCCTGAGACATCAAGACATGCATGACCCCGCCTCCAACGCCGCCCAGCTCGCCTCCCCCTCCTATGTCCTGCCCGCCCTCGACCAGGATTTCCTGCTGGCCGAAGCCCAGCGCGGCGTCCGCTTCCTGCTCGAATATGAAAAGGCCGAGCAGGCGCTGCGCCGCTGGGCGGTCCGCTCGACCATCGTCGTGTTCGGCAGCGCGCGGGTGCGCGAGGACGGTCCGGGACGGCAGGCCAGCTGGTATGCGGCGGCCCGCGAATTCGGCCGGCTCGCCTCGCTGAACGGCGGCGCGCTCAGGGCCAATCAGGGCGGCCGCGACAATGTCATCGCCACCGGCGGCGGCCCGGGCCTGATGGAGGCGGCCAATCGCGGCGCGGCGGAAGCCGGCGCCCCTTCCATCGGCTTCAACATAAGGTTGCCGCACGAGCAGGAGCCGAACGCCTATTCGACCCCGGACCTGACCTTCCTGTTTCACTATTTCGCGATGCGCAAGATGCATCTGGCCATGCGCGCCAACGCCCTGGTGGTGTTTCCCGGCGGCTTCGGCACCTTCGACGAGCTGTTCGAGGTGCTGGCTCTGATGCAGACCAACAAGATGCGCACCATTCCCGTCGTGCTGTTCGACGAGCAATATTGGCGCTCCGTCGTCCATTTCGACACCCTGGTCGAAACCGGCATGGTCAGCCGGGCCGAACTCGACCTCCTGAGCTTCGCCGATACGCCCGCCGCGCTCTGGGACCTGATCGCCAAGGCCGACGGCATCGCCCTGCCACCACCGAAGGGAACGCCCTGATGTCGATCCGCTTGCATGTCCTGGGCGCCGCCCGCGTGGTCACCGGCTCGTCCTATCTGTTCGAGGCCAATGGCCGGCGCATCCTGGTCGATTGCGGCATGTTCCAGGGCTCGAAGACGCTCAAGGCGCTGAACTACCGCACCTTTCCGTTCCGTCCGGCCGATCTGCACGCGGTCTTGCTGACCCATGCCCATATCGACCATTCCGGCCTGCTGCCGAAACTCACCAAGGCCGGCTTCCGCGGGCCGATCCACGCCACCCGTTCGACCGTCGATCTCTGCTCGATCATGCTGCCGGACAGTGGCCATATCCAGGAAATGGAGGTCGAGCAGCTCAACCGGCGCCGGAGCCGCAAGGGCGAGGCCAAGGTCGAACCCATCTATACCGCGGCGGACGCGGTCGCCTGCCTCGACCAGTTCCGCTCGGTCGACTACGGCAAATGGCTGCCGCTCGGCGCCGGCATCCGGGCCCGCTACTGGAATGCTGGCCATATTCTCGGCTCGGCCTCGATCGAACTGGAATTCACCGAGAGCGATGGCGCCGCACCCGTCCGGGTGCTGATGTCCGGCGACCTGGGCCCCGACGCCAAGCTGTTCCACCCGGACCCGAACGGGCCCGTCGATCTCGACCTGGTCGTCTGCGAGGCGACCTATGGCGACCGCGACCGGCCGGCGACGACGGTGAGCGGCCGGCGTGCGACGCTGGCGGCCGAGGTCAATGCCGCGGCCAAGCGCGGCGGCCCGCTGCTGATCCCCTGTTTCGCCGTCGAACGCACCCAGGAAATCCTCGCCGACCTCCTGTCGGCAATGGAACAGGGCGAGGTGCCTGAAGCCCAGATCTTCGTCGACTCGCCACTCGCCATCAAAGCCACCGAGATCTTCCAGAGCCATGCCGGCGAGCTGGAGGACAATGGCGGGCTTGAACGGCTGGCCAATTCACCGCAGGTCCGCTTCACCGAATCCGCCGACCAGAGCCGTTCGCTCGAGCGCCTGCGCGGCTTCCACATTATCATCGCGGCGAGCGGCATGTGTGATGCCGGCCGCATTCGCCATCATCTGAAGAACCATCTCTGGCGGCCGTCGACCACCGTGCTGATGGTCGGCTATCAGGCCGAGGGCACGCTCGGCCGCATCATCCTCGACGGCGCCCGGACGGTGAACATCCAGGGCGACGAGGTCAAGGTGCAGGCGACCATCAGGATGATCGACGCCTATTCCGGCCATGCCGACCGCAGCGAGGTGCTGGACTGGCTCGCCGCGCGCCGGCCGATCCGCGCGGGCGTGGTGCTCGTCCATGCCGAGGAACGGGCGCTGGCGGCTTTCGCGCCGACCGTCGGCGAGCAGATCGTGCCGCCCGACCAGGTCATGGTGCCCCATCTCGACGACACCATCGAGATCGCGGCCGGCCAGGCGCGTATCCTCGCACCGGTGCCGACCCGGCGGCTGGAGCCCGACCGCGTGGTCGGCCATGACTGGCACAACGATGCCTCGGCCTTTCTGCTCGACCTGCGCGCCGCGCTCGACAAGGCGGCCGACGACCGTTCCCGCGGCGTCATCCTGCGGCGGCTGAAGCGCGCGCTGTCAGACGAAGACTGAGACGGTTGCCCCAACCCGAAGGAGACTGAGATGGAGATCAAGCGGTCCGGTTCCCGCCCCTCGACCAAGCCGTCGAGCGACTATTTCACCGGCAGCGTCAGGCAGGATCCGATCGTCGAGGCCCCTGCCCCGGCGAGGATCCGCAGCCTTCACGTCACCTTCGAGCCGGGGGCGCGCACCGCCTGGCATACCCATCCGCTCGGCCAGACCCTGATCATCACCTCCGGCTGCGGCTGGACGCAGACCTGGGGCGGCCCGATCCAGGAGATCCGCCCGGGCGACGTCGTCTGGATTCCGCCGGGCGAAAAACACTGGCACGGCGCGACGGCCACCACCGCGATGACCCATATCGCCATCCAGGAGAGCCTGGACGGCAAGACCGTGGATTGGCTGGAACAGGTGTCGGAAGAGCAGTACGGGCCGCGGGCTTGAATCTGAAAAGCGTCGCAAAATCAACCCTCTCCCAAAGGGAGAGGGTGGCGCCGTCAGGCGCCGGGTGAGGGGTCGTCCCTCTCCGGATAAGACGGTATGCGCGACGCACATCGGCATCAGTTCTGAGGGCCTACGCCCCTCACCCGGCAGCTGACGCTGCCACCCTCTCCCTTTGGGAGAGGGTTGATTCAGCTGAGCTTTCTGCCCCGCCTCACTCGAACAGGTCGGCGAATTTCAGCTCGATGCCGGCGACCGCCCGGAGAATCTCGTTGAGGTGATGGGTCATCGCCGCGACCGCCGCCTCGGCATTGCCGGCTTCGACCGCCTCCAGGATCGCCCGGTGCTGCGCGACCAGCGGCTCCATCGTGCCGATGCTGTGCAGGGTCAGGGCGCAGACCCGGTCCATATGGGCCTTCTGCTGCTCGATCGCCGCCCAGGCGGCGAGGCAGCCGGCGCCCTCGGCGAGCGCCACGTGGAACAGCGTGTCGAGCTTCTGGAAGGTCTTGTGGTCGTCGGCCTCGACCGCCCTGGCCTGGGCTTCGATCAGCGCATGGGCGCGGTCGCGGTAATGCGGATCGAACCGCTCGCAGGCCCGCCGGATGATCGCCAGTTCCAGCGCCTCGCGAATGAAGCGCGCGTCGAGCATGCGCCGCACCGACAGCTTCACCACCACGGTGCCGCGCTGCGGCTGGACATCGAGCAGGCCGGCCCGCATCAGCGCGATGAAGGCCTCCCGCACCGGCTGGCGCGACACGTGGAAACGCTCGCCGATCTCGGTCTCCGACAGACGCTCGCCCGGCTTGATCGTCAGGTCGATGATCTGGCCCCGCAATTCGCGCTCGATCCGGGCGGCCGCGCTTTCGACCGCGCGGGGCGAACCGGATTGAAGGCTTGCGAGATCGAGCATCGTGGATCCTGGGCTTGAACTTCCATACAAGTGCATACTAGAATATCCGACGAAGCGGAACCCCATAAACGCGGGTGCCCTTTGAATGTTCCCCATAGCCAGAAGGGAACATGAAGACCAACCGGGAGGAAATCATGCTGTCACGCCGGACGCTCATGTCCACCGCCACCGCGCTTCTCGCGACCCCCGCGCTCACCGGCCGGGCCTTTGCCCAGACCGTCACGCTCCGCTCCACCGACATCCATCCCGACGGCTATCCGACCATCGAGGCGGTCAAGTTCATGGGCGGCCTGATCGAGCAGCGCACCGGCGGCCGCATCAAGATCAACGTGTTCCATTCGGCGCAGCTCGGCCAGGAAAAGGACACCATCGAGCAGACCCGTTTCGGCGTCATCGATATGAACCGCATCAATATGGCGCCGTTCAACAATCTGATCGCCGAGACCAATGTGCCGTCGCTGCCGTTCCTGTTCCGCTCCGTGGCGCATATGCAGAAGGTGATGGACGGCGAGATCGGCGACGGCATCCTCAACGCCTTTTCCGCTCACGGCCTGGTCGGCCTCGCCTTCTACGATTCCGGCGCCCGTTCCTTCTACAATTCCAAGCGGCCGATCGCGACGCTCGCCGACATGAAGGGCATGAAGATCCGGGTCCAGCAGTCCGACATGTTCATCGACCTGGTCAATGCGCTCGGCGCCAATGCCACGCCGATGCCTTTCGGCGAGGTCTATACCAGCCTGCAGACCGGCGTCATCGACGGCGCCGAGAACAACTGGCCGAGCTTCGAATCGACCCGCCATTTCGAGGTCGCGAAATTCTATTCGCTGACCGAGCATTCGATGTCGCCGGAAGTGCTGGTCATGTCGAAGCGCTCCTTCGACAAGCTGTCGGCCGGCGATCGCGACATCGTCCGCGCCAGCGCCAAGGAATCCGTGCTGAAGATGCGCGAGCTCTGGCAGGCCCGCGAGAAGAGCTCGGAAGCGACCGTCCGCGGCCGCGGCGCGCAGGTCAATCCGGTCGAGAAACAGGCCTTCATCGACGCGATGAAGCCGATCTACGACAAATACGTAAAGGATGCCGCCCTCAAGGCCATGGTCGCCAAGATCCAGGCGGTCACCTCGGCCTGATCGGCCGGGCCGGCGCGGCCGACGCGCCGGCCCCCCCAACCCTGTTCGTCCGACGAGGCTTCCATGCGTCAAACCGCAGCAGCATTCTCGCGCGTGCTCGCGCCGATTTCGAGACTGGCCTTATGGCTTTCGGGCATCGGCCTCTTGGTCATGACCGCCATGGTCGCCTGGCAGGTGTTCGGCCGCTACGTGCTCAATGCCTCGCCGAGCTGGACCGAACCGGCGGCGCTCCTGCTGATGAGCTGGTTCATCCTGCTCGGCTCGGCCGTCGGCGTGCGCG
The DNA here is from genome assembly GCA_017304475.1 of Hyphomicrobiales bacterium. GTDB lineage: Bacteria > Pseudomonadota > Alphaproteobacteria > Rhizobiales > Phreatobacteraceae > Phreatobacter. Next base: position 98,373 of record JAFKKV010000012.1, on the reverse strand, counting down.
ACGGCACCCATATGGGCTTCGAGATCGGCCTGCATTACGCCCCGCCGGCGCTGAAGATCGTGCTGATGCAGACGACCAATCTGCTGATCATCTTCTTCGGCCTGTTCATGGCCTGGTACGGCTACGAGCTGACCGTCGAGACCTGGGCCGCCAAGATGCCCGGCATCAACCTGCCCCAGGGCGTCGACTACATGCCGCTGGCCGGCGGCGGGCTGCTCATCGCCCTGTTCTCGTTCGAGAAGCTCGTGCGCGTCATCGCCGATCCCGACGCCGCCATCAAGGCGGTCGAAGCCCCCAAAGTGGAGATCTGACGTCGTGGAACTCTGGATTCTCTTCGGCGTGTTCGGCGGCCTCCTGCTGATCGGCACGCCCGTCTCGTTCTGCCTCGGCATCGCCTCGCTCGCCACCGTCGTCTATATGGGCCTGCCGGCGATGGTGGTGTTCCAGCAGATCAATTCCGGCATGAACGCCTTCGCCATGCTGACCATTCCCTTCTTCATCTATGCCGGCGACCTGATGATGCGCGGCGGCATAGCCGACCGGCTGATCGCCTTCGCCGCGACGCTGGTCGGCCACCTCAGGGGCGGCCTCGGCCAGGTCAATGTGCTGGCCTCGATCTTCTTCGGCGGCATTTCCGGCTCGGCGGTGGCGGATGCCTCCGCCATCGGCGGCATCATGATCCCGCAAATGGCCAAGCGCGGTTACGACCGCGACTATGCGGTCAATGTCACCGCCAATGCGGCGATCATCGCGCTGCTGGTGCCGCCCTCGCACAACATGATCATCTATTCGCTGGCCGCCGGCGGGAATATCTCGATCGCCGACCTGTTCACCGCCGGCATCGTGCCGGCTCTGCTGCTCGCCCTCGCGCTGATGATCACCGCCTATATCGTCGCGGTCCGGCGCGGCTATCCCGCCGAGGTCTTTCCGGGCGGCCTGGCGATCGCCCGGGCGCTGGTCGTCGCCATTCCCGGCCTCCTCTTGATCGGCATCATCTTCGGCGGCGTCCGCTCGGGCGTGTTCACCGCCACCGAGAGCTCATGCGTCGCGGTCGTCTATGCGCTGCTGCTGACATTCGTGGTCTATCGCCAACTCGGCTGGCACGAATTCGTCGACGCCACGCTGGGCGCGGTGCGCACCACCGCCATGGTGCTGCTGGTCATCGGCACGGCCGGCGCCTTTGGCTGGCTGATGGCCTTCCTGCAGGTGCCGGCGGCCACCATCGCCTTCATGCGCCAGCTCTCCGACAATCCGATCGTCATCCTGCTCCTGATCAATGTCGTTCTGCTGGTGCTCGGCACCTTCATGGACATGGCGCCGATGATCATCATCTGCACCCCGATCTTCCTGCCCGTGGTCAAGGCCTTCGGCATCGACCCGATCCATTTCGGCGTCATCCTGATCCTCAATGCCGGCATCGGCCTGAACACGCCGCCGGTCGGCTCGGTGCAATTCGTCGCCTGCGCGATCGGCAAGGTGACGATCGCCGAGAGCATGCGAACCATCTGGCCGTTCTACGGCGCATCCGTCGCCGTGCTGCTCCTGATCACCTATGTGCCGGGCTTCTCGCTCTGGCTGCCCAACCTGTTCCGCTGATTTCAGCCTCACCGCATCGGGGATTTCGATGACCATCGACATTCGTCAAGCCTCTCACCCGCAGGCCGCCGCGGGCTATGACACCGCCGCGCTGCGCCGGCATTTCCTGATCGAAAGCCTGTTCCAGCCCGGCGAGACCAGGCTCACCTATTGGCATGTCGACCGGCTGGTGGTCGGCGGCGCCACGCCGACGACGGCACCCCTGAAACTCGAAACCGCCAAGGCGATCGGCACCGAGACCTTCCTGGAACGGCGTGAGCTCGGCATCTGCAATGTCGGCGGCCCCGGCCGCGTCACCTGCGACGGCGAGACTTTCGAGGTCGACCTGCGCGACATGCTCTATGTCGCCATGGGCGCCAGGGACGTGCAGTTCGAGAGCCTGGACGCCGCCCATCCCGCCAAGTTCTACCTGCTGAGCACGCCGGCCCATGCCCGCCACAAGACCGTGCTGGTGCGCGAGGCGGATGCCAATGCGATCGAGCTCGGCAGCCAGGAACAGGCCAATACCCGCACGCTGCGGCAATATATCATCCCCGGCCGGGTCGCCTCCTGCCAGCTCGTCATGGGTCTCACCACGCTGAAACCCGGCAATATCTGGAACACCATGCCGAGCCACGTCCACGACCGGCGCTGCGAGGCCTATCTCTATTTCGACCTCGCGGCGGACGCCCGGGTGTTCCACATGATGGGCGAGCCGACCGAGACCCGCCATCTGGTGGTCGCCAACGAACAGGCCATCCTCTCTCCCGGCTGGTCGGTTCACTCCGGCTGCGGCACCTCGGCCTATTCCTTCATCTGGGCCATGGGCGGCGACAACCAGGATTTCGCCGACATGGACATGGTGCCCATGGCGGAGCTTCGGTGACAGCGATGACGAACCCGGTCAATTTCTCGCTTCAAGGCCGCCGCGCCCTGGTGACCGGGGCCAATACCGGCCTCGGCCAGGCCATCGCAATAGCGCTGGCGGTCGCCGGCGCCGACATCGTCGCGGTCGGACGCTCGGCCATGGACGAGACGGAAACGGCGGTGACCGCGCTCGGCCGCCGCTTCCTGGCGATCAAGGCCGATCTCGCCACCATCGACGTGATCGAGCCGGTCGTCGCCGAGGCTTCGAGCCAGGCCGGCCCGGTCGATATCCTGGTCAACAATGCCGGCATCATAAGGCGCGCCGACTCGCTCGATTTCACCGAGGCCGACTGGGACGACGTGATGAACGTCAATCTGAAATCGGTGTTCTTTCTCAGCCAGGCGGTCGCCCGCCGCATGGTCGCCGAGCACCGCCTCGGCCGGATCGTCAACATCGCCTCGATGCTGTCGTTCCAGGGCGGCATTCGCATTCCCTCCTATACCGCTTCGAAAAGCGGGCTTGCCGGGCTGACCCGCCTGCTCGCCTGCGAATGGGCCTCGAAAGGCATCAATGTGAACGCCATCGCGCCGGGCTATTTCGTCACCAACAACACCCAGGCGCTGCGCGCCGATCCGGAGCGCAACGCCGCTATCCTGGCGCGCATTCCGGCCGGCAAATGGGGCGACCCGAGCGAGATCGGCGGCGCCGCCGTGTTCCTCGCCTCCGACGCCGCAAGTTATGTTCATGGCACCGTGCTCGCCGTCGACGGCGGCTGGCTGGCGCGCTGACCGGGAGAGACGACATGGCGGGCAGCGACATCTATCTGCATGACGGCGATGTGCCGTGGCAGGATCTCGGCGGCGGCGTGAAGCGCAAGATCCTGTGCTACGACGCCTCCGTCATGCTGGTGCGGGTGGTCTTCGAGACCGGTGCGGTGGGCGCTGCCCACCACCATCCGCATATCCAGTGCACGCTGGTGGCGAGCGGCCGTTTCGAAATGACCATTGGCGGCGTCAAGCGCATCCTGAAGGCCGGCGACAGCTTCATCGTGCCGACCGATGTGGTGCATTCGGCGCTTTGTCTGGAGGCGGGCGAACTGGTCGATACCTTCGCGCCGATGCGCGCCGATTTCGTCGGCTGAGGCCGCGCAAGGCAGCCTTGGGCGCCCCGGCCTTGGACATCGGCCTCATCTCGGCCACTCTCGCGGTTGATTTTGGCAATCAGCATCGAGAGGGATCGTGGAAGCGCTTTTCATCGGGCAGACCTATATCGACGTGACCATGGTCGCCGACGTCATTCCCTCGGGCGACGACAAGGCTGTGGCCAAGGATTACGCCATCTCCTTCGGCGGCAATGCGGTGACCGCCGCCTTTGCCGCCGCCAAGCTCGGTGTCGCGCCGGATCTCCTGACCTCGCTGGCGCATGACTGGCTCGGCCGGATGTTTTCCGATATGGCGGCCCGTTATGGCGTGTTCCTGCATCCGCGCCCGGTGAAACGCTCGTCGCTCTCCTTCGTCATCCCGAATGACGGCAAGCGCGCCATCCTGCGCGCCCGCGACGACGACTATCTGCATCCCTTCCCCAACCTCAATCTGTCCGGCTGCCGCATCCTGCATCTCGACGGCCACCAGCCCGACGCCGCCCTGGCCTATGCCAAGGCCTGCCGGCATGCCGGCATCGCCACCTCGCTCGACGGCGGCGGCCTGCGCTCGAACACCCATGAACTGCTGGAATTCATCGATATCGCCGTGGTCGCCGAACGGCTCTGCGAGCAGATGGAGCTGACGCCGCGCGAAATGCTGACCTATCTGCATGCCCGCGGCTGCCGCATCGGCGCGGTGACGCTCGGCGAGCGCGGCCTGATCTGGATCGACGAAAAGGCCGCCACCCATGCCATGCCGGCACTGGCGGTCCCCGCTTCCCGGGTGATCGACACCAATGGCGCCGGCGATATTTTCCACGGCGCCTATGTGGCGTCCTGGCTGGCCCATCCCGGCGCCGGCTTCGACGAGCATTTCCGCTTCGCCCGCGCGGCCTCCGCCTATTCGGTCCAGCATCTCGGCAATGAAACGAGCCTGCCGACCCTGGCCGATATCGCAGCGGTCAGACAGGAATTCGAAATGGCCGCCTGAGGCGGCGATGCGGCGGCGTCAGGCCGGGCTTTGCCGGTCGCTCGCGAGCAGCCCATAAACGAGGTCGTCGCGCCAGACGTCGCCGACGCGCAGGTTGTCGCGCAACAGGCCTTCGCGACGGAAGCCGAGCTTCTCGGCCAGCGCGATCGAGGCGCTGTTGTCGGGATGGATGAAGGCCTGAAGCCGGTGCAGGCCGAGTTCGCCGAAACAGAAGTCGAGCATGGCCGAGACCGCCTCGGTGGCGATGCCCTGCCGGTGGCGGGCCGGATCGATCATATAGCCGATGCTGACGCGCCGGCTGCGGATATGGCCGTCGTGATAATTGACGAGACCGAGACAGCGATCGGTCTCGGCATCGGCCACGGCCCAGAAGCGATAATAGGACGGCGTGCAGTCGATGAGATTGCGCACGGTGCGCTCGGTTTCGATGCGCTTCGTATAGACGGGCTGGTTCCAGAAACGCATGGCCTCGGGATCGGTGAAGCATTCATGCATCGCATCCACGTCGTCGGTGTGAAACTGGCGCAGACGCAGGCGGGGCGTCACCAGGATCGGGTGCGGGATGGATTGCTTGGCCATGTCGGGAACATCCTGTCGGGAAGGCAAGCGAAGCGGGTCCTGGTCGATGTCAGCCTTGAGGCGATCGTCCTGGTGTCGCCCCGCCGCGATCGTCGGTCATCCGCGACGGCGCGGCGAAGATCCCGTGCAACGGCACGGAAGCGCCGACGCCCTCGCTCTCGCAGCGGGTCTGCCAGCGGCTCGGCTTGCCGGTCGCGACCAGGGCGCCATCGCGGATCGAATAGTCGCGGGTGCCGACCGCCACATTGTCCATCACCCGGATCCGTCCGTCATGGCCCCGGGCCAGCGTGAACCTGCGGCGCTGTCCGTCGCGCGGCAATTCGATGACGAATTCGAACAGGCCGGTCGGCAATATACGCGCCGACAGCACCTGCAATTCGTCGCGTTCCGTGCCGAAATCGCGCGGGTGAACCAGCCGCTCGCCGCGGATCGCATAGGTCAGGCTGCCATTGGCCAGGCTCGGCGGCGCGCTGCAATCGACGCGCCAGGTGCCGAGAATGCCCCAGGCGCGCGCCGCGGCGACATCGTCGGCCGGGCGCGCACCGGCCGGGCCGAAGATGGCCGTCAGGGCCACGACCAGCCCGATCAGGGTCCGCGTTTTGCCATCGGTTGGTGCCATGAGGGATCCGCTCCCTGGTTGCGCGCGATATCGCGACGCTAGGCCGCGCCGGGAAAGTCGGTCAATGGCCGTTTCCCGGGAGGCTCGGGGGTTGAACCAGCGGGCGATAGCCCGCACTGTGCGACAGCACCCAGAACAATGGACCAAGCCGCATGACCGCCGCCCGGCGCCCGAAATCCGTCATCACGCCCATTCTCGCGCTTCTCGTCGCGTTGATCGGCACCTTTGCCCCCGGGCTGATCAACGCTGTTCCCGGCTCGGCCGTCGCCTGGCCGCTGATCGAATTCGCGGTGCTGGTCGCCGCCGTCTTCGCCGCCATCCATCATGCCGACGTGGTCGCCCACCGCACCGGCGAGCCCTATGGCACGCTGGTGCTCACCCTTGCCGTCACCATTATCGAGGTGGCGCTGATCGTCTCGATCATGCTGGCCGGCGACGGCAGTCCGATGCTGGCGCGCGAGACGGTCTTCGCCGTGGTCATGGTGGTCTGCAACGGCCTCGTCGGCATCTGCATCATTCTCGGCGGCCTGCGTTATGGCGAGCAGGGCTTCCGCCTGCCCGGCGCCAGCGCCTATCTGGTCGTGCTGATGCCGCTGGCCACCCTGACGCTGATCCTGCCGAATTACACGACCAGTGTGCCTGGGCCGTTCTTCAACGTCTCCCAGCTGGTCTATGTCGGCGTCGCGACGCTGGTGCTCTATGGCGTGTTTCTCTATGTCCAGACCGTCCGCCACCGCGACTATTTCCTGTCGGATTCCGGTGTTTCCACGCCCGACGAACATGCCCATGTGCCCGACAATCGCGCGGTGGCCCAGAGCGTGGCGCTGCTGACGCTGGCACTGGTCGGCGTGGTGCTGCTCGCCAAGCATTTCGCCGCATCGGTCAAGATCGCCGTCAACTTCGTCGGCGCGCCGATCGGCGCCATCGGCCTGCTGGTCGCGCTGCTCGTGCTGCTGCCGGAGAGCATCGCCGCCGTTCGCTCGGCCAAGCGCAACGAGCTGCAGAAGAGCCTCAACCTGGCGCTCGGCTCGTCGCTTGCGACCATCGGCCTGACCATTCCCGCGGTCTGCCTGGTCGCCATCGTGCTCAACCAGCCGATCGGCCTCGGCCTCGACAACCGCGACATGGTGGTGCTGATCCTGACCTTCGGCGTCAGCCTGGTCACCTTCGGCGGCGGCCGCACCAACATCCTGCCGGGCGTGGTGCACCTGGTGCTGTTCGCCACCTATGTCTTCCTGATCTTCGCGCCCTGAGGCGCGAAGATCAGGGCTCACTCGGCCGCCATCGGCAGCTGCAGCTGCTCGATGGGCGCCGGCGCGGCGGAGGTTTCCTGCTTGTGCGCCGGCTTGACCCGGAACCAGACCGCATAGAGCGCCGGCAGGAACAACAGCGTCAGGATCGTCGCGCCGAACAGGCCGCCGGCAATGGTGATCGCCATCGGCCCGAAGAACAGCGAGCGCGCCAGCGGGATCATGGCGAGGATCGCGGCGAGCGCGGTCAGCACCACCGGACGGGAACGGCGCACCGTCGCCTCGATGATCGCGTCGTGCAGCGAATAGCCATTGGCCTGGTCCTCGTCGATCTGCTGCACCAGGATGACCGTGTTGCGCATGATCATGCCGGCGAGCGCGATGAGGCCGAGCAGCGCCACGAAGCCGAAGGGCGCGCCGGTGATGTTCAGCCCGAAGGACGCGCCGACCAGGCCGAGCGGCGCGGTCGAGAACACCAGGAACAGCCGCGAGAACGACTGCAGCTGCAGCATCAGCACGCTCAGCATGGCGAGCAGCATGACGGGGAACAGGATGAAGATCGAGCTGTTGGCCTTGGCCGATTCCTCGACCGCGCCGCCCTGCTCGATGCGCATGCCGACCGGCAATGAGGCGATCACCTCCTTCAGTGCGGCCTGCACCTGGGCGCTGACGACGGGCGGCTGAATGCCGTCGCGCACGTCGGAGCGCACCGTCATGGTCAGGTCGCGGTTGCGCCGCCACAGGATCGGGTCTTCCTGCTCGAATTCGATGCGGGCGACCTGGGCGAGCGGCACCGGCACGCCGCCGCGGGCGATGATGGTGAGATCGCCGATGCGGCCGAGATCGACGCGCTCCGGCCCAACCGCACGCGCCACGATGTCGACGCGCTCGGTGCGGTCGCGCACGCTGGTGACCGTGACGCCGGACAAAAGCGTCTGCAGTGTCTGCGCCACGTCCTGGACATTGAGGCCGAGCGAGCGGGCGCGGTCCTGGTCGACCACCAGCTTCACCGAGGGCGACTGCTCGTTCCAGTCGAGATGGGCATCGCGGGTATTGGGATTGGCACGCATCACCTCGCGCACCTTGATGGCCACGTCGCGCACCGCCTGCGGTTCGGTGCCGATCACCCGGAACTGCACGGGGAAACCGACCGGCGGGCCGAAATTGAAGCGGTCGACGCGCACCCGCGCCTCCGACAGCTTGCCGCTGGCGACCTCGGCCTCGAGCCGCGCCTTGATGCGCTCGCGGGCTTCCAGGTCCTTGGAGATGATGACGATCTGGGCGAAGGATTCATCCGGCAGCTGCGGATTGAGGCCGAGCCAGAAGCGCGGCGAGCCCTGGCCGACATAGGTCGTATAGGTCTCGATATCGCGATCGCCCTTGAGCATGGCCTCGGCGCGCTTGGCGGTCTCCAGCGACGCTGTGATGGCGGTGCCCTGCGGCATGCGCATTTCGAAGAACAGTTCGGGCCGCTCGGAGATCGGGAAGAATTGCTGCTGGATGCGGCCGAAGGCGACCACCGAGGCGACGAACACCACCAGCGTGCTGGCCACCACGAAGAACTTGTGGTCGACCGACCAGCCGACCGCGCGGCGCAGGATCCGGTACATGCGGGTGTCGTAGATCGCGTGCGGGTCGGAATGATCCGGCCGCGGCGGCGCCGGCTTGCCGCGCTTGGCGGCGCGGGCGACCGCGCGCTCATATTTGCGCTGCTCCAGCTTGTGGAAATCGGGCAGGAGCTTGGCGCCGAGATAGGGCGTGAAGATCACCGCGACGAACCAGGAGACGATCAGCGCCAGGCCGACCACCCAGAAGATGCCGCCGGCATATTCGCCGACCGACGAATTGGCGAGGCCGACCGGCAGGAAGCCGATGGCCGTCACCAGAGTGCCGGTCAGCATCGGAAAGGCGGTCGAGGTCCAGGCATAGCCGGCCGCCGACAGGCGGTCCCAGCCCTGCTCCATCTTCACCACCATCATCTCGACCGCGATGATCGCATCGTCGACCAGGAGGCCGAGCGCGATGATCAGCGCGCCGAGCGAGATGCGGTGAAGGTCGATGCCGAGCGCGAACATGGCGATGAACACCACGGTGAGCACCAGCGGCACGGACAGCGCCACCACGATGCCGGTGCGCCAGCCCAGCGACACGAAGCTGACGAAGAGCACGATCGCCAGCGCCTCGAGGAAGGAGCGGGCGAATTCCGAGATCGCGTGCTCGACCACCTTGGGCTGATCGGCGATCTGGCCGAGCTCGATGCCGACGGGAATATCACGGCGGAATTCGTCGCGGGCCTTGGCGAGCTCCTCGCCGAGCGTCGTGATATTGGCGCCCTTCTGCATGACCACGCCGACCAGCAGAGCCTGCTGGCCCTCCTGCCGGATCAGGAAGGTCGGCGGATCGACGAAGCCGCGGGTGATGGTCGCGATGTCGCCGAGCCGGAAGATCCGGCCATTGACCTCGACCGGTGTCGCCGCCACCGCCGCGACGCCGTCGAGCGCACCGGTGACGCGCAGCGGTACACGCACCGAGCCGGTGTCGATGGTGCCCGCCGGCACCACGGCGTTCTGCCGCTGCAGGCTTTCGAAAATGGCCGAGGCGGGGACGCCGAGGGTGGCCAGCTTGGCATGGCTGAACTCGACGAAGATGCGCTCGTCCTGGGCGCCGTAGAGGTTCACCTTGGTGACATTGGGCACGCGCAGCAGCCGGCTCTTCAGCCGCTCGGCGATGCGCTTCAGTTCGGCATAGTTCGCGCCGTCGCCGGTCAGCGTGTAGAGCACCGAATCGACGTCGCCATATTCGTCGTTGACGTTCGGGCCGATCAGGCCGGCCGGCAGCTCGCCGCGCAGGTCGTCGAGCTTCTTGCGGGTCTGGTAGAACAGGGTCGGCACGTCGCGCGCAGGCGTATTGTCGCGGAACACCAGCTGCATCGCGGTGAAGCCGGGCTTGGTATAGGTCTGCACCCGCTCGAACCAGGGCAGTTCCTGCAGCTTCTTCTCGATCCGCTCGGCGACCTGGTCCTGCATCTCGCGCGCCGTGGCGCCCGGCCAGACGGCGGTGATGACGGCGACTTTGATGGTGAAGGACGGGTCTTCGGCGCGGCCGAGCCGGAAATAGGAAAAGGCCCCGCCGGCGACCAGCGCCAGGATCATGAACAGGACCAGCGCCGGATGGGTCACCGCCCAATGCGACCAGTTGTTCCGGGTCAGGGACGGATCATGGGCGTCGTGTGCGGCGGACATGGGGCCTCTCCCGCGAAACTCGGGCGCTGACTGGAACTTGCGACTGATGCTCTGACGGGGGCCGTCCGGCCCTCTCAGTTGCGGGTCTCGACCACCCGCACGCGCTGGCCGGCATCGAGCTTGTGCACGCCGAGCGCGACAACCTTCTCGCCATCGGCCACGCCGCCGGCGATCAGCACGTCGCGGCCGTCATAGCCCTCGACGGTGACCGGCTTCAGCGTCAGTCCTCCGGTGGCCGGATCGACCACGAAGACCGACGCGCCGCGCCCTTCCGAATAGAGCGCGGAGATAGGGAGGCGAGCCACGCGGGCGGACGCGGGCTCGCCGACCGTGACGGTCGCCGTCATACCTATGACGACGCCATCATCGGCATCTTGAATGGTGAAGCGGGCCTGGAAGGTCCGCGTGGCCGGATCGGCGGAAGCGGCGAATTCACGCAGCTTGGCGCCGTAACGCTTGCCGGCATTCGACCAGAGCGAAACCGTCGCCTGACCAGTGCGCACGCGCTCGATCAGCGCCTCCGGCACCGCGACGACAGCCTCGCGCTCGCCGGCTCGCGCCACCCGGACCACCGGCGTGCCCGAGGCCACGACCTGGCCGGGCTCGGCCAGCGTCGCGGTGACCAGGCCGTCGACGTCGGAGATGAGGGTCGCATAGGTGAGCTGGTTGACCGCCAGGTCCAGCGCCCGCTTGGCGCGATCGAGCCGGCCGCGCAGGTCGGCGGTGCGGGCGATCTGCTGGTCGACGGTCGCCTGGGTCGCCCAGCCGGCGCGCCTCAGGTCGAGCGAACGCTTGTCCTGGGCTTCGCTGGCGTTGAGATTGATTTCGGCCGCCGCCAGTTCGGCTTCGGCCTGCTGCTTCTGCAGCGCGAGATCGGCGGCGTCGAGCCGGGCCAGCGGCTGGCCGCGGCTGATCCGCTCGCCCTGCTGGACTAGGCGCTCGGCGATCTTGCCGGAGACGCGGAAACCGAGATCGCTTTCGATGCGCGGACGGACACTGCCGACGAAGCTGCGCTCGCTGGTGCGCGGCTGGAACCGCACGGTCTCGACCACGACGGCGCGGGCATCGCCCTCGCCGGCGCGCGTCTCGGTCTTGGCATTGCCGTCATTGCAGGCCGCGAGCCCCAGGCCCAGCAGCGAAACGGTGAGAAGGGAGAGAACGCGGTGACGCATGGCGGCGTTTCCTCAGGCTTTCAGCGCGCGAAGCGCAAAACGGGTCAGGCGGCGGGCCTGCTCTTCCAGGTCATCGATCATGTCCAATCCGGCGCAATGCGCGATCAGGGTCGGATGAAACACGGTCACATGGGCCTGCTTGAACGAAAGAGCGGCTTCGATCGGATCTTGAATGGCAAATTCACCCGCCACCATTCCCTCGCGGATAACGTCGGCGAAGATCATGGTCAGGCCTTCGAGATAGGCCTTGATGACGCCCCAGCTCTCCACCATGGCGTGCTCGACCATGTCGTGGAGCCGGCGCTCCTCGGTCAAATTGCTCTTATTGTAGCGGTGAATGGCCAGGACCATCTCGCCGAGACGGTCGGCGGCGGAGGTCTTCCGGGCGGCAATGGCGCGCACCTCGGCGGTGCTTTCGGCGAGCAGGCGCTGCGCGATTTCCTCGCAGATCGCCGATTTGGTCGCGAAGAAGCGGTAGACATTGGCCGGGCTCATGGCGAGCGCGCCGGCAATGTCGGCAACCGCGGTCTTGGCGTAGCCGACACGCCGGAAATGCTCCTCGGCCACCACAAGGATGCGCTCGCGGGTCTCTTCCGGGGTGAGGCGTGCTTTGACCGTCATGACACCTGATTCTTGATGACTGATGATTTTGGATATTTAACAGTTATCAGAGCTTGGTCAAGCGGGAAGGCGGACCGGCACGCCGGCCTGGGTTAACAAATCCGTGTGGATGGACGTGGGAGGCCTTAGCGCGGAGCCAGGCCCGGCGAGGAGCGGACAAAATGCGCGTCCAATGGGCGTCGCAGGCCATCCACGCATCGCCGCGACGATGAAGACGTGGATGGCCGGGACAAGCCTGGGCAAGACGAGCCTGCCCTTTTCCCGGAATCGGTCAGGGCGCTTGCACCTGAGGCGATCGGGCACCAGGCCGCCGCATGGCTCAGCCAGCGCTGTTTTGAAGGATATCCAAGGGGGCGCTCAGATAAAGGCCTTCCCGTCGTAAAAGGCCTTCCTCCAACGGGTAATGACCGGGTTCTTATAGAGCCCGCCCGTGTAGAATGGATCCGCCTTCACGAAATTCTCGGCCTCCTCCCTGCTGTCGATATCGAGCAGGATCAGCCCGCCCAGGCCGACCTCACCGGGGTCGTCCAGCAGTCCTCCACTGGCGAGTACGCGCGCGAGGTTCTCGCGCATATAGTCCAGGTGCGCGCCGCGCAGCTCCAGGCGAAGCTCCGCGGTTCCCGGCTCGTCCATCCAGCTGATTGCATAGGGCATCGATCATCTCCGTTGATGTCTTGGCGGCGCGGGACGCGCTCAGACTTCCGCCAAGGCTTTCAGAACCGCTCGGTAAGCGAACACGACCGCGGGGCCGAGGGTGATCCCGCCCCCGGGATAGAAGCCGCGCATCGACGAGGCCAATTCGTTCCCGCAAGCGAACAATCCCGGGATGACGGCCCCCGATGCGTCGAGCACCTGGGCGTCGCCGTTGGTCTTCAGGCCCACTGCCGTGCCGAGCGTCGCCGGCAGGATCGGGAGGGCGACAAAGGGAGCCTTCACGATCGGCGTCAGATTGGGATTGGGTCCCACGGCCGGATCGCCCCAGACACGATTGAACGACGTCGACCCCTTGCCGAAATCGACATCCTTGCCGGTCTGGGCGAACCCGTTGTGACGCGCGACGGTCGCCGTGAGGGCCGCGGGATCGATAGCCAATTTGCGCGCAAGCTCCGGCAGGGTCCGAGCCGTGGTGATGTAGCCGTTCCGAACGAAGGGCGACAGAATGGGCGACCATGGCCAGGGCCGGATCGCGCCCAAACCGTTCTTTCGAACGAAGGCCGCGTCGCAGATGAAGTGGAAGCGGGCATTCGCGGCGGCGCCGAGCGATTTCCGGCGTTCGAACAGAGCCGCCACGATGTCGTGGTACGAATTGGACTCGTTGACGAACCGGCGTCCTTCGGGATCGACCGCGATGATCCCGGGGCGGCCCCGGTCGAGATAACCGTAGATGACCGGGACGTCCTTCCCGTCACGTTCCTTCAGCAACGAAGAAGGGGTCCAGAGGCAAGGGCTGCTCAGTTCCATGTCGACGACCGCACCGACGGCGCGCGCCGCACGCTGGCCGTCGCCGGTGTTCCCCTCGAACGCCATCGAGTGGTCGTGCGGGAAAGAAGCCGAGAGCTCGCGGCGAAGCGTGGGGTCCTGAGGGAACCCGCCGGTCGCCAGAACGACTCCCAGCCGTGCATGCACCCGCACGAGGCGCCCGTTCTTTTCGACGATCGCCCCTTCCACGCGGTTGCCGGTCCGTATCAGCTCCTTCAACGGCGCATCCACCCAGATGTCGGCCTTGTGCATCCTGAGGCTGTGCAGCAGCCTCGCGACCAAGGCATTGCCGTTGCTGACCTGTGCGCCCCGTCGATATTTGAGCCGGTCGAGGCCGTGCCGAGCCAGCCTTCCCACGACGCGCTTGAAGTTCGCCACGGAGGCGAAGGGTCTGACGAAGGCGGGAATCTCGTCCGGGCCCACCATCATGCCGCCGCAGACCATGAGCCTGTCCATCGGCGGGCGCACCAGCGCGAAATCCGCTCCGAGCTGATTGCCATCGTAGCGGCGCGCCATGATCGAGCGCCCCTTGTCGACGCCGCCCGGGCTATCCGGGTGGTAGTCCGGCGACGCGATCAGGTCGAATGCGACCGACGTGCCGTCCTCGATATCGTCGATTGCCGGGCCCGCGCTCTCCAGGAAGGCCTCGGCGAGATCGTCCCGATAATAGTTGCCGAGCTCGTGCCGAAGGTAGGTGCGCGCGTTTTCGATCGTATCGTCGATCCCCGCCTCCCTCGCCTGACGGTTGCCGGGCACCCAAAGCACGCCCCCCGACGTCGCGGTCGTGCCGCCGAGCAGGCTGGACTTCTCGCATAGCAACACCTTCAGGCCGCGCTTGGCGGCAAACAGGCTCGCCGCCAATCCGCCGGCCCCGCTGCCGAAGACGAGGATGTCCACGGCCTCCTCGGCCACCGCCTGGCCGTTTGAGATGGCGTGCATCAGACCGATTCCGCTTCCGCCTGGGCGTAGGGCTCGGGCAGGAACTTGGTGCTGGACCAGCCACCGTCCACGGGCATCACGATGCCCGATACGAAGCTTGCCGCATCGGACGCGAGGAAGGCGCACACTTCCGCGATCTCCTCGGGGCGGCCTGGGCGGCCCAACGGACAATCCTCGATCATCGACCGTCGAAACCACGGGTTCGTTTCCAGGCGCTCGCGGACCAGCGGGGTGGCGATGAGCCCCGGTGAAACCGCGTTGACGCGGATGCCGTCTCGGCCGTACTCGGCAGCCAACTGCCGCGTCAGCCCTGCCAGACCGGCTTTCGTCGCGGCATATGCAGAGGCGCGAGCTGTTCCCAACATCCCGAATACCGAGGCGATATTGATGATATTGCCGCCCTTGCCCCTCATCACGGCGATCGCCGACCGGCAAAGCGCGAAAGGCGCAGCGATATTCACACTGAGGTAGCGCGCCAGGTCCTCGTCGCTGGTATCGAGGACCGGTCGGGAGTTGCCGATACCGGCATTGTTGACCAGCACGTCCACCCGGCCGTGCTTTGCCATCGCGTCGGCAATGACGCGCTCGGGCGCTCCTGGCGAGATGAGATCCAACTGGAGCGCGGCGAAGTTCTTCGCCTCGGCCAAATCGGCCGGCGGGGGGGTCAGATCGACGCCGAGAACGACGGCACCCTCGCGCAGAAAGGTCTTCGCGGTGGCGAGACCGATGCCCGAAGAGCTACCGGTGATGACGGCAATCTTATCTTTCAACTGAAGCATGTCTGGATCCTTTGCGACGTACCGCGCGGGTACGTTTGCGTATCCTGGGAGTCACGTAGGGAACTGGGTTCGTCTCTCAGGTCGCGAGCCCGCCCAGCGAGCGCCCGCCATCGACGAGGATCGTCTGACCGGTGATGAATTCGGTCTTCGCCGAGGCGAGGAACGAAACCATCGCCGCGATGTCCTCGGGGCGCCCCAGACGACCGACGGGTTGGGCGGTGGCAAGCTTGGCCCTGGCTTCGTCGCTCCAGGCGGCGAGAATCGGGGTGTCGATGACGCCGGGCGCAACGGCGTTGACGAGGATGCCGCGCGGCGCCAGTTCCAGCGCCAGCGCGCGCGTCAAGCCAACGACGGCGGCCTTCGACGAAACGTAGTGAGCATAGTCAACCGCGCCGAGATAGGCGCGGGACGCGATGTTCACGATGCGCCCGCTCGATGTCATTCGGGCAGCGGCACCGCGCGCCAGCACGAACATTCCGATCACGTTGATGTCGAACATGCGCCTGAAGTCGTCGGTCGTCAGCTCGGCCGTCTTCTTGACCTCGAAGACCCCGGCATTGTTGATCAACGCATCGATGTGCGTGAACCGGCCAAGGAGGGCCTCGCAGGCCCTCTCGTCCCGGATGTCGAGTTGATGCGCCTCGACGGATGGCGAGCCTGCCTGCGAAAGGGCCGTCGCCGATGCCTCCAGGGTTTGCCGGTCGGCATCCGTCATGACGACGTGAAAACCGTCGGCCGCCAATCGCTTGGCGGTCGCAAGTCCGATACCCCTGGCGGCGCCCGTAACAAGGACGATGGGCATGTCGGTTTGCTGGCTCATTTTCTGTGCCGCTTTCATGGTGAAGGTGGATGGGAAAGGGCCCGACGGAAGCGATCCTCCCTCCGGCCGTTCGCGCGCATGGGGCGGTTACAGGCCGAGCCGCCCGCCGGCGACGTCGAAAACCGCACCGGTGGTGAAACTGCAGGCCGGCGTCGCGATCCAAGCCACGGTGGCCGCCACTTCTTCCGCCTTGCCCAGACGTCCCATCGGGACCCGATCGGTCGCCTTCTGAATGAAGTCGGCCGACATCTGCAGCTTGAGGTCCGTATCGATGAGCGCGGGAGCCACGCAGTTCACCGAGATGCCGTCGGCCACCAGCTCTTTGGACAACCCGACGGAAAAGCCGATCACCCCGGCCTTCGATGCGCCATAGGCCGATCCGTCGGTCAGGCCGCGTATCCCGGCGACCGAAGCGATGTTGATGATCCGCCCGGACTTCCGCTTTTTCATCCCCGGCACGAAGATCTTGCTGACCGCGTAGACAGCGGTGAGGTTGACCGCGATGACACGATCCCACGCGCTCCTCTCATAGTCCTGGAGCGGGACCGTCGGGCCCTGGATGCCCGCGTTGTTCACCAGGATGTCGGGCGTACCAACGAGCGACGCGGTTCGGGTTTCGGCGGCCTCGATCGCTTCCTGGTTCGTCACGTCGACGGCGATGGCGTCGAGCTTGCCAGGCACCGTCTCGACGCCGGAGACGTCCTGGTCCCACACGACCACGCGACATCCCAGCGCCATGAGTTCGCGAACGATGGCGGCGCCGATGCCTTTGGCACCCCCGGTGACGACCGCCGTTTGATTCGCGAGCGAATATCGCTCTGGCAACCAACCCGTCGTGGCTTGATCGGAATTCGACATTTGATTTCTTTCCTGGGGCTTTGTGCGCGATCGTGCTGAACCGGGGTGCGGCTAGCGTCCGCCGTCGTCGTAGCCTGGCCGCGGGACGTGGATCATCGAGGTATGCGAGAGCCCGCCATCGACCACCAGGTTGTGGCCGTTGACGTAGCGGGCGAAGCCGCTGGCGAGGAACATGACGGAATGGGCGACGTCGCGCGTCGACCCCAGGGAGCGGAGAGGCACGAGCTTGCTGCGCTGCTCGGTCACGCCTGGAACCGCGTAAAATTCGGTATTGAGCGGCGTCGGTATGAAGCCGGGGCTGACGGCATTGACCGTAACGCCTGACGGCCCCCACTCCAATGCCAGCTGCTGCGTCAGCATCACCACCGCCGCCTTGCTCACACTGTAGGACCCGCAATAGGGATGGGGTTCGGTGGCTGCGATCGACGCGACGTTGACGATCGCTCCCGATCGGCGCTGCCGCATGCGCTCCCCGAAGCGCTGGGCGCAAAGCAGATAGCCCTTCACATTGACGGCGATCGTCTGGTCCCACGTTTCCGGAGCGACCGTTTCCAACGGACCGAAACGGAGGATGCCTGCATTGTTGACGAGGATGTGGCAGTCCCCGAATGCTTCTTTCGTCCGGTCGACAGCCCGATCGATCGCGGTCGCGTCCGTCACGTCGGCAACGATCGAAATCGCCGTTCCGCCGGCGTCGCGGATCATCGTCTCCGTCGCCTCCGCCCCCTCCCGGCTGTGATCGAGAACGACGACTTTCGCTTTCGAGGCGGCGAACGACGCCGCAATTTCCTGCCCGATACCTCCGCCGGCTCCGGTGACCACGCAGGTCTTGCCCGAGAAATCCAACCACGCCTCGCGTTGAGCACTCATCAGCCGCTTCCTACCTTCGTTTCCGGTGACCGGCTGCGAGGCCGCCCACGTCTCGAGCCCCGTCACCGAAGACGGGGCAATGGCCGAACATTCGTTCGCCCGAACATTATTTTGAACACGACATCGAATACTTGTGCGCCAGCCGACCCCGTGCGCCACCTCGTTGACAGCCCTCGGGAGGTGTGCGACCGTATTCTCGTTATATGCGAAGTTTGATCGCACAAGAAAACCATCGACACAAGGGGGAGGAGCCACGAAATGACCCAGACCGCCCACGCGGAAGACGGCTGAACCGGAACATAAATCCCTTCTCGATCAATTGATTAGCTCTGCGAGCGATCGCCGCATCGCGCCCGGCTCCCGATGGTTTCGGGTACGCTTCGACGGGGCGGCCAGCGACCGAGCGATGGCGATCGAGATCTGACGCAGCGAATGCAATCATCACGAGCCGGCCTGGCTCGCGGGATGATTTCGTGTGCCTTCTTCTTCTCAAAAAAAGCCTAGAATACGATACCCAAGGAGTATTCGATGAGAAAATACCTTCGCTCGGCCGCCATCGCTGCCCTGTGCGCCTTCGGCAGCGCCGCGGCGCATGCCGAGCCTCTCAAGATCGCCGTGATCGAGGCGTTCTCGGGGCCGAACGCCCAAACCGCCATCCCCTTCGTCGAAGGCGTCCGCTACGCCATCGCAAAGCTGAACCAGCAGGGCGGCTTCAACGGCGAGCCGATCGTCGTCACCGAATATGACAGCCTCAATCAGACCGCAGGCGCCGCCGAGAAGCTGAGGGCCGCCATCGCGGATGGCGCGCGTATCATCATCCAATCGACCAATTCGGCGATCACCGCGCAGATCTCCGAAGACATTCGCAAATACAACCTGCGCAACAGGGGCAAAGAGATCCTCTTCATGATGGAGGGATCCGAAGCCGCGGAATTCACCGCGGACAAATGCCATTTCTGGGCGTTCAAGGTCGCCAGCAACCCTTTCATCAGGATCAGGGCGCTCGTGACCGCGATGCGGGATACGGGCAGGCTGGGAAGCAGGGTCTATAGCATCAATCAGAACTACTCGTACGGCGTCGATCACGAGAGGGCACAGGCGCTCAACGTGAGGGCCGCCGGCGCGCAGATCGTCGGCTCAACCTTGCACGATACCGCGAGGATCCAGGACTTCTCGCCTTACGTCGCGCAGATCAAAGCCTCGGGCGCGGACACGATCCTGAGCGGGAACTGGGGTAACGACATCATCCTGTTCATGCGTGCGCTGGGCGATGCGGGCCTCAAGATCAACGTCGGCAATACCAGTCTCGATACGACCGGGGCGTTGAGCACGATGGGGCCCTCGGCCTTGGGTGCCGTCCTGGTGAAGCTCTACAACCTGGAGGCTGGTGGCAGGGCCGGCGAAGCCTTCGCGGAAGACTTCAAGGCGGTGATCGGCCATTACCCCTACAACGAAGAGCCGACGACCGCGTTCGGGACGCTGCTTCTGGGCGAAGCCCTGAAGAAGGTCAGCACACCCGGTGGGAATGTCGACATGCGGGCCATCGCCCTGGCCCTCGAGAATGCCAGCTACGAAAGCCCGGCGGGCCGTTGGTCGTTCAGGAGAGAGGACCACCAGGTGCTTCTCCCCGTGACCGTTTCCGAGGTCTCGAGGGAGGCTCGCTACAAGGTCGACGGGACCGATATGGGCTTCAGGCTCCTGAAAGTCGTCTCGCCCGAAGACAGCGCGGTGCCTGTCGATCCGAGGTGCCGGATGGAACGTCCGTCGTAACACGCCAACGCTCAAGGCGATCTGGACGCCGGCTTCCGATGTCAGGAAGCCGGCGTTCTCGACAAGGATAACCCGGCATGGAATTCATCGTAATTTCGACGCTCAACGGCCTCGTCTACGGCCTGCTTCTCTTCATGATTTCGGCAGGCTTGACACTCATTTTCGGCATGATGGGCATCGTCAACTTCGCACACGCGTCCTTCTACATGCTGGGGGCCTATCTCTCCTTCACGATCGCCCGAATGTCCAATTTCTGGCTGGCCCTGCTGATCGCGCCCTTGATCGTGATGGCCACGGGGATGTTCATCGAACGCTTCATGCTGAGGCGGGTCCATGGCTTTGGGCATTCGCAGCAACTCCTCCTGACCTTCGGCGTCGCCTTCGTATTCGAGGAACTGACCAAGCTCTTCTGGGGCAATTTTCCGGTCGCCTATCGTCCTCCGTCGCTTTTGAGCGGCCCCGCTTTCTCGCTGTTCGGAACCAATTTCCCCTCCTACCGGGTCTTCGTCGCCGCAGTCGCGATGGTGCTTCTGGGGTTACTCTACCTGCTGCTCCAAAAGACCCGCATCGGCATCGTCGTTCGCGCGTCCGTCGAACGCCCGGGCATGGTTTCCGTGCTCGGCCACAATGTCCCCCTGGTCTTCCTCGGGGTCTTCGGCGTCGGCGCTTGGATGGCGGGCCTGGCTGGAGCGGTGGGCGGCGCTCTCCTGACGACGAGCCCCACAATGGCGGCGGAGATGAGCGTCATCGCCTTCGTCGTCGTGGTCGTGGGGGGCCTCGGCTCGCTTCTCGGAGCCTTCATTGCGTCCCAGCTGATCGGCCTCCTCACCTCGTTCTCGGTCGGGTTCCAGGTCTCGCTCGCGGACGTCGCGCAGATCTTTGGCTACGGCGAGCAGGCCAGGCAGATCGGGGGTCTTCTCACCCTGCAGATCTCGTCGCTGTCCGCCTCCCTCCCCGCGCTGCTGATGCTCGTCGTGCTGCTGACGCGGCCCGCCGGCCTTATGGGCGACAGGAACTAGAACATGCTCAGGATCGGAAAACTGGCTTCGGTCGTCGTCCTGCTTCTCGGCGCGCCCCTCGTCCTCAGCGGACACGTGGTCGGCGTGCTGACGACAGCGCTGATCGCCGTCCTGTTCGCGATGGCGTTCAATCTTCTGAGCGGCCGCGCCGGCATGCTCTCCTTCGGCCACGCGGCCTATTTCGCCATCGGCGGGTTTGCCGTCATCCACGCGATGCAAGCGGTCGAGAAGGGTACTCTCTGGCTTCCGACGCCGCTTCTGCCGCTCGTCGGCGGCGTCGCCGGCCTGATCGGCGGACTTTGCGCGGGATATTTTGCCACCTTGAGGAGCGGCGTCTATTTCTCGATGGTGACGCTCGCCCTGGCAGAGCTGCTCCATGCGCTCGCGCCCAATCTCGGCGGGATCTTCGGCGGCGAAGTGGGGCTGACCACGATGAGGATGCCCTGGTCGGCCTTCGACTACGGCAACGAGGTTCACGTCTACTATACGGTCGTCGCCTGGACCGTCCTCTGTATCGGCTTGCTCTACGCCTATAACCAGACGCTGTTCGGCCGTTTGACCCTCGGATTGAGAGAGGCCGAGCGCCGGGTTTCCTTCCTCGGCTACAACCTCCATCACACGAAGGTCATCGTGTTCGGCGTGTCGGCCATGTTTTCCGGCATCGCCGGCGGCCTTCTGGCGTTCACCACGGAAAGCATCAACTACTCGATGCTGGGCATGGGCCTGTCGGCCTCGGTCGTCCTGCACACCTTCGTCGGGGGTTCAGGCGTGTTCTTCGGCCCGGCGGTCGGTGCCTTCGTCTTCGCGCTGTTCGGCAGCCTGGTCTCCGACGTGACGAAGAACTGGCTGCTCTATCAAGGCATCCTTTTCGTCATCATCATGATGTTCATGGGTGACGGCGTGGCCATGCTCTGGATGAGGGTCGTGAGCGAGTTCAAGGAGCGCAACTGGGTCGCCCTCAAGCTGCGGGCCCTCTTGTTCCCGCCGGGCTTGCTCGCCGCGGCGGGCGTCGTCACCCTCCTCGAACTGACCTCCCGCATCCTCGACCAGCGCTATTCCGCAATCGTCGCCAGAACCAAGGCCTGGCCACCCGTGACGCTCTATGGCCTCAGCTGGGATCCGACCGCCATGTCGACCTGGCTCGTTCCGACCCTGGCGATCGCCGCCGGTGCCGGCCTCGTATGGCTGGTGCAATCCCGGACCGGTCGCCGGACATCTCCGACGGTCGCCCTCGCCGAGGAGCACACCCGATGACCAACGACATCATCCAGCTGGTCGGCCTCAGAAAGCGTTTTGGCGAGAGTGAGATCATCCGGGGCGTCGATCTCGACGTGAAGCCGGGCGAGCGACACGCCCTGATCGGCCCCAACGGCGCCGGAAAATCGACGCTCTTCCATTTGATCTCAGGCCTGTACAAGCCATCGAGCGGCGATATCAGGCTGAACGGCGTCTCCATCGCCGGGCTGGCGCCTCACCTGATCACCCGCCGCGGATTGTCGCGATCGTTTCAGATTACGACGATCTTCCCGCGCCTCAGCGTGTACGAGAATCTTCGGATCGCGGCGATGGCCAAGCACGGCCGACGTTTTGCCTTGTTCTCGCTCGCCGCGAGGGCGACCGCAGTCAACCGCGACACCGACGAGTTGCTGGAATTGGTTCGCCTCACCCATGCGCGGGACAAATTCGCCGGCGATCTGACCTATTCGGAGCAGCGCGCCCTCGAAATCGGAATGGCGATCGGACCGGGCGCCGACGTGATCCTTCTGGACGAGCCTATGGCCGGCATGTCGCGCGAGGAAACGCACTACATGATCAATCTGATCCGGGACATCACGTCCGGCAAAACGCTCCTCGTCGTCGAGCACGACATGGAGGTCGTCTTTTCCCTCTGCGACCGAATATCCGTCCTTGTCTACGGCGAGATCATCGCGTCGGGTACGCCGGAAGAGATACGTGCGAACAGCCGGGTCCAGGAAGCTTATCTCGGCGAGGTGGCCGCATGACCCTGCTATCGGTGACCGACCTGCACAGCCACTACGGCAAGAGCCACATTCTGCATGGGATGAGTTTCACCTTGGCGGCCGGCGAGATGATCGCCCTGCTCGGCCGCAACGGGTCGGGCAGGTCGACAGCCATGAAGGCCATCATGGGTCTTGTCCCACCGACGCGCGGTTCGATCAAATTGGGCGCGAACGAGCTTGTCGGGCTCCCGTCCCACAAGATCAACCGCGCCGGCATCGCCTATGTCCCGGAAGAGCGACTGGCGTTCAGCAACCTCACGGTCGAGGAGAACCTGCAGATCGGTATTGCCGCTCCCCGGCCGAACGCCAAGACGTGGAGCCTCGAAGAGATGTACGGCTTTTTCCCTCGCCTCAGGGAACGCCGTAACGTCAGGGCAGGATCGATCTCCGGCGGCGAGCAGCAGATGCTCACCCTGTGCCGTTCGCTGCTGGGCCAACCGGCCGTCATCCTGATCGATGAACCGACCGAAGGTCTCGCGCCCAAGATCGTCGAGCATCTCGCGGACGTGATGCGAGACATCAACCGACAAGGCGTGGCGTCGGTCCTGGTCGAGCAGAAAATGACGATCGCCCTGAAGCTCTGCAGCCGATGCCTGATCATGGGACATGGCGCCATTGTCTTCGAGGGAACGCCGGAAGAGCTGCTCGCGACACCGTCAGTGCGTCGGGAATGGCTTGAAGTCGCCTAGGCATCGGGTGCCCGCGCCTGTCTGCGCGGCGAACCCTGGCCGCAGGAGCTGCACGTGATGGCATCGAAATACTTCATCTACCTGACCGGACGCGATCGCAGCCGAAAGGCGGATTTCCAGGCGGAGTACCTGCGGGCCGCGCGCAAGATCGCCGCAGCGGCTCCCCAAAGCGGGCAGCTGATCGTCAACCTGGTCGAGGAAACTCCTGCAGGGGTTCCGTTTCGTCCCGTGAATCTGGGCCTTAAGGACGCCGATGCGATCTACGACGTCATCGTCGAGCTCTCCCCTCCGGTGGACGAGGCGGAGCCTGCGCTGGAGGCGCTGGTTTCCTGTGTCGACGACGTCGCCGCGGCCGAGATCTATCAGGTCGAGGAGATCGTCCAGCTCGACCGGCAGGTCGTGGTGCTCGGGGAGCGATCGCCCGGAATAAAATACATTGGCCGGCTGAGCTTCCACCCGGACCTGCCCGCATCGGCGGCTCGACGCAGCTGGGATATCCACGTTCCGCTTGCCCTGCGCGTGCATGTGGGAATGGACAAATATGTCAGAAACTGGATCGTTGATGCTTCACGAGGACGCCCTGCTGGCGGGATCGCCGAGCTGAACTTCCCGACATTCGACGACATGTTGACGAGATACTTCGACAGCGATCGTGGAAAGGAGGAAATCATGCACGACATATCTCACTTCATCGCGAGCGGGACGCGCTTCTTCGCGGGCGAATTCGTTCTTCGGAAATAATCGCCATGACGACTCACTATAGTTTGCGCGATTTGATTTTTTGCCGGCCTCCGTTAACACAGAACGCTACGTCGTCGCATGACGAAACGAGAGAATGCTGATGCCTCCTGCTAAGTCGCAGAATGAGACCTCTGTACTTAAGCGCGTCGCCGAGATCTTGAATCTGTTCTCGGAGAATTCGCCGACCATTTCAGTCGCAGACGTCGAATCGGTCCTGCAGGTCAGTCAGGCGACGGCCTACCGGTACCTGCACGACCTGCACGAGATCGGACTGCTTTCGCGGATTTCCGGGCGGTACGCACCCGGGCCGACGGTCATGGAGCTCGAATTCATCCTCTCGAACTTCGATCCGATCCTGCTCGCCGCCAAGGAAGTGATGGAGGGGCTTTCGACGAAACTCGGCGTCCATACCTTCCTGTGCAGGATGTACCAGGACCGCGCCGTCAACGTCTATTCAACGCGGCCTGAGAATTCCTCCGAAATGCCGCTCAAGCCGGGAAGGCGCCTTCCCGTCTTCAGAGGCGCCCAGGCGCGCATCATCCTCGCCCACCTCGACAGGCGGCGCCAGCGACGGATTTTCGAACGCTCCGAGGGCGCTCCCGGTCGAGATGCGATCGGGGCCGACTGGACCACCTTCGGCGCAGCGCTTCAGAAGAATCGCAGGGACGGTTACTACCTGTCCCGCGGCGAAATCTCCGAGGGGCTCGTGGGGATCGCGACGCCCGTGTTCGACGAGAACAACGAGATCATGGGCGCGATCTCGTTATCCTATCCGACACTGAGCCCCCCGCCGGTCACCGAGGCCCAGTTGATCAAGCTCGCCAAGAAGGCGGCGAAGGACATCACGCTGCGCGTCGCCGAACTCGCCGACGGCAAGAAGAACCTGGATGCGGCCGAGTAGAAACCTGGGCGTCGCCGACCGGTTCGCCTTGGACACAAGTCCAGGACGCCTCGCCGTCGATCGGGCCGTTCCGCACCCGAGGCGCTCCGGCCCGATCACGGCGAAGGGCCGCAATGAAGGGCACGGTCTTGCAGGGGACGTGTGCGAGGGGCCGCTTGTTGCGTGTCCCCTGGCCCCGCGTCTCAGCGCCGCCCGGCCCTGAGCCGGCCGACAATGCCGGTCGGGAAGAAATAGACGCTCAGCACGAACAATACGCCGAGGAACAGCAGCCAGCGATCCGGATGCAGCAGCTTGGACAGGAGCGGAATGCCCTCGGTGGCCGCGGCCCCGCTCGCCATCAGCTTCTGCAGGTAGTTCTGCGCGACGATGAACAGGGTGGCGCCGATCACCGCGCCATACATCGTGCCCATGCCGCCGATCACCACCATCAAGAGGATGTCGAGCATGATGGCAAAGGACAGCGTGGTGTCCGGACCGGTATAGCGCAGCCACAAGGCGCTCATGGCGCCGGCGCAGACCGCCATGGCGGCAGCGAGGCAATTGGCGACGGTGCGGTAATAGACCACGCGAAAGCCCAGCGCCTCGGCACGCATGTCGTTTTCGCGAATGGCCTGCAGCACGCGGCCGAAGGGCGAGTTGACCACCCTGAGCGCGCCCAGGAACAGCACCAGGGCCGAAATGAAGATGAGGTAATAGGCGACCACGCGGCCGGTAATGTCGAGGCCGAACAGCGGCGTGTCGATCAGCTTGAAACCCGGGCGGAGCATTTCGGGCACCCGGAACGACCGGCCGTCCTCGCCGCCGGTATATTCGGAGAACTGGGTCGCCAGGATGGTCACGGCGGAAGCCACCGCCAGCGTGATCATCGCGTAGAAAATGGCGCGCACCCGCAGCGACAGGAGGCCGATCAGGAAGGCGAGCACCACCGCGACCGCGAGCGCGATCACGAGGCCAATGAAGACGAGCGGCCAGGTCGGGCCGAAACTGTACATGGCCAGCCCGACGCCATAGCCGCCAATGCCGAAAAACATGGTGTGGGCGAAGGAGACGATGCCGGTATAGCCGAGCAGCAGGTCGTAGCTCGCCACCAGCACGATGAAGATGCAGATCTTCGCCGCGGTATTGATCGCCGCGGCGCCGCCGAACAGGAAGGGCGCGAAGGCGAGCCCGATCAGGATCGCGGCCAGGATGACCGAGAGGACGCGGCTTTTCGGCAGGTCGTCCGACAGGATGGCGTTGAGCATGGCGCTTACCTCTTGGCGACCGGATAGAGGCCCTGCGGGCGCCACATCAAAATGGCGACCATCAGCAGGATGTTGGAGGCAAGCGCCACTTTCGGCACCAGGAAGGCGGTGTAATTGGCCATCAGCGCCACCAGGATGGCGCCGAGGAAACAGCCGCCGACCGAACCGAGCCCGCCGATGATGATGACGATGAAGACCAGCACCATGACGTCGCCGCCGATCGCCGCCGTCAGGGTTTCCCGGTAGAGCGCCCAGAGCACGCCGCCGAGCCCGGCCAGCGCCGAACCTGCGACGAAGACGCCGACGAACAGCCGGCGGATGCGGTAGCCGAGCGCCTCGACCATTTCGCTGTTCTCGACACCGGCGCGGATCAGAAGCCCGATCTTGGTGCGGTTGAGCACCAGCACCATGGCCGCGAAGACGACCAGGCCGACGACCACGGCCAGCAGCCGGAACTTCTCGAAAGCGATATCGCCGACGATGAAGGCGCCGCGCAGGCCTGCCGGCAGCGGCATGGCCTTCTGGTCGCCGCCCCAGATCATATGGATCATCTGCTCGGCGACGATCAGGCCGCCCATGGTGATCAGGATCTGCTTGAGGTGCTGGCCGTAGACCGGCTTGATGATGACCCGTTCGAAGGCCCAGCCGAGCAGGCCGGTGCCGATCATGGCGATGGCGGCGGCAAGCCCCAGCGCGGTCAGGTTCCAGGCGAGCGAATCCACCTGCATCCAGCCGCTGAACAGCGCCAGCACGCTCATGGCGATATAGGCGCCGACGGCGATGAAGGCGCCATGGCCGAAATTCAGGACATCCATCAGGCCGAAGACCAGGGTCAGGCCGCTGGCGATGACGAAGATCATCATGCCCATGGCGAGCGCGGCAATCGTCAGGGTCACCCAGGTGCTGGGATTGCCGACAAAGGGCAGCGCCACCGCCGCCAGCCCGATCGGCAGCAGGATCGGCAGGAGGTCGCGGCGCACCGCCGGCAAGGTTTCGGCCGGGGCATTCGTCTGGGCAACAGGCGTGGCGATCGTCATGGCGCGCCGGTTCCTACTGGTGAGCATCGAGGGAAAGGCCGAGGAGCCGCGTCTGCAGCGCCTCGTCGCCGGCAAGCTCGGCCATCGAACCGCGATGGACGATGCGGCCGTCATCCATCACGGCGACCTGGTCGCCGAGGCTCGCGGCGAAACGGAAGTTCTGCTCGACCAGCAGGATCGTCGTCTCACGCTTGAGCTCGGCGAAAGCCAGGATCATCGCCTCGATGATGGCCGGCGCGATGCCCTTGGTCGGCTCGTCGATCAGGATCAGCCGGCGCGGCTCGGCAATGGCCCGGGCAATGG
This sequence comes from Hyphomicrobiales bacterium, assembly GCA_017304475.1. GTDB lineage: Bacteria > Pseudomonadota > Alphaproteobacteria > Rhizobiales > Phreatobacteraceae > Phreatobacter. The sequence goes on along the minus strand of JAFKKV010000012.1, from coordinate 70,845 downwards.
CCAGCATCTGCTTCTGCCCGCCGGACAGCACGCCGGCCGGCAATTGCCAGAACTTCTTGAGCGCCGGGAACAGCCCGAAGATCCAGTCGAGGCGCGCCTGGTCGATCGGCCCGTCGCGCGCCGCCAGGATCATGTTCTCGCGCACCGACAGGTCGGAAAAGACCGCCATGGTCTCCGGTACATAGGCGATGCCGGAGCGTGCGATATCGGGCGTCGGCAGGCCGCCGATCGGCTGGCCGTCGAAATGGATTGTGCCTTGCGAGGGCGCCCAGAGCCCCATGATGGTGCGCAGCGTCGTGGTCTTGCCGGCGCCGTTGCGGCCGAGCAGCACCGTCATGCCGCCGCGCGGCAGGACCAGATCCACCCCCTGCAGGATATGGTACTGGCCGATATGGGTGTGGACGCCTTGCAGCGTCATCAGCGGATCGAGGGTCGCGATATCAGCCATGGGCGGCCTCCGCGGCGCGCTTCGGCGCCTGGCCGAGATAGGCTTCCTGGACCACGGCCGAGGCGATCACCTCGGCCGGCTCGCCATCGGCGACCAGGCGGCCATTGTGCAGCACGATGATCCGGTCGGCGAGCGAGCGCACCACGTCCATCTTGTGCTCGACCAGCAGGATGGTCTTGTCGCCGCGGGCTTTGAGCTTGTGGATCAGGTCGAGAATGACGGGCACCTCGTCCACCGACATGCCGGCGGTCGGTTCGTCGAACATGAAGACGTCGGGCTCCAGCGCCATCATGATCGCCACCTCCAGCTTGCGCTTGTCGCCATGCGGCAGGGCCGCGGCCACGGTGTCGCGCACGGCGCCGAGATTGACCTCGGCGAGATAGATTTCCGCCCTGTCGATCCAGTCGACATGGCTCGCCCAGCGCGACAGCAGGCCGCTCGCGCCGCGCGCCTTCGCCTGCACGGCGAGCCGGACGTTCTCGATGACAGAGAGATTGGGAAACAGGCTGGTGATCTGGAAGGCCCGGCCGATGCCGCGCTGGGTCCGGCCGGCGGCGCCGAGCCCGGTAATGTCGGCGCCGCGCAGCAGCACCTGGCCGGAGGTGGCGGCGAGCTGGCCGGAGACCAGGTTGAAATAGGTGGTCTTGCCGGCGCCGTTGGGGCCGACAATGGCGGTCAGCTGGCCCGCATGGAAGGCGCAACTGACGCTGTCGACGGCGACGTGGCCGCCGAAGCGGATCGTCAGGTCGCGCGTTTCCAGGACAGGTGTGGACATGGATATCTCAGGCAGGACTTGAATGTCTCAGGCAAACAGCCGGGACCGAACGTCTCGGTCACGGCGAGAGCCACCGACGTCATCCCCGAGCAAAAGCCCTCGCTTTTGCGGGGCTGACTGAGCGAAGCGAAGGAGGGGAAGGGGATCCAGGGGTTGCAGGGCGGTGTCCTTCGGCCCCTGGATCCCCTTCCCTCGCCGCTGCGCGGCTCGCCGGGGATGACGTATGAGTGTGGTATCAACGCTCGAATGTTAGCGCCGGTTGGTGATCGGCAGCGGCATGTCGGCGGCCGGGATGGTCGCGACCAGATCCAGGAGATCATTGTCGCGGGCATTCGGCCGGATGCGGAAGTGATACATGTCCTGCAGCGCCTGATGGTCTTCGCGGCGGAAGGTCATCGGGCCCTTGGGGGTCTGGAAGGTCAGGCCTTCGAGCGCCGTGATCAGCTTCTCGGTGTCGGGCGAGCCCGCTTTCTCCAACCCTGCGACAACGGCCGCGGCGGCCGCGAAACCGCCGGCCACGAAGAAGTCCGGCGGCGCGTTGAAGCGCTTCTGGTACTCCGCCTTCAGCCAGTCGTTCAGCGGGTTGCGCGGGAAGTCGTGGTAATAATAGATGCCGCCCTCGGTGCCGGCGAAGGCCTTCCAGGCATTCATCGCGGGCAGGATATTGCCGCCCGGCGCCAGCGCGATGTTGAACCGCTCCGGACGCATGTCGACGAATTTCGCCATCGGATGGGCGCCGGCCCAGATGAAGCCGATGATCCGCTTGCCCGGCCGGTCGCGCAGGCTGGCGAACAGCCGCTCGGCGAAGGGCGCGAAATCGGCGGTGTTGCCGGCGGCATATTCCTCGGCGACGATCTTGGCGCGCGGCCGGATCGCGGCGAGCGCCGCCTTGTAGGCGGCGACGCCGTCGCGGCCGAAGGCGGTGTCGAGGCCGAGCATGCCGATCGACACGTCCTCATTGGCCGGCACGGAGGCAGCCGCCGCCAGCGCATCCTGATAGGACGAGCGGCCGGTGCGGAAGATGTAGCGGTTCCAGCGCTCGCCGGTGATGCTGTCGGCCACCGCCGGCTCGACGATCAGGATCTTCTTGGCCTCTTCGGCGACCGCCAGCATGGCGAGCGCGACCGGCGAGCCGGTGGTGCCGACAGCGATATCCGCCTTGTCGTCGTTATAGCATTCCTCGAGCAGCGCCTTGCCGCGATCGGGCCTCAGCTGGTCGTCCTTGACGATGACCTGCAGGCGCATATTGCCGACCTGCATGGTGCCGCGCGTCAGGAATTCCAGGCCCATCATGAAGCCGGCTTCGGTCTGCTTGGCATAAGCCTCCAGCGGACCGGTACGGCCGGCGATCAGGCAGATCTTGACGTCGCGTACCTGCGCGCTCGCCATGTCGCTCATGCCGGTGAGCGCACCGACGGCCAGCGTCGCCGCGGCCATCGCATATTTCAGCTTCCCCATGGGATCCTCCCTGATCCGGACCATCCAACCATCAATGCCACCGCCCGGTCCGGATCATCTTTCGATCCTGGCATCACCGGTTGATGACATCAAAACTGACACTTGAGTCATGTTTCATGTCACGCTAGCTTCAGCGTCGAAATGCGTCAAGCGCGAAGGCCGCCGATGATTGCCGGAACGCCGCGAAACCAGTTTGAGACGGCCATGTCTTCGCCCCATCCCGCCGGCCCCTTGCCCGTTCCCAAGACCAAGCGCGGCGAGCGAACGCGCCAGAACATCCTCGATGCGGCCGAGCGCGAAATCGGCGTGAAGGGTTTCGCGGAGGCCTCGATCGCCACCATCACCGCGGAAGCCGACGTCGCCCAGGGCACCTTCTATCTCTACTTCCGCTCCAAGGAGGACGTGCTGCGCGAACTGGTGCTGCGCATGGGCCGGAAGCTGCGCCGCCACCTCTCCCTGGCGATCGTCGACGCGACCGACCGCCTGGACGCCGAGCGGCGCGGCCTTCACGCCTTCCTGGCCCTCGTCCGTGACAATCCGAACCTCTACCGGGTGGTGGCGGAATCCCAGTTCGTCGATGCCGCCATTCACCGGCGCTACTATGTCGACCTCGCGGCCACCTATACCGCCAGCCTGGAGGCGGCGGTCGGGCGCGGCGAGCTCTCGCCCGGCCATGCCGAGGTGCGCGCCTGGGCGCTGATGGGGGTCGCCGACATGGTCGGCCGCCGCTTCGCCATCTGGGACGATGCGACGCCGCTCCACGACATCGCCGAAGCGGCCTATGATTTCATCGCCCATGGCATGGAGCCGCGGCGAAATGGCTGAGCCGCTGGTCTATCTGCGGATCGACGACCGCGTCGCCCGCATCGTGCTGAACCGCCCCGAGCGGCACAACAGCCTGGTGCCGGAACTGCTGGCCGAACTCGACGCTGCGCTCGCCCTTTGCACCGGCGCCGATCTCGCCGCCGTGGTCTTGTCCGGCGCCGGCCGCAGCTTCTCGACCGGCGGCGATGTCGCGGCCTTCGCCGACCGTCCGCGCGGCGAGCGGCGGCGTTATGCGGGCGCCCTGATCGGGGCGCTCAATGCGGTCATCCTGAAACTCCTCGACCTGCCCTGCCCGCTGGTCACGGTGCTCGCCGGTCCGGTCACCGGCGGCTCCTGCGGCCTGGTCTTCGCCGCCGACCTCGTCGCCATGGGCCCGCGCGCCTTCATCCAGCCCTATTATGTCGAAGTCGGTTTCGCCCCCGACGGCGGCTGGACCGCGCTCCTGCCCGAACGCATCGGCGCGGCCCGTGCCGGCGCCATCCAGGCGCTCAACCGCCGGATCGGCCCCGACGAGGCCGTGGCGCTCGGGCTCGCCACCGAGGCGGTCGCCGAGGACCGCCTCGTGCCGACCGTCGAGACCTGGCTCGCCGCCTTGCGCGCGAAGGTGCCGTCGAGCCTGCGGGCGACCCGGTCGCTGCTGCTGGGCGCCGAGCGCCGCGAGACCATTGCCCGCAACCTCGAGCGCGAGCGCCAGCATTTCCTCGCTTTGATCGAAACGCCTGAGACCGAGGCCGGCATGGCCCGCTTCCTGTCGAGGACCGCATGAAGACCGTTCCCGATCTCTGCCGCCGCCGGGCCGAACTGACGCCCGACGCCATCGCCTTCGCGGAACTGGCGACCAGCCGCAGCTGGACCTTCGCCGATGTCGACGACCATGCCGAGCGCGCCGCGACCCTGTTCGAAGCCATGGGGCTTGGCGAGGGCGAGCGCGTCGCCGTGCTCTGCCACAACACCGCGATCTTCTTCGAGATCCTGTTCGCCTGCGCCAAGGCCCGGCTGATCCTGGTGCCGCTCAACTGGCGCCAGACCGCGACCGAGCTCGCGCCGATCCTCGCCGATAGCGGCGCGCGCCTGCTGCTCGCCGACGGCGCGACCGCCGAGCTCGCGGCAGCGCTCGCTACGGACCAGGTTCCGCTCCTGCAATTCGCGGATTACGAGGCCCGGCGCGACGCGACCGCGCCGCGCACCCGGCCCGGCACGCCCTGGGAAACCGACCGGCCCTGGTACCTGCTCTATACCTCGGGCACGACCGGCAAGCCGAAAGCGGTGATCCAGACCGCCGGCATGGCGCTCTCCAATGCCGTCAACGTCCAGCAGGCGACCGGCGCCTCGGCCGCCGACCACGTGCTGAATTTCCTGCCGCTGTTCCACACCGCCGGCATCAACCTGCACAGCCTGCCGGTATTCATCGCCGGTGGCACCTCGCATATCATCCCGAAATTCGACGCCGATGCGGTCATCACCCTGGTCGCCGAGGCCAAGCTGTCGCTGTTCTTCGGCGTGCCGGCCATCTACCAGGCGATCAGCCTGCATCCGGCCTTCGCCACCACCGATTTCTCCGCCGTGCGCCACTGGGGCTGCGGCGGCGCGCCCTTGCCGGAAAGCCTGATCCGCGCCTTTCTCGAACGCGGCGTCGTGGTCTGCAACGGCATGGGCATGACCGAGACCGGGCCGACCGTGTTCTTCATGGACCGGGCCAATGCGCTGGCCAAGATCGGCTCGGTCGGCAAGCCGCAGCTGATGGCCGAGGTGCGCCTGGTCGACCTCGAGGACCGGGATGTGCCGCAAGGCGCGTCCGGCGAGATCCTGTTCCGTGGCCCCGGGATCACGCCCGGCTATTTCGGCAATCCGGACGCCACCGCGAAAGCCTTCGCGCCCGGCGGCTGGCTACGCTCCGGCGATGTCGGACGGCAGGACGAGGACGGCTATTATTTTATCGTCGACCGGATCAAGGACATGTTCATTTCCGGCGGCGAGAACGTCTATCCGGCCGAGGTCGAGATCGTCCTGCACGCCCATCCGGCGGTGCTGGAGGCGGCCGTCCTCGGCGTCGCCGACGCGCGATGGGGCGAGGTCGGCCACGCGGTCGTCATGCCGCGGCCCGGCGCCACCATCGATGTCGAGGCACTGCGGGCCTATGCTCGCGAAAGGCTCGCCGCCTACAAGGTGCCGAAGCATATCACCCTGGTTCAGGATTTCCCGCGCACCGCGGCCGGCAAGGTGCAGAAGCACGTGCTGCGCGCCATCGTCGCTGACGAGGCCAAATCATGAGCGGCCGCCCTTCCACCCGCCGGCCGATCGCGCCAGGCCCGCTCTTCGCCGAAACCGTGACCCTGTCCCAGGCCGATTTCGACTGCTTCGCGCGGGTCAGCGGCGACGACAATCCGATCCATGTCGATCCGGACTTCTCGCGTGCCACCCGTTTCGGCCGCACCGTCTCCCACGGCATGCTGCTCTATACCGTGCTCTGGGGCCTGGTGCGCCGGCATTGGCCAGAGGCGCGCCAGGCCGGCCAGACCCTGAAGTTTCCGGCGCCCGCCTTCGCGGACGAACCGCTGGTCTTCTCCGGCGCGGTCGAAACGGTCGCGGCGGCCGGCGCGCGCCTGGCATTCCGGGTCACCCGCCTCGCCGATGGCGAGACCGTCTGCGAGGCGACCGCCGACATCACGACCAGCGGAGGCGGCCATGAAGGTCGGTGACAGCGCCAGCCTGACCCGCCGCTATACGCCTGACGACATCGCGGCCTTTGCCGGCCTCGCGGGTGTCCCGCCGGCGAGCATCACCCATGTGCCCGAGCCGCTGATCGCGGCGCTGTTCTCTTATCTCCTCGGCGTCGAATTGCCCGGTTCCGGCACCAATTATCTCAAGCAGGAGCTGCATTTCGCCGGCACCCCGCGGCTCGACGAAGCCGTCACCGCCACCGTCGCCATTACCAGGTTGCGCCCCGACAAGCATCTCTGCGACCTCTCGACCACGCTGACCGGCGCCGACGGCCATGTCCTGGCGACCGGCCGCGCGCTGGTCCTGGTGAAGGACGTCGCCCGGTCGATGAAGACCTGACGCGTGGCGGCCTTCACCCATATTCACGATGCCGGCCAGGGGCGCCCCCTGGTCTTTCTGCACGGCTGGTCGGCCAATGGCGCGTTCTTCGGGGAGCAGGAGAGCCTGGCGGCGCGGGGTTTCCGCACCATCGCGCCAGACCTGCCCGGCCATGGCTCCAAGGCCCGGCCCGACCCACGGCTTTCGATCGCGGATCTCTCAGCCGCACTCGCGGCCTATCTCGACGAGACCCGGCTGAAAGACGTCGTTCTCGTCGGCTGGTCGATGGGCGCGACGGTCGCTTTCGATCATATCGCGCGGCACGGGACGGCAGGGCTTGCCGGACTTGTCGTGGTCGACATGACGGCCAAGGTCGCCAATGACGCGACCTGGCCGCTCGGCCTCGCCAATGGCCAGACGCTCACCGAGATGCTCGCCGCCGCCGACCGGATGGCCAGTGCCTGGCCGCGCTACGCGCCGAAGATCGCCAGGGCGATGTTCGCACCGGGCCTCGATCCCGCCGGCGACATCTGTCGCAGGACGGCCCTGGTGGTCGAGACCAGCGACGGGCCGACCATGGCGAGCCTCTGGCGCTCTCTGGTCGCGGCCGATCACCGCGAGACGGTCAGGCGCCTCGACGTGCCGCTGCTGGCCGTTGCCGGCGCCGAGAGCCAGCTCTACGCGCCGGCGGTGTCCCGATGGATTGCCGCAAACGCGCCGCGCGGCCGCGCCGTCAGCCTTGCCGGCGCCGGCCATGCGCCCCAGCGCGAACAGCCCGAGGCCTTCAACGCCGCGATCGCCGCCTTCGCCAGTCACCTCTGATCAAAACAAGCTGTCATGTCTGCTGCCCTCTTCCTGACAGGCGCCATTCGATCCTAGTGTGGCGCCCCCGAAGGAAGTGCCGACCATCATGACCCGCCCGCAGCCGTCAACCGCCCTGTCGAACCTGAAGGTCCTGGACCTGACGCGGGTGCGCGCCGGCCCGACCTGCTGCCGGGTGCTGGCCGATTTCGGCGCCGACGTGATCAAGATCGAGGCGCCGCCCGGCGTCGACCCCAATGAAGGCATGTCGGGCGCGCGCCACGGCTTCGACATGCAGAACCTGCACCGCAACAAGCGCTCGCTGACCCTCAACCTGAAGACGCCGGCCGGCCACGCCGTCTTCATGAAGCTGGTCGAGACGGCCGACATCGTGGTCGAGAACTTCCGGCCCGACGTGAAGGACCGCATGGGTATCGGCTACGAGGCGCTGAAGGCGGTCAATCCGCGCATCATCCTTGCCTCCATCTCCGGTTTCGGCCAAGACGGGCCCTATCGCACCCGCGCCGGCTTCGACCAGGTCGCCCAGGGCATGGGCGGGCTGATGGCGATCACCGGCCATCCCGGCGAAGGCCCGATGCGCGCCGGCATCGCGGTCGCCGACAGCGCCGCAGGCCTTTATGCCGTGACCGGCATCCTGGTGGCGCTGGCCGAGCGCGAACGCTCGGGCGAGGGCCAATGGGTGCATACCTCGCTGCTGCAGGCGCAGATCGCCATGTGCGACTTCCAGGCGGCCGTCTATACGGTCGACGGCAAGGTGCCGCCGCAGAACGGCAATGATCATCCCAATTCGACGCCCATGGGCGTGGTGCCGACCAAGGACGGCCATATCAATGTGGCGGTCGGCGGCGAAGGCCAGTGGAAGGCTTTCTGCCGCGCCATCGCGCATGCCGACCTGGCCACCCATCCGGACTTCGCCTCGGCGCCCAAGCGTTTCGCCAACCGCCCGAAGCTGCGCGACATTCTCGAGGCGATCTTCCGGACCGAGGTCTCGGCCGTCTGGCTGGAGCGGCTGGAAGCCGAAGGCGTGCCGGCCGGACCGATCTACCGCATGGACGAGGTCTTTGCCGATCCGCAGGTCCAGCACCTCGAAATGGCCGTGCCGGTCAATCATCACGCGCGCGGCGACATCCGCCTGATCGCCCAGCCCGTGGTGCTGTCGCGCACGCCCGCCGGCATCGCCACGCCGATCGCCGAGGCCGGCGAGCATACCGACGAGATCCTGCGCGAGGCCGGTTTCGACGCGGCGGCCATCGCGCGGCTGAAGACCGACAAGATCGTTTGACGAGATCGTTTGACAAGATCGTTTGAGAGGGCATCCCGTGGACCAGGCATCGATCCATTACGAGGCGGCCGGCGGCATCGCCCGGCTGACCATCGATCACCAGGCCAAGATGAACGCCATGACCTTCGACATGTGGTCGAGCGTGCCGGCGCTGATCAAGAGAGCCGAGGACGACAGGTCGGTGCGGGTCATCGTGCTCCAGGGAGCCGGCGAGAAGGCCTTCTGCGCGGGAGCCGACATCTCGCAATTCGGCGCCAGGCGCACCGGCGAGGACGCCGTGAAGGCCTATGACAAGGCGGTCGCCGCCGGCATGGCGGCGGTGCATGACGCCGCCAAGCCGACGGTCGCCGTCATTCGCGGCATCTGTTTCGGCGGCGGCTGCGCGCTGGCGCTGACCTGCGACCTGCGTTTCGCCACCGCCGACTCGCGCTTCCGCGTGCCGGCCGCGCGCCTCGGCCTCGGTTATGGCTTTTCCAACATGCGCATGATGGTCAACAAGCTCGGCATCGGCCCGGTCGCCGACATCATGATCTCGGCGCGCATCCTGGATGCGGCCGACGGCCAGCGCCTGGGCGTGATCAGCCGCGCCTGGTCGCGCGAGGCCTTCCAGGCCGAGGTCGACGCCTATCTCGGCACGGTGGCCGCCAATGCGCCATTGACGCTCGCCGCGATCAAGCGCTCGCTGATCGAGCTGTCGCGGCCGGAGGCGAAACAGGATCCGGCGGCGGTCGAAGCCTTGATCGCCAAATGTTTCGACAGCGCCGATTACAAGGAGGGCCAGAAGGCCTTCCTGGAAAAGCGCCTGCCGAATTTCATCGGCGAATAAGGCGTCGCAAACGGGGGAGACCGGCCCATGGATCTCGGATTGAGCGGCAAGACCGTCCTGGTCACCGGCGCCTCCAAGGGCATCGGCCTGGCCACGGCGGAGGTCTTCGCGGCCGAGGGTGCGCGCGTCGTCATGGTGGGACGCGACCAGGCGAGGCTGGATGCGGCGGCCGCCGATCTGCGCAGCCGCCACCAGGGACCGGTCGAGACGGTCGCCGCCGACCTCTCCAAGGGCCCGGAGCGCGAGAGGCTCTGGGCCGCCCGGCCGGCCGTCGACATTCTCGTCAACAATGCCGGCGCCATTCCCGGCGGCGGCCTGCTCGACCTCTCCATGGAGCAATGGGAGGACGCCTGGTCGCTCAAGGTCATGGGCTATATCCACCTGACCCGGCTGGCGCTGGCCGCCATGAAGACGCGCGGTTCCGGCGTCATCGTCAACATTATCGGCATGGCCGGCCGGTCGCCGCGCTACGGCTATATCTGCGGCGCCACCGGCAATGCCGCGCTGATGGCCTTTACCGGCGCGGTCGGCGGCAAGTCGCAGGAATGGGGCGTGCGCGTCTTCGGCATCAACCCGGCGGCGACCCGCACCGACCGGATCGTGTCGCTGTCGAAACAGCGTGCCAAGGCGACCTTCGGCGACGAGAGCCGCTGGGAGGAAATGCTCGCCGACCTGCCCTTCGGCCGGCCGATCGAACCCGCCGAAATCGCCAATGCCGCGGCGTTCCTCGCCTCTCCCGCCTGCGGCTATGTGTCCGGCGCCGTCCTCGATATCGACGGTGGCGGCGCCTTCCGCGGCGCATGATGATCGAACCGCGCCGGCTTGGCTCCGGTGCGGTTCCGGCCCGCTTTTCCTTCTCATTCAGGACACGACCTTGACCGCGCCCCGTTTCACCACCCGCCCCGAGATCGACGGCACTTTCGGCGTCGTCACCACGACCCATTGGATCGCCTCAGCCGTCGGCATGGGCATCCTGGAGCGCGGCGGCAATGCCTTCGACGCGGGCGTCGCCGCGGCCTTCACGCTGCAGATCGTCGAGCCGCACCTGAACGGCCCGGGCGGCGACGTGCCGGTGATCCTCTATGACGTCAGGCGCCAGCAGACCGAGGTCATCTGCGGCCAGGGCCCGGCGCCGGCGGGGGCCACCATTGCCCATTACCGTTCGCTCGGTCTCGATCTCGTGCCCGGCACCGGCCTGCTCGCCACCTGCATTCCCGGCACGTTCGACACCTGGATGCTGATGCTGCGCGACTACGGCACCATGCGGCCCAGCGACGTGCTAGAAGCGGCCATCGGATATGCCCGCCACGGCTATCCGCTGGTCGAGCGCATCACCGAGACGATCCGCACCGTCGAGCAGCTGTTCCGCGACCACTGGCAGACCTCCGCCGCGGTCTACCTGCCCGACGGGCGGCTGCCGCAGCCCGGCGAGCTCTTCACCAATGTCCGGCTGGCGGAAACCTATGAGCGGATCCTGCGCGAATGCCAGGGCGGCACGCGCGAGCAGGAGATCGAGCGCGCCCGCCACGTCTGGTCGCAAGGTTTCGTCGCCGAGGCGATCGACACGTTCTGCCGCACCCAGGACGTCTTCGACGTCACCGGCCGGCACCATCGCGGCGTCCTGACCGGCCACGACATGGCCCATTGGAAGGCTTCCGTCGAAGCGCCGATCCACTATGACTACGGCCGCTACCGGGTGTTCAAGCCGACCACCTGGAGCCAGGGCCTGGTCTGCCTGCAGCAGCTGGCTTTGCTGAAAGGGTTCGACCTCGACAAGCTCGATCCCGCAGGCCCGGATTTCGTCCATCTGGTGGTCGAGGCGGCCAAGCTCGCCTTCGCCGACCGCGAGGCCTTTTACGGCGACCCGGCCTTTGTCGACGTGCCGATCGAGACGCTGCTGTCGGAGGCCTATAACAGCGAGCGCCGCAAGCTGATCACCGACCGCGCCTCGCTGGAGCTGCGCCCCGGCACGATCGCGGGCGCAGGTGGCAAGGTCGAGGCCCGGGTGTCGGCGGGCAAGCGCGTGGCGGTCGGCGCGACCGGCGCCGGCGAGCCGACGGTCGGCGAGATCGAGACCTTCGCCAGCGGCAATACCCGCGGCGACACCGTGCATTTCGACATCATCGACCGCTGGGGCAATATGGTCTCGTCGACGCCGTCGGGCGGCTGGCTGCAATCCTCGCCGGTCATTCCCGAGCTCGGCTTCTGCCTCGGCTCGCGCGCCCAGATGTTCTGGCTGGACGAGAGCCATCCGGCCGCCCTGCAGCCGGGCAAGCGGCCGCGCTCGACTCTCACCCCCACCATCGCCTTCCGCGACGGCGACCCCTATCTCGCCTGGGGCTCGCCCGGCGGCGACCAGCAGGACCAGTGGATCCCGCAAATGTTCCTGCGCCACGTCCATTCCAATATGAACCTGCAGGAGGCGATCGATGCGCCGGCTTGGCACACCGAGCATTTCCCCGGCTCGTTCTGGCCGCGCGAGTCGCGCCCGGGCGTCGTCGTGGTGGAAAACCGCTTGCCGCGCTCGACCATCGAGGAGCTCGACCGGCGCGGCCACAAGGTCGAGGTCGGCGGCGACTGGTCGGAAGGCCGGCTCACCGGCGCGCGGCGCGAAGGCGTCCGGTTGAAGGCCGCCGCCAATCCGCGCGGCATGCAGGGTTATGCGGTCGGCCGATGACCTGGTCCATCATCGCGCGGGATCATGAAACGGGCGCGATCGGCATCGCGGTGGCGACCCGTTTCTTCGCCGCCGGCGCGCTGGTGCCTCATATCGATCCGGAGGCCGGCGCGCTGGCGACCCAGGCCCTGACCAACCCGACCTATGGCGCCCGCGGGCTCCGCCTGCTGCGCGAGGGCCTGCCGGCCGAGGATGTCGTCCGCCAGCTCACCGGCCCGGATGCCGGCGCCAGCCAGCGCCAGCTGCACGTGCTGGACCGGGCCGGGCGCTTCGCCGCCCATACCGGCGCCGATTGCGTCGGCTGGCACGGCCACCTGATCGGCGACGGCTTCTCGATCGCCGGCAACATGCTGGCCGGGCCCGGGGTCATCGAGGCGACGGCGGGCGCGTTCCAGTCCGCTCCGTCGACGCCCTTCGCCCGCCGCCTGATCGAGGCCATGGCAGCGGGCGAGGCCGCCGGCGGCGACAAGCGCGGCCGGCAATCGGCGGCGCTGCTGATCCACACCACCGAGGACTATCCGGCATTGTCGTTGCGGGTCGACGACCATGCCGATCCGCTCGCCGAGCTCGCCCGCCTCGAGCGGGTCTCGCATGAGCGCTATGTCCATTTCGCCCGGTTCTTCGCCACCAAGGCGGATCCGGTCGGCGGCATCGACCGCGACGCGATCAACGCCGCGATAGCCGCCGCCGTGGCAAAGGAAGCACCCTGATGAGCGCGCCGCCCGCCCCGTCCGTCTCGGCCGCCGGCGCGGCAACCGGCCCGCTCCTCGATGTCGGCGACCTCTCCGTCACCTTTCACGGCCAGGACGGCCGGCGGACCCATGCCGTCGACGGCGTCTCCTTCACCCTGGAGGCCGGGCGCACCCTCGGCATTGTCGGCGAGTCCGGCTCGGGCAAGAGCGTCACCTCGCTGTCGATCATGGGCCTCCTGCCGGCCGGCGCGGCCGAAGTGACCGGCGCCATCAGGTTCGACGGCCACGAGCTCCTGCACATGCCGAAGGACGGCTTGCGCGACCTGCGGGGCGATCGGCTCGCCATGATCTTCCAGGAGCCGATGACCTCGCTCAATCCGAGCTTCACCATTGGCGACCAGATCTGCGAGGCGGTCATCCGCCACCGCAAGGTATCGCGCGAGGAGGCCGCCTGGCGCGCCATCGAGATGTTGCGCCGCGTGCGCATTCCGACGCCCGAGGCGCGTTTCCACGACTATCCGCACAAGCTGTCCGGTGGCATGCGCCAGCGCGTGATGATCGCCATGGCGCTCGCCTGCGACCCGCGCCTGCTGATCGCCGACGAACCGACCACCGCGCTCGACGTCACCATCCAGGCACAGATCCTGGAACTGATGCGCCAGTTGCGCGAGGAGACCGGCACGGCGATCATTCTGATCACCCACGATCTCGGCGTGGTCGCCGAGGTCTGCGACGAGGTGATCGTTCTCTATGCCGGCCAGGTGGTGGAACGCGCGCCGGTCGCCGAGCTGTTCCGCAATCCGCAGCATCCCTATACGGTCGGCCTGATCGGCTCGATCCCGCGGCTCGACATTCGCAAGGACCGGCTGGCCGCCATCAGCGGCAGCGTGCCGAACATGACGGCGCCGCCCAAGGGCTGCCGCTTCGCGCCGCGCTGCCCCTTTGTCGAGCCGGCTTGCCTGGCCGCGCCGCCGACGCTCGCCGCCATTGGCGCGGGCCATTCCTCGCGCTGCCGGCGCGCGCCGCTGGAAAGGCTGGTGGCATGACCATGCTGCTCGAAACCCAGGACCTCACCAAGCACTTCCCGGCCAGGACCTCCGCCTTCGGCCGGGTGCTGAGCAAGGTTCACGCGGTCGACGGCGTCAGCCTGAGCATCGCCGCCGGCGAGACCCTGGCACTGGTCGGCGAGAGCGGCTGCGGCAAGTCGACCGTCGGCCGGCTGGTGCTGCGGCTGATCGAGGCGACCGGCGGCCAGGTGATGTTCGACGGCGATGACCTCGCGACCCTCGGCGCCACGGCGCTGCGCGAGAAGCGCCGCCATGCCCAGCTGATCTTTCAGGACCCCTTCGCCTCCCTCAACCCGCGCATGACGGTCGGCGACATCCTGGCCGAACCCTTGATGCTGCACGGCATCGTGCCGGCCTCCGAGCGGCCGCGCCGGGTCGGCGAATTGCTGGCCGAGGTCGGCCTGCAGCCGCACCAGGCGCTGCGCTACCCGCATGAATTCTCCGGTGGCCAGCGCCAGCGCATCGCCATTGCCCGCGCCATCGCGGTGGAGCCCAAGCTGATCGTCTGCGACGAGCCGGTCTCGGCGCTCGACGTGTCGATCCGCGCCCAGATCCTCAATCTGCTACGCGACCTGCAGCGCCGGCGCGGCCTGGCGCTCCTGTTCATCAGCCACGACCTCGCCGTGGTCAAACATATCGCCGACCGGATCGCGGTGATGTATCTCGGCCGCATCGTCGAGACGGCGCCGACCGACACGCTGTTCGCCGAGCCGCGCCACCCCTATACCCGCGCCCTGCTCTCGGCGATCCCGGTGGCCGCGCCCGGCATCGCCCGCGACCGGCAGCTTCTGGAGGGCGATGTGCCCTCGCCGCTGAACCCGCCGGCCGGCTGCCACCTCAACACCCGCTGCCCCCACGTGATCGACCGCTGCCGGAGCGAACGGCCGGCGCTGGTCGGCGAGGGCCACGCGACCGCCTGCCACCGCTGGCCGGAACTGCCGCCGGCCGGCGACATCGTGCCGCGCGAGGCGGTTGCCGATCTCAGACTGGAGCGATTGATCGCCGCCTTCGCGCGCGAACCCGAAAAGGCCGGCTGAACCGGACTGCGAGACGACCCGATTCAAGAGCGCGAACGCGCCTGAAGACCAGAGGATGGGACCGATGAAAAAGATCACCAGATGGACTGCCGCGGCCTTGCTGCTAGCCGCTTCGATGACCGCCGCGAGCGCCCAGCCGACGACGCTGCGCATCGGCCTCGCCGAGGATCCGGACGTGCTGGATCCGACGCTCGGCCGCACCTATGTCGGGCGCATCGTCTTCGCCTCGATCTGCGACAAGCTGTTCGACATCGACGACAAGCTGCAGGTCGTGCCGCAGCTGGCTTTGTCGCAGGAAACCGCCGCCGACGGCCTGTCGATGACCATCAGGCTCAGGCCAGACGTCAAGTTCCACGACGGCGAGCCGATGGATGCCGAGGCGGTCAAATTCTCGATCGAACGGCACATGACCTTGCCCGGCTCGTTCCGCCGGCCGGAGCTCGCCTCCGTCGACAAGGTCGAGGTGGTCGACCCCCTGACCGTCCGCCTGGTGCTGAAACAGCCGTTCTCGCCGCTCCTGTCCCAGCTCACCGACCGCGCCGGCATGATCATCAGCCCGAAGGCCGCACGCGCGGCCGGCGAGCGCTTCGGCGCCCGGCCGATCTGCGCCGGGCCCTATCGCCTGGTCGAGCGTGTCCAGCAGGACCGCATCGTGGTCGAGCGTTTCGCCGATTACTGGAACAAGGACCAGGTCAGGATCGACCGGATCGAATACCGGCCGATCAACGATTCGACCGTCCGGCTCGCCAATCTGCGCGCCGGCTCGCTCGACCTGATCGAGCGCGCCTTGGCGACCGACGTCGCCGAGATCCGCGCCAATCCGCGCCTTCGGCTGTCGGCTGCCATCGACCTCGGCTACCAGGGCGTGACGCTCAACGTCGCCAAGAGCGATGCCGCCAAGACCGCCTTCGGCCAGGATCCCCGGGTCATGCAGGCCTTCTCGCTGGCGATCGACCGCGTGGCGATCAACCAGGTGGTGTTCAACGGCCAGGCCGCGCCCGGCAATCAGTGGATCAACCCGCAAAACCCCTATTATCAGAGCCGTTTCCCGGTGCCGCTGCGCGACGTCGAGCGGGCCAAGCGCCTGCTGCGCGAGGCCGGCATCCGCACGCCCATCGCCGTCGACTTCATGGTGCCGAACAATCCGGAAGTCCGCCAGGTCGCCGAGGTGCTGCAGGCGATGACCGCGGAGGCGGGCTTCGACCTGAAGATCCGCGTCACCGAATTCGCCACCTCCCTGCAGGAAGCCGAGCAGGGCCGCTACCAGGCCTATATGCTCAACTGGTCGGGACGCACCGATCCGGACGGCAATCTGTTCATTTTCCACGGCTGCAACCAGCCGCAGAACTATGGCGGCTACTGCAATCGCGAGGTCGACGCGATGATGCAGGAGGCCCGCGCCAAGTCCGATCCGGCCGCCCGCAAGGCGATCTATGAACGCGTCACCGAGCGACTGCTGACGGAAGGATCGATCGTCTATCTCTACCACCGCCCCGTCATCATCGCCCATACCGTGAGGCTCGAGGGCTACCGGCCCATGCCCGACGGCCTGGTCCGGGTCATCGGCCTGACGCTCAAGCCCAACTGACGGGCGCCGTGTCATGCTGACCCTCATCGGCAAGCGGATCGTCCAGCTGATCCCGACCCTGTTCTTCGTTTCGGTGATCATCTTCCTGCTGCAGCAATTGCTGCCGGGCGATCCGGCGCTCGTCATGGCCGGCGAGGACAAGGACCCGCTGGTGATCGAGCAGATCCGCCAGCGCTACCGCCTCGACCAGCCGCTGCCGGTCCAGTATCTCGCCTGGATCGGCGGCGTCCTGTCGGGCGATCTCGGCGAAAGCATGCGGCTGAAGGAACCGGTGGCCCGTCTGGTCGCCCAGAAGCTGCCGGTCACCGTGCAGCTCGCCGTCATGGCCATGCTGTTCACGCTGGCCATCGGCATCCCCGCCGGCATCATTTCGGCGGTCAAGAAGAACACGGTGTGGGACTACGCGGTCAACGTGATCGCGCTGTGGGGCATCTCGACGCCGAATTTCTGGCTCGGCATCATGATGATCTTCCTGTTCTCCGTGCAGCTCGGCTGGCTGCCGGCCTCCGGCTATGTCTCGCCTTTCGAGAATTTCTGGGGCTCGATGGCGGCCACCGTCATGCCGGCCTTCGTGCTCGGCAATTCCTTTGCCGGCGTGCTCATGCGCCACACCCGCGCCGCCATGCTGCAGGCACTGGAAAGCGACTATGTCCGCACCGCCCGCGCCAAGGGGCTGGCCGAGGAACGAGTGATCCTGAAACACGCCCTGCGCAATGCGCTGACGCCGATCATCACGCTCGGCGCGCTCGAATTCGGCACGCTCCTGTCGGGCGCGGTGCTGACCGAGCAGATCTTCTCGGTGCCGGGCTTCGGCAAGCTGATCGTGGATGCCGTGTTCAACCGCGACTACGCGGTGGTGCAGGGCGTCGTGCTGGTCACCGCCACCACCTATATCGTGCTCAATCTCCTGGCCGATATCGGCTATATCTTCGCCAATCCGCGGCTGAGGAGCTGATCCATGGCCGTAAGCCAAGGCATTCTCGCAGCCATCAGCGCAGCCGAAGTCGAGAGCCCGGCGCGCCGGGCCTGGCGCCGGCTGAAGGCCCGAAAGGGCGCCATGGTGGCGCTCGCCGTCCTGGTGCTGATCGTCATCGCCGCGATTTTCGCGCCCTATCTCACACCGCACGACCCGATCCAGCAGAGCTGGCGCGCCGTGCGCCAGGCTCCTTCCGCGGCCCATTGGTTCGGTTCCGACGAGGTCGGCCGCGACGTCTTCGCGCGTGTTGTCTTCGGCGCCCGCGCCTCGCTTGCCGCCGGCGTCGTCTCGGTCGCCATCGCCATTCTCGCAGGCGTGCCGCTCGGGCTGGCCGCCGGCTATCTGGGCGGCTGGACCGACGGACTGATCTCGCGCTTCACCGACGCCATGCTGGCCTGCCCCTTCCTGATCCTGGCGATCGCGCTCGCGGCCTTTCTCGGTCCCTCGCTGCAGAACGCCATGATTGCCATCGGCATCACCGCGACGCCGGTCTTCGTCCGCCTGACGCGCGGCCAGGTCATCGCGGTCAAGACCGAGGACTATGTCGAGGCGGCGCGCGCCGTCGGCAATCCACGCTGGCGCATCGCCGTGCGCCATATCCTGCCGAACATCCTGCCGCAGCTGCTGGTCCAGGCGACGCTGACGATCGCCACCGCCATCATTGCCGAAGCCTCGCTGTCCTTCCTCGGGCTCGGCCAGCAGCCCCCGACCCCGTCCTGGGGCTCGATGCTGAACGCGGCCCAGCGCTTCCTCACCCAGGCACCCTGGATGGCGATCTTCCCTGGCCTTGCCATTTTCGTCACCGTGCTGAGCTTCAACCTGCTCGGCGACGGCCTGCGCGATGCGCTCGATCCCAAGGCCAAATAGACGGCCTCAGGCGCCGGCATCGCCGGCGTTCGGGAAGAACAGCTGCTGGCCTTCGATCTTGTAGTCGGCGATCGCCTTCTGGCCCTCGGCGCTCAGGACCCAGTCGATGAAGGCCTGGCCGTCGCCGGCCTTCACATGGCTGTGGCGCTGCGGATTGACCAGCATGATGCCATATTGGTTGAACAGCCGGCGGTCGCCTTCGACGACGATCTCCAGGTCGCCGCGGTTCTTGAACGACAGCCAGGTGCCGCGATCGGTCAGCACATAACCGTTCATCGCCGAGGCGGTGTTGAGGGCGGCGCCCATGCCCTGGCCGATCTCGCGATACCAGGGCCCGCGTACTGCCGCGAGATCGATGCCGGAAGCGGTCCACAGCGCCAGTTCGGCCTGGTGCGTGCCGGAGCGGTCGCCGCGCGACACGAAGGGCAAGGCCTTGGTCTGGATCGCCTTGAGGGCGGCGGCGATATCGCGGCCGCCGCGCACGCCGGCGGGATCGGCTTTCGGCCCGACCAGCACGAAGTCGTTGTACATGACCGGCCGGCGCGGCCCGCCGAAACCCTCGGCGACGAACTTGTCTTCCGCGGCGCGAGCATGGACGAAGACCACATCGGCATCGCCGCGCCGGCCGGTGTCGAGCGCCTGGCCGGTGCCTTGCGAGATCACCCGGACCTCGATGCCGGTCTTCGCCTTGAACAGCGGCAGGACGTGGTTGAACAGGCCGGAATCGACCGTCGACGTGGTCGAGGCCACCGTGATGAAACGCCCGGTCGCCGGCGTCGGCGCCGGCGCGGTCTGGCCGAAGGCGACGCCACCCAGCGCGGCGGCCGCGCCGAGACCGAGGAGAAGACGACGGGTCGTGATCATTGGACGGCTCCTTGAGCGGATGGGGGTCACCACAAGAGTTCACCGGCGAGGAAGGCACGCGCCTCTGGGGTCGCCGGTGCTGCGAAAAAGGCTTCGGCCGGGCCCTGCTCGGCCAGGCGGCCGCGATGGAAGAACAGCACCTGGTCGGCGAGCCGGCGCGCCTGGCCGAGGTCATGGGTCGCCATGACCAGCGTCACGCCTTCGGCGGCCAGCGTCTCCAGCATCGCCTCGACCTGCCGGGTCGCCCCGGGATCGAGCTGTGAGGAGGGTTCGTCGAGAAACAGGAGCTCCGGCTTCAGCGCCCAGGCGCGCGCGATGGCGAGCCGCTGCTGCTCCCCGCCCGACAGGAGCCGGGCCGGCCGGCTTGCCAGTGCCGCCAGGCCGAAGCGCTCCATCGCCTGGCGCGCCAGCTCCTGGCGCGACCGCCGTGGCACGCCGCCGGCGGCCAGGGCATGGACGATATTGGCCTCAGCCGAGCGGCGCAGCATGACCGGCTTCTGGAACACCATGGCATGGCGCTTGGCACCACCGGCATGAGCCCAGGCGACGCGGCCGGCGCTCGGCGTGAGCAGGCCATGGCAGAGCCTGAGCGTCAGCGACTTGCCCGATCCGTTCGGCCCGAGCAGGACGGTGATGCCGCCGCGCGCCACGACGAAACCGACATCGCTGACGAGCGGCTTGCCGCCGGCCTCGAAACCGAGCCCCTCCACCGTCAGCGGCAGGATCGACACGGTGTCACGCATGACCGTCACCCCGCATAGCGCGCGCCGATGCGGCTCGCGCCATAGGTGACCGCATTGATGGCGAGCGTCAGCCCGATCAGCACGATGCCGAGGCCGAGCGCCAAAGGCAGGTCGCCCTTCGACGTCTCCAGCGCGATCGCCGTGGTCATGGTGCGGGTATAGCCGGCAATGTTGCCGCCGACGATCAGCACGGCGCCGACCTCGGCGCTGGCCCGGCCGAAGCCCGCCAGCAGCGCCGTCGCCAGCGCGAAGCGGCCGTCCCACAGCAGCGTCGGAATGGCCCGCCAGCCGGTCAAACCGATGGAGGCGAGATGCTCGCGATATTCGCCGTGCAGATCCTCGACGATCTGGCGGGTGATCGCCAGGATGATCGGCAGCACCAGCAGGGCCTGGGCCGCGACCATGGCCGATGGCGTGAACAGGAGCCCGAGGCGCCCGAGCGGACCGGACCTGGACAGGACCAGGAAGATCATCAGGCCGGCGACGACCGGTGGCAGGCCCATCAGCGCATTGACCGCCACCACGACCACGGACCGGCCGGGGAACCGCGCCAGCGCGAGCAACGCCCCAAGCGGCAGGCCGATTACGGCGGCGATCAGCACGGCGGTCAATGTCACCGTCAGCGACAGGCCGACAATGGCGAGGAAGCCCGGATCGAGCCCGAGGATCAGGCCGATGGCTGCGGCAAAGGCGGCGCTGACATCCAAGAGCGACGGTCCTTCCCCTTGAAGACCTTCATCTTCGTTGCATTGGTTATGGAGCCGGGCCTATGATTTTCAACAATGGAATTCCTGCATGAAGGTGCAGCCCTATGCATGGGACCAGCTACCTGACAACCGATGAAGCGGCCGCCTATCTCAGGCTTAGGGATCGCAAGCTCTACGACCTCGTCGCCCAGGGCGCCGTGCCCTGCACCAAGGTGACGGGCAAATGGCTGTTCCCCCGGGCGGCACTCGACCGCTGGCTCGCCGCCGGGCTTGCCCGGCCCGCCGGTTTCGTCGCCGAGACACCGCCGCCGATCATCGGTGGCAGCCATGATCCCCTGCTCGAATGGGCGGCCCGGCAGTCGGGCTCCGGCCTCGCTTTGCTCGCCGAGGGTTCGGAAGCCGGTCTCGACCGCCTGGAGCGCAATGAAGTGGCGGCCGCCGCCATTCACCTGCACGGCGCGGGTGACGACGACACCAGCAATCTCGCCGGCGTGGCCGCCCGCTCGGGCCTGCACGACGCGGTGGTCATCGCGGTTGCCCGCCGCGAGCAGGGCCTGGTGGTCGCGGCAGGTAATCCTCTGGCGCTCGAAGACCTCGCCGGCGCGGTCAAGGCCGGCGCGCGCTTCGCGCTGCGCCAGTCCGGCGCCGGCGCGCAATTGCTGCTCGCCGCGATGCTCGACCGGCTCTCGGTGGCATCAGACAAGATGAACAGCGCGGCCGGCCCCTATCCGACCGGCATGGACCTGGCGCTCGCCATACGCACGGGCGAGGCCGATTGCGGCATCGCGACACGCGCCGTGGCCGCCACCCACGGGCTCGGCTTCCTGCCGCTCATCTGGGAGCGCTTCGATCTCGTGCTGCGCCGGCGCAGCTATTTCGAGCCGGGACCGCAGAAACTTCTGGCCTGCCTGCGTCACCAGGACTTCGCCCGTCGCGCCGGCTCGCTTGGCGGTTATGATGTGACGGAAGCCGGCGTGGTCCGGCTCAACATGTGAAGCCGCAGCCGATGTCCGAGCCGCCTCGCCTTACCTCGGTTGCCGATGCGCTGGCCCCGCTGCTCGCAAGCCTGAAGCCGGTTGGCGTCACCAGGATCGCAATGGCCGAAACGCTCGGGCGTGTCGCGGCCGAGCCTGTCCGTGCCGCCGGCCCGGTGCCATCAGATGCGATCGCCTTGCGTGACGGCATCGCGGTGGCGGCGGCGAGCCTCGTGGGAGCCTCACCCTATGCCCCCGTGGTCCTGGCCGAACCGCCGCCGCCCATCCGGAGCGGCGAGGCCCTGCCGCCGGCAACCGACGCGGTGATCCCGGCCGCCGCGGCGACCATGTCCGGCCCCTTCATCGAAATCGGCCAGGCCGCCTATCCCGGCGAGCAGGTCGCCCTGGCCGGTTCCGACCTCGCCCGGGAAGCCTTGATCCTCGGACGCGGCATGACCGTCACGCCGGAGATCCGGCTCGCCCTTGCCATGGCCGGCATTGCCGAAATCGCCGTCCTGAACGGGCGTTTCGCCATCGTCCCGTCGGGCGATCCGGCCACACGCGGCTGGCTTGCCGCCCGCCTCGGCGCGCTGGGTCTCATCGAGGTTCAGCGGGCCGAAGCCGATCTCACCCTTTGCCTCGGCGAAGGCGATGTCCCGGCCACCGGCCCGGCGGCGTCTTCGGCCATTCGCGGCCTCGCCTTGCGTCCGGGCGAGGCGAGCGGCACGGCCGTGCGGGCCGACGGCCGCGCCGTCATCCTCTTGCCCGGGCGCTTCGACGGTGCGGTCGCAGCCTTCTACGCCCTCGTCCTGCCGGTGGTCGCGGGCCTGACCGGCCGCGCGATCAACGCCCGCACGCTGCCGCTCACGGCCAAGATCAGCTCGGCGATCGGCTGCATAGATGTCGCATTGCTGCGGGTCGTCGGTGGCGGCTATGAACCTCTCTCGGTCGGCCAGGTGACGCTGCAGGCCCTGCTCGAGGCCGAGGCGGTCGCGCTGATCCCGCCGGAGAGCGAGGGGGCAGGCGCCGGCACGCCGCTTGCCGCCATTCCCATCGACACCCCGCTGATACCCGGACCGGGCGCATGACCGAACGTTCAAGTCTCGACCAGGATCAGTTCCTCACCGTGCTGACGCGCGAGGAGGCCGTCAGCCGGTTTGGCGCGGCGCTGGCGCCGCGGCCGCTCGGATCGGAATCCGTGCCGCTCGATCGCCTCGTCGGTCGCGTGCTCGCCGCCGATATCGCAGCCCCGGTCGATACGCCGCCTTTCGACCGCTCGGTGGTCGACGGCTTCGCCGTGCAGGCCGGCGATGTCGCCACCGCCTCGGAGGCGGCGCCCGCTCTTCTCACGCTCAACGGCGAGACCATCGCCTGCGGTTTCGCGCCCGGACTCGCGGTTCTCTCCGCGACCGCCACGCCGATCGCAACCGGCGGCCCGATCCCGCGCGGCGCCGATGCCGTGGTGATGATCGAGCATACCGATATCGCGGCCGACGGCCGCCTCATGGTCAGGCGCGCGCCGGCGCCCGGCCAGAACATCGCCTTTGCCGGATCCGACATCGCCCGCAGCGAGACCTTGCTGCGCCGGGGCACCACGGTCGGCGCGCGCGAGATCGGCATGTTGGCCGCCGTCGGCCTTGCCGAGGCTGAGGTCTGGCGCAAGCCGCGCGTCGCGGTGATCTCGACCGGCGACGAACTGGTCGCGCCCGGCGAGCCGCTGCGCCCCGCCGCGATCTATGATTCCAACGGCGCCATCGTCGCCGCCGCGCTCGAGGAAAACGGCTGCGAACCGGTACGCTTCGGCGCCATAGCCGACGACGCCGCAAGGCTCGAGGCCGCGATGCGCGAGGCCCATGCCAGCTGTGATGCGGTGATCCTGTCGGGCGGCACCTCGAAGGGCGCCGGCGACCTCACCTATCGCATCGTCGGCTCGCTCGGATCGCCCGGCATCGTCGCGCACGGCGTCGCGCTCAAACCGGGCAAGCCCTTGTGCCTGGCCGTCTGCGACGGCAAGGCGGTGGTGATCCTGCCGGGCTTTCCGACCTCGGCCATGTTCACCTTTCACGACATCGTCGTGCCGGTGCTGCGGGTGCTGGCGGGCCAGCCGGCGCGCCAGGATGTCGAGCTCACCGCGCGCGTGCCGGTGCGCGTGCCGTCCGATCTCGGCCGCACGGAATTCGTCATGGTCGCGCTGTCGGCGAGCGCCGAGGGCCCCGTCGCCTATCCGATCGGCAAGGGCTCCGGCTCGGTCACCGCTTTCTCGCAGGCCGACGGCTTCGTCACCATCGAGGCCCTGGCGGAGGCCATGCCGGCCGATACCGTGACGCCGGTGACCCTGTTCACGCCGCATGTCCATGTGCCTGACCTCGTCATCATGGGCAGCCATTGCGTCGGGCTCGACGCGGTCATCGGCCGCCTCGTCGATCACGGCCTGAGCGCCCGTTCGCTGGCGCTCGGCAGTCTCGGCGGACTGTCGGCGCTCCGGCGCGGCGAATGCGATCTCGCGCCGATCCACCTGTTCGACCCGAAGAGCGGCATTTACAACCGACCCTTCCTCGACCCCACCATGACCTTGATCGCCGGCTGGCGGCGCATGCAGGGCATTGTCCATGCCGCCGGAGACCCGCGCTTCGCCGGGATCACCGAAGCCCGGGAGGCGGTGGAACGGGCCCTGGCCGATCCCGGCTGCCTGATGGTCAACCGCAACCAGGGGGCCGGCACGCGCATCCTGCTCGACCAGTTGCTCGCGGGCCGCAAGCCGCCGGGCTATTGGAACCAGCCGCGCTCGCACAATGCGGTCGCCGCCAGCGTCGCCCAGGGGCGGGCCGACTGGGGCATGGCGATCCGCCAGGTGGCGGAGGCCAATGGCCTTGGCTTCATTGCCTTCGCCGAGGAGCACTACGATTTCGCCGTCGCGGTCGAACCGCGCAAGGCGGCGGCGATCGAGACCTTTCGCAGCGCGATCGCCGAAGCGGGCGCGGCGCTCGAAGCGCTGGGCTTCACCCCGGCCGACCACGGATCCCAGGCATGACCGATGTTTCGACACCCACCACCCTCACCGGCACCCATTTCGTGCCGAAGGGCAAGTTGACCGCCGCCGTCACGTGGCTCGGCATGACAGCGCCGCCGCCGCCAGCGGCTTTGCCTGACGAACCGAGGCTGCGCCGGATCGCCGCGCCCGAGCTTGCCGGTTATCGCGCGCTGTTCCGCCGCGTCGGCGACGACTGGCTCTGGACATCGCGCCTGGTGCTGTCCGATGCCGCGCTCGCCGCGATCATCGGCAACCCACGGGTCGAGGTCTACGCGGTCGAGCGCGACGGCGCCGAGATCGGCATGGTCGAGCTCGATCTCAGGACCGATGGCGAGGTCGAGATCGTCTATTTCGGCCTGATCAAGGAGGCCGTCGGCCAGGGCCTCGGCCGGCTCGTCATGGCCAAGGCGCTTCAGAGCGCCTGGCGGCCGGGCATCACCAAGGCCTGGCTGCACACCTGCACGCACGACCATCCCGGCGCGATGAAATTCTATACCTCTTGCGGCTTCGTGCCCTATGCCTTCGGTATCGACATTTTCGACGACCCGCGGCTGACCGGCCTCCTGCCGCGCTCGGCCGCGCCGCACATTCCGCTCATCGACTGAAGCTGTCCGGCACCGGTGTCCAGACGACCTCGTCGATCGACCGGGCGCCGGCCGCCAGCATGACCAGCCGCTCGAAACCGAGCGCGATGCCGCTGGTCGGCGGCATGACGGCAAGCGCCGCCAGCAGATCGTCGTCGATCGGGTAGCGCTCGCCATAGACGCGCGCCTTTTCGGTCATTTCGATCTCGAAGCGACGGCGCTGCTCGACCGGATCGGTCAATTCGCCGAAGCCATTGGCGAGCTCGACGCCGCAGGCATAGAGCTCGAACCGCTCGGCGACCCGCGGATCGGCGGGTTTGGGGCGAGCGAGAGCCGCCTCGCTCACCGGATATTCGCACAGAATGGTCGGCCGGCCGAAGCCGAGCTTCGGCTCGATCCGCTCGACCAGCACCTTGGAGAAGATGTCGGCCCAGCCATCGTCATCGGAGACGCGGATGCCGGCCGCGCGTGTCCGGCCGGCGAGATCGTCGCGATCGGCTTCGCCCGACGTCGCGATGGTCGCCAGGAGATCGATGCCGGCATGGCGGTCGAAAGCCTCGGCCAGCGTCACCCGTTCGGGTTCGGCGAAGGGATCGGCCACCGCCTCGCGCCAGGTCAGTTGAGTCCGGCCGGCGGCCTCGCAGGCCAGCGCCAGGATGGCGGCGCAATCGGCCATCAGCTGTTCATAGGGAGCGCCGACCCGATACCACTCGACCATGGTGAATTCGGGATGGTGCAGCGGGCCGCGCTCGCGATTGCGGAACACCCGGGCGAAATCGACGATCCGGGTCTCGCCGGCGGCGATCAGCTTCTTGGCGGCGAATTCCGGCGAGGTGTGCAGGTAGAGCGGCGCGCGCCGGCCGTCGATCGTCACCGCCTCGGTCGCGAAGGCATGCAGATGCGCCTCATTGCCCGGGGACACCTGCAACAGCCCGGCCTCGACCTCGGTGAAGCCCGCGGCCTCGAACCAGTTGCGCAAGCGCTGCTTGATCTTGCCGCGCGCCACCAGGAAGGGCCGGCGGTCGGCATGGCGGTCCTTGGCCCACCAGGGAGAGGATGTCATTGGCTTGCCGGCTGCTTCGGGGTGGCGCTTTTCGGAAACTTGGTCTATGCGACGGCGGAACCAATTGCGAGGGGCGACCGCCCCATCGAAGCTGCACCCGCCAATCCAAGGACGACATCCGTGCCGAAGGTCATCGCCTCTTCCGTCCGCAAGGGCAATATCCTTGAAGTCGACGGCAGGCTCTATCTGATCGTCACCGCCCAGAACATCCATCCCGGCAAGGGCACCCCGGTGACCCAGGTCGACATGCGCCGCCTGTCTGACGGCGTGAAGGTGTCGGAGCGCTGGCGCACCACCGAGATGGTCGAGCGCGCCTTCGTCGAGGACCGGCCCTACACCTATCTCTACTCGGATGGCGACGGCAACCACTTCATGAACAAGGAAACCTTCGAGCAGATCGGGGTTCCCGACGACATTCTTGGCGACATGAAGCCCTATCTCCAGGAAAACATGGAAGTGAAGCTCTCGGTCTACGAGGGCAATCCGGTCGGCATCGAGCTGCCCCAGCGCATCACCCTGGAAGTGGTCGAGACCGAGCCGGTGACCAAAGGCCAAACCGCGTCCTCGTCCTACAAGCCGGCCATCCTGTCGAATGGCGTGCGCACCCTGGTGCCGCCGCATATCGGCGCCGGCACACGCATCGTCGTCAACACCGAGGACGGCGCCTATTACGAGCGCGCCAAGGACTGACGCAAGCATCGAGGGCCGCCTCGCGGCACTCCAGTCCAGTTCGAATCGCATGAAAAGGGACGGCTTCGGCCGTCCCTTTTTTATTGCGCCGCCCCCCCGCGCGGCCAGGCATTCCGGCACTGCGGACGTCAGTCCGATCACCGAACCCAAGCCTCCAGGGCTCCCCGGCCGCACCGATCACCTGCGGCGCTTGACTCGAATTTCGTCATATGGAACGATCTAAATCAAGACTGGAACGTTCCAGAAGCCCAGTCGTAGGAAACGCAGACGAGGAGAGTCTTCATGGACGACCACAATCCGTCACGCCGCCTCGCATTCGGCGCTCTCGCTATCGGCTCGGTGGCGACGGCCGCCGTCATGGCCAGCTCCGAGGCCGCCGAGGCCTCGACCCCGGAAGAGTTCACCAAGCGCGGCAGCATCGCCATCGGCGTCGTCTCCGGCGTGCCGCCCTTCGGCAGCGTCAACGAGCGCGGCGAGCCGGTCGGCTACGATGTCGACGTCGCCAATCTCGTCGCCAAATATATGGGCGTGAAGGCCGAGATCACCGCGCTCGCGCCGCCGGCCCGCATCCCGGCGCTCCAGTCGAAGCGGGTCGATCTCCTGATCGCCACCCTCGGCCCGACACCCGAGCGCGCCAAGACCATCATGTTCCCCATGCCCTACAGCACGTTCCGCACCTCGATCATGGCGGCCAAGGACCTCGCCGCCACCTCGCTCGCCGATCTCGCCGGCAAGCGTGTCGCGGTGCCGCGCGGCAGCCCGCAGGACACCACGCTCACCCGCATGGCGATGGCCGGTACCAATATCGTGCGCTTCGACGACGACGCCACCTGCGCCCAGGCCGTGTTCAGCCGCCAGGTCGATGCCGCGGCCATGCCCGACACCACCATCACCCAGATCCTCGGCCAGAACCGCGGCGCCAATGCCGAGCTCAAATTCGTCTTCGCGCTGCAGCCCAATTCGATGGCGGTGCGCAAGGATCAGTTCGAGCTGCACCAATGGCTGAACAACACGATCTGGTGGATGAAGAATTCGGGCGAACTCGACGAGATCTCGAAGAAGTGGCTGAACGCGCCGCTGCCGGAACTGCCGGTCTTCTGATCCCGCGCAGCCGGCGCGACCGCCTCGGCCGCGCCGGCCCGGCCGCCCTCCCACCGCTCAAAACGGCATCGCCATGTTTCCGGTCCTCGTCTTTTCCGACGTTTGGGCGCAAGCGGACGCGCTCCTGAACGGCCTTCTCCAGACCGTCTGGATCTCCGCCGTCGCCATCCTGCTCGGCGTCGTCATCGGCACGCTCTGCGCGATCGCGCGCACCGGCCGTAACCGGATCCTGTCCGTCCTGGCCGGAGCCTATGTCGAAGCCATCCGCAACACGCCCTTCCTGGTTCAGCTCTTCCTGGTCTTTTTCGGCCTGCCCGGGATCGGGCTGCGCATATCCGCGGTGTCGGCCGGGCTGATCGCGCTCACCGTCAATCTCGGCGCCTATTCCGCCGAGATCATTCGCGCCGGCATCGAGGCGACGCATAAGTCGCAGATCGAGGCCGGCGCCTCGCTCGGCCTGACGCGCCGCGACATCCTGGTCCATGTCGTGCTGCTGCCGGCGCTCGAACGGGTCTGGCCGGCGCTCTCCAGCCAGTTCGTCCTGACCATGCTCGCCTCCTCCATCCTGTCGCAGATCTCGGTCGAGGAACTGACCTCCGCCGGCGCGCTGATCGACAGCCGGACCTATCGCTCGATGGAAATCTACATCGTGCTCGCCGGCCTCTATCTCGGGCTCACCTTTCTGTTCCGGCTGAGTTTCGGCCTGGTCGGCAAACTCCTGTTCGCGCGCCGCCGCGCGGTGGCGGTGCGCCGATGATCCGCGCTTTCGGGCCCGCCGAATTCACTTTCCTGGTCGAAGCGGCACGCTGGACCATCCTGTTGTCCTGCCTCGCCTTTCTCGGCGGCGGCATTGTCGGCCTCGTGATCGCGCTGATGCGGGTCTCCCGCAATGCGGTGATCCGGGGGCTGGCCGCTGGCTGGATCGGCATGGTGCAGGGCACCCCCGTGCTGATCGTCCTGTTCCTGGTCTTTTATGGGCTGCCGGCCTTCGGCTGGCGCTTTCCGCCGCTGGTCGCCGCGGCGCTGGGCATGACCGTCTATGCCAGCGCCTTCCTCGGCGAGATCTGGCGCGGCTGCATCGAGGCCGTGCCGCGTCAGCAATGGGAGGCCGCTTCGTCCCTGGCGCTCTCGCCGATGCAGCGCATGGTCTATGTCGTGCTGCCGCAGGCGGCCCGGCTGGCGGTCGCGCCGACCGTCGGCTTCATGGTCCAGATCGTCAAGAACACCTCGGTCGCCTCGATCATCGGCTTCGTCGAGCTCGCCCGCGCCGGCACCCTCATGAACAACGTGACCTTCCAGCCCTTCTGGGTCTTCGGCTCGGTCGCCCTGCTCTATTTCGCCATGTGTTGGCCGCTCAGCGTGATGAGCCAGCGGCTCGAGAGGAGGCTCCATGTCAGTCGTCGTGGCTGAGGACGTCCGCAAGTCCTTCGGTTCGCTGACCGTGCTCGACGGCGTCTCGCTGTCGGTCGCCGAGGGCGAGCTGATCGCGGTGATCGGCCGCAGCGGTTCGGGCAAGAGCACCTTCCTGCGCTGCCTGAACGGCCTGGAAACGCCTGATGCCGGCAAGGTGACCATTGCCGGCCACCGGCTCGCCGCCGACGAGCCCTCGCTCCGGGCGCTGCGCCAGGATGTCGGCATGGTGTTCCAGTCCTACAACCTGTTTCCGCACCTCACCGTCGGCAAGAATATCGAGCTCGCCCCGCGCCTGGTGAAGAAGCTGAGCCCGGCGGAGGCCCGCGACACCGCCAAGGCGGTGCTGGCCGAGGTCGGGCTCGCCGAGAAATACGACGCCTTCCCCGAACAGCTCTCCGGCGGCCAGCAGCAGCGCGTGGCGATCGCCCGCAGCCTGGCCATGCGCCCGAAGGTGATGCTGTTCGACGAGGTGACCTCCGCGCTCGATCCGGAACTGACCGGCGAGGTCCTGAAGGTCATGGAAGGCCTGTCGCGCGCCGGCATGACCATGCTGCTGGTCACCCATGAAATGGCCTTCGCGCGGCGCGCCGCCAGCCGGGTGGTCTATTTCCACCAGGGCCGCATTCACGAGGAGGGAACCCCGGAAGCCTTTTTCGGCAGCCCCCGGACGCCGGAACTCCAGCAGTTCCTCGGTGCGGTTCTGTGACGACCGCACGGCCCACGCTGATCGAGGTCGCCGAACATGCCGGCGTGTCGAAATCGACGGCCTCGCTCGCGCTGCGCGGCGCGCCGGTCTCCGTCGAGGCACGCGAGCGGGTTCATCAGGCGGCCTCCGAGCTCGGCTACGTCTATGACCGGGCCGCCGCCGCCATGCGCGGCGCCCGCTCCGGCACCATTGGCCTGATCGTCTTCGATCTCGCCAATCCCTTCTATTCCGAGCTCGCCGCCGGCGTCTCCGAGGGCCTGGAGGCGGACGGCGCGCTGGTGCTGATCGCCGATTCCCAGGACGACCGCGACCGCCAGTCGCGCATCCTGGCGCGCATGCGCGAACACCGCCTCGACGGGTTGATCCTGTGCGCCGCGGCCGGCAGCACCGCCGCCGATCTGCGCGCGCAGATCCCCGCCGGCCTGCCTTTGGTGCAGATGCTCCGGCGGGTCGACGAATTGGCCTCCGACTATGCCGGCGTCGAGAACGCGCCGGGCATGCGGGCAATCGGCGATCATCTCATCGCGCTCGGCCACCGCCATATCGCCTTTGCCGGCCATACGGCGGAAACCTCGGTCCAGCGCGAGCGCTCGGCAGGCCTCGGCCAGGCCATGGCGGCGGCCGGACTTGCCCCACCCGTCACGATCGCCTGCGCGCCGAGCTTGGCCGGCGGCCTGGCGGCGGCCGAGGCGCTTTTCGCCCTGACGCCGCGGCCGACCGCGCTCGTCTGCTTCAACGACATCGTGGCGATCGGCGCGGCGCTCGCACTGGCCCAGCACGGCCTGACACCCGGCCGCGACCTCTCGATCACCGGTTTCGACGACATCATGGAGGCAGCCTTGCGCACGCCCGCCCTGACCACCGTCGCCAGCGAGGCGCGCGGCCTCGGACGCAAGGCCGCCGAACTGATCCTCGACCGCCTCAGGCTGCCGGAAGCCCCGGCCCAGGCCGCCCTTCAACCCGCCCGCCTGGTCGTCCGCAGCACGACCGGCGCGCCTTCAGCCAATGGACCTCTCCATGTCTAAGCCGGTCATTTCCGCCCAGGCCGCCGCGCGCCTGATCCCGGACGGCGCCGTCGTCACGGTGTCCTCCTCCTCCGGGCTGAACTGCCCCGATGCGGTGCTCCAGGCGATCGGCGAGCGCTTCGCGGCGGAAGGCCATCCCCGCAACCTCACCACGCTGCACCCGATCGCCGCCGGCGACATGTACGGCATTGCCGGCATCGACCACCTGGCACAGCCCGGCCTCATCAGCGCCGTGCTCGCCGGCTCCTATCCGTCCGGTCCGTCATCGCTGCCCTCGCCACGCATCTGGTCGATGATCGGGGCCAATGAAATCGCCGCCTGGAACGTTCCATCCGGCATTCTCTTCGACATGCACCGGGATGTCGCGGCACGCCGCGCCGGCGTGCTCACCAAGGTCGGGCTCGATACATTCGTCGATCCGCGCCGCCACGGCTGCGCCATGAACGATGCCGCCCGCGCCCGGCCACCGGTGGTCCGGGTGGTCGAATTCGGCGGCGAGGAATGGCTGCATTTCCCCAATATCGTGCCCGACGTGGCGATCATCCGAGGCACAACGGCCGACGAGCGCGGCAATATCAGCATGGAGCACGAGGGCGCGCCGCTCGGCGCCCTCGACCAGGCCATCGCCGTGCGCAACCATGGCGGCATCGTCATCGCCCAGGTCAAGCGGGTGGTCGCCGGCAATTCCCTGCCGACACGCCAGGTCGTGGTGCCCGGCCATCTCGTCGATCACGTCGTCGTGGCGCCAGACCAGCGCCAGACCACCGGCATCGACTATGACCCGGCGATCAGCGGCGAAATCCGGCTGCCCGTCTCCGCCTTCGAGCTGCCCGAATTCGGCATCGAGACGGTGATCGCGCGGCGCGCCGCCATGGCGCTGAAATCGGGCTGGGCGGTCAATCTCGGCTTCGGCGTCTCGGCCGTGGTGCCGCGTGTGCTGCTCGCCGAAGGCCAGGCCGACAAGGTCACCTGGGCCATCGAGCAGGGCGCGGTCGGCGGCATGCCGCTCACCGGCTTCGCCTTCGGCTGCGCCGCCAATGCCGATGCCATCCTGCCCTCGCCGCAGCAATTCACCTACTTTCAGGGCGGCGGCTTCGACTGCGCCATGCTGTCCTTCCTACAGGTCTCGGCCGAAGGCGACGTCAATGTCTCGCGGCTCGGCTCCCGGCCCTACCTGACCGCCGGCGCGGGCGGCTTCGTCGACATCACGGCGCACGCCAAGCGCGTGGTCTTCAGCGGCACCTTCACCACGGGCGGGCTCGACGTCGCCATCGCCGATGGCGGCCTGACGATCCGCAAGGAAGGCAAGCTCAGGAAATTCGTGCCGGAAGCCGAGCACGTGACCTTTTCGGGCCGCCGCGGCCGGGCCGTCGGCACCGAGGTGCTCTATGTCACCGAGCGCTGCGTGCTCCGCCTCGGCGCGGAAGGTCCTGAAATCATCGAGATCGCCGGCGGGATCGATCTCAAGCGCGACATTCTCGACCAGGCCGACATCCCGCTGAAGGTCGCAAGCGACCTGAAGCCGATGGATCCCCGGCTGTTCGACCCGGCCCCGATGGGCCTCGATCTCGGAGCCCAGGCATGAACGACGAACTGCTCTTTTCGGTGAGCGGCGCCATCGCCACCATCACGCTCAACCGCCCCGCCAAGCTCAATGCCCTGACGCTCGCCATGCTCGACGGGCTGACCGGCGCCTGCGCGACGATCGAGGCGACGCCCGACATCCGCGCGGTCGTGCTGCGCGCCGAGGGCAAGGCCTTCTGTGCCGGCGCCGACATCCATGCCTGGTCGGGCCTCGGCGCGGTCGACATGTGGCAGCGCTGGATCATCCCCGGCCACGCCGTGTTCGCAAGGCTCGCCGCCCTGCGCGTACCGACCATCGCGGTGATCGAAGGCGCCTGTTTCGGCGGCGGGCTCGAGCTCGCGCTTTGCTGCGACATGCGTTTCGCCAACCGACAGGCCATGTTCGCCATGCCGGAAGTCTCCATCGGCACTTTCCCCGGCTGGGGCGGCACCGGCCGCCTGCCGCGCGCGATCGGCCTGCCGCGCGCCAAGCAGATGATCTTTTCCGGTGACCGGATCGACGCCGACCAGGCCGGAGACTGGGGCCTGGTCAATGGCGTGTTCGACGCCGAGGGCGCATCGGCCGAGGCCGCGAGGCTTGCCGGCATGATCGCCGGCCGCGCGCCGGTCGCGGTCGCCGCCGCCAAGCTGGCGCTCGCCGCGCACGAAAATGACAGCCCCTCGCGCGCGCTGGAGGCGCTCGGCGGCGCCATTGCCGCGGCGACCGAGGACGCGCGCGAAGGCATAGCCTCGTTCCGCGAACGGCGCCCGCCGGTCTGGCAGGGACGCTGAACCATGGCCATTGCCAGCGTCACCGGCGCCGGCCGCGGCATCGGGCAAGCCATCGCGGTCGCCCTCGCCGAAGCCGGGCACGATCTCGTCCTCAACGACCTGGACGAGGCCGCTCTCGCCGAGACGGCCGAGGCGGTCACGGCCCGCGGCCGGACACTCGCCCTGGTCCCCGGCGACATTGCCACCGATCCCGCGGCGATCGGCGCGCGGATGGCGGTGGCCCTCGGCCCCCTCGCCTGCCACGTCAACAATGCCGGAATTCCCATGCGGACCCGCGGCGACCTGCTGGAGGGCGGTGCCGAGGAGTTCGACCATGTGCTCGGCGTCAACCTGCGCGGCACTTTCCTGCTGACCCAGGCGGTCGCCCGCCAGATGGCGAGCGAGCCGGTTCCCTCAGGCTCCCGCCGCTCGATCATCTCGATCACGTCGGCCAGCGCGGCGCTGCCCTCGCCGGAGCGCGGCGCCTATTGCATGTCCAAGGCCGCGGCTTCGATGATGGTCAAGCTCTTCGCGCTCAGGCTCGCCGAGCTCGGCATCATGTGCCACGAAGTGCGTCCCGGCGTGATCCGTACGCCGATGACCGCGCCGGTCGCCGCGCGTTACGATGCCATGATCGCCGGCGGCCTGACGCCCGTGGCGCGCTGGGGCGAGGCCGAGGACGTCGCCCGGACGGTCGCTTCGCTCGCATCCGGCGCCCATCCCTTCAGCACCGGCGACGTCTTCCATGTCGACGGCGGATTGCACCTGCACCGGCTGTGAGGCCGCCCGCGACGCGGGCCGCCGAGGCCTGCCATCGCATCGCGCAAAAAGAAAAGGGACGGTTCTCACCGTCCCCTTCTGATCGTTTCGGGCAAGGTCCGCGCCGGATCGCCAGCCTATTCGGCGGCCTGCCCGCGCGAGCGGCTGGTTGCGTCTTCCGCCGCCTGCTCGGCCGCGTCCAGGGTCTTCAGCGCCTCGGGATGCGGCATCGAGACGATATTGTAGCCGGAATCGACATAGTGAATCTCGCCGGTCACGCCGGTCGACAGGTCCGACAGCAGATAGAGCGCCGAGCCGCCGATCTCGTCGATCGACACGGTGCGCCTGAGCGGCGCGTGGCGCTTCTGGAAATTGAACATCAGGCGGGCGTCCGAAATGCCGGCGCCGGCGAGCGTGCGCACCGGACCCGGCGACAGCGCGTTCACCCGGATGCCCTGCGGGCCGTAATCGGCGGCGAGATAGCGCACCGAGGCCTCCAGCGCGGCCTTGGCGACGCCCATCACATTGTAGTTCGGCATCACCCTGGTCGAGCCGCCATAGGTCAATGTCAGGATCGAGCCGCCCGGCTGCATCAGGGCCGCGGCGCGCTTGGCCACTTCCGTGAAGGAGAAGCAGGAGATCACCATGGTGCGCGAGAAATTCTCGCGGGTGGTGTCGGAATAGCGGCCCTTCAGCTCGTTCTTGTCGGAAAAACCGATGGCGTGAACGATGAAGTCGAGCCCGCCCCAGGTCTCGGCGAGCGTCGCGAAGGTCTGGTCGACGGTCGCGATATCCTCGACGTCGCAAGGCAGCACCAGCGAGGCGCCGATGCTCTCCGCCAGCGGCCGCACCCGCCGGCCGAGCGCTTCGCCCTGATAGGTGAAAGCGATCTCGGCGCCGTGGGCGGCGAGCGTACGGGCAATCCCCCAGGCGATGGAGTGATCGTTGGCCACTCCCATGATCAGGCCGCGACGGCCCTGCATCAATCCCGTCACGCGCTTGCTCCTCGGTTCAATACCGGCCGTGCCACCGCGTTCGACCAGTTGAAGATGGGGATGCGCGAAACGGTCTGTCCACATGGCCTTTTGCCCTGGGATCCTGATCTTCCCGCATCTTCCACGAGTCTGCGACCGCCCGGTGACATTAAACTCATCACGATTGGATACGAATTATGAAAGCGACCGGCGATGCTCAGGCATCGACGTGTTTCATCACGATGGTGGCATTTGTGCCGCCGAATCCGAACGAATTGGACAGGACGCAGCCGAGTTTGGCATCGTCGATCCGCTTGCGGACGATCGGCATGTCGGCGACATCGGGGTCGAGTTCCTCGATATGGGCGCTCTCGCAAATGAAGCCATTGTTCATCATCAGGAGCGAATAGACCGCCTCCTGGACCCCGGTCGCGCCCAGCGAATGGCCGGTCAGCGACTTGGTCGCCGAGATCGGCGGGCTCTTGTCGGCGCCGCCGAAGACCTCGCGGATCGCCTCGATTTCCTTGAGATCGCCAACCGGCGTCGAGGTGCCGTGCGGGTTGATATAGTCGACCTTGGCGTTCACGCCCTGCAGCGCCATGCGCATGCAGCGCACCGCGCCCTCGCCCGACGGCGCGACCATGTCGTAGCCGTCGGAGGTCGCGCCATAGCCGGCGATCTCGCCATAGATCTTGGCGCCGCGCGCCTTGGCATGTTCGTATTCCTCAAGCACCAGCACGCCGGCGCCACCGGCGATGACGAAACCGTCGCGGTTGGCGTCATAGGCGCGCGAGGCGGTGCTCGGCCGGTCGTTGAATTTCGACGACATGGCGCCCATCGCGTCGAACAGCACGGACAGGGTCCAGTCGAGCTCCTCGCAGCCGCCGGCGAAGACCACGTCCTGCTTGCCCCACTGGATCAGCTCATAGGCATTGCCGATGCAGTGATTGGAGGTCGCGCAGGCCGACGAGATCGAATAGTTGACGCCCTTGATCTTGAACCAGGTGGCGAGCGTCGCCGAAGCCGTCGACGACATCGCCTTCGGCACCGCGAAGGGGCCGACGCGCTTGGAATTGCCGCTCTCGCGGGCCTTGTCATAGGCATCCACCAGCGCCCGGGTCGACGGGCCGCCCGAGCCCATCACGATGCCGGTCCGCTCATGGCTGATCTCGGCCTGTTCGAGACCGGCATCCAGGATCGCCTGGTCCATGGCGACATGGTTCCAGGCCGAGCCGCCGCCATGGAAGCGCATGGCGCGACGGTCGAGGATGGTCGTGGGGTCGAGCGTCGGCGCCCCCGCGACCTGGCAGCGGAAACCGTGTTCGACGAAGGACGGCGACAGCGCGATGCCGCTCCTGGCGTCGCGAAGGGAAGCCAGGACCTCGTTGGGATTGTTGCCGATGGACGAGACGATGCCCATTCCGGTGACGACGACGCGGCGCATAGGCGGCCTCTTCGGTTAAGTTTCGCGGGTATCGTACCGCGAGGTTGTACTGACGAATCAGGCGATCAAGCGGCGGCGCCGAACAGGCCGACGCGCATGTCCTTGACCTCGTAGATGCGCTTGCCGTCGGCTTCCAGCCAGCCGTCGGCTATGCCCAGCACCAGCTTCGACTTGAAGACGCGCTTGAAATCGACGCCATAGACCACCTTTTTGGTGGTCGGCAGCACCATCTCGGAGAACTTCACCTCGCCGACGCCGAGCGCCCGGCCCCGGCCGGGAAGGCCCTGCCAGCCCAGGTGGAAGCCGGTCAATTGCCACAGCGCATCCAGGCCGAGACAGCCGGGCATGACCGGGTCGCCCTTGAAATGACAGGGGAAAAACCAGAGATCCGGCTTCACGTCCAGCTCGGCCAGGACATGGCCCTTGTTGTTGGCGCCGCCATCTTCGGCGATCGAAGTGATGCGATCGAACATCAGCATGGGCGGCAGCGGCAATTGCGCGTTCCCGGGGCCGAACAACTCGCCCCGCCCGCAGGCGAGAAGCTCTTCATAGGTGAAGCTCGACTTGCGCTCGCTCATTGCTTTGTTTCATCCGCCTCGTGTCGTGGCCCCTCCGCCGGGACCATTGCGGCGCCTCTCTAACACAGGGGTTCGGGAGGGGCAAAAGGAGACGAGATCCGAATTTGGCCTTTCCGAACAGGTCTTTTGGCCGACGGCCCGAGGCTTTGCCGGTTGATCAACCTTCTGCACTGCGAATGGGTTGCAGAACCGCCCGGGAATTCCTAAAATAGCAGCAATGACGATCCGGACACTCATCGACCTCACGCATCACGAGCCGCCCCTTCCGGCGGACGGGAAGTTGTCGGCCCAGGAACGGGTCAGCCTGCTGCAACGCACGGGCTGCCCGATCCATGACGTGCGCACCATGCTGCGCGAGGTCGGCCTGAGGCCGACCCGCCAGCGCATGGCGCTGGGCTGGATCCTGTTCGCCAAGGGCGACAGGCACGTGACCGCCGAAATGCTGTTCGACGAAGCGGCCAAGGCGCGGGTGCCGGTATCGCTGGCCACCGTCTACAACACGCTGCACCAGTTCACCGAGGCCGGCCTGCTGCGCGAGATCGCCGTGGACGGCTCGAAAGCCTATTTCGACACCAACCTCGCCGACCACCACCACTTCATCGTGGAAGGCGAGACCACGGTCTTCGATATTCCCGGCCCGCATATCGCGGTCGACAAGCTGCCGCAGACGCCAGAAGGCTATGAGGTCGCCCGCGTCGACGTGATCGTTCGCCTGCGCCGCAAGGAAGCCTGAGCCAGCAGGCTCCCGGCCTTTGCGCCCGGTGATGACCGGGACGCTGCCACTTCGCCTTCGCATGGACAATCTGCTGGAAGCCCGGATCTGGATATCGGATAGATATCGACCGTTGCGAGCTCCGGAGATGACAGTGGCGATCGAAGTCGAATGGGCGCGCATGACCGCGCCGGAATTGCGGGCCATTGCCGCACGGCCGAATGCGCTTGCAATCCTGCCCACGGGTTCGCTCGAACAGCATGGGCCGCACCTGCCTGTCATCACCGACACCGCCAGTGCAAGCGCCGCCGCAATCCGCGCCGCACGGCTGGTCGCCCAGGACATTCCGGTCGCCGTCATGCCGGGACTGTGGCTCGGAATGAGCGAGCATCATTTTCCGTTCGGCGGCACGATCAGCGTCGACTTCGAGGCCTACCGCGCCATCGTCCACAGCATCGTAAGGTCCTTGAAGGCGCTCGGCTTTGCGCGGTTGCTGCTGGTCAACGGCCATGGCGGCAACATCGATCCCCTGGCGGTCATCGCGCGCGAACTGGCCGTGACCTTCGCCATGCCGATCGTGGCGACCACGCCTTGGATGCTGGCGCCGAAAGAGGTTGCCGAGATCTTCGAAACCGACACCGGACCGAGGCATGCCTGCGAGGGCGAGACGTCGGTGATGCTGACGATCGCCGGCGAGCTGGTTCGCACGGATAAATTCGATGAAGCGACTCAGCAGCGGCCGGCGCCCGTGGACACGCCGGCCGGCTTTTCACGGTTCTATTCCTTCTCGGAGCGCGCACCGGCGACCGGCGTCAAGGGCGATCCACGCGCTGCGAGCGCTGGCAAAGGCGAGCGCTTTCTGGCGATCCAGGCGCGCGAACTGGCGGCGGCCATCCGCAATGAGCGCTTGTGGTCGACACCCGACCCTGTCTGGCAGGCCGGCCGCGGCCAGGAAACGACCTCCGGCAAGGTTGAATAGACAGGTCGTGGCGCGGCGCCTTGCCCATGGGCCGGCAACGCCGTTCCGACGGCTACCCTTGGTGCCATTCGCTTCAATCCGAGACGATCAAGCTCTGGTTGTTTAGAGCGTGATCGTGTCAGATCGAAGCATTGCAGTTCGGTCGGCCGTCCTTCGAGGCTCGCTTCGCTCGCACCTCCACGCAAAAGCTCGCTTTTGCGTCGGGATGAGGAATGTGGAGGCTTGCATATAGGGCGATGCAAAATGCGCTCGTCCGTTCAAGCTTCATGAGCAACATCAATGCCATACACCCAAACCCCTCATCCTGAGGTGCGAGCGAAGCGAGCCTCGAAGGACGGCCAACCTTGGTGCCATTCGCTTCAATCCGAGACGATCGAGCTCTGGTTGCTTAGTCCCCGGCCGCGAGCGTCGACGCGCCGATGCTGAGCGTCGTGGTTGCGCCGAGAAAGCCCAGGGCCTTGGCGAGTCCGGCGGCGAGCCCCGGCGGCCACAGACCCGCCGCCTGCGCCAGCAGGGCGCCCGCAACCGTCGCAAGCGTGCCGGCGACGACCACCGTGCAGATGACCGCCGCCGCCCGTGTCGAGGCGCGGTTCAAGGCGCCGGTCGCCTGACCGAGACCGACGCGCGCGCCGGCCGACGAGCCGGCAAGAGCGGTCGCGGCGATCAGCAGGATCATGATGACGGCGAGCGCCGTGGCAGTCGCCACCGCCCGCGCCAGGATCCACGGCCAGCGTTCGTCGAAACTCGCATCGGCCAGGTTGACGGCCACGTCGATGGCGCCGGTCAGCGCCAGTCCCGCCAGCAGCGCCACCGCGAGCATGCTGACCGTCTCGAGCGTGATCCGCCCCGCCGCGCCGAGGTGGTGGCGCGCCGGCGGCACCGGGCGGCCCTGCCGGTCGAGGCGCCGCAGCGTCGCCACATAGGCGCCCAGCATGACCGCCAGATGCAGCGAGCCGAGGGCGCCCAGCACCAGCGGCAGTTTCCAGACCGCCGCCACGCGCAGCCGGACGATCATCTCCGCGACGATGCCGGCGAGCAGCGCATAGGGCAAAAGATGCAGCGCCACCCGCCAGCCGGCATCGGCAAGCGCGTGGCCATAGCGTGCGGCGAAGGACGGCGCGGCGGGTGCGGGCAATTCGGTCACGCCCGGATCATCGCTGAATCGCGGGCGTGACGCGACAGGTTCAGCACAGGACCTCGATCAGGAACGGCCCCTTGCGCTTGGCGGCGGCGGCGAAGACGTCGGCGAAAGCCTCCGCCGTGTCGACGCGCGTGGCTTCCACGCCCATGCCCCGGGCGAGCGACACCCAGTCCAGGTCGGGATCGCCGAGGGACAGCATGTCATGCGCCTTGCGGCCCGGATTCTCGGCGCCGACATTGGCGAGCTCGAGCTTCAGGATGGCATAGGTCCGGTTCGCCCAGATGCAGACGACCACGTCGAGCCGTTCCCGCGCCATGGTCCACAAGGCCTGCAGCGAATACATGCCGGATCCGTCGGCCTGCAGCGACACGACCTTGCGATCCGGGCAGGCGACCGCCGCGCCGACCGCGAGCGGCAGGCCCTCGCCGATGGCGCCGCCGGTGAGCTGCAGCCAG
Source organism: Hyphomicrobiales bacterium (assembly GCA_017304475.1). GTDB lineage: Bacteria > Pseudomonadota > Alphaproteobacteria > Rhizobiales > Phreatobacteraceae > Phreatobacter. The sequence continues at coordinate 30,189 of JAFKKV010000012.1, read as the reverse complement.
TCATGCGGCGCCGCGCCATAGGAATGCGGGAAGAAGCCGCGGCCCGTCGTCACCGATTCGTCGACGACAATGGCGTTTTCCGGCATGAGATTGCCGATCACGGTGGCGATCGTATCGGGGTTGAGGGCGCCCCGCGGCAGATCGGTCCGGCGCGGCGCCGTCAGCAGGGGCTCGGTCTTGGCGGCGCCCAGCCGCTCGGCCAGCCGCTCCAGGGCGTCGACGGCATCCTCGGCCGGGGTCGCCAGCGTCACCACCTCCGCCTCCGGCGGATAAAGCGTCGACGGCTTGTTCGGATAGGCGAAGAAGGCGACCGGTGCCTGCGTGCCGACCAGGATCAGATGGGTGATCCCCTTGGTGGCGGCGAGCGCGCTGTCGACCGGATAGGGCAGCCGGTCGAGCGCGACACGGCCGGCGCCGCGCTCCATGCGGGCAACCGAGGTCTGGCCGAGAATGCGCGTGCCGGTCTTCTGCTGGATGCGCGAGGCGAGCGCGGCCGCCTTTTCGCGCACGCCGTCGGTGCCGAGCAGGATCATCGGCTTGCCGCCGGCGAGGATGGCCTTGGCGGCGGCCTCGACGGCCGCCTCGGCGACCTTGGCCGGCGCCGCCGCGGCGGCGACCGGCGCCGGGCCGGAACCGACATTCCAGGCGGTGTCGGCCGGCAGGATCAGGGTGGCGATCTGGCCGGGCGGCTGGCTCGCCGCGGTGATCGCGGCGGCGCCGTCGGCGGCGACGTCGGTCGCCGAGACCGAGGTCTTCACCCAATGCGACATCGAGCCGGCAATGCCCTCGATGTCGGAGGTCAGCGGCGCGTCGTAGACGCGGTGATAGGTCGCATGTTCGCCGACGATATTGACCACGCCCGAACGCGCGCGCTTCAGGTTGTGCAGGTTGGCCAGCCCATTGGCGAGGCCCGGGCCCAGATGCAGCAGGGTCGAGCCGGGCTTGCCGGTCATCCGGTAATAGGCGTCGGCTGCGCCGGTCGCGACATTCTCATGCAGGCAGAGCACGCAGCGCATGCCGTCGACGCGATCGAGCGCCGCGACGAAGTGCATTTCCGACGTGCCCGGATTGGTGAAGCTCACCGTCACGTCGCCGGCAACGAGGGTGCGGACGAGGCTCTCGGCCCCGTTCATGGACTTGGTCATAAGAGCTCCGGAAACAGCCGTCACTTCAACGGCGAAAAGGCGGTGGGAACGAGGATCCGGTTCTCCATCTTGAGGAGAAGCGGCGTCCCGGTATCGAGATAGGTGCCCCAGCCGGGCGCCGTCGCCAGCTTGGCGCGGCGCTGCTCGCGATCGGCCATGCTGTCATAGCGCCACATATGGACCACCTGGTTCAGCTCGCCGATCTCGGTGACGAAGAAACCGATGGGCTCGCCGAGGATCGGCCACTGGATCGGCTTCGCCAGGCGCTCATAGATTTCCAGGAAGGCCTTCACCTTGCCGGGCAGCGTCGTGTAGGTGCGTTCGTCGATGATCATGGCGTGGTCCCTAGTCGAGTTTTCGGTACGGAGCTATGCCGCGTGCGATTAGACGCCCCGCAGCCCGATGCGATGTCCGCCATCGACGGTGACCACGGTGCCGGTCATGAACCGGCCGGCTTCCGAGAGCAGCAGCAGGAGCGCGCCGTCGAGATCCTGCTCCTCGCCGAACCGCCCGACCGGAATGTCGCGCAGCATGGACTGGCCCTTGTCGCTGGTCAGGTAGTCGCGATTGATGTCGGTGATGACATAGCCCGGCGCGATGGCATTGACCCGGATGCCCTTGAACGCCAGCTCATAGGCCATGGCCTGGGTGACCTGCGCCACCGCCGCCTTGGAGACCGCGTAGGAGGCGGTGCCCTTGGTGACCCCATAGCTGAGGATCGAGGCGATATTGACGATCGCGCCCGGCTTGCCGGCGGCCAGCAGCCGCTGCGCCGCCTCGCGGCCGGTGAAGAACACGCCGTCGAGATTGGTCGCCATCACCGCCCGCCAGTCGGCGTCGCTGGTCTCCACGGCCCGGCCGGGAATGGCGATGCCGGCATTGGCGACGACCGCATCGACGGTGCCGAAGGCCTGTTCCGCGGCATCGAAAGCCTGTTTGATCGAGGCCGGGTCGGTGACGTCGCCGGAGACCGCGATCGCCTTGCCGCCCTTGGCCCGGATGGCCGCCGCCACACTCTCGACCTTGTCGGCACGCCGGGCGACGGCCGCGACCGCCGCGCCATGTTCGGCCAGCGCTGCGCAGAAGCGCGCGCCCAGTCCGGTGCCGGCACCGGTCACCAGCGCAACACGCCCGGTCATGTCGAGAAGATCCCTGGGGGCCATTGCGCATCTCCACTCGTTGCGCCGGCACACTGGCAAATCGGCGGCCCGGTCCGCAAGCCGGCGACGCGATGAGCTGCGATGCAGATGCATCCCTTCGCGCGCGCTGACATACCTCCCTCTTGACGGTTTCATGCCTTGGGGTCATGACCCCAGGACGCCTCCTTCGGCGTGCGCGTATTCTTGCCGAGAGGCTTCATGAGTCTGCCGATTTTCGCCCGTCGCGATGCGCTGAAGCTGCTTGCCGCCGCGGGCATCGCCTGGCCCGCCACCGTCGCCGCACAGACCGGCCAGACCCCGCCTCCGGCGCCCGCCACGCCGCAGCCGACCGCGCGCTTCGCCTATGAGGATGTGGTGCGCCGGGCCCGCGAGCTCGCGGGCCTCGCCTACGAGCCGCCGCGGCCGCAATTGCCGCCAGCGCTCACCGCGATGAATTTCGACCAGTATCGCGAAATGCGCTTCCGTCCCGAGCGGGCGCTGCTCGGCCAGGCCAACGGCCCGTTCCGGATGCAGATGTTCCATCTGGGCTTCATCTACCGCGACCCTGTGGTGGTGAACGTCATCCGCGACGGCATCCCCACCCCCGTGCCCTATGCCGCGGCCTTGTTCGACTATGGCCGCAACCGCTTCGAACGGCCGCTGCCGGTCGATATGGGCTTTGCCGGCTTCCGCATCCACTATCCCCTGAACGATCCGCGCGTGCAGGACGAGCTCATCTCGTTCCTCGGCGCGAGCTATTTCCGCTTCCTCGGGCGCGGCCAGAAATACGGCCTGTCCGGACGTGGCATTGCGGTGAACACCGCCGGGCCCGGCCAGGAGGAATTCCCGATCTTCCGCGAGTTCTGGGTCGAGACGCCGACCGCGGATGCCGGTTCCTGCACCATTTTCGCCCTGCTCGACGGCGAGAGCCTGACGGGTGCCTTCCGCTTCACCGTGTTTCCGGCCCAGGAAACCGTGCTCGACGTGCACTGCACGCTGTTTCCGCGCCGCGCCATCCCCAAGCTCGGCGTCGCCCCGCTGACCTCCATGTTCTTCTATGCCGAGAACGACCGGCGCGCCTTCGACGACTTCCGGCCCGAACTGCACGATTCCGACGGCCTGCTGATCCATTCCGACACCGGCGAATGGCTCTGGCGGCCGCTGCGCAATCCCAAGGCGCCGGAGATCTCGCAATTCGCCGACCGCAATGTCCGCGGTTTCGGCCTGATGCAGCGCGATCGCATTTTCGAGCACTACCAGGATCTTGACCTCAATTACGAGATGCGGCCGAGCTATTGGGTCGAGCCCCGCGAGGGCTTCGGCGACGGCCGGGTCGAGCTGGTCGAATTGCCGACCTCCGACGAGACCAACGACAATATCGTCGCCTATTGGGTGCCCAACCGCCCGGTCGAACAGGGCCAGACCCTGACCTTCGCCTACCGGGTGGTGTCGACCACCAACGAGGCCAGGCTGCATCCCGGCGCCTATGCGCTGAACACCTATCGCACCAAACCCGTCGCGCTCGGTTCGAGCGAGGCGCTGCCGGCCAATGCCGCCCGCTTCATCGTCGATTTCGTCGGCGGCGACCTGGAATATTACCTGACCCAGCCGGACCTGGTGCAGGTGGTACCGACCGCCGCCAATGCCAGGATCACCCGCACCTTCCTGGTGCCGAACACCCAGACGCGCGGCTTCCGGGCCGGCATCGACGTGATCGGCGAGGCCGGCCAGACGGTCGACCTGCGCGCCTTCCTGCGCACCGGCACCAAGGCGCTGACCGAGACCTGGACCTTCCCCTGGAAGGTCGAATAACCGGACAGGAACCGGGCGCCCGGGATCTATTCGATCCGGACATTGGCGGCGCGGATGACCGGGCCCCATTTGGCGGCTTCCGCGCGCATATAGGCGTCGAATTCCGCGGGTGACGAGCCGACCGGAGTCGCGCCGATCGTCTCGAGCATGCGCCGGACATTCGGTTCGGCCAGGGCCGCGACGATGTCCTTGTGCAGCCGCGCCTTGAGGTCCGCCGGCAGGTTGGCCGGCGCCAGCACGCCCCACCAGACGCCCGCCTCGAAGCCCGGATAGCCCGCTTCCGCCACCGTCGGTGCATTGGGCAGCGCCGGCGAGCGGACGGCGCTGGTGACCGCGATGGGCCGGACCAGGCCGGACTGCACCTGACCCAGCACTTCGGCCAGCGGGTTGATGCTCATCGGCAGATCGCCCGAGATCACCGATTGCAGGGCCTGCGTGCCCGACCGGTGCGGGATCGGCGTCAGCTCGACACCCGCCGAGGAGGCCACCAGCAGGCCGGCGAGATGGGCCGAGGTGCCGAACCCCGAGACGCCGTAATTGAGCCCGCCGGGGCGGCCGCGCGCGCCTTCCAGGAAGCGCTTCAGGTCGGGCGCGGCATCCTTGGCATTGACCGCGATGACCAGCGGCGAGCTGGCGATCTGGGTGATCGGGGTGAAGTCGGCGAAAGTGTCGTAGGCGAGCCTGGGATAGAAGAACTGGTTCAGCGGATGGCCGCTGGCGACGATCAGCAGCGTGTGGCCGTCGGGAGCCGAGCGGACCAGCGCCTGCGACGCGACCTGGCCGCCGGCGCCCGGGCGGTTGTCGACCACCGGTTGCTGGCCCCAGCTCCTGGCCAGCGCATCGGCCAATGTGCGGGCGATGACGTCGACCGCGCCGCCGGCGGCAAAGGGCACCAGGATCTGCACCGGGCGCTGCGGAAAGGCCTGGGCCGCCGCCGGTGACGGCTGCGCCGCGAGGCCGAAAAGGGCGGCGAAAAGGGCTGCGAGGCGCGCCATGGGCCGTTTCTCCGACAGTCGTCCAGGCGGCGAGGATGGCGAGCGGCGGTCACCCGATCAAATGAGTTCTATGGCTGGACTGCTGAGCCGGGCTCACACCGGCGGCCGCGTCAAACCGGTCATTTCCGGTCGGAATGGCCGAGATCGCGCTCCGGCCAGGCCAGGTCCCTCACCCGCTGCTTCAAAACCTTGGCTTCGGGAAAGCCGCCATCGCGCTTGCGCTCCCAGATGAGCTCGCCATTGACCCGCACTTCGAACACGCCGCCGGTGCCGGGGATCAGCGCCACCTCGCCCAGGTCCTGGCCAAAGGACGACAGGAGTTCCTGGCCCATCCAGGCGGCGCGCAGCAGCCAGTTGCACTGGGTGCAGTAGAGAATGGTGATGCGCGGCTTGTCGGTCATGGTGTCGGACGATGGCGAGGAAAGGGGACGCCGTCCAGCGTGACGGCGATCTTGTCGGAGCCACCCGGCTCAATTGGCCTTTCGGCGGGCGATCCAGGCCCCCCAGAACAGGCTGGAAAAGAACCGCGTCGGCGGCTCGAAACCCGCGTCGTGCAGCAGCGCGGCGATGGCCTCCTCCGAATGCGGGGGATCGGCGCCCTGCAGGATCTTGCCGAGCTTGGCCTCGATTTCCGCCGGCGTCGCGCCATGCATGCGCCAGCGCTGGCCCCAGGCCGCCAGCAGCAGCGGCTGGCTGCTATAGGCAAAGCGGTTGCCGGCGAGAATGAGCGGGGCGCCCGGCTGCAGCCTGGCCGCGATGGCCTTCAGGATCGCCTGTTTGGCCGCATCGCCCGGCAGATGATGCAGCACGCCGATCAGCGTCGCCGCGTCGAAGCGTTCATTGGCCGAGATGTCGTCGACATAGCCGAGATGGAAAGTGGTCCGATCGGCGAGCCCCTTGGCCTCGACCTGCGCCACCGCCAGCTCCATCATCGGTTCCGACGGGTCGACCGCGACGAAATCCCAGGCCGGCTCGAGCGCACCCGCCGTGACGATCTCCTGGGCACCCCCGCCCGCCCCGACCACCAGGACGCGGGCGGCCTGGCCGCTGCCGAGCGCGGCGGCCAGCATGCAGGCCGACAATTCGTGGCAGGCGTCATAGCCGGCCAGGGCGATACGGCTCTGCTGCGCGTATTCGCCGGCCCGGGAAGGATCGAATTTCGCCGCGGGATCGTTGCTCATGTCGGACCCATGCCTCCTGCCGCGTAACAAGGACCAGAGGTCGGGCCATTGAGCAATGACCGGCCGGCAGACCAGCCATCCCACGCCGCAGCGCGGCCGGCCGGGACCGTCACTCCCGGATCTCGCGCTCTTGCCGCGCCATCCAGCGGTGGCGCAGCCAGCCGGCGACCAGCGTCAGGCCGAGGGCCAGGAGATAGCCGCGCATCAGGTCGGTCTGCCAGGCGGCCAGCCCCGGGCGCAACGCGGCCGCCGGTTGGCGCATGGCCACCACCGCCGGGCTGATATCGACCTCGTTGGCCATCCTGAGAAAACCGAGTGCCGCGACCAGCGGCATGGCGATCACCAGGGCGACCAGGACGGGCCTCCAGCGCTGGGCCCAGGCAAAGCGCCGGAGCGAGATCCACAGGCCGAGGCAGCCATGCAGCCAGCCCGGCGCCAGCAAAGCCAGCTGCCAGCCCTGCGAGCCGGAGGCGACCAGCAAGGTGACGATGCGGGCATAGCTCGGCGGGATTTCGAAGAAGACGGCCGCGACGCGGGTCGTCACGACATGGCCGATCAGCAGGAGCGGCAAGGAGAAACCCGAGGCCAGCCGCACGATCTCGATCAGCGGCAGCCTCCAGTGGCGGCGCAGGAACACGGTGCGCAGGGCGAGGCCGAAGTGAACCGCGGCGGCGCCATAGAGCAGCACGGTGCCGGGCCGGCTGTGCCAGACCACGACGGCAAGGCCGAGGCCACGCTCGGCGAGATCCAGCGAGATCACGCCGAGCGCATGATTGATCAGGTGAAGCGAGATATAGGCGAAAAGCACCAGGCCGGAGGCGAACCTCAGCCGGCGTATCGCCGCTTCGCTCACGCGACGCAGGCCTCGAAGCCCGACTTGATCTTCTCGATCGGCAGCTCGCGGCCGATGAACACCACCCGGCTCTCCCGCGCCTCGTCGTCCTTCCAGGCGCGCTGGTGATCGCCGTCGAGGATCATGTGCACGCCCTGGAACACGAAGCGGTCCGGGTCGTCCTTGAACGCCACGATGCCCTTGCAGCGCAGGATCTTCGGGCCCTCGACCTGGGTCAGGTCCTGGATCCACGGGAAGAACTTGTCGGGATCGAGCACCTTGTCCGTGCGGAACGACACCGACTGCATGTCCTCGTCGTGATAGTGCTTCAGGCCGTGGCTCGGATGGTCGCAATCGTCGCCGGTATGGTCGTGATCGTGGTGATGATCGTGGCCGTGGTGGTGATGATGATGACCGTGGTCATGGCCATGATCGTGATCATGGTCGTGATCGTCGCGCTCGAGGAAGGCCGGTTCGATCTCCAGGATGCGCTTCAGGTCGAAGGCGCCCCGGCCGAGCACGGCGTCGAGCTCGACGGCGCATTTCTGCGTCCGGTGCAGCACCGCATAGGGGTTGATGGCGCGGATGCGCGCCTCGACCTCGCGCAGCTGTGCCGGGCTGACCAGGTCGGTCTTGTTGAGCAGGATGACATCGGCGAAGGCGATCTGGTTCTTGGCCTCCGGCGCGTCCTTCAGCCGGTCCAGCAGCCATTTGGCGTCGGCCACCGTCACCACCGCGTCGAGCATGGTCTTGGCGCCGACTTCCTCGTCGACGAAGAAGGTCTGCGCCACCGGGGCGGGATCGGCGAGCCCGGTGGTCTCGACGATGATCGCGTCGAACTTGCCCTTGCGGCGCAGGAGGCCCTCGATGATGCGGATCAGGTCGCCGCGCACGGTGCAGCAGATGCAGCCGTTGTTCATCTCGAAGACTTCTTCGTCGGCGCCGACCACCAGGTCGTTGTCGATGCCGATCTCGCCGAATTCATTGACGATCACGGCGAAGCGCTTGCCGTGGTTTTCGGACAGGATCCGGTTGAGCAGCGTGGTCTTGCCGGCGCCGAGATAGCCGGTCAGCACGGTCACGGGGATCTTCTGGAGAGCTTCGGTCATGGGTCATCCGTCGGGGGACAAGCGTCGGCAATAGATAGGATACGCAAGCGCGCCGCAAAAGGCGCGTCAGCTTTGCGCCAGTGCACCGCTGATCTGTCTGATATTGTGGCGCATCATGGCGAGATAGGTGGCGGCCGGGCCATCCGCGCCCGACAGCGCGTCCGAATAGAGCCGGCCACCGAGGCGCGCGCCGGTCTCCGCGGAAATGCGCTGCATCGCCCGGGGATCGGTGATGTTTTCCATGAACAGCGCCGTGATCCGCCCCTGCTTGATCTGCCGGATGATCTGGCCGAGCTCGCGCGCCGAGGGCTCGGCGTCGCTCGCCACGCCGCGCAGCGCCACGAATTCGATGCCATAGGCCTTCTCGAAATATTGGAAGGCGTCATGGGTGGTCAGGATGCGCCGGCGCTCGGCCGGGATGCGCGCCGTCTCGGCCTTGATCTCGGCGTCCAGGGCATCGAGCGAAGCCGAATAGGCCGCGGCATTGCGGGTAAAGAGCTCGGCGCCGGCCGGATCGGCCGCCACCAGGGCGTCACGGATATTGGCGACGTAGCGCTTGACGAACAGCGCGTTCTGCCAGGCATGGGGGTCGTTCTCGCCATGGCTGTGGCCGTGGCCGCCGCCATGGCCGTGCCCGTGGCCATGGTCGTCCTCGGCCTTCAGCGGCGCGATGCCGGTGCTCGCGGTAATCACCTTGGCGCGCGTGCCCGACGAGCGGATCAGCCGGCTGATCCAGCCCTCGAAGCCCAGGCCATTGACGAAGACGAGCTTGGCCGCGGCGATCGTCTTGGCATCGGCCGGGCTCGGGGCATAGGCATGGGCGTCGCTGTCCGGGCCGACGAGGCTGGTCACGGCGGCCCGTTCGGCGCCGACCGATCGCACCAGGTCGGCCAGGATCGAGAAGGTTGTCACCACCGGCATGGCGCCGGCCGCGGCGGGAGCAGGCGCCTGTGCGAGCGCGGTGGAGGCAAGACTCGGTCCCAGCAGCAGCGTCGGCAAGAGCAAGCGGCGCGTGATCATCCGCGGCATCCTTTTCGCGAGTTCAGGCCTCGCGATGGCGCGCGGGCCAGTAAGTGGGCAACAGACCACCGCGCGGCCCGAAGACGACGGACACCGCATAGACCAGCCCGGCCATCAAAACGATGGACGGCCCCGATGGCGTCGCCATGTTATAAGATAACACTAATCCCGCATAGCCCGAAACCACGCCGAACAGCATGGCGATGGCGCAGAGCGCGGTGACGTCGCGCCCCCAGAAGCGCGCGGCAATGGCCGGAAGCATCATCAGACCGACCGCCAGCAGCGTGCCGAGCGCATGAAAACCGGCCACCAGGTTGAGCACGACGAGGGCGAGGAAAACCATATGGGCCGGCGCGCCGGCGCGGCTGACCGAACGCAGGAAGCCGGGATCGACGCAGTCCAGCACCAGGGGCCGCCAGGTCACGGCAAGCGCGACCAGCGTCACCGTGGTGATGCCGGCGAGCAGCAGCAGCGTCGGGTCGTCCAGCGCCAGCACGGTGCCGAACAGCACATGCATCAGGTCGACATTGGAGCCGCGCATGGACACGATGATGACGCCGAGCGCCAGCGAAATCAGGTAAAAGGCGGCAAGCGAAGCGTCTTCCTTCAGCGCGGTGAAGCGGGCGACCACGCCGGCCGCGAGCACCACCGCTAGGCCGGCGACGATGCCGCCGACGGTCATCGGAATGAGCTGCAGGCCGAACAGCAGGAAACCGACCGCTGCCCCCGGCAGGATCGCATGGGCCATGGCGTCGCCCATCAGCGACATCCGCCTGAGCATCAGGAACACGCCGATCGGCGCCCCGCCGAGCGACAGCGCGATGGCGCCAACCAGCGCCCGGCGCATGAATTCGAACTCCACGAAGGGTCCGATGAACATGTCATACATCACGAAACCGGCCCTCAGGCTGCCACGGCGCAGACCGCCGCATGGTCGTCGAAGGCCTCGGTCATGCGCCGCGCCGCAACGAGGTTTTCCGGGGTCAGCACGTCGGCGGTGCGGCCCCAGGCCACCGGCCGGCGCGCCAGCAGCAGCGACTGGGGAAAGGTCGCGCGCACCGTTTCCATGTCGTGCAGCACCGCCACGATGGTGCGCTTTTCGGCGTTCCACCGGCAGACCAGGGCCAAGAGGTCGGCCGTGGTCTTGGCATCGATCGCGGTGAACGGCTCGTCGAGCAGGATCAGCCGGGCGTCCTGCACCAGGAGCCGGGCAAACAGCATGCGCTGCAGCTGGCCGCCCGACAGCGTGCCGATGATCCGGCTCTCGAAGCCGGTCAGGCCGACGGCGGCCAGCGCATGGTCGATGTCGTGGCGGTCGGCGCGCGACAGGCCGCCGAACAGGCCGGTGCGCCGCCACAAGCCCATGGCGACCAGCTCGAACACCGAGATCGGAAAGGAGCGGTCGATTTCGGCTGCCTGCGGCAGATAGGCGATCTTGCCGCGCCCGGCCTCGCCAAGCTCGATCGCGCCGCTGAGCGGACTGATGGCGCCCGCCAGGCCCTTCAGCAGCGTCGACTTGCCGGCGCCATTGGGACCGACCACCGCGAGCATGTCGCCGACCTGGATCGTGCCGTCGAGATGATGCACCGCCGGATGGCGGTCATAACCCAGCGTGAGATTGCGGAACCGGACAGCGGACATAGCGGGGGATGACACCGTTTCTCGCCTCAGACCAGGGCCCAGGCGACCAGCGCCCAGAGCAGGACCACCAGCCCCGCCGCGAAGCCGAGCCGCACCGGCACCGACATCAGCAGGATCGACACGCCCGACGGGGCGACCGGCGCCGGGCCATGGGGCGCGGCAGCGTGGGCGACGGCGGAATGGTTGTGCGAAGCGTGGACATGATCGTGCATGACGGGGGCCGCCGTTTCAAACGATCTTGTTATAGTATCACAGAAATCATGTCCAGAATGCGCCGGCCCGGCAGACCCGCGGGCGCCCTGCCCCGCCCGTCATGCCATTGGCAAAAACGCCGAAAGCGCCGGTGCCCCGGTGGGCACCGACGTTGCAAATGCACTGCGCATTAACGATTTATTGACGATATTGTTGGATGCGGGTGGTACGCAGACCGGCAAGCCCATGACGGTCGATGGAATGTTGCCAGTTCAGGAATTCCTCCACCGTCAGCGTATAGCGCTTGCAGGCCTCTTCGAGGCTCAGCAAGCCGCCCCGGACGGCGGCGACAACTTCCGCTTTCCGCCGGATCACCCAGCGATGGGTATCGGGCGGCGGGAGATCCGCGATCGTCAGCGGACTTCCGTCCGGGCCGATCACATATTTCACCCTCGGACGCATGGGTTCGGTCATAGATACTCTCACACAACGCACGCGACTGACCACGTCATGAAGCGAGAGTACCGGTCGGGGGTTAAATTTGGCCTAAATGGGATCCATACAAACAAGCGATCGTTGCAACCCCCTCCAATCGCCTGCAAACGCGCGAGAGCGCGTCCCGAAAATGGCTGCTGGAGAGCGCTGGCCGTCATGACCCTGGGCCTCAGAGCGAAATCGACTTGATCTTGCTGACCGGAATTTTCTGCGTGCCGACGGTCACGGTGATCTCGCTGCCCGAGGTGTCGACCGACGAGACCTGGCCGTTATTGACGACGCCGACCTGCTTGGCGTTGGAACCGGTGCCCTGCCACAGCTCCAGCGTATAGGTGCCGGTGCCGACCGGCGATCCGTCGCTGCGGACATTGTCCCAGGTATAGCTCGACGCGGTGCCGCCGGTGATGTTGGCGCTCGTCTCCTTGACCAGCTTGCCGGCGGCATCCCGGACGCGGATCGTATAGTCGCCAGTGGTCGGCGCAGTGAAGGTCCAGGCCGTCGACGCCGTGCCGGGCGTCGCCTGGCTCGCGTCGAACGACACCTTGGTGCCGAGATAACCGAGCGCCGTCGTCGTCTGGTTGGTCTGCGAATTGGCGATCAGCTTGTCCAGCTTGTCGTTGGTCGCCAGCTGCTGCTCGATCTGGGAATATTGCACCAGCTGCTGGGTGAACTGGTTCGCGTCCATCGGCTGGGTCGGATCCTGGTTCCTGAGCTGCGTCGTCAGCATCATCAGGAAGGTGTCGAAATTGGTCGACAGCTTCTGCCTGGAGTTTGCCGTCGTCGAGGTGTTGTTGGAGCTTGAAGCTCCCGAGGTCGAGTCCACCATCGCTTCGTTCCTCTCAGATTCGAATATCGACGCCGCCGCGAGCCGCGGCGAGACGCGCATAGGTGGCGGCCGAGGCCTGCTGGACGGCCGGCCCGTTGGGATCTTCGACGAGCGTCTGCCAGGTCCGCGTCTGGCCGGGATTTGACTGGTCGCGCGGCGAGCCCTGCTGGCCCTGGTCCTTCAGCGAGAACTCGAGCGACCCCTCGGACGCGTTCAGCCCGGCCTGGCTCAAGACCCGCTCCAGATTACGCTGGTCGCGCTGCAGGAGCTCAAGCGTTTCCGGCTTCTCGGCGACGATCTTCGATTTGACGCGTCCTTCCCGATCGAGCGTCAGGCTCACCTCGATGCGGCCGAGCTCGGCCGGGTCGAGCTTGATGTCGAAACGGGTCGAGCCGGCGGAGGCGCGCGCCGCGATGGTGACGGCGACCGCATGGATCGGCACCACCGAGCCGGGAGCCGCGGTCTGGGCGGCGACCTTCTGGGCGACCTCGCCGACAAAGGACAGCGGACCGGACGAGGCCGTGCTCGCCGCGGCCGGCGTCTGTGTCTGTGCCTGCGCGTCGGCCGGCGCAGCGGCCTTGGCCTCGGCGGAAGCGGGGGCCGCCTGCGGGGCGGTGGCATCGGCGCGGGCGTCGGCCCTGGCGTCGGACTTGCCGTCGGTCTTGGTATCGGCCTTGGCCGTCTCGGCGGGCGCGGCATGGGCCGGCGCGGCCGTCGGCGCCGGGTTGGCCGGCGCGGCGGCTTCCGCCTTGGCCGCATGCAGTTCCGGCTTGACCGCCTCGGCCGCGGCCGGGCCCGCCTCGGTCAGGGCGGCGGCGAGAGCCGGCGCCTGCCCGGCAGCCTCCGTCACGGCCTTGGCGGCGGCGGCCGGTTGTCCGGTGGCCGCGGCATTCGGATCGGTCACAGGCGTGGCAGTGCCGACGGCGGCGATCGCCGCCGCCTCGCCTTCGCCGCCTGGCGTAGCTGACGCGGCAGCGGGCGCCTGGCCGGCGGCCGGCGCGGCGGTTGCGGGCGCTGCGACGGGAGCCTGCTGCGGCTGCGATGCATCGGTTGCCGCTGCATCCTTGGCGGGCCCGGCGTCGTCCTTGGCGGGTGGCGCGGCCTTGGTCTTGTCATCCGCCTGGGCGTCACGGTCGGCGTCGCGGTCGGTCTTTGCCGCCTGGCGCTTCTCCGGCGCGGGCGGCGGCGCGGCGACCGCGTCCTGCGCGGGCGGCGGGGTGTCGGCTGCGGCCGTCGGGCGGCGCTGCGGCTGCGGCCTGACGGGGCGCGGGTTCGACTGCGCCGCCGTCTTCTTGTCCTCGGCGTCGAGCGCTTCGCTGAACTGCGGCGACGTGTCGTTCGCCCCGCCCTGGCCGGAGCGGGTGCGGTTGTCGCTGCGCGTGACCGAGCTCGAAGTCGCAGTCGAAACCGTTGCTGTTGTCGTCGCCGCCACCGCGCATGCCCCCATCGCCGGATCTGAAGAACCGTCGTGGGATCAGCAAGCTCCGGGCCAGCGCCCCGGCATTGAAAATCCAAGCAATTTCAGCGTCGCAGCAATGCCATGCGCTTTTCGCGCTCGGAATCCGCTGCCGGCCCCGGCAAGAATTGCCGGGTCGCCTCAAATAACTAAGATCGCACCCCCAACCGATTCCCAAGGGCCAAAACCATGCTTCTCGGCTGTATCGCCGACGACTTCACCGGCGCGAGCGATCTCGCCAACACGCTCGCCAAGGGCGGCATGGCCACCATGCAATTCGTCGGCGTGCCGTCGGGCGCCGCTCCCGCCAGCTGCGAGGCCGGCGTGGTGGCGCTGAAGAGCCGCACCATTCCGGCCGGCGATGCCATTGCCCAGTCGCTGGCGGCCTGCGAATGGCTGCTCGCCCAGGGCGCCCGCCAGATACTGTTCAAATATTGCTCGACCTTCGACTCGACCCGGCAAGGCAATATCGGCCCGGTGGCGGAGGCACTCATCGCGCGGCTCGGCGCCGATGTCGCGGTGGTCTGCCCGGTCTTTCCGGCCACCGGCCGCACGCTGTTCAACGGCCACCTCTTCGTCAATGGCCGGCTGCTCAACGAAAGCGGCATGCAGAACCATCCGCTCACCCCGATGAGCGATCCCGATATTCGCCGCTGGCTGGCCTATCAGACCGAGGGCGAGATTGGCCTCGTGCCCTATGCGACCGTGCGCCAGGGCAGCGCGGCGATCCGTTCGGCGCTTGCCGCCGAGGCCGCCGGCAAGCGCCGGCTCGCCGTGGTCGATGCGGTGGTCGATGACGACCTCCTGGCCATCGGCGCGGCCATATCGGGCGCCCGGCTGGTCACCGGCGGTTCCGGCATCGCGCTCGGCCTGCCGGCCAATTTCCGCGCCGCCGGCCTGCTCTCCGGCAGCGGCACCAGCTTCTCGCAGGCGAAAGGGCCGGCCGCCGTGCTGTCCGGCTCCTGCTCGACCCAGTCGCGCGCCCAGGTCGTCGCCTATACGGCCAGGCATCCCGGCCTTTTGGTGCTGCCCGACGAGGTGATCAGTGGCGCCATGACCACCAGGATCGCCTTCGACCACGTGATGGGCCGCATCGGGCTTGCCCCCATGGTCTATTCCTCGGCCGATCCGGCGGAGGTCAAGGCCGCCCAGGAGCGCCATGGCACGGCCGAGGTCGCCGAGGCGATCGAGGGCTTTTTCGGCGAACTCGCGGTCATGCTCGCCGATGCCGGCGTCGAGCGCCTGGTGGTCGGCGGCGGCGAGACCTCGGGCGCCGTGGTCACCGCGCTCGAGGTCGAGCGCTTCCATATCGGGCCAGAGATCGATCCGGGCGTGCCGGCGCTCGCGGCGGAAGGCCCCCGGCCGATCCGGCTGGCGCTGAAGAGCGGCAATTTCGGCGCCGTCGATTTCTACGACAAGGCGCTGGCCGCCCTGGGGACGTCATGAGCGCGACCTGGACGCCGGAGGAAACAACCGCCCGCGAGGGCCTGGTGCGCTGGGGCCGCTCGCTGTTCGAGCGCGGCCTGACGCCCGGCTCGTCCGGCAATATGAGCGTCAGGCTCGCCGACGGCTTTCTGGTCACCCCGACCAATTCCTGCCTCGGCTTCCTCGGCGCGGCGAGCCTCAGCCGGCTCGATGCCGACGGCAAGCACGTGGCCGGCGACGCCCCGACCAAGGAACTGCCGCTGCATTTTTCCTTCTACGAGGCGCGCGCCTCCGCCCGCGCGGTGGTGCATCTGCACGCGACCTATGCGACCGCGCTGTCCTGTCTCGCCGATGTCGACCCTGACGACGCCATCCCGCCGATCACCCCCTATGTGGTGATGCGCGTCGGCCGCGTGCCGGTCGTGCCCTATACCCGCCCGGGCTCCGCCGACGTCGCTCCGCTGATCCGCGCCAAGGCGCCGGCCCATCCGGCGATCCTGCTCGGCAATCACGGACCGGTGGTCGCCGGCACCAGCCTGGACGCGGCGGTCTTCGCCATGGAGGAACTGGAGGAGACCGCCAAGCTGACCATCCTGACGCGCGGCATGGCGGTACGCCATCTCGCGGCGCAGGAAATCGCCGATCTCGAAGCCACATTCAAATTGAGGGGCTGACCGCCATGCCGCGCTTTTCCGCCAATCTCGGCTTCCTGTGGCCCGACCGGCCGCTGCTCGACCAGATCGAGGCCGCCGCCAAGGCGGGCTTCAAGGCTATCGAGCTGCATTGGCCCTATGACACCGACCCAGCCGCGGTGCGCGCCGCCTGCGCCAGGCACGGCATCCAGGTTCTTGGTGTGAACACCGTCCGGGGCGACCTCGCCAAGGGCGAGAGCGGGCTCGGCGCGCTCGCCGGCCGGCAGGCCGAGTTCCAGGCTGCCATCGACCAGTCGATCGCCTGGGCGGTGGCCGCCGGCGGCACCTCGATCCATGCCATGGCCGGCCTTGTCGGGCCCGCCGATATTCCGGTCGCCACCGCGGTTTTCGCCGACAACCTGCGGATCGCCGCCGACAAGGCCGCGGCCCATGGCCTGACCATCCTGCTCGAACCGCTGAATCCGCGCGCCGCGCCCGGCTATTTCTATTCGACCCTGCGCGGTGCCGGCGAGATGATCGCCCGCACCGCGAAGCCCAATATCAAGATCATGTTCGACGTCTTCCATGTCGGCGTCGCCGAGGGCGACATCCTGACCAAGCTGGAATATTGGCTGCCGCATATCGGCCACGTGCAGATCGCCGCGGTGCCGAGCCGGGCCGAACCGGACGAGGGCGAGGTGCATTTTCCGGCGGTCTTCGCGGCGCTCGACCGGCTCGGCTATTCGGGCTGGGTCGGCGCCGAATACCGGCCGCGCGCCGGCACCGAGGAAGGCCTGTCCTGGGTCAAGACGCTCGGCGTCACTCTTTGACGGGACGCAAGGGTGCCCGATCGCCGACGAGAGGAACCACCCACGATCGATCGCCGGCGCACCGCTTTTCACTGCGTCATGGCCGTGCTTGTCACGGCCATCCACGTCTTCTCAGCCAAGACAATTCGTGGATGGCCGGCGCAAGGCCGGCCATGACGGACAGGATAATGAAGCCGGGCATTCCGCCGCCGCTTACGCTCGGGCGATCGCCTGGGCGAAGGTGAAGCTGTCGGGATAGATCTCATAGGCCGCAACACGGCCGTCCTCGAAGCGGAACAGATTGGCGGCGCGCACCTGCAGCTCCTCGCCGGTCGCGCGCACCCGCCAATGGCCGTCGAGCACCAGGGCGACGGCCTCCGGCGTCTCGATCCGCTGCACGGTCTCCATCGACAGGATCTCAAGATGCTCGGCGACACGCTTAAAAAAGCTGATCACCTTGGGGCGGCCCTGCCACAGGCCGGCCCAGGGCACGACGCCGACCGGGCCGTTCCAGCGGACGCTGACGTCCTCGGTGGTGACGGCGGCCAGCGCCTGGGCGTCACCGGCCTTCAGCGCGGCATACCAGCGATCGAGAATATCGGAGCTCATCGCGGCTTCATGCCCACCAAAACGGGTCAGCGCAAGATCCGGAACAGCCGCGTCACGTCGAGCAGCGTCACGAGGGCCGAGGCGACGTAGGTGAAGGCGGCCGCCCTCAGCACCGATTTCGCCGCCGGCAGGTCGCTCGCCGGCAGATAGCCGCCCTTGTCCAGGATCGGCAGCGCCTTGCCGAAACTCGCGTCGAACTCCACCGGCAGGGTCAGCACATGCATGGCCAGGCGCGAGCCGAGCAGAGCCACGGCGACCACGATCTGCAGGATCACCAGCGGCAGCGAGTGGACGAAGGCCAGCACCAGGGGTGCCGTGGCGAACAGCACGGTGGCGCCGATCTCGAGCGCCCGCGCGCCCTCGGCCATCTTGATCCGCGCCAGCAGCAGACGGTCGCCGTCGCGGTGCTGCAGGGCATGGCCGACCTCGTGGGCCGCGACCGCGACCGCGGTCACCGACCGCCCGCCATGGATATCCGGGCTGAGCCTGACCACCCCGTCGATCGGATCGTAGTGATCGCCCCGGTCGGTCATTTCGACCTTGATGCCGGACAGGCCGGCGCGCTCCAGCAGATGCTCGGCCAGTTCGCCGCCGGTGCCCGGAAAATCCGCCCGTTCGGCCGCGTGCCGGCGCATCTGGGCCTTGACCCAGAATTGCGGCCCGAAGATCAGCAGGAGCAGTGCGAGGCTACCGAGAAGGATGAGCAGGGGCATGACCGGAAACACTGTCGACCGCCCCGGCGGGAGACGAATCCGCCGCGGGCCAGGACAGCGAACATGGCGGCTCGCGGCCGGCTATGCCAGCCAGCGCTTGCGGCGCTTGTAGCTTTTCACGTCGCGGAAGCTCTTCTTGTTGCCCTCGGCAACCCCCAGATAGAATTCCTTGACGTCTTCGTTCTCGCGCAGCGACTGCGCCGTGCCGTCCATCACCACCCGGCCGGTTTCCATGATGTAGCCATAGGTCGCGTAGCGCAGCGCCATATTGGTGTTCTGCTCGGCCAGCAGGAAGGACACACCTTCCTTGGCGTTGATATCCTTCACGATCTCGAAGATCTGCTCGACGATCTGCGGCGCCAGCCCCATCGAGGGCTCGTCGAGCAGGATCATCTTGGGCCGCGACATCAAGGCCCGGCCGATGGCGCACATCTGCTGTTCGCCGCCCGAAGTATAGCCGGCCATGGAGCCGCGCCGCTGCTTCAGCCGGGGGAAATAATTGTAGATCTTCTCCAGGTCGGCGCGGATCGCCGCCTTGCCGTCGCGCCGCGTGAAGGCGCCGGTCATCAGGTTTTCCTCGATGCTCAGATGGCCGAAGCAATGCCGGCCCTCCATCACCTGGATGCAGCCGCGCCGCACCAGGTCATTGGGCGAGAGATGGTCCACCTGCTCGCCCTCGAAGACGATGGCGCCCTTGGTCACCTCGCCGCGCTCGGCATGCAGCAGGTTCGAAATGGCCTTGAGCGTCGTGGTCTTGCCGGCGCCGTTGGCGCCCAGGATCGCCACGATGCCGCCGCGCTGCACGGTCAGCGACACGCCTTTCAGCACCAGGATCACATGGTCGTAGACGACCTCGATATTGCTGACCGCCAGGATCTGGTCCTGCCCGGTCTCGGCGACGCTGCCGGCGGTGGTCTCGGCGATCATGAGGCGGTCCGTCAGTGACCCTCCACGATCGGGAGGGGCGCCGCGAGGCGCGGGTGGGCGGGCGGGACCCGATCCGTTCGGCGCCGTCGCGCCCCGCCGTGATCGGGCGCGCGGCGGCAAAAGGTTGAGGTCCGGCAAGGCGGGGCCGCGACGGATCGCGGCCCCGGATGCTGTCTTACGAGCGCTGGTCGCAGGCCTCGGTGCGCTGCGGCCAGCCCTGGTTGGACGCGGCATAGGCCCGCGCCGCCTCTTCCAGCAGCGGCCGGATGCGGGCGCGGTCCGGCGTGATCCAGTCGGTCGCACGCGCCCATTTCGTGCCGTCCCACTGGACCAGGAAGGCGGCCTGGTGGCCGTTATGGTCCTGGCAGGACAGCTTGACCGGCGCTGCGAAGTCCGGCGCGCCGAGCTCGGTCCAGCGGGCCGCCGAGATATCCAGCGATTCCAGCCCGCGCCGCATGTCGTCGGCGGTGATGGCCTTGCGTCCGGACAGGCGCTGGGCGGTGCGCATCGCCTCGGCGATCAGGATGCCCTGATAGACGCCGCGATTGTAGAGATTTTCGCCCACCTTCTCGCGCGGCGCCTGCGACTGGCCGCGGTCGACGACGTGCTTGAGAATGTCCTGGATGACGGGGAAATTGGTGCCCACCTGGTGCCAGGAGATCGACAGATAGCCCTTGCCGTCGGCGCCGGAGGGACGCGCGTCGTCGTCGCCGCCGGCCCACCAGATGCCCAGCAGCTTGTCGCGCGGGAAGCCGGCGCGGCCGGCCTCACGCACTGCGGTCGGGTTCATGGCGCCCCAGCCCTGCAGCAGCACCCAGTCGGTCCGGTCGCGGCGGATGCCGAGCCAGGTCGACGACTGGTTCTGCATCTCGTTGGGATTGATCGGATAGAGCTTCAGAGTGAAGCCATATTCCTTGGCGAGCGCCTCGAGCACCGGGATCGGCTCCTTGCCGAAGGGCGCGTCGAGATGGACCAGGCCGATGGTCTTGCCGCGCAGCTTTTCCAGGCCGCCCTCGCGGCCGGCAATATACTGGATCCAGACCGAAGCGCCGTCCCAATAGGTCAGCGGCGGATTGAACACCCAGGGGAAAGACCCGCCGACCGAGGCCGCCGACAGGCCATAGGCCATGGCGAAGATCGGCATCTTGTCGATATGGGCGCGCGGAATGGTGGCGAGCGTCGCACCCGTCGACCAGGGCGCATAGAGCACCGAGCCGCGCGACTTGGCCTGTTCCCAGCACTCGACCGAGCGGCGGGTGTCGTATTGCGTCTCGCATTCCTCGAACACGATGCGCGCGCCGCCGATGCCGCCGTCGCGGGCATTCAGCATCATCAGATAGTCGCGCGTGCCGTCGGCGATCGGAATGCCGGAACCGGAGAACGGTCCGGTGCGGTAGGTGTTGTTGACGAAGATGATCTGGTCCTGGGCGGCGGCCGGCAGCGAGGCGAAGGCCCCGATCCCGGCGGCGAGCGCCAGTGCGGTTCGTGTGAGCTTCATGACATATCCTCCCTTGAGCGACGCGCTCAGTCCTGATTGTCCTGCCGGCCGTTGATCGTCCGGTCGTGGGTGGTTGGGGCGGTGGTTCAATAGGGGAACGGCCAGACCCGGAGCTTCTGCTTGGTGATCTGCCACAGGCGGGCAAGCCCGTGCGGCTCGACGATGAGAAGGTAGATGGTCAATGCGCCGATCACCATGACCACCAGTTTTTCGGCGATCGACCCGGTAATCGCGATGCCGATCGCCGGCAGGCCGAATTTCAGGATCGTCGGCAGCGCCACGATGAAGCCCGCGCCGAAAAACGAGCCGATGGTCGACCCGAGCCCGCCGATGATGACCGCGAACAGGATGAGGAACGACAGGCGGATGGAGAATTCGGTGCCGGCTTCCGCGCCGCCGAGATAGATGAACACGAAGAGCGCGCCCGACACCCCGCAATAGAAGGACGAGACGGCGAAGGCGAGGAGCTTCGATTCCAGCAGCTTGATGCCCATCAGCTGGGCGGCGATGTCCATGTCGCGCACCGCCATCCAGGAACGGCCGACCCGCCCATGCACCAGGTTCGAGGCGATCCAGGTGAGCAGCACGACGAAGGACAGGGCGACCAGGTATTTGACCTCAACCGCCGCCGTCGGGCCGGTGATGGCGACCCCGAACAGGGTGCGCAGCGGCACCTCGATCGCGCCCGACGGATTGTAGTTGAACAGCCAGGGAATGCGCACGAAGGACCATTGCAGGAAGAACTGCGCGGCCAGCGTCGCCACTGCCAGATAGAGCCCCTTGATCCGGAGACTCGGCAGGCCGAACACCACGCCGATCGCCGCCGAGAAAAAGCCCGAGCAGAGGATCCAGATGAGGATGTTCACCTCGGGCAGCAGGGTCGTCAGCTTGTAGCAGGCATAGGCGCCGACCCCCATGAAGCCGGCCGAGCCGAGCGAGATGAGCCCGGTATAGCCGGTGAGGATGTTGAGCCCGATCACCGCCGGCACCAGCGCCATGAACGGCAGCATGATCGTCGAGATGACGAAATTGCCGGTGAACAGCGGCACCGCATAGGCGAGCGCGACGATGGCGGCGACACCCAGGCGATCCTGCATGAGCGGGAAGATCGCCATGTCGGCCTGGTAGCTGGTCTTGTACTGTCCGGCCTCGCGGTAGAACACGGCTCGGGCTCCCGTCAGATGCGCTCGATGATCTTGTCGCCGAACAGGCCCTGCGGCCTGAACATGAGGAAGATCAACGCGATGATATAGGCGAGCCAGGTCTCGATGCCGCCGCCCATCAGCGGCCCCCAGTAGAACTCGCCGAGTTTCTCGCCGATGCCGATGATCAGGCCGCCGACAATGGCGCCGGGCACCGAGGTGAAGCCGCCCAGGATGAGCACCGGCAGCGCCTTCAGTGCGATGATTTCCAGCGCGAAGGACACATCCGAACGCGCGCCCCACATGATGCCGGTGACCAGCGCCACGATGCCGGCGGTGAACCAGACGATGACCCAGATCTGGTTCAGCGAGATGCCGACCGACAGCGCCGCCTTGTGGCTGTCGGCGACCGCGCGCAGGGCCCGCCCGATCCGGGTATATTGGAAGAACAGCGCGAGAATGACGATCATCGCCAGCGCGATGACCGCGGCCGCGACGTCGAGATGCTGGACGCTGATGCGCCCGCCCGGCACATCGATGCTGGATGACCCGGTCGGCAGGCCGAGCTCGCTGGTGATCATCACCTTCGGATTGCCGCCGAACACATATTCGCCGAAGCCGGTGAGGAAATAGGACAGGCCGACGGTCGCCATCAGCATGATGATGTCGGGCTGGTTGACCAGCGGCCGCAGCACCACCCGTTCGACGGTGATCGACAGCACCAGCATGATGCCGACGGCGGCGAGCGTCGCCAGCAGCGCGGCGACATGGCCCGGCGGCAGGCCGAGCTTCTGGGTCAGGAATTCATAGACCCCGACCAGCGACAGGGCGGCGAACACGACCATGATGCCCTGGGCGAAATTGAACACGCCCGAGGCCTTGAAGATCAGCACGAAGCCGAGCGCGATCAGCGCATAGAGGACGCCGGCGACGAAGCCTTCCCAGACCGTCTGGATGAACAGGTCGGGCAGGCCCCACATGGTGACGAAGGGGTCGACCAGGATCTTGTAGGTCCAGTCGGCCGGGCCGATCAGCCCTTTCAGGGTGGCGAAGGTCAGGCCGCCGATCAGCACGACCAGGACGGCCGCCGCCGTCAGCCAGCCACGCTGGCCCTCCGTCAGGGCAGGCTTCGGGGCGATGCTCACATCGGTCATCGGGCCCTCCTCAATGCGCCACGCCGAGATAGGCGTCGATGACCCGCTGGTCGGCCTTCACCGCGTCGGGCGTGCCGTCGGCAATCTTGCGGCCATATTCGAGCACCACCACCCGGTCGGACAGGTCCATCACCACGCCCATGTCGTGCTCGATCAGCGCGATGGTCGTGCCGTACTGGTTCGACACGTCGAGGATGAAGCGGCACATGTCCTCCTTCTCCTCGAGATTCATGCCGGCCATCGGCTCGTCGAGCAGCAGCACGTCCGGCTGCATGGCCAGCGCCCGGCCGAGCTCGACCCGCTTCTGCAGGCCGTAGGGCAATTTGCCGACCGGCACCTTGCGGACATGCTGGATCTCCAGGAAATCGATGATCTCCTCGACGAATTTGCGGTGCTCGATCTCCTCGCGCATGGCCGGCCCATAGCGCCACAGCTGCCAGAAGAAGCTCGAATTCATCTTCAGGGTGCGGCCGGCCATGATGTTGTCGAGGGTCGACATGCCCTTGAACAGCGCGACGTTCTGGAAGGTGCGCGCGATGCCGCCGGAGGCTGCCTCATAGGGCCGCATCTTCGGCCGCGTCTGGCCCTTGAAGGTGATCCGGCCTTCGGTCGGATAATAGAAGCCGTTGATGCAATTGAGCATCGAGGTCTTGCCGGCGCCGTTCGGGCCGATGATCGCGCGGATCTCGCCCTTCTTGATGTCGAAGGACACGTCGGTCAGCGCCTTGACGCCGCCGAAGGCGAGCGAGACATGCTCGACCGCCAGGATCACTTCGCCGGCGGCGATGTCGGTCGGCGACGGCCCTCTCATTCCGCGGCCTCCTGGAACGATGTTGCGGCCACCGCGTGGAGTTCCATGTCGGTGACGGCGAGATCGCCCTCGATGACACCCTTGCGGCCGTCCTCGAAGGTCACTTCGGTGCGGATATGCGCCCGCTTGGAACCGTCATAGAGGCCGGTCACCAGCGGCTGGTAGCGCTCGGCGATGAAGCTGCGCCTGACCTTCTGGGTCCGCGTCAGCTCGCCGTCATCGGCGTCGAGCTCCTTGTGCAGGATCAGGAAGCGCTTGATCTGCGCCCCCGCCATCAAGGGTTCTCCGGCAAGCGACCGGTTCACCTCGTCGACATGCCCGACCAGCATCGCCATGACGTCGGGGTGGCCCGCCAGTTCCTGGTAGGAGGCGTAGTTGACATTGTTCCGCTCGGCCCAGGAACCGACCGCGGTCAGGTCGATGTTCAGGAAGGCGGTGACGAAGTCCTGGCCCTGGCCGAAAGCCACGGCCTCCTTGATGTTGGGATAGAATTTCAGCTTGTTCTCGATATATTTCGGCGCGAACAGCGCACCCGACTTCAGCTTGCCGACATCCTTGGCGCGATCGATGATGCGCAGATGGCCGGTCTTGGGATCGAAGAAGCCGGCATCGCCGCTCTTCACCCAGCCGTCCGGCGTCTTGGTTTCGGCGGTCTTCTCGGGATCCTTGAAATAGCCCTGGAACACGCCGGGCGAGCGGAACAGCACCTCGCCATTGGCGTCGATCTTGATCTCGACGTCGATATTCGGCTTGCCGACCGTATCGGCATAGATCTCGCCGTCCGGCTGGGCGGTGATATAGACGCTCGCTTCGGTCTGGCCGTAGAGCTGCTTCAGGTTGATGCCGAGCGAGCGGAAGAAGCGGAAGATCTCCGGACCGATCGCCTCGCCGGCGGTATAGGCGACGCGAATGCTGCTCAGGCCGAAGCGGTTCTTCAAGGGCTCGTAGACGAAGAAACGCCCAAGCGCATAGTTCAGCCGCGCGGTGGCCGGCACGCTCTCGCCGTTGAGGATCTTCTCGCCCCACTGTTTGGCCACGCCGAGATAATAGTGGAACATCCGGCGCTTGAAGGCGCTCGCATCCTCCATGCGCACCATGGTCTGGGTCAGCAGCGTCTCGTAGACGCGCGGCGGCGCGAAGGCATAGGACGTGCCGATCTCGCGCCGGTCGTCGGTGACGGTTTCGGCATTTTCCGGGCAATTGACGCAGAAGCCCGCGACATAGGACTGGGCATAGGAAAAGATATTGTCGCCGACCCAGGCGAGCGGCAGATAGGCGATCACCTCCTCGTTCTCGTCGAGCTTGTCGAACAGGTTGCCGTTGCGCGCGGAGACGATGAGGTTGTCATTGCTCAGCATCACGCCCTTGGGGCGGCCGGTGGTGCCCGAGGTGTAGAGCATGATGGCGAGGTCGGAGCCCTTGGACTCGGCGATCGAGGCCGCAAGCGCCGCCGCCTTGGCCGGGTCCCTGGACACCGCGCGGCCGATCGCCTGGACCTGTTCGAACGAGTGCATGCGGGAATGGTCGTAGTCGCGCAGGCCGCGCTGCTCGTCGTAGATGACATGGCTGAGCCTGGCCAGGCGATCGGACACCGACAGGACCTTGTCGACCTGCTCCTGGTCCTCGACGATGGCGATCGTCGTTTCGGCGTGCTCGAGCACATAGGCCATCTCTTCGGCGACCGAATCCGAATAGACCGGCACCGGCACGCCGCCCCAGGACTGGATCGCCGCCATCGACCAGTAGAGCCGCGGCCGGTTGCGGCCGATGATCGCCACCTTGTCGCCCCGCGCGAGGCCGAGCTCGCGCAAGCCCAGCGCGAAATCATGCACCTCGCGGGCAACCTCGGCCCAGGACCAGCTGTGCCAGATGCCGAAATCCTTGTGGCGCATGGCCGGGCGCGCCGCGAAGCGCGTCGCGTTCAAGGCCAGGAGCTTCGGAAACGTATCGCCCGCGCCGGAAACGGCACGCGCGTCGGCGTGGTTTGCCACGTCCGGCATCCTCCCTGGTTTCCTGGCGGCGGGCGCGGGGCCACACCGTCCATCCCTCTGACCGACCCGGTTTTCCGGGTTCGTGGCGGCCGCTCGCGCAGCCGCGGGCCGTCTCGTCACGACAGCCTGGGCGAATAGTTGAACGCGCGGTCGATGAAATCAAGGGGTCGAAAGGAGGAGGACCGATGAGACGGAAGTCGTAGGCGCAGGGCATCCCGCGGCCAGCCCGGCGCGGGCGCGGGGCGAGCCATGCCGATTTCGTTCAAGAACCGTGTCGCCAGCGTGATAGAAAATGGCCATGAATGGGCCAATCACCCAGGTTGAAGCGCTCGCCGTCCTGCCGCTCGGCGAGGGCGAGGTGGCGCGGTTCTTCGCGGCGAGCCGTTTCGGCGGCATCGATTGCCTGCGCGCGACCTTCGTCCACCACGCCTATGCGCCGCATATCCATGACACCTATGCGATCGGCAATATCGAAGCCGGCTGCGAGACCTGGAACGCCCGCGGCCGCCGGCATTTCGCCGGTCCCGGCGATCTGGTCTTCAACAATCCGCTCGACGTTCATGACGGCGCGCCGGCCAATGGCGGCTATTCCTATCGCATGACCTATCCGGGCGTGGATTTCATCCGGCTGGTGGCGGGCTCGGTCACCGGCCAGGCCGTCAACGACACGCCGTTCTTCCGCGAGGCGGTGGTCCACGATCCCGAGGGCGCGCGACTGTTCGCCGCCGCCCATACAGCCCTCGAACAGAACCAGGACGGGCTCGCGGGCGAGGAGCTGCTGCTGCGCGCCTATGGCCGCATGCTGGTGCTGCATGCCGACCTGCGCGAAGAACCGCTCGGGCGCGAGGCCGGCCCGGTGGCGCGCGTCCGCTCGCTGATCGAGGCGCGCTATTGCGAGGACCTCAGGCTCGACGACCTCGCCGCGGCCGCCGGCCTGTCGACCCACCACCTGATCCGCGCCTTCCGCCGCGAGATCGGACTGACGCCGCATGCCTATGTGATCGACGTCCGGGTCCGCCGCGCCCAGGACAGCCTGAAGAACGGCACCGCCCCGGCCGAAGCCGCTGCCGCCACCGGCTTTGCCGACCAGGCCCATCTGACCCGTGCCTTCAAGGCGCGGCTCGGCGTGACGCCGGGCGCCTACCGGCGTTCCGTCTCCGAATAGGCCGCCGCCGGCCGACGGCCGATCCCATGCCGATTTCATTCAAGAGCCCGACGCGGCGGCGCGCCATGATGGCGCGATGACCGATATGCCTGCCGAGCCGATGTCCAGACCTTTGTCCGAATTCCGCGATGCCGTCGCGGATGTGTGGCCCGCCATGGTCGCGGCCGCCCCGATCGGCCTGCTCTACGGCGCGATCGCCACCACCAAGGGCCTGTCGCCGCTGGAAGTCGCCTTGTCTTCCGCGCTGATCTTCGCCGGCGGCGCGCAGCTTGCCGCGATCGAGCTCTGGACCGTGCCGGTGCCGGTCGCCGCGCTGGTGCTCTCGACCCTCCTGATCAATGCCCGCTTCCTGCTGATGAGCGCCTCGCTGGCGCCCAAGGTGGCGCAATTGCCGCTGGTCGGCCGGCTGCTGGGTTTTCATGTCCTGGCCGACGAGAACTGGGCGCTGGCCGAGCGGCGGGCGGCGCGGCGCCCCATCACCGCGGCCTATTTCTTCGGCATGGGAGCCATCTTCTTCGTCAACTGGGTGCTCTGGTCCTATGCCGGGACCATTGCCGGACCACTGCTCGGCGACCCCAGGCGGTTCGGCGCCGATTTTGCCTTCACCGCCATCTTCATCGGACTGGTCGCCGGCTTCGCCACCGGCGGGCGAAGCGGGCTGGTGGTGGTGGTCAGCGCGGTCGCCGCGACCGCCGCCTATCTCGTCTTCGGCTCGCCCTGGCACGTGCTGGCCGGCGCCATCGCCGGCATGGCCGCGGCCGTCCTGGCCCATCGGGAGGATGCCGCGGCACCGGCTCCGACGCGACCGGACATCGCATCGACGGATGCCGCTCCATGAAACTCCACCTGACGACCATGACCGCCATCCTCGGCATGGCGGCGGTGACCTATGCCTGCCGCGTCGCCGGCCTGATGATCGCCGATCGCATCGCCTTTACCGGCCGCGCCAAGGCGGCGGTCGATGCGATCCCCGCCGCCGTGCTGACCGCGGTGATCGCACCGACTTTGCTCGCCACCGGCTGGGCGGAAACCCTGGCCGGGGCGATCACCATCCTCGCCGCGACACGGCTGCCGCTGATCGGCACCATCGCGACCGGCGTCGTCACCATCGTGGTCTTGCGGCTCCTGCTGGGGAGCTGAACGCGCTGGCGCCCTGCCGGCGCGCCAGCCCTTCCGCCACCGCCTGGTCGATCCAGGCGATGATGCCGTCATGCAGGCGGCGATCCTTGTCGATATTCAGATGGTTGAGCCCGCCGCGATCGCGGAGGTCCTCGTTGATGAAGTCGCCGGCAAAGCCCGGGCCGCGGCGCAGCGGCACGGCCCAGCCATTGTTCGACTGAAACAGGTTGACCAGCCGGCGGGTGCCGCCCTGCACCTCCTGCCGCGACACCGGGTCGAAGGTGACGACGAGCGCCAGCGGCGCCAGCCCTTCGCGCGCCACCCGGTTGGCGATCCTCACCGCCGCATCCGCACCGAGCGAGTGGCCGATCACCACGATCTGCTCGGCGGGATCGGCGCGGCGACGCTGCACGATCTCGGCCGCCACCGCCTCCCAGCTCGCGACCCCGAACGTGCGCGCGGCATAACCCTTGCGACGCAATTTGCCGCCGAGACTGTCGATGCCGAGCGAAAACACGTCGAACAGGCCGCGGAACAGGTAGACCCTGGCGGCCGGAGCGACGGCCGCGGGCCGGCCCGGCTGAACGCGCTCCTGCATCTCGCGCATCGGCACAGCGGCCTCGGCACGGGCGGGAGCCTGGAAACCGGCGAGCGCAAGGCTGAAGCACAAGGCCGGGATCAGCGGCGGATAAAGTCTCATGTCATTCCCGCCCGGCACATCCGATCATCGAGGCAGGCCTATCTGAAACCGCCGAACTGGGCACGAATTGGGCGATCCCGGCGCCTTTGCGTGGCTCGCGGGCTCTGCGCCGGCCTCAGGCGACACCGGCGCGCAGCAGGTCGTGGACATGCAGGATGCCGACCGGCTTGCCGGCTTCCAGCGCGAACAGGGCGGTGATCTTGGTGCGGTTGAGCAGGTCCAGCACTTCGCTTGCGAACTGGTCCGGCCGCGCCGTCTTCGGCGCCCGGGTCATCACCTCCTCGACCGGCAGGGCCAGCAGGTCGGCCTGCATGTGGCGGCGCAGGTCGCCATCGGTGACGATGCCGACCAGCCGGCCGTCATGATCGACCACGCCGCAGCAGCCGAAGCCCTTGGCGGTCATTTCCAGGATCACGTCGGTCATCGGCGCGCCGAGGCGGGTCAGCGGCACGGCCGCGCCGCTATGCATGACATCCTGGACGAGGGCCAGCACGGCGCCGAGCTTGCCGCCGGGATGGAAGGTGCGGAAGTCGGCGGCGGTGAAGCCGCGCTCCTCGAGCAGCGCAATGGCCAGGGCATCGCCGATGGCGAGCTGCATGAGCGTCGAAGTGGTCGGCGCCAGCCCGTTCGGACAGGCCTCTTCGGCCCGCGGCAGATTGAGGCACACGTCGGCGGCCTTGCCGAGCGCCGAATCGGCCACCGAGGTGATCGCCACCAGCCCCACGCCGAACCGGCGGGAAAAGCCGACGAGGTCGCGCAGCTCCACCGTCTCGCCGGACCATGACAAAGCCAGGATCACGTCGTCGGGCGTCACCATGCCGAGATCGCCATGGCTCGCCTCGCCCGGATGGACGAAGAAGGCCGGCGTGCCGGTCGAGGCCAGGGTCGCGGCGATCTTGCGCCCGACATGGCCGGATTTGCCCATGCCGGTGACGATGACGCGGCCCTTGGCCTTCATCAAAAGCGACACGGCGGCGGTGAACGGCGCGCCGAGCCCGTTGGCCAGCGCTTCCTCGAGCGCGACGATGCCGGCCGCCTCCACCGACAGCGTGCGCAGCGCCGAGGTGAGAATGGTGTTGGTGGCGGGGATGGAGGATGTCATGAAGCCTGTCCGCTGACGAAGGCTGGTCGCTCTACCACGGCTGGGCGCCGAACGCACCCCGCCAGCATCGTCCGTTCCGGCGCTGCATCGGCGGCCATCCATCAACCCCACGTTAACCACGGCTCTTTACCTCTTGTTGAGGAAATACATGCCGGAAGGGTCATCGTTGGGTCGCGCCGCCCGCCACCTCGCAACCGTGAGCATGATCGCCCTCGTCCTGGCCTGGACGGGCGCGGCCGTGCACGGCCAGGCTTTGCGCGGTGCGACGCCCTCGCCTGGAGCCGCGCCGCTGGTCGACGACCCCGGACAGAACGAAGGCTGGCGCGGGCTGGCGCCGATCGAATCGGACAGGGACGCGGCAACGCGCGGCGGCACCTCCAGCGATGCCGACGCCGCCGGCCTGCGCACCGAAATGGCCCCGGCGCCGGGCGCCGAGCGGACCGATGCCGCGCGCCGCGACCGGCAACGCACGCAGAACCGCCGCGCGCCCTGGATCGACCCGACCCCGCCCCGGCCCGGGGCGCCGCCCGCCGCCGGCCTTGCCGCGCC
>JAFKKV010000037.1 GCA_017304475.1 Hyphomicrobiales bacterium | reverse complement strand
GCCAAGGGCAAGAAGCCCAAATGCGCCCTCATCGCTGTCGCCCGAAAGCTCGTCGTGCTCGCCAACACCCTCATCGCTCAGGACCGCATCTGGACCGCCCACGCCCCAAAACAGGCTTGACGCGGAACACAGATGCTCACCCGGCCGCTCCGCGGCCACCCTCTCCCACGAAGGCGTGGGCGAGGGTTATTCTCACTGTCCCAGCGTGACGTTCCAGAAGCGCGGCTTCAGGCCGGCCCAAGGCTCGAAACCCTGGACCTTGGCGCTGACGCCGGAAATGGTCGCGCGGTTGATCCAGATGCTCAGCGGGGCATCGTTCAGGAACAGCCGGTGCAGGTCGTCGAAGACCGGCTGGCGGGCCGCGGCGTTATCCAGGGCGAACAGCCGGGCCAGCAGGTTATTGGCCGCTTCGCTGCGCCAGACCTTGTCGGGCGAGGCGTCGGGGCCGCCGACGAACCGATCGAACGAGAAGATCGGATCGAGATAGGGCGTGACGTTCCACACCATCAGCTGGTAGCGCCCCTTGAAATAGCGGTCGAGCTGGGCGCCGAATTCGATCGTCTCGACCTCGGCCTTGATGCCGATCGCCTGCAGCATGGCCTGCAACAGGATGCCGGTATCCTTCATCAGCCCGAACTGGCTGTTGGTGGTGATGACGACCGGCCGGCCGGCATAGCCGCCTTCGCGCAGCAGCCGGCGGGCCTTGTCGAGATCATGGCCAAAGCCCTGTTGCTGGACCGGACCATAATTGCGGCTGGTCGAAGCCACCAGCGAGGTGCCGGGCCGGCCGTAGCCGGCATAGAGCCCCTCGCGCAGGCCGTCGGTGTCGATCGCGATGGCGATGGCCTGGCGCACCCGGGCATCGGCCAGCACGGGATCGCGCGACTGGATCAGGATGGCGTTGAGCCCGGCGGTCGGCGCGTCCAGGATCTTGAGCCCGGGCGCGCCGCGCAATTCCGCCGCCATGGTCGGGTCGACCTCCGGCCAGACGTCGAGATTACCGGATTGCAAGGCGACCCTGGCGGTGCTCGGATCGGGGATCAGGGTGAAGCGAACCCGGTCGAGCCCGGCGCGCTTGGCGCCCGACAGGCCGTCGGTCGGTTCGCTGCGCGAGGCATAACCGGCAAAGCGGGCGAGCTGGACATATTGGCCCTTGCGCCACTCTTCCAGCATGAACGGCCCGGTGCCGATGGCCTTGACCCAGCGGCCCTCGGCATCGACGGAATCGGGATGGGCGATGCCGGTGCTGTCGCAATCGGAGCGCGCCATCATGCTCAGAAAGACGCCGCTCGGTTCGGCCAGGTGGAAGGCGACGCGCTGCGCGTCCAGCGCCTCGACGCCGGTGATCTTGATCTGCCGGGTGCCGTCGAAATTGGTGCGGCATTGCCAGGGCTGTTTCGGATCGAGGAAGCGCTGCCAGGTCCAGACCACTTCGCGTGAGGTCAGTGGCTGGCCGTTGTGGAAGGTGACGCCCTGGCGCAGCGTGAAGGTGACGGTACGGCCGTCGGCCGAGGTCTCGATCGTCTCGGCCAGCATCGGCGCGACCGTTCCGTCGGCGCGCCAGGCGACCAGTCCCTCATAGATCTGCTGCAGCACGGCGCCGGTCGCGACATCGGGGCTGGTGCCCGGCATCAGGCCGCGAATGTCGGAGCTCACCATGGTCCGCAGCAGGGTTTCGGCCGTGGCCGGGCGGGCGAGCGGCGCGGCGGTCGCGACGAGCGCGGCGATGAGCGACAGCATGGTCCGCCGCCGGAGCCGGGAACGGGAGACTGGAAACATCGGGGCGGTCCTTGTCGTGGCGGGCTGGTTCAGGCGAGATCGCGGCAGTGGCGAAGCGTGGCGCCGGCGTCGCGGGCACGGGCGATCAGCCGCTCGAGGATCGGCAGCCGGGAGGCACGCGCCAGGCCGATATCGGCGCGCGGATGCAAGGTCAGGCAGGCATAGCCGGCGACCGGCAGCAGCGCGTCGAATTCCTCGGTGAGGAAGGCCTCGGCGCGGTCCTGTGTCAGCCGCCTGCGGAAATGGGTGGCATCGGTCAGGCCCTCGCTCCACGGCAGCTCGACCATGCCGGCGCCGCCGTCCGCATCCAGGCCATAGGGGGCGTCATCATCGAGGAAACTGGAATCGTAGCGATAGTCCAGGGACCGGAGCAGCCCGATCGTGGCCGCCGAAAGCGTGCCGGTCGGGCTGCGAAACCCCGTTGGCCGGGTGCCGGCGAGCCTTGCCAGGGTGTCGCGCGCCTCGCCCAGGATGTCGGCCTCTTCGGCCGGCGCGAGCTTGGCATGGTCCTCGAAGGCGCGGCCGTGGCTCGCCACCTCATGGCCCTCCCGCAGGCATCGCTCAAGCAGCGCGGGGACCCGCAGGGCCTCGCTCGACGGCCAGAAGAAGGTTGCCGGTGCCGCGTCCCGTCGCAAGGTTTCCAGCAGCCGGTCGAGGCCGATGCGATAGGCATAACCGCCATGGGCGAACCGGCCATGAAGTGCGGCGCCGGGGGCTTCGGCGGCTTCCGGGCCGAGGCCATGAACATTGACCGTGATCAGCAATGTCTTGGTCATAGGCGCGGGTTCCGCCAGTTGGCCGGGGCGGCGAGGCAGTGGTCGGCGAGGTCGCGCAGGGTGACGAAACGCACCCCGGGCATGGCCTTCGCGGCGACGAGGAAGTGCTCGAAAGCGGCCGATCGGGCCGGCGTGCCCGAGCCGTAGCCGGCGCGCGGATGCACGGTGAAATGGACGTAGCCGTCGCCCGTGGCGATGGTTTCGAGCTCCTCGATCCAATTGTCTAGCGCTTCGGCCGCGGTCGCCTGGCCCTGGACATAGAGCGGCGCGTCGTCGAGCGAGACGGTATTGTTGGGCAGGATGACGAAGTCGTCGGCCTGCCGGCCGTCGATCGTGGCGAGATAGGGCAGATCCTCGTCCTTCTCGCTGGCGTCGTAGCGATAGCCGAGCCGCTTCAGCGTCGGCAGCGTCAGTCGGCTCTTGCGGCCCGAGGGCGAGCACCAGCCGACCGGCGCCTCGCCGACGCAGTCACTCAGGATGGCGTGGGTCTTCTCCAGCAGCGCCGGCTCGTCGCCGCCGAGGTCCCAGCCCTCGTGCTGATAGCCATGGGCGGCGACCTCATGGCCGGCGCCGTGCACCTCGCGCATCAGCGCCGGATAGAGCTCGGCATCGTAGCCGCACATGAAGAAGGTGGCGGGAATGCCGTGGCGCGCCAGGATGTCGAGGCTGCGCGGCACGCCGCGCCTTGCCGCATAACGGCCGCGCGAATGTAGGCCGAGATGGTTCTGGCCGCGGCCGGCCTCGACCGCCGGCCCGTCCATGTGAACGGTGACACAGACGACGAAGCGGGCCCCGCCGGGCCAGCGCGATGCGGACTTGCTATCGGGCCCGGCGCTTGCGGGGGCTCTCTCGGGTGGGGGAGTGATCAACGTCGGGTCCATCCGTTGTGTCACTCATGAATGCACTATGTGGCACCGAAGTGCAATCCTTGGGGCCCTGGAATGTCAATGCGGCGGCACCCGCCAGATGCCGGCGCATCAGCTCCGCGGCCCGTTCGCGATCGCCCGCGGCCAGCGCGTCGAGAATGGCGAGATGTTCGCGCACCGACACCACGACCCGCTCCGGTCCGCGCTGCCAGGCATAGTTCGACAGGAGGCGCAGGCGGTTCTGCTGGGCGATCACCGGCGCGAAGAAGCGGTTGCCTGAGGCCTCCGCCAGGCCGGCATGGAAGGCCGCATTGGTCTCGAAAAAGGCGACCGCGTCGTCGGCGGTCCAAGGGCGGTCGACGAAGCGGGCGTGTTCGGCCCGCATGCGTGCCTCGAAACCGGGCGGCAGGGCGAAGTTGGGCTCGAGCAGCGCGGCGGGTTCGAGCAGCATGCGGAAACGATAGGAGGCGGCCCGATCCTCGGCGGACGCGAAGCCCTGGGTGAAGCTCCAGCCATGGCCGCGGTTGCGGGTGACCACGCCGGCCTCGGCCAATTGCCTGAGCGCATGGGCGACCGTGGTGCGCCCGGCGCTGAAATGCTGGGCCAGATGCCGCTCGGAGACCTCGTCGGGCAGGCTGCCGTCGCGGCGCGCCCGGGAGATGCCGACGAGCAGGCGGGCCATGCCGGTATCGTCGCCGGTCGCGGCAAGGCTGGAGGCGTCGCGATTGAGGTCGACGACACGCACCGAGCGGCCTTCGATCGCGACGATGCCCATCTCTTCGAGCAGCGCCACAGCGCCATTGACCGGCGTGCGCGAGACGCCGAGCGCCTCGGCGAGCGCGACCCGGCTCAGCCGGTCGCCGGACACGGCGCCGCGGCCACGCAACAGGTCGAGAATGCCGCGTGCCAGGTCCCGCTGCAGGGGGCTGACGGTGGATGCCGTCTTCGTCATGGGCGCCATCTTGTCAGAAGATTGCATTTTGAGATACCAAAATTCCAAATTAAACGCCGCGGGATCGGCTCCCCGGCGGGGCGCGCCTGCTTTCGCTCCGTCGCCGGCGGGACCATAACGGGTCGGGCCGCGCATGGGCAGTCCACCGGGCCGGCCCGATGCTGGCCCGAGGACATCCCGACAGGATCGCCATGACATCGATGATCGACGCCGCCTCGCCGTGGCACAGCCCACGCCGCGGCTTTCGTTCCGCGTCTTGATCTCGCCCGGGATCGGGCGGATACACGAGACGTCGGAATGTCAGGGAAGGGCCGATGCCCGCGCCGTTTCTGAGATATCGCGCCAGCCCAGCTTCGCCGTGGCTGGCCGCCCTGGTGCTGATCATCGCGACTTTGACCAGTTCGCCGGGGCGTGCCGAAGACCGGGTGCAGTTTCCAAGTCTCGACGGCAAGACCACGCTGTCCGGCTTTCTGAGCCGGCCGCCGCAGGGCGAACCGGCGGCCGCAATCGTCATGCTGCATGGCTGCAGCGGCCTTGTCTCCAGGACCGGACCGTTCGGCATCTATCGGGCATGGCGCGACCTGCTGATCGAGGCGGGCTATGTCGTCCTGATGGTCGATAGCGCCGGCTCGCGCGGCTTCGGGCAGACCTGCACGGCCGGGCCCGAGCGCAGGCGCATGTGGGCGGAGCGGCCGGGCGATGCCTATGCGGCGCTCGCCTTCCTGCAGCAGCAGGCCTTCGTCAGGCCGGAGCGCGTGGGATTGATGGGCTGGTCGCAGGGTGGCGGCGTGGTCCTGCTGGCCATTCCCGCCCGCAGCAGCGGCCGGCCGAGCCCGGCGCCGGCCCATGATTTCGCCGGCGCGATCGCCTTCTATCCGGGTGCCTGCAGCGACCGGCTGCAGTCGCAGCCCTTTGTCGACAGTCCGCCGCAGAGCTGGACCAGCACCATCCCGCTGCTCGTCCTGCAAGGCGAGGCCGACAACTGGACGCCGGCCCGGCCTTGCCAGGCTTTCCTGCGCGGTGCGCAGGAGCGCAAGGCGCCGGTGACGCTGCAGCTCTATCCCGCGGCGGCCCATGGCTTCGACGCGCCCAATGTGACCGTCCATGCCATCGAGCGATATCGGGAGAACGGACGGGTACCGGTCATCGGCACCGACCCCGCGGCGCGCGACGACGCGCGCCTGCGCGTTCGCGACTTCCTGAACACGCATCTGCAGGGCGGGCCGGCACGCTGACCGGCCGGCATCGGGCATTCGGACCCGATTACCCTCGTCTCGCTCACGGTGCGACGTCGATTTTCCACCAGGACGGACAGCCGTCTTCAAAGGCGTGGAACAGCGGGCGAAGCTCCGATGCATCCTTGGCATCGAAGCTGCCGGTGACCAGCGCAATGACGGGATTGTCGTCGACCGCCCCCAAAGTGCTGCCGCAACGCGGGCAGAACGAGCGGCTGGATTGGTTCGACGATCGATAGAGCGTTGGTTTTCCGCCATCGCCGATCCATTCGACAGCGTCGCTCGGAAACTCCACCCAGCAAAGGGTCGGCGCGCCCGAATGTCTCCGGCAATCGGCGCAGGAGCAGGTGTGGGGATTGGCCGGCTCGCCGGTGGCCCTGAACCGGATATGCCCGCAGAGACAGCCGCCCAGATAGTGCCTGGTCTCCACGCGAACCCCCTTTCGATCCCGACGACGCGCCGGCCCCCAAGGCCAGGGGGCCGGCGGTCCTTGCGTCGCAAGCGGCGTCAGCGGCCGCGCCGGGCCGTCAGATCCGCCATCAACTGGCGCAGGCCATAGGTCCAGGGCTTGCACTCTGTCGACAGCCGGACGCGGTTGGTCAGGCTGCCGAGCTCGGCGCTGGCGATGGTCACGACGTCGCCGAGCTTGTGGGTGAAACCCTTGCCCGGCGCCTCGCGGTCCTGGATCGGCGCGAACAGCGTGCCGCAATAGAGCACCAGGCCATCAGGATATTGGTGGTGCGGCCCGATGGCCTGAGCGGCGAGGTCCTCGACATCCCTGGAGATCGCCGCCATGTCGCTCTTGCCGTCCATGACGAAGCCGTCCTCGCCCGTCACGGTGAGCGACACTTTCATGGCGCGCACCTGGTCGACCCCGAAGGTCGCGTCGAACAGGCGCACGAAGGGGCCGAGCGAAGCCGAGGCATTGTTGTCCTTGGCCTTGCCGAGCAGCAAAGCCGAGCGGCCCTCGACATCCCTGAGGTTGACGTCGTTGCCGAGCGTGGCGCCGACGATCCGGCCGGCCGCCGAAATGACCAGCACGACCTCCGGCTCCGGATTGTTCCAGGTCGAGATCGGATGCAGGCCGACATCGGCGCCGGTGCCGACCGAGGACAGGACAGGGGCCTTGGTGAAGATCTCGGCGTCGGGTCCGATGCCGACCTCGAGATATTGCGACCAGAGCCCGCGCTCGATCAGATGGGCTTTCAGCGCCTGGGCCGCCGGCGAGCCGGGCTTCAGGCCCTTCAGCTCGCCGCCGATGATCTCGCCGATCTCGGCGCGAATGGCGCTCGCCCGTTCCGGCACGCCCTTGGCCTGTTCCTCGATCACCCGCTCGACCATGGAGAGGGCGAAGGTGACGCCGGCCGCCTTCACCGCCTGGACGTCGATCGGCGAGAGCAGGGCGGGCCTGGCCGGATCCTGCGTCGCGGAGGCGGCATTGGCCAGGATCTCGGCGATATCGCCGATGCGTTCGCCGGCGACCGCCCTGAGGGCTGCGGCCGGATCCGGCTGGTCGAACAGGTCGGCGGTGGTCGCAAAGCGCGCCGTGACGTCGAACACGCCGCCGTCGCGGATAGCGACGACCGAGGCGCCGAGCCCCGGGCGATGGACGCGGCCGACAAGCGTGCCGGCCGTGCCGTCGCGCGGCAGGACCGAGGCGGGATCAAGCGCCAGCGCCACCATCAGATGCACCGTCCGCCGTCGACTTCGAGCACCACGCCGGTGATGAATTCACCCGGGTCGGCGGCCAGGAACAGCGCCGCGTCGGCAATGTCCTTCGGGGTCGACAGCCGGCCCATGGGGATGGAGGCGATGAATTTCTTGCGCATCTCCGGGGTGTCTTCGCCCATGAAGGTGCCGAGCAGCGGCGTGTCGCCGGCGACGGGCGCCAGCGCGCAGACGCGGATCTTGTCGGGCGCAAGCTCCACCGCCATCGACTTGGACAGGAGGTTCACCGCGCCCTTGGAGGCGTTGTACCAGGCCAGGCCCGGCCGGGGACGGAGGCCGGCGGTGGAGCCGACATTGACGATGCAGCCGCCGCCCTGGGCGCGCATCAAGGGCACGACGGCATGGGCGAAGTGGAAGATCGACTTCACATTGACGTCGAATACCCGGTCGAAGGTGGCCTCGTCGACGTCGAGCATCGGCTGGTTGCGATGCGAGGTGCCGGCATTGTTGACGAGGATGTCGACCTTGCCGAAGCGGGCGACTACCTTGGCCACCGCGCGCTGCACGTCCTTGGCCTTGGACACGTCGCATTTGACGCCCATCGCCTTGCGGCCGATGCCCTTGGCAACCTCTTTGGCGCCGTCCTCGTTGAGGTCGAAGACCGCCACCTTGCAGCCTTCGGCGGCGAAGGTTTCCGCGATGCCCTTGCCGAAGCCCTGAGCGCCGCCGGTGACGATGGCGACCTTATCCTTGAGACGCATGGTCTCCCCTCCCTTGAAAGCTAAAGATGCTTGTTGCCGGCCCGATCGATGGCGATCAAGCCCGGCTGGCCGTGGCCAGCCGGGCTCGACGGTGATCAGCCGTGATTGATGACGACGGTTTTCGAGGCCGAGAATTCGTAGAGCGCCTCGAAGCCCTTCTCGCGGCCGTGGCCGGATTTCTTGACCCCGCCGAAAGGCAGTTCGATGCCGCCGCCGGCGCCGTAGCCGTTGACGAAGACCTGGCCGCAGCGCATGGCGCGGGCGACCCGCATCGAGCGCTTGGCCTCGCGGCTCCAGACCCCGGCGACCAGGCCGAAATCGGTGCCGTTGGCGAGCCTGATCGCATCGGCCTCGTCGTCGAAGGGGATGGCCGAGAGCACGGGGCCGAAGACCTCGTCGCAGGCCAGCCGGTTGGAGCGCGGCACCGGGCCGAACAAAGCCGGCGCGACATAGAAGCCGCCGGCCGGCACGCCGTCGGCGATGGCGCCTTCCGCCAGCACCGGGATGCCGTCGGCGCGGGCGCGTTCGACGAAGCCCTCGACCCGCTTCTTCTGGCCGCCATTGATCATCGGGCCGCAGTCGAGATCCATGTCCCAGCTGCCGACGCGCACCGTCTTGAAGCGCTCGGCGACCCGGCCGACCAGTTCGTCATAGGCCTTGCGCTCGATCAGCATGCGCGAGCCCGCCGAGCAGGTCTGGCCGCCGTTCTGGACGATGGCATTGACCAGCACGGGCACGGCCGCGTCGAAATCGGCGTCGGCGAACAGCACCTGCGGGCTCTTGCCGCCGAGCTCCAGGGTGCAGCCGATATGGTTCCTGGCGGCCGCCGTCTGGATCAACGTGCCGACCTCGGGCGAGCCGGTGAACGAGATGAAGTCGATGCCGCGATGGTTGGACAGCGCGGCGCCGGCCTCTTCGCCGAGCCCGGCGAGGAGATTGATGACGCCGGGCGGGAAGCCGACCTCGAGCGCCAGCTCGCAAATGCGGATCAGCGACAGGCAGGCATCCTCGGCCGGCTTGACCACGCAGGTATTGCCGCAGGCGAGCGAGGCCGCGACCGAGCGGCCGAAGATCTGGGCGGGATAGTTCCAGGGCACGATATGGCCGGTGACGCCGTGCGGGTCGCGCACCACGGCGACGGTATAGCCGTTGAGGAAGGGAATGGTCTCGCCGTGAACCTTGTCGGCGGCCGTGCCGTAGAACTCGAAATAGCGGGCGGTCGCGGTGATGTCGGCCTTGCCCTGCTTGAACGGCTTGCCGGTGTCCATGCTCTCGAGGATCGACAGCTCCTCGTGGTGGGCGAGGATGGCCTCGCCGAGCTTGACCAGCAGGCGGCCGCGCTCGGTGGCGGTCATGCGGCCCCAGGGGCCTTCCTCGAAGGCGCGGCGGGCGGCGGCGACCGCACGGTCGACATCGACGGCGCCGGAGCGCGGCATGAGGGCGATGACTTTGCCGTCGGACGGGCCGATCGCCTCGATGGTGCGGCCGTCGGCGGCCTCGCTCGACGCGCCGTCGACGACGTTGAACACCTTGCGGATGGTGGTGGCGGGCTCGGCGGCGGCGACGGTCATGGTGATCTCCTCGGGAAGGGCGGCCGCTTCACGGCTGGGTTGGACGGAACCTAGCGGCGCGGCGATGGGACAGAAAGGGGTCCTGTGCATGGGAGCCACACCGGCCGGCGCGGCTTGGGCCGGCGAGATCTTCAACCGCGGGCGGCGATCTGGGCGACGGCGAGGATCGCGCCGACGCCGATGCCGATGCCGATGAGAAAGACCACGAAAGCCCCGAGACCGCTGAAGCGCACGCCCTCGCGGCTTCGGCCCGCCGGCGCTGCCTGCAAGGCCGGCTCGGGCAGGGCGGCCGCGGGTTCGGCCGGCGCGGCGAGGGATTGGGCCGGCGCTTCGTTCACAGGCTTTGCCGTCGCTGGCTCGGCCGGCACGGCGGCGGCGAGCGCCGGCGGCAGTTCGGCCCGCGGCATGGCCGCTTCCTCGTTCGCCGCGGCGCGCGGCGCGCCAAGCATGCGCTCGCGCTCGATTAGGCGCTGCGCCACATAGGCGGTGACGCTGTCGGCGATGGTATCGGCATTGTCGCTCTCCAGGATGATGGAGCGGCCGAGCCGGCTGTCCTGAAGGAAACGGAAGACGCGCTTGTCGCGTGCCATTTCGACAAAGGAGATCATGTCGATCCACAGGCGTGGCGGATCGCCGGGGATCAAGCCGGTGTCGAACAGGTCGATATGGGCAGGCACCTGGGCGAAGACCGGCTTGAGCTTGTCGTTGAGGATTTCCAGGCGCGCGAGTTCGGCGTCGCGCAGGGCGACGATCACGCCGGTTCGTTCGGCCTCCTGGATGCGCAGCCGGCGCATCGCGTCCTTCAGGGACCTTTCGTAGAGCGCGCCGGCGG
The DNA here is from genome assembly GCA_017304475.1 of Hyphomicrobiales bacterium. Lineage (GTDB taxonomy): Bacteria > Pseudomonadota > Alphaproteobacteria > Rhizobiales > Phreatobacteraceae > Phreatobacter. Next base: position 83,345 of record JAFKKV010000037.1, on the reverse strand, counting down.
CCGCGCCTGCTTGCTTCTCGTCCATGACCTGTCCTCGGGCGGCACCGTCCTGCAGGGCCGGATCGCCGTACTCCCCTCCCATTTAGTCACGGATCGCCGTCTTCCCAAGCGCCGTTCGCGCGCCGTCCCCGGCCTCGTGGCGGCGCCGTCACCGGTTTTCCGGTATTTGGTCAGGGCTTGTGATGCGCCGGGCACGGTGTGATGCATCGGCCACAGATCCACAGAAAGCGGTATGATTCGACCGTGCGTGCTGTCCTACCGGCAGGCATGCTCTTGCCGCTGTGACCGGGACGTGACAACGATTGCCGAATTGAATTTATACAACCTTGCTGGGGCAGCGGCCCGATTCTGGGCCTGCAGAAGACAAGGTGTAAACGGGTGAAGGGGGCGTCATGAAAAAGTATGTTCTGGCTGCGGCATGTGCGGCTTTCGCCACGGGGGCTGAGGCCGCCGATCTGGGCGCGCAGCGCATCGCCGTTCCCGCGGCCATCGTCGCGACGGGGCATGACTGGACCGGCTTCTATGCCGGACTTCATGCCGGCTACGGCTGGGGTACGACCAAAGTCGACCAGTCCCTTTTGGGCGGCCTTCCCGGAGCAGGCATTCCGGATATCCGCTCGCAGGGCGCGTTGATCGGCGGGCAATTCGGCTGGAACTATCAGGTCGGCCAGTTCGTGCTGGGCCTGGAAGCAACGCTCGCCTGGGCGTCGCTTTCGGGTTCCCTCACTGACGGCACCGGCACGCTGGCGATCAGGTCCAGGACCAACTGGATCGCGACCATGGGGCCGAGGCTCGGCTTCGCCTTCGATCGCGCCCTGATCTATGCCAAGGCCGGTCTGGCCACCGCGGGCCTCGAGACGCGGGTATCCCTCGGCGCTGGCGGCCCGGGCGGCGGCGACATCTCCGGCTCGCATGTGCGCGGTGGTTGGTTCGTCGGCGCCGGCGTCGAATATGCGCTGAGCCCGAACTGGAGCGTCAAGGTCGAGTATAACTACATCGATCTCGGCGGCGGTTTCGGAATGCTGGCCATTCCGGGCGCGCCTGCTGCCTTCGGCATCGCATCGAGCCGCACCGTCCATACCGTTACCGCCGGCTTCAACTATCTGTTCCCGGTGAGCCGCCAAGCCGCCATCCGGTCGGCGTCGGTCGCCGAGGGCGGCTTCGACTGGACCGGCTTCTATCTCGGCGTTCATGCAGGTTATGGCCGGGGCTCGACGACGTTCGATCCCGCGCTCGCCCTCTTGGGCGGCGGGCCTTCGCCCGACCACAACGAGAGCGGCGTCCTGCTGGGCGGCCAGTTCGGTTGGAACTACCAGATCAACCGCTTCGTCCTGGGTCTTGAAGCGACGGCGTCATGGGCTGGCCTGTCGGGCTCGGCGACGGTGCCGGGTGCGCCGGGCGGGCCGCTGGGCGGCTCGGTCCGGAGCCAGGTGAACTGGTTGGCCACCATGGGGCCGAGGGTCGGCTTCACCTTCGACCGCGCCCTGATCTACGGCAAGGGCGGCATTGCCTTCGCCGGGCTCAACACCAGCGCGGATGTCCTTGCAGGCGGCCCCGGCTTCAGCACCTCGGCGCGCAGCGCCCGGGTCGGCTGGTCCCTGGGCGCCGGTGCGGAATATGCCTTCGCGCCGAACTGGTCCGCCAAGATCGAATATAACTACCACAACTTCTCGTCCGGCTACTGGCTGGCAGCGTTGGGCCCGATCGCAGAGGGCGTGCGCGCCAAGCAGGATATCCACACCGTCACGCTCGGTGTGAACTACCTGTTCTCCTCCGGTCCCTCGGCGGTGGTCGCCCGCTACTGAGCGAATCTCATCCCGCCATGCATCCGACGGGCCGCCCATGGGCGGCCCGTTTGATTCCAGGGGTATCGCGTGATTCCGGGGGCATCGAGGGCGGCCGTGTCACGGTGGTGCCGCCCAATCTGCCTTCTATGACAAGCGCTGAAGCCATCCAAAGGCAGCGCGGCGGCGAGCTTGCCGCTTTCCAACTGTGGCCGTGGCGTCACAATCGGTCTCAAAACCACACCAACTCGCCTGTTCTGGCGCGTTCTGCGCCTGTCTCCGATTGATCGCTCGGTGGTGCCATGCCACCGTCCAGGTCAACGTCTTCCTTTGTCCAAGGCTCTTCCTGGCCACGTGCATTCGAAGCGACATTGCCGAACAGGGGCGGCGCCCCGGGTCCAGTTGACGGCCGACCACCGAGCGTCGTCAGGCATTGATAACGGGAAAGCGTCATGAAGAAGCTCATCATTGCAGCCGCCGCCCTCGCGGGTCTTGCCTCGGGCGCCCAGGCCGCCGATCTCGGTGTCCAGCGCGTCGCGGTTCCCGCAGCGATCCTGGCGCCTGTGTTCAACTGGACCGGTTTCTATGTCGGTCTCAATGCCGGCGTCGGCATCGCCAACACCAATCTCGGCACCGTCTCGGGTGGTGCCTTGCCCGGCAGCGGCACCGGCTTCGTCGGCGGCGCCCAGGTCGGCTACAACTACCAGATCAATAATTTCGTCCTCGGCGTCGAAGGCGATTTCGGTTATTTCGGCGTTCGCCGCAGCTTCAACAACGGCCTCGGCGTCGGTCTCTTCTCGGCCTATTGGAAGACCAACTGGGATGCCTCGATCCGGGCGCGTGCCGGCGTCGCCATCGACCGGCTGCTGCTCTATGTCACCGGCGGCGTAGCCTTCGCCGATTTCGGAGCCGGCACCAGCTTCGGCGGCGCGGCCCTGCTCGTCAATTCCGCCAGCCAGACCCGCGTCGGCTGGACCATTGGCGGCGGCGCCGAATATGCCTTCACCCCCAATTGGACGGCCCGTGCCGAATATCTCTATTCGAATTACGGCAACAAGGACATTTTCGGACCTGGCTCGAGCGTTCGCCTCGAGACCCACAAGTTCCGTCTGGGCGTCAACTATCTGTTCTCGACCGGTCCGGGCGCGATCGTCGCACGCTACTGATTGCGCACCGCTCTCCGGCAGACATGCACAGGCCGCCTTCGGGCGGCCTGTCTCGTTTCAGGGCCCATCGGCGAAACCGCCGACCTGCCGAAGCGCCTCGCCGGCCACCATGGCCACCGAGACCGCGACATTGAGCGAACGCAGGCCGGGCCGCATCGGGATGACGATGCGGCCATCCGCCGCCGCATGCACGGCGTCGGGAACACCTGCCGATTCGCGCCCAGCCATCAGGATGTCATCGGGCTGATAGGCAAAGCCGGCATAGGGGAGGGCGGCCTTGGTGGTCATCAGGATCAGGCGGCGGCCTTCGCTTCGACGGGTCGCCTCGAAGGCTGTGAAGTCGTCATGCCGGCGCCAGTCGACATGGTCGAGATAGTCCATGCCGGCACGGCGGAACGCCCGGTCGGAGACCGGAAAACCCGAGGGTTCGACAATGTCGATGCCGAGGCCGAGACAGGCGGCCAGCCGCATGATGGTGCCGGCATTCTGGGCGATGTCTGGCTGATAGAGCGCGATGCGGATCATGGCGGTCCAGATGGCCGTCGCGGCAGCCGGCCGTCAAGCCGGCGGAAACCGCGAAACCGGGGCGATATTCCCATGCGACGAAGGTGCCATGCGTTCCATGGACACGTTCTAAACGGTGCACTGGACATCCCGTGGCAACGATGCGAATAAGCCAACGCCGACAAAGGTTCCCGCGCGGATTCCGTGCTCTTGTTTTCGAGGGCTCGGGTTTCGAGGCCTTGCCGGCGCGAGTGGACCGCCCTGGGCGGCCCCGCGCCAGGCGCGCTGCCATCGCAGCGGGGGCTTTCCAAGGGGCTTTTGGGCTCTCCGGCGCGATCGAGGTCCGCGACGGACCCAGGACGAAAGGACGATGACAGTGGCAAGTGTTGATCACGCCGCAGAGGGCAACCGCCGCGACTTCCTGTTTCTTGCGACCGGTGCCGCGGCCGCGGTGGGAGCCGCCGCGACTGTGTGGCCGTTCATCAGCCAGCTTGCTCCCGATGCCAGCACGGTGTCTGCGGGCGCGCCGGTCGAGCTCGACATGTCGTCGATCGCTTCAGGCGCGCAGATCAAGATCCTGTGGCGCGGCAAGCCCTATTTCGTGCGCAACCGCACGGATGCCGAGATCAAGGCGGCGCGCGATGTGGACATCACCACGCTGCGCGATCCCGAGACCGATCAGCATCGCGTCAAGGAAGGCCACGACAAGTGGCTGATCACCGCCGCCAACTGCACCCATCTGGGCTGCGTGCCGCTGGGCAACCAGGGCGATTACGGCGGCTGGCTCTGCCCCTGCCATGGTTCGCATTTCGATACGTCGGGACGCATCCGCAAAGGCCCGGCGCCGAAGAACCTGCCAGTGCCGCAATATAATTTCGTGTCGGATGCCCGCATCCGCATCACCGGCGCCGCGGCGACGGCCTGACGATCCAATAGAGGTTGAAGACCATGCAGGGTCATTCGCAATACGTTCCCACATCGGGCTTCGGGAAATGGATCGACGCGCGCCTTCCGCTGCCGCGGCTCGTCTATGACTCGTTCATCGCCTATCCGGTGCCGAAGAACCTGAACTATTTCTGGACCTTCGGCGGCATCCTCTCGATCATGCTGGTGTCGCAGATCGTCACCGGCATCGTGCTGGCGATGCATTACACCGCCCATGTCGACATGGCGTTCAACTCGGTTGAACACATCATGCGCGACGTGAACTACGGCTGGCTCTTGCGCTACCTGCATGCCACGGGCGCCTCGATGTTCTTCATCGCGGTCTATGTCCACATGCTGCGCGGCCTCTACTACGGCTCCTACAAGGCGCCGCGTGAGGTTCTCTGGATCCTCGGCGTGATCATCTATCTCCTGATGATGGCGACCGCCTTCATGGGCTACGTGCTGCCCTGGGGCCAGATGTCGATGTGGGGCGCGGTGGTCATCACCAACCTGTTCTCGGCCATCCCGCTGGTCGGCCCGACGGTGGTCGAGTTCCTGTGGGGCGGCTATTCCGTCGACAACCCGACGCTGAACCGCTTCTTCTCGCTGCACTACCTGCTGCCCTTCATGATCGCCGGCGTCGTCGTGCTGCATGTCTGGGCGCTGCATGTGACGGGCCAGAACAACCCGACCGGCGTCGAGGTGAAGGACGTCAAGAAGGACACCGTGGCCTTCACGCCCTATGCGACCATCAAGGACGCGTTCGGCCTGGCCGTGTTCTTCATCATGTTCATGTTTTTCACCTTCTTCCAGCCGAACTATCTCGGCCACGCGGTGAACTACGTGCCGGCCGACCCGCTGGTGACGCCGGCCCATATCGTTCCGGAATGGTATTTCCTGCCGTTCTACGCGATCCTTCGCGCCATCACCTTCGACGTCAATCTGGTGATCCTGACGATCCCGTCGAAGCTCGGCGGCGTGCTCGCCATGTTCGCGGCGATCGCGGTGCTCGCCTTCCTGCCCTGGCTCGACACCTCCAAGGTCAAGTCGACGGCCTACCGGCCGCTGCACAAGCAGTTCTTCTGGGCCTTCGTCGTCGTCTGCGTCATGCTCGGCTGGCTCGGCTCGAAGCCGCCCGAGGGCATCTTCCCGATGCTGTCGCTGATCTTCACCGGGCTCTATTTCGCCTATTTCCTGGTGGCGCTGCCGCTTCTCGGCCTGTTCGAGACGCCGAAGCCGCTGCCGGCCTCGATCGCCGATTCGGTGCTCGGCAAGGCCAAAGGCGGCGCGCCGGTGACGGTCGGCGCCAATGCCGCGCCCGAGGTCAAGGGCTGAGCGGACGCTGAGAGAACAAGGATCGATGACGATGAAATTCACCTCTCTGCGTCTTGCCGCGGCAGCCGGCCTGATCGGCCTCAGCCTCGGCCTGGCGGCGCCTGCCAACGCTGCCGAGCAGGAAAATCCGCCGCGTGCCACCTGGTCGTTCTCCGGGCCGATCGGCATGTTCGATCGCGCGCAGCTGCAGCGCGGCTTCCAGGTCTACAAGGAAGTCTGCGCGGCCTGCCACGGGCTCAACCAGATGTCGTTCCGCAACCTGTCGCAGCCCGGCGGCCCGGAATTCCCGGCCGACCAGGTTGCGCAGATCGCGACCGACTGGGTTCACAAGGTGCGCGAGATCGGCGATGACGGCCAGCCGGCCGAGCGTACGCCGCGCCCCGCCGACCGCATTCCCGGCCCCTTCGCCAACGTCAAGGCGGCGGAAGCCGCCCACAACGGCAAGGCTCCGCCGGACCTGTCGCTGATGGCCAAGGCACGGTCCTACGAGCGTGGCTTCCCCTGGTTCCTGGTCGACATCTTCACGCTCTATCAGGAGCACGGCGCCGACTATGTGAAGGCCTTCCTGACCGGCTACGAGACCGGCCACGACGTGCCCGCCGGCCTCAACTACAACAAATATTTCCCGGGCAATGCGGTGGCCATGCCGAACATCCTGCAGGATGGCCTGGTGACCTATTCGGACGGCTCGCCGGCGACCGCCCGGCAATATGCCGCCGACGTCACCGCCTTCCTGATGTGGACGGCGGAACCGCACCTCGAACAGCGCAAGCGCATCGGCGTGCAGGTCCTGCTGTTCCTGGTGATCTTCTCGATCCTGCTCTATTTCACCAAGAAGCGCGTTTGGTCCCGGGTCGAAGGCCACGCCTGATTGGCGGCCCGCCTGAAACGACAAGCTTGACGAAGGGCCGCTCACGCGGCCCTTTTTCTTATCCGGCCAGGGGAGGCGACATGACCAAGGCAGTGCTCGGCATCATCGGCGGTTCGGGAATCTATGACCTGCCGGGCCTGGAGGCGATCGAAGAAATCAAGGTGGCTTCGCCCTGGGGCGAGCCCTCCGATCTCGTCCGGCGCGGGCGGATCGGCACGACCGATATCGTCTTCTTGCCGCGCCACGGCCGGGGTCATGCCTTGAGCCCGTCGGACATCAATTACCGCGCCAATATCGACGTGCTGAAGCGGATGGGCGTGACCGACCTGGTGTCGCTTTCGGCGGTCGGCTCGTTCAAGGGCGAAATGCCGCCCGGCACCTTCGTGCTCGCCGACCAGTTCGTCGACCGCACCTTCAAACGTGAGCCGAGCTTTTTCGGCGCCGGCTGCGTCGCCCATGTGGCCTTTTCCCACCCGGTCGCGCCGCTCTTGCAGAAGCGCGTGGCGGCCGCGGCGGAAGCCGAGGCGATCGACCACACGGTCGGCGGCACGGCGGTCTGCATGGAGGGGCCGGCCTTCTCGACGCTCGCCGAGAGCCTGTTCCACAAGGCACAGGGCTGGGACCTGATCGGCATGACCTCGATGCCCGAGGCCAAGCTCGCCCGCGAGGCCGAGATCGCCTATTGTTTCGTCGGCATGGTTACCGATTTCGATGCCTGGCACGAAGAGGTCGGGCCGGTCGACGTGGCCCAGGTCGTCCATCATCTCCATGCCAATGCCGACAAGGGCCGGCGCCTGGTCGCGCGGCTCGCCCGCGACTTTCCGCGGGAACACGAGCCGTGCCCCGTCGGGTCCGACCGGGCGCTGGAATTCGCCATCATCACGGCGAGGGAACAGCGGGACCCGGCGCTGCTCGCCAAACTCGACGCGGTGGCGGGGCGGGTGCTTTAGCGCGCCGCGACCGTCGTCACGGCCGCTCGCCGTCGGCCGCCAGGCGGGCCGCATCCAGCGGCGTCATGCCGTAGCGGCGCCTGAACATGCGGTTGAAGGTCGGCTGATCGACGAAGCCGCAGCGGCGCGCGATCTCGCCGGCGCGCAGGTTGCGATGCGCCGGCGATGTCAGCATGGCATGGGCCCGTTCGATCCGCGCCTGCCAGATGGCGGCGGCGACGCTGTCGTCGCGGGCAGCGAACAGCCGGTAGAGCGTGGCCCGCGAGCAGCCGATGACCCTGGCGAGGTCCAGCGGCCCCCATTCGGGATCATGGCAGTCCCGGCGAATGGCGAGCCGGGCCGCCTGGTAGAGGCCTTCGGGGACTTGCTCTTCGTCCGCCGGGAGACCTTTTTCCGACTGCAGCGCGGCGAGCGCCATCTCCACCGCAGCGGACAGCGCGCGCATGCGCTCCGCCGGGGACAGCCGTTCCATCTCGCGTGACATCAGCCGCAGATGGGAGCGCAGAAGCGTCGTCATGCCGCGGCTCGGCAATCGCCGCCCGGCAAGTGCCGTGGGATCGCCGCCCATGGCCGCCGCGAGCCGCTGGCGCGAGCAGATCAGGCTGATGTCATGGTGTCTCGGCCGCAGGATCTCCATGGGCTGGGCATAGTCCATGATACAGATGTCGCCGCCGCGCAGCCGGTGCTCGCCGCGATGGATCAGGCCGACCGGCCGTGGCGAGGCGACCAGGCTGATGCTGATGTCATCGCAGCCGTCGCGGCGCAGGCGCTGGAGATCGCGCCGGGCGGTGACGGCGTCGGAGGCATGCTCGACGAAGTCGGCATCGGGTCCGCCGAGATGCACCAGCTTCGCGCGAAACCGCTGGTGCTCGACGGCGGGCCCCAGCGCCTCGACACGGCGCAACACGGCCTCGCGCCAATAGGTCAGCGTCCGGCCGGTCTCCACGCCATCCGTGGTCCTCAGTTCGAGCCTGCCCACGGGAGCCTGGTCGCGGCGACCGATGTCGAGCGGAGACGCCGGGTCAACAATTTCGGATCGGGGCTGAGACACCAAGCCTACCACCTTTCCCGTGGGCTGTTTTACCAAGGCTGGCGCGGCGGCTCGCCCTGTCGCGAAACGATCGAATCCGGATCACGCATGCAGAGCACCTCGCAGACCGGCTCCACGTCGCGGTCGCACGCTACAGCGCAGCCCGAACAGGGACAATGCGGCGCAAGCGGGGTTCTGGACGCAGCAAGCGCTGTTGCGACGAAGGTCAGGCTCGCCGCGGGGGCGGGCGAGGCCTTCGCGGACTGGCAGTCCGCGCTGGTCCGCGCCGCCTCGGAGGCGCCGGGCTTTGCCAGCCTGGAACTGATCGCGACCTATGCGGGCTCGGCGGAGTGGCAGATCGTTCAGCGCTTCGATACGGCCGAGGCCTTGCGCCGGTGGCAGGCGACAGAAGAGCGCGCCAGGCTGCTCGAAACGCTCGGGCATCTCGCCGAGCCCGGCGGGCAGGCCCTTGTCGACGAGGCTGCGCCCGATTTCCACGCCGCCTCGTTCGTCACCGAGATCGTCACGACCACGGTCGATCCCGGCAAGGAGGCCGCGTTCAGGGCCTGGGCGGAGGCCATGCAGGCGCAGCAGGCGCGCTTCCCCGGCTATATGGGCACGCTGGTGCAGGCGCCGGTGCCTGCCAGGCGGCCCTCCTGGACGACGCTTGTCCGGTTCGCGATGCCCGAACAACTCGACGCCTGGCTCGCGTCGGAGGAACGGGCGAGGCTGCTCGCAAGCGCCGACCCGGCAATGTCGACCTGGAAGAGCCGGCGGATGGACAATGCCTTCGCGGGCTGGTTCCCGGAAACGGAGGATCGTGCCTCCCCGCCGGCCTGGAAGCAGACGGCGCTCGTGCTGCTCGTGCTGTTCCCCGTGGTCATGCTGGAGATCAGGTTCCTCAGCCCGCATCTCGCCGGGCTGAACCTGGCCGTGGCGACCTTCATCGGCAATGCCATCAGCGTCAGCCTTGTGTCCTGGCCGCTGATGGCCATCGCCATCCGCTGCCTGAACTGGTGGCTGCGGCCCGCGCCGGCCCGGCGCCGGCGCGTGGAGCTGCTGGGCGCGGCCACGATGGCCGCCCTCTACGGGCTCGAGATCCTCGCTTTCACGCTGCTGTGGTGAGCGAGGCCAGAGGAGACCGGCGCGATCGGAGGGCCGTGGCGCCGTGACGGATCATAACGAGGAGACAGGCCATGACTGACGACGATATCAGGTTCATGAAACGGGCGATCGAGCTGTCGGAGAAGACATCGCTCATCGACAGCGCCGGCGGCGTCTTCGGCAGCGTCATCGTTCGGGACGGCGAAATCCTCGGTGAGGGCGCCAACCGGGTGGTCGCCGAGAACGATCCGACCTGGCACGGCGAGATGGAGGCGATCCGCAAGGCGTGCAAGAAGACCGGCAGTTTCAAGCTGCGCGGAGCGACCCTCTATACCAGCGCCGAGCCGTGCCCGATGTGCATGGCGGCGGTCTATTGGGCCGGCATCGAACGGGTTTATTACGGCGCGACCAATGGGGATGCGCTGGAATATGGCGATTTCGACGACAGCATGATCTATGGCGAACTGAAGAAACCCGTCTCCCAGCGCTCCATCAAATGCACGCAGATCATGCAGGAGGAGGCGGTCGAGGTGTGGAAGAAATACAAGAACAAGGCGGACCGCGTGCCCTATTGAGCGGCAGCCGCGCGGCGGGTGGTCATCCCGCCGCGCGCCATCTCAGGCGAGAGCCGCGCGGAGCGCTGCCGCGGCCTCCTTCAGCGCAATATCGGCATCGTCGATATCGCCCTGCATGAGCAGGAAGGCATGGACCTGGCCCGGCCAGCGCTTCAGCGTGACCGGGACGCCCGCCTCGGCCAGCGCCGCCGCATAGGTTTCGGCCTCGTCGCGCAGCACGTCATATTCGGCGGTGAAGATGGTAGCCGACGGGATGTTCCGAAGATCGCTCTCGCGCAGCGGCGAGGCCCGCGCGTCGCGCGCCAGCGCCGGATCGGGCAGGTATTGCCGCCAGGCCCAGCGCATCAGGTCGCGGCTGAGGAAAGGATCGTCGGCATTGGCCTCGTAGGAGGGCGTGTCGAAGGCGCAGTCGAGCACGGGATAGAACAACAATTGGTGCCGGACCGGCGGGCCGCCATGGCGGGAGGCCTGGGCCAGTGCCGCCGCGATATTGCCGCCGGCGCTGTCGCCGGCGACCGCGATGCGGCTGGCGATGCCACCGATCGCCTCGGCCTGGTCGTGAGCCCAGCGCAGGGCGGCGTGGGCGTCCTCGATGGCCGCCGGGAAGGGCGCCTCCGGGGCCAGGCTATAATCGACCGAGACGATCAGGGTTCCGCTGTCGCGGGCAAGCGTCCGGCAGAGGCTATCGGTCAGATCGGGGCTGCCGAGGACGAAGGCGCTGCCGTGAAAATAGAGGGTGATGGGGAAGGGGCCCCGGCCCTCTGGCGTGTACAGCCGCACCGCCATGGGACCGCGGCTGCCGGCGATCATCCGGTCCTCCACCTTGGGCAAGGCGACCGGCGCGGCCGAGGGCGAAGGCGGGACGAAACGGGCCCGCAGCTCGGCGGCGGTGATCGTGGTGAAATCGATCGGCGCGGCCGCAGCGGCGGCGTCGATGACGGCTTGCACCTGGGGATGAAGGGGCATGATCGATCCGGGCGTTGACGAGGGATTGCGAGCGGGACGGTCCGGGTTCAGCGGCATTCGGGCGCGGTCGCCAGCCGGGGCTCTTCCAGGCGCCTGCTGGCCAGCGCGAAGGCGAGCGCGACCAGCGGCGCCAGCGCCGCGACCCAGGGCAGGGCGGCGAGCCCCGGCCCATGGTCGATCACCGCGCCGCCGAGCCAGGCGCCAATGGCATTGCCGAGATTGAAGGCGGCAATGTTCAGGCTGGAGGCGAGGCTCTGGCCGGCGCCCTCGGCCTTGTCCAGGAGCCACATCTGCAGCGGCGGCACGGTGGCGAAGGCGGCGATGCCGAGGAGGCCGACAAAGATGACGCCGGCCACCTTGTCGTGCATGGCGAAGGTCATCAGCGCGAGCACCACGGCCAGCACGACCAGCGTGCCGAGCACGGAGGGCATCAGCCAGCGGTCGGCGAGCTTGCCGCCGCCGAGATTGCCGACGATCAGACCGGCGCCGAAGACCAGCAGGATCGGCGATACCGCGGCATCCTTGAAGCCGGTGATGCCGGTGAGAATCGGCGCGATATAGGTGAACACCGCGAAGACGCCGATCCAGCCGAACACGGTCATGGCGAGGCCGAGCAGCACCTGCGGGCGAGCAAACACCGCCAGGTCGTTCCTGAGGCTGCCGGAAGCCTCGGGCTTGTCGTCGCGCGGCACGGCCAAAGCGATCACCGCAACCGCGACCAGGCCGACGAGCGTGACGGCCCAGAAGGTCGAGCGCCAGCCGAAGGCCTGGCCGAGCCAGGTGCCGAAGGGCACGCCCAGGATGTTGGCGACGGTCAGGCCGGTGAACATGACGGCGATGGCCGAGGCCTTCTTATTGGGCGCGACCAGGCCGGTGGCGACCACCGAGCCGACGCCGAAGAAGGTGCCGTGGGCGAAGGCGGTGACCACGCGGGCCGCCATCAGCGACCAGTAGTCCGGTGCCAGCGCACAGGCGAGATTGCCGAGCGTGAAGACGACCATCAGGCTGACCAGCACGGTCTTGCGCCGCCAGCGGGCTGTCAGCCCGGTCATCAGGGGCGCGCCGACGACGACGCCGAGCGCATAGCCCGAGATCAGCAGACCCGCGGCCGAGATCGATACGCCGAGATCGGCGCCGACCTGGATCAGCAGGCCCATGATGACGAATTCGGTGACGCCGATGCCGAAGGCGCCGGCGGTGAGGGCATAGAGTGCAAGGGGCATGGGGGGATCCGGCCATGTGTGAGGGCTGCCGGCGGCTGGCCGGCCTGGTCCTGCATGTGGACGCACCGGTATTGGTGAACTAGCTTGCCTTGCGGACTAGAACTTGTGAGTTCAATTCACCATGAGCCGACAAGACATCAATCGCTCCGGCGAGATGGAGGTTTTCGTCCGGGTGATCGAGCTCGGCGGCTTTTCGGCGGCCGCGCGGGCTTGCCGGATGACGCCTTCGGCGGTGAGCAAATTGATCGCCAGGCTGGAGGCCCGGATCGGCGTCAGGCTGATCAACCGCTCCACGCGCAGCCTGCAGCTGACCGCGGAAGGCGCTGTTTTCTACGAACGGGCGGTGCAGATCCTCGGCGATCTCGATACTGCGGAGCGCGAGGCGGCGGCCGGCGCCAGCCCGCGCGGCCGGCTCAGGGTCAACGCCAATGTCGCCTTCGGCCGGCGCTACCTGGTGCCGCTGGTTCCGGACTTCCTCGCCCGCTACCCGCAGATCTCGCTCGACCTGGTCTTGACCGACACGGTGGTGGATCTCCTGGAGCAGCGCGCCGACGTGGCGATCCGGGTCGGCCCTTTGCGCGAATCGCGCCTGGTGGCGCGCAAGCTCGGCGTCAGCCGGGTGGCGGTGGTGGCATCGCCCGCCTATCTGGCGCGCCACGGCATGCCGCAGACACCCGCGGATCTCGCGCAACACAACCTGCTCGGCTTCGGCTTCACCCGGCTCGTCGAGGGCTGGCGGTTTCGCGACGAGGCCGGCGGCATCGTCACGGTCTCCCCGGACGGCAATACGCTGGCCAGCGACGGAGAAACCATGCTCGCCCTGGTGCTCGCCGGCCTCGGCCTGGCGCGGCTGTCGGTCATGCAGACGCGGGAGGATATCGCCGCCGGCCGGCTCATACCGGTGCTGGAGCGCTACAATCCCGGCGATACCGAGGATATCAGCGCCATCTTCGTCGGCCAGGGCGGCCACTTGCCGGCGCGGGTGCGCGCTTTCCTCGACTATCTTGTCGAGACGATCCGGCTGTGACCGCCTTGCGCCGCCGGCTTTCCTTCCGACGCGCCGGCGGCTTAAAACGGAGGCGGTGTCCTCGCCAGAGGACCGGACGCTTCGGAGACCAGCATGACCGGCGGATTGGAAGACCAACTGAAGCGCGCGATCCGCACCATTCCCGACTACCCGAAACCCGGCATCCTGTTTCGCGACATCACGACCTTGCTCGGTGACGCGCGCGCTTTCCGCCGCGCCGTCGATGCGCTGGTTCATCCCTGGGCGGGCGGCAAGATCGACAAGGTCGCCGGCATGGAGGCCCGCGGCTTCATTCTCGGGGGCGCGGTCGCCCATCAGCTCTCCGCCGGCTTCGTGCCGATCCGGAAGAAGGGCAAGCTGCCTTTTCAGACCATGCGCATGGCCTATGAACTCGAATACGGCACCGACGAAATGGAAATTCACATCGACGCGGTGAAGCCGGGCGAACGGGTGATCCTGGTCGACGACCTCATCGCCACGGGCGGCACGGCCGAAGGTGCGGTGAAACTGCTACGCCAGGCCGGCGCGGTGATCGAGGCGGCCTGCTTCATCGTCGACCTGCCGGAACTGGGTGGTGCCGACAAGCTCAGGGCGATGGATGTCGCCGTGCGCACGCTGGTGGCCTTCGAGGGCCATTGAAGCCTGGTCGCTTCGGACAGAACGACACGGCGCGAGGCCCCGTCGGCCTGGGCGCATCGCGTGCGCTGGAAAGCAGAAGGCCATGAACCGGCTTGCGCCTGCTCATGGCCTCCGACGGGCATGGGAGCCGAAGCTCCGATGCCCGGTTGGCGCGCCGTCGGGGGGGCGTGGGGTTCAGCGCGCCACTACTGTGAAACCCGTCCGTGACACCTGTGCGTCGATCGGCCGGGTTCGAACTCTATCGGCAGGCCACCGCCGGATTGCTGCCGGCCGCGCAGCTGCGGCCGAAATTGCGGCCGGTGCCGTACCACGAGCCGTCGCGATGCCGCTCCCAGCCGGAGCCGAAATTCGAGCCGGTGCCGACAATACGGTTGCGCTCGACGTCATAGCCGCCGCCGAAGCGGGTGCCGGTGCCGGTGATGCGGTTGCCGCGCTGCTCGTAGCCGCCGCCGAAATTGCGGCCCGTGCCGGTATAGGTGGTGGTCCGGCTGCGGCGCGATCGGCTGACGTCGTAGCCGTGGCCGAAACGGCTGCCCTCGCCGGTGAGATTGCCGCGCCGGTCCTGGACATATTGCGCCTGTTCCAGGCGATGCTCGGCCGGCGGCGGCGCCATGCCTGTTGTCGTCAGGTTGCCTGCCAGCAGCAGCGAAAGTGCGAGGCTCATGCCCGTGTCTCCCCAGGTCGTTGGGGCGGACTGTGGTGCGACGGTGTTTCAGTCCTGTGGCGGCGGCCGGGCCCGCATGCTTCGGGTTCCGGACGCCGCTGTTACAGGGACCTTGCAGGTATTGCGGGTGGAGCCCCTGAGGTCGCGCAGCGTGCCGAAGAAACGTCGCGCGCTCCGCGGTCAGACAGGAGACTTCTCAGCAGCTGATCGGGCTGTCGCCCGCCTCGCATTTCCGGCCCGAATTGCTGCCGGTTCCATACCATGTGCCGTCCGGATTACGCACCCAGCCGCCTCCGGAATTCTGGCCGGTGCCGTCGGCGACGCCATCGCGGACCCGGTAACCCCTGCCGGTGTTTTCACCGGTGCCGCTATAGTCCGTGTAGCGACCGGCTGAATGATCCGCGTAATAGCCGCGGCCAAAATTGCGACCGGTTCCGGAATAATTCGTGATGCGCCCGTCGTTTTCGTTTCGGACGTAGTAGCCGCGCCCCTCGTTTCCGCCGGTGCCGGTCAGATTGCCGTCCCGTTCCGTGCGGTACTGGATTTGTTCGGGTCGGGGCGCCCCTGTGGGGAGATGCAGGTCGCCGGATGCAAGCTGGCCGACAAGCAAAAGCGATAGTGCAAAGCTCATGGCGTTCTCCTTCAGGTTGCCACGGACCAACCGTCTGCAGACGCCATGTCGGACCTGTGGCGCGGAGCTGAACGCCAGATAAATTACGTATTAGCGCGTATTCTTTTCGCGCGCCGCGCCGGTTGGGCAGGCGTCACCTGCCGCATCCAGGCCCGTGAGATCCCGGAGCTCGGGTCTCAACGCGGCAGGAACACCGAACCTTCGAAGGAAAACACCAGGTCGCCGTGCTGGTTGACGCCGGTATTGCGGCTCAGCACCACGCCCCAGCCGGGCCGCGAGGTCAGGAGGCGCTTGGTGGTGAATTCGGAGGCATAGGTCACGGTGTCGCCGGCATAGACCGGCTTCGACCAGGCGAGCTTGCTGAAGCCGCCGGAGGGGCCGTTCTGCTGCGGCGCCAGGCCTCGGGCGGCCCGTTCGGCGGCAATGGCCTTCCAGCGCTCGACGCGCAGCCGCATCCAGACGCCGCCGGTATGCCAGCCCGAGGCGATCAGCCCGCCGAAATGGCTGCGCCTGGCCGCCTCTTCGTCGATATGGAAGGGCTGCGGATCGTATTTGCGGGCAAAGGCGATGATGGCCTCTGCCGTGAACGTGTGCGAGCCGAGCTCTTCGCGCTCGCCGATGACCACGTCGTCATACATGGCTGGCTCCCTGGCTCGCCGCCGGGACAGCCGCCGCCTCGCGCCGCCCGAACAGGATCGGATTGACCTGCACCAGCACCACCTCGCCCTTCTGGTTGATGAGCTCGAAACGGAACCGGACGATGCCGCGGTCGGGTTTGGAGGCGGAGGGCCGGGCTTCCAGGACCTCGCGGCGGACCGACAGGACGTCGCCGGGAAAGACCGGCTTCAACCACTTCATCTCATCGATGCCGGGGCCGCCCATGGAGGTGGAATCGGTGATGAACTGGTCGCAGTTCAGCCGCATCAGAATGGCGCAGGAATGCCAGCCGGAGGCCGCCAGCCCGCCGAGCAGCGATGTCCGGCCGGCCTCGTCGTCGAGGTGGAACGGCTGCGGATCGAATTCACGGGCATAGTCGATCACCTCCTGGCGGGTGACCGGATAGGCGCCGTAGCTGTCGACCTGGCCGGCGACAAAATCCTCGAAGGCGATGCGCGGCGCCATGGTCGGCCTCAATTGGCGAAGCGGAAATGCAGCACGTCGCCGTCGGCGACCACATAGTCCTTGCCCTCGAGGCGCAGCCTGCCGGCATCCCGCGCGCCGGCTTCGCCGTTCAGCGCGGTATAGTCGGCAAAAGCGATGGTCTCGGCGCGGATGAAGCCCTTCTCGAAATCGGTATGGATGACGCCGGCCGCCTGGGGCGCCTTGGTGCCCTTGGTGATGGTCCAGGCGCGCGCCTCCTTAGGCCCGACGGTGAAATAGGTGACCAGCGCCAGGAGCTCGTAACCGGCGCGGATCACCCGGTTGAGGCCCGGCTCGGCCAGGCCGACGGCATCGAGGAAATCCTTCTGCTCGTCGGCCGCCATCACGGCGATTTCGCTTTCGATCTGGGCGGAAACGACCACCGCCTTGGCGCCTTCCGCCTTGGCCCGCTCGAACACCTTGGCCGAGAAGGCATTGCCCTGGTCGGCCGAGGCCTCCTCGACATTGCAGACATAAAGCACCGGCTTGCTGGTCAGGAGGTTCAGCATGTCGAAGGCCTTCTGCTCCTCCGGCTTGACCTCGGTGACGCGGGCCGGGCGGCCGTCGCGCAGGTGGACCAAAGCACGGTTGATCAGGTCGACCGCCTCCTTGGCTTCCTTGTCGCCGGCCTTGGCCTTCTTCTCCAGGCCGACCACGCGCTTTTCCAGGCTGTCGAGATCGGCCAGCATCAGCTCGGTCTCGATCGTCTCGATATCGGCGATCGGATCGATCTTGCCTTCGACATGGGTGATGTCGCCGTCCTCGAAGCAGCGCACCACATGGGCGATGGCATCGACCTCGCGGATATTGGCGAGGAACTGGTTGCCCAGGCCCTCACCCTTGGAGGCGCCGCGGACAATGCCGGCAATGTCGACAAAGGTGATGCGGGTCGGAATGATCTGCTGCGACTTGCCGATGCTGGCGAGCTGGTCGAGGCGCGGGTCGGGCACCGCGACATCGCCGACATTCGGCTCGATGGTGCAGAAGGGATAGTTGGCGGCCTGTGCAGCAGCGGTCTGCGTCAGGGCGTTGAAGAGGGTCGACTTGCCGACGTTCGGCAGGCCGACGATGCCGCATTTGAAGCCCATGGCGATCAGATCCGTTGGTTGGTTGGGCGCCTTGTCGAGCGCCGGGGGCAGGGTGTCAACCCTTGCGTCATGGCAAGGGCCGGACCCTAGGCTTCGCCGATGCGCTTCACCTCGCCCCAGCCGCGGCCGTCCATGGCGAGATGGACGCGATTCTGGAACGTGGTGTCGTCGCCGGCGGCAAGAAGGTCGGCCGCGTCCGCCACCGCGGTGCAGAGATCCTCCACCCAGGGCTGCTCGCTCTTGGCGAAATCGTTCAGCACATAGGCATGGACCAGGGCCTTGTCGCCGGGATGGCCGATGCCGAGGCGCACGCGCCGATAATCGTTGCCGCATTGGGCCGATATCGAGCGCAGCCCGTTATGGCCGGCATTGCCGCCGCCGGTCTTCACCCGGAGCTTGGCGGGCGGCAGGTCCAGCTCGTCGTGCAGCACCACCACGTCGGAAAGCGCGATCTTGAAGAAGCGCATGGCTTCGCCGACCGACCGGCCGCTCTCGTTCATATAGGTGGCGGGCATGACGAGCAGCACCTTTTCCGTGCCGATCGTGCCTTCGGCGGTCAGTCCCTGGAAGCGCTGGCGCCAGGGCGAAAAGCGATGCCGCCGGTGGATCGCCTCCACCGCCATGAAGCCGATATTGTGCCGGTTGCCGGCATATTTCGCCCCGGGATTGCCAAGGCCGGCCATGAGGATCATCACATGCCTCTTCGCGTGGCCCTCGGTTGCCGCAGGGGCGGCCGATGCCAGTGTGTCTCAGCGCGTCGAAACGAAAAAGGCCCTCTCGCGAGAGAGGGCCCCGATCGAATGCGCAAGCGGGGCGCAAGGCCCCGCAAGGCTTACTTCTTGGCGGCCGGAGCAGCCGCGGCGGGCGCGGCTTCGGCTGCCGCTTCGGGCTCGGCGAAGCCCGACGGGGCGACGATCGAGAGAAGCGTCGGGTTGTCCTTGGTGGTGGCGCGGGCGCCAGCCGGGAGAACCACGTCGTTCAGGTGGACCGACGAACCGAGATTGAGCTCGGAGACGTCGATGTCGACGGCCTCGGGGATCGAGTCGGCCTTGCAGAGCAGCGTGATCGAGTGCTCGACCAGGTTGATCGTGCCGCCGCGCTTGATGCCGGGCGAAACGTCGGCGCCCTTCACGTGGATCGGAATGTCGACCGAGATCTCGGCACCTTCGCCAAGGCGGAGGAAGTCGACATGGATCGGGAAATCCTTGACGGGGTCCAGCTGATAGTCGCGCGGAATGACGCGATGCTTCTGGCCTTCGACTTCGAGCTCGAACACGGTCGAGAGGAAGTGACCGGCATAGATGCGCTGGTGCAGGGTCTTGTAGTCGAGCGAGATCAGCACGGGCGACTTCTTGTCCCCGTAGATGACGCCGGGCACGCGGCCCTCACGACGTTCGGCGCGTGCGGCCCCCTTGCCGCCATTCGCGCGGACCGTCGCCGACATCTGTTTGATGGCAGCCATGGTCTTAGTCTCCAAATGAAAAGACCCGCGGCCAATGCCTCCAGGGGTGCGGAGATATGCCACGGGACGGGCGGGCTATAGCCGAAATGGCGGCGCGGGGCAACGGCCAAGCGCCGGGAACTGCGCTTTCGCCATCGAGGCGCGGCCAGCGCATCGCCGTCGTCGATCACGACGCGACCTATTCGCGCACGACATATGTCCCAGTCGCGTATCTTTCTGCATCGTAATCCGGAGAGGGACCGGTGTCGCCGTCGGCAGGCATTCACCACCCATGCGGTCAGCCAATGGCTGGCATGGCTTGCGGTAATGGTGTTGCGCTGCAGCATGGGGTAAACGACAGCAAAATTCGCCGATGTCGCGCTATAGTTTAGGATCGTTACTTCATGATCGCTATTGCTGAGAATCGTCCCCTGACAAAAGGTGACGCGAAAACGCTCGCGCTTGCCTGTCTGGGTGGTGCGCTCGAGTTCTACGACTTCATCATCTACGTGTTTTTCGCCGCCGTCATCGGCAAGCTTTTCTTTCCGCCGGACATGCCGGAATGGCTGGAGCAGATCCAGACCTTCGGAATTTTCGCGGCTGGTTATCTGGCGCGTCCGCTCGGCGGCATCATCATGGCGCATTTCGGCGACAAGACCGGCCGGAAACGCATGTTCACCTTGTCGATCTTCATGATGGCCGTGCCGACCTTGCTGATCGGCCTGATGCCGACCTATGCCAGCATCGGTTATGCGGCGCCGGTCCTGCTGCTGGTCATGCGCATCTTCCAGGGGGCGGCCATCGGCGGCGAAGCCCCGGGCGCCTGGGTGTTCGTTTCCGAGCATGTGGCCGAGAACCGTATCGGCCTCGCCTGCGGGCTTCTGACCGGCGGCCTGACCGGCGGAATCCTCCTGGGATCGCTGATGGCGACGGCCATCAACTATGTCTATTCGCCTTCAGCCATTCACGACTGGGCCTGGCGCCTGCCATTCCTGGTCGGCGGCGTGTTCGGCTTCGTCGCGATGTATCTGCGCCGCTGGCTGTCGGAGACACCGGTGTTCGAGGCGATGCGCGCCCGCAAGGCGACGGTCCAGGACATGCCGATGAAGCAGGTGCTCTCGGGCCATGGCCCGGCGGTCGTCGTCTCGATGCTGGCGACCTGGATGCTGACCGCCATCGTCGTGGTGGTCATCCTGACCACGCCGACCCTGATGCAGCGGCTGCATGGCATCGCCCCCTTGACCACGCTTCTCGGCAGCGTCGCCGCGACGCTCGCCATCACGGTCTCCGCGGTCGCCGTCGGCGTGCTGATCGACCGTTTCGGCGTGCTGGCGGTGAGTCTCGTCACCGGTCCGCTGATGATCGCGGCAACCTATGGGCTTTTCGTCGGCACCGCCGCCAATCCGGCCAATCTGGTGCCGCTTTATGCGCTGGCGGGCCTTGCCGCCGGCATGATCACCATCGTGCCCGTCATCATGGTGCGCGCCTTCCCGGGGCCGGTGCGCTTTTCCGGCGTGTCGTTCTCCTACAACATCGCCTATGCGCTGTTCGGCGGCCTCACCCCCATCGCCGTGCAGGTGCTGCTGACCACCGACAAGCTCGGTCCGGCGCATTACGTCGCCGGCGCCACCGTGATCGGCATGATCGCGGCCATCGCCAATGCCCGGCGCAAGGTCGTCCGTCCGATCGCGCAGCCTGCCGAATGAGGTGAGGCGAGGGCGGGGATGGACGCCGAAATTGGGTGCATCCTCATCGGCGCCGCAAGGGTGAAGTCGACCCGCAGCATCCCACTTACCCCCCGGCGGGCATAGTCGATGGCACCGCCCGGTCTCAGGACCAGACTGTGTAGGCGGCGACCAGGACCATGCAGGTGCCGAACGTCCAGCCTTGAAGGCGCAGAGCGCGGGCCGAGCGGAACCGGCCTAGGATGATCTTGCCGGCATAGATCCAGGGAAAATGGCAGGCCAGGCAAACCACCAGAAATGCCACGGTGAGTTGGGTGAACTGGCCGGGCAATGGGCGCGCGGGATCGAGGAACTGGGAAAACATGACCAGGATCATGGTGTGGATCTTGGGATTGAGCACGACCGGCAGGAAGCCGTCGCCGAAGCGGAGCTTCGCCGGGCTGGTACCGGCCTCAGTGCGGTCGTCCCCGGCAGGGCCGGCCGGCATGCGGAAGAAGCGCCAGGCAACATAGGCGAGGTAAGCCGCGCCTGCCCATTTCAACGCCTGGTCCAGCCCGGGGTGATCCTGCAGGGCGCGGCCGACGCCCAGGCCATACACGAGGCACAGGACGAGGTTGGCCGCCTCGAAGCCGGTCCAGAACGGCAGGGAAGCCCGGATTCCAAACCGCCCGCCGGCGGCGGCGAGAAGCGTGTTGCCAGGCCCGGGGCTGATCACCATGGGGATCGTATAGCCCAGGAACGGCAGCCATATCTCCCAGGGGATCATCACGCGGCGTCCTTTGAACATGAGCGCGCCAGGGGCATCGCCCGGGCCATTTCAAGCGACGTGAAAGGACGCGACTTCCCGGCTGGAACAAAGCGATCTATCCTCATCCGCTCGATAAGCAGAGGTCATCGAGAATGCGTCGCCTTCCGCCGCTCGGCGCCCTTCGCGCCTTCGAGGCGGGGGCCAGGCACCTGAACTTCACCCGCGCCGCGGCCGAGCTCTGCGTGACGCAGGCGGCGATCAGCCATCAGGTGCGCCTGCTCGAGGATTGGCTGGGCGTGCGGTTGTTCGAGCGCCATGGCCATAGCCTGCGCCTGACGGCCCAGGGCGCCGCCTATCTGCCCGAATTGACGGCGGCGCTCGATCGCATGGCGGCGGCGACCGCGCGGCTCGGCCAGCAGGACGGCAAGCCATTGCGGATCACGGTGCTGCCGTCATTCGCGGCCTGCTGGCTGGTGCCGCGGCTCGGTCGGTTTCGCGAGCGCCATCCGGGGATCGAGCTGAGGCTGACCAGTTCGGCCGATCTCTGGGATTTCGCCGACGACCGTTTCGATCTCGGCATACGCTCAGGGCTTGGGCGGTGGGCCGGTCTCAAGGCCGACCTGGTCGGCCGCGAGACGCTGAGCCCGGTGTGCAGCCCGTCGGTCGCGGCCGGTCCGCCGGCGCTTCGCTCGCCCGCCGACCTGCAGCAGGCGAGGCTCCTGCATGACACGCCCAAGGACGCGTGGTCGCGCTGGTTCGACCATGCCGGTCTCGCCGGGGCGAAGGCCGAGGCGGCGCTGACCTTCAACGATGCGGGGCTCATGCTGCGCGCGGCGGTCGACGGCCATGGCGTCGCGCTCGGGCGGCTCATGCTCGCAGCCGACGACCTCGCCGCCGGCCGGCTGGTACGGCCCTTCGATATCGCGCTTGCCAACGACTACAGCTATTGGCTGGTCTATCCGGCAGCGCGGCTGCGACCGGATATGGCCGTCTTCAGGTCCTGGCTGCTGGCCGAGGCAGGCACGTCCGCATCGCCGTGAGCCCGCTTCATCACATCTTGCGTGGACCTATCAGGCGCTCGCCGAAGCACTTGCCGCTCTCGCGATGCGCCTGATCGCCTGGGGCGGCTGGCCGAAGGCACGGACGAAGGCCCGGCGCATGCGCTCGGGATCGCTGAAGCCGACATCGCGGGCGATCTCCTCGATCGGCTGCCGGCCGGCCTCGATCCGGGCACGCGCCGCCTCGGCGCGCAGCCGCTCCACCGCCTTGGCCGGCGTCTGGCCGGTTTCGGCCAGGAAGGCGCGGCCGAACTGGCGCGGGCTGAGGCAGGCGACCTCGGCGAGGCGCTCGACATTCAAGGTCTCGTGCAAGTGGTCGCGGGCATAGGTCAGCGCCTCGCGGATCCGGCTCGACGATGGGTCGAGCTCCAGCAGCGTCGAGAACTGCGACTGGCCGCCCGGCCGGCGATGATAGACCACGAGATGGCGGGCGATGGCACGCGCGACATCCAGGCCGAGATCGTCCTCGACCAGCGCCAGCGCGAGGTCGATGCCGGAACTGACGCCGGCCGAGGTCCAGATCGGGCCGTCCTTGGTGAAGATCCGATCGGCTTCGACCCGGATCTGCGGATTATGCCGCTGCAGAGAGGCCGCATAGTGCCAATGGGTGGTCGCCCGGCGTCCGTCGAGCAGGCCCGCCGCGGCCATGATGAAGGCTCCGGTGCAGACGCTTGCCACGCGCCGGCAGCGCGGCGGTGCTGCCCGCAGGAAGCCCAGGAGGCTCGCTGTCCTGGCCGCGTCACGGGTGCCGGCGCCGCCGGCGACGATGAGCGTGTCGAGCGGCCGGTCGTCGAAGGCCTGGGTCACCACCTCCAGGCCGGAGGAACTGGTGACCGGCCCGCCATGTTCGGACAGGACGGTCAGCTGGTAGGGCGCCATGCCGAGCGCCCGGTTCGGCGCGTCGAACACCGCCAGCGGACCGGTGAGGTCGAGGATCTGGAAGGAGGGAAAAACGAGAAAGCCGATCGTTTTGGTCATGACGTAAATTGAGGGATCAATGTCATTCAAGTCAAGATGGGGACCTGCGAGGCTGCCCTGGTCACTCTTGGGAGACTTTCGATGACCGCGCCTCTCTCCATTGTCTTTCCGCTCTATGCCGGCATGACCCATCTGGATTTCACCGGGCCGCACCAGTTCCTGTCGCGGCTGCCGGGCGCCACGCTGACGGTTGCCTCGGTCGGCGGCCTGCCGGTCAAGGCCGACGGCCTGACCTTTGCCGATCTCGCCCGGCTGGAGGAGATCGCGGGCTGCGACGTGCTGTGCGTGCCCGGCGGCTCCGGCTGCACCCATGCCATGCAGGACCCGGTCTTCATGGCGGCGATCCGGCGCCTCGCGGCCGGTGCGCGCTACGTGACCTCGGTCTGCACGGGCTCGTTGATCCTCGGTGCGGCCGGCCTGCTCGAAGGGCGGCGCGCGGCCTGTCATTGGGCCTGGCGCGAGTTCCTGCCGCTGTTCGGCGCCATTCCCGATGGCGGCCGCGTGGTCCGCGACGGCAGCCTGATCACCGGTGGCGGCGTCACCGCCGGCATCGATTTCGCCATCACGGTGGCTGCCGAGCTGGCCGATGCGCGTATCGCACAGGCGATCCAGCTCGGCCTCGAATATGCCCCGGCGCCGCCGTTCAATTCGGGCCATCCCGACACCGCGCCCGCCGAGATCTACACCATGGTGGCGTCGATCAGCGGTGCGAACAACAAGGTAAGGCGGGCCCAGGTGGAGCAGGCGGCGGAGGCCTATGCGGCGGGGAAGCGCGCGGCCTGATCTCTGGGGGCTGGGCTCGCGAGTAAAGCGGGCGCGCTCCTTCGGTTCGCCCGTATGGCGGCTCCGGTGCGGGTGCCGCGATGGGCTGCGCGCCGGTTCAGAACCTGAAACCGAAATTCGCTCTGAAGCCGTGCTGCTGGGCATTGGCGGCGACCTGGCCGGAATAGGAAAGGCCGAAGGTTGCCGCCGGTGACAGCCGAAGGTCGAGCCCGGCCTCGACGAGGGCGGCATTCCCAGCGATCGGTACGCCCGCGACCGTGAAGGCGCTGCCGCCGGCAAAGGCGAGGGTTGCCAGCGGGGTCGTGTCGCCGAAGGCATGGCGCCAGCCGAGCGTTGCGCGTGCGGTCGCCTGGATGCCGGAGAGATCGAAGCTGGAGGAGGCCCGCACGCCGAGCGTGGTGAAGGTGACCTGGGTCGTCCGCCCGGTGCCGGCGAGGGCCGCCGCGCCGCCCCGCTCGGTGAAGCCGTCGCTGCGCAAGCCGACATGAGCGAGATTCGCGAAGGGCTCCAGCGCCGCGGCCGCGAGCAGTTCGACCCGATAGCCGAGCTCGCCGAAGGCCTGGAAGGTGGCGGCGCGCTCATTCGCCTTCAGGCTGTCGTTGAAGCCGGCAATGCGGACGCTGCGGCCGGCCGCGATGTCGTGCCACGTATAGGCGAAGCCCGAGCGGATGCCGAGCTGGCCCCATTGCGCGCCGGCATAGAGGCCGAGATGGTAGTTGTCGCTGCTGCCGGAGGAGGCACGGTCCCGGGCGGCGAAGGTCGTGCGGCTATAGCCGGCGAGGACACCGATCCGCAGGATGTCGAAGACGGGTCCGTCGGCGCCGAGGAAAAAGCCGCCGGTCGAGCGATCGAGCCGCGCGGCATTGTCGTCGCCGCGGGTGTGTCCCCAGGCGCCGAAAGCCTGGCCCCAGACGGCCAGGCGATCGGTGGCGGCGGCCACCGGGATCGGATCGCCGCCGGCATAGGCCATGACCGGGAAGGTGGCGGCCGCGACCGCGCCGAAGGCTGAACGCAGGCGATCGGTTGCGGCCTCGCGGACGAAGCGGCTGTCCGCGATCAGCGCAGTCTTGGCCGAGGCATGGATCTCGCCGGAGAGCTGGTCGAAACTACGGCGCACGATATCCGGGTCGGATGACAGAGCGATGGTCTGCCAGATCGGATTGCCATTGGGCAGGCTCTCGATGCCGCCCGCAGTGGCGATCTGGTTGCGGGTCATACCGATGTTCGAGAAGCCGACATGGTTGCGGGCCAGTTGCAGCGTCACGTCATTGCCGTCGCCGCCGGCATAGTTCAGGCTGAAATCGAGAAAGAGCAGGCTGCTGCTGACGGCGCCGAACGTGCCGGTCACGGCGCCGGCGCTCTGCTTGTCGATCAGGGTGAAAGGGCCGTTGAGCAGGCTCCAGCTCGCCGGGGTCACCGGCGGCAGCACGAGGTTGAGCCTCGCGCCTGATATGTCGACGCTGCCGGCGACCACGATCTTGTCGGTCCCGGCCGGCGTGCCCTCGATCACGAGCGTGCCGTGATTGACATAGTTCCCGGCAATGGTCTGGGCGCCGACGGAATTGCCCGGCGCATGCACGCCGCCGGCCGCAATGGTGACGGTGGAACCGAGGCTCCCGACCGTACCGATGCCGGAGAGCGAGCCGCCCGAGGTGACGAGGAGCGATCCGCCGAGCGATCCGCCCGAGGCATCCCCGACACTGAGCGTGCCGCCGCTGACGACGGTCGAGCCGGCAAAGCCCGAACTGTTTCCGGTCAGCAGCACCGTGCCGGTTCCTGTCTTGGCAAAGCGGCCGGAGCCCGAGACGATGCCGGCATAGGCGCCGTCGCCCATCTGGTCGAAACTGAACGAGCCTGGCGCGGCGATGGCGACATTGCCGCTGAAGCGGCTCGTCGCCGAGACCAGCCCGCCGGTTTCGACCGACCAAGGGAGCGCGGAATTCCCTGCCAGCATCAGCGTCGCCGCGCCGCGCTTGATCATCGCACCGTCATTGCCCGACAGGCCGGCGATATTGCCGGCAAAACCGGCATCCACTGCCTGGTCGAACACCACCGTGCCGGCGGTGCTGACATTGCCGCTGATCGAGGTCGCATTGCCGATCAGCGTGCCGGCCCGGACCTGCGTATGGCCGTAGCCATTGATCCCGGTCAGCACCAGCGTGCCCGCGCCCTGCTTGATCAGATCACCGGAGCCGGAAACCGTGCCGGAGAGGCCGAGTGTGGTGGCCGCCCCGACATCGATGCCGCCGCCGCCCGCGCCGAGCGTGACCGCGCGCGCCGTGTCGAAGCTGGTTGTCGCCGCAAGCGTGCCGCCGTTGAAGGCAAGCCCGCCCGAGGCCGCGCCGAGATTGGCGTCGGCGGCAACCGACAGCACACCTGAAGTGATCATGGTTCCGCCGGTATAGGTATTGGTGCCGGTCAGCGTCAGCGTGCCCGTGCCGGTCTTGGTCAGGCTGTTGCCCGTACCATCCGTCAGGACCGAGCCGATCGTGACCCCGACACCGCTGTCGACCAGGATCGTCGCGGCCGAACCCGAAGCGGGATTGAAGGCGAGCGTCCCGCCACTGAGGCGATAGCCGTCGGTCGAGAACTGCAGCGTGTCGAAGTTCTGCGTGCCCGAGACGGTGACGGTTCCGGCCGCGCCCCTGAACACGCCGACCGAGCCGCCCCAGGTGCCGTTGATATTGGCTTGGCCGGGCATTCCGGTCCAGTTGGTGGCTGAGCCCCAGATGCCCGCGCCGCCGTCGACAGTGCCATTGCCAGTCGTATCAGCGCCGTCCCAGAAGTGCATCGTCTGGCCCGCGCCGAGCACCGACAGATTGATCTGATGGGGAATGCCGTATTGGACCTGATGGCTGGCGATGGTGAAGCCGCCATGGGTCGAGGTCACGGTTTCCGTGCCGAAGCCGCTGCCTGACGTCAGCGTGCCGTAGTCGAACAGCCGGTAATAGCCGGCCGCGGCGACCTGGATGTCCAGCGTACCACCCAGGTTGAGAGTGCCGCCGACCTTGACGAGGTCATTGCCGGTGGTCAGGCCGGTGCCGCCGACAATGCCCGGCGTGTTCAGCTCGAACACGGTCCTCGATCCGCTGTTGAGGGTCAGATCGCCGGCAAAGGTCAATGTCCCCGGGCTGTTGCCGGCGGCCAGCGTGCCATCGACCGTGACAGTGCCGGTGAGCGTCCCCGAGCCGCCGAGCGTGCCGCCGCTCGTGACCTTCACGATCCCGCCGAGCGTGCCGCTCGTCGCGTCCCCGACCAGCAGCTTGCCGCCCGACACCGTCGTCGTGCCGGTAAAGCCCGAACTGTCGCCGGTGAGCAGCGTCGTGCCGGCCAGATGCGCCACGCTATGGGCGCCGGTTCCCGCGCTCACCAGTCTGGTCGAGAACCGATAAGCGGTATCGCCGTGATTGAAGACGAGCTTGGCCGTCCCGTTGCCGAACCGTATCTCGGCGGCCTCCAGCGAGCCGGCCGCCCCGCCCGACACCGCGCCAATGGTCAGCGTTCCCGCCGACGTGCCGGAATAACCGAGATGGACGAGGCCGGAGCCCGCTGCGCTCGAGACGGTCCCGCCATCCGCGATGGTCAGTTTGCCTTGGCCCTGATTGCCGACAAAGAGGTCGCCGGAATTGTCCCAGCGTGCGCCTGCTCCCGCCACCGTGACCGTGCCGACCGCATTGGCGGCGGCAGCGCCGATGAAGCCGAACCCATTGGTGACGATGCCGCCCGCGCCGATGGTCAGTGTGCCCTGGCCGCGAAAGCCGACATGGAGGTTGCCGGAATTGGTCCAGGTCGCGCCTGTTCCGGCCACCGTGGCCGTGCCGACCGAGCCACTGTTGTTGCCGATATAGCCATAGGCATTGGTGACGGTACCGCCCACGCCGATGCTGAGCGTGCCTTGGCCGAAATAGCCGACCGCGAGATCGCTGGAATTGGTCCAGCGGGCGCCCGCTCCGGCCACCGTCGCCGTGCCGACCGAGCCAGCATTGAGGCCGATATAGCCGTAGGCATTGGCGACCGTGCCGCCCGCGCCAATGCCGAGCGTGCCCTGGCCGAGATCACCGACGTTCAGGTTGTCGGCATTTGTCCAGGTTGCGCCGGGGCCCTCCACCTTGACCGTGCCGACCGAGCCACTGCCATAACCGATGCTGCCGTATTTGTTGGTAACGATGCCGCCGGCGCCGATATTCAGCGTGCCTTGGCCGTCGCGGCCGACTGCGATGTCGCTGGAATTGTCCCAGCGCGCGTTGGTTCCGGCCACCGTGACCGTGCCGACCGCGCCATTGTCGTAGCCGATGAGGCCGATCCCATTGGTGACGGTTCCGCCCGCACCGATGGTCAGCGTGGCTTGGCCGGAATGGCCGACAGTGAGGTTGCCGGAATTGGTCCAGGTTGCGCCGGGGCCCTCCACCGTGACCGTGCCGACCGCATTGGCGAAAGCGCCGATCAGACCGGCCGCATTGGTCACGCTTCCGCCCGCGCCGATGGTCAGTGTGCCCAGGCCTGAAGAGCCGACGGCGAGGCTACCGGAATTGGTCCAGGTCGCGCCCAGCCCCTCCACCGTGACCGTGCCGACCGCGCCATTGTTATAGCCGATAGCGCCGACCCCATTGGTGACGGTTCCGCCCGCGGCGATGTTCAATGTGCCTCGGCCGGAACGACCGATGGTGAGGTCGCCGGAATTGTCCCAGCGTGCGTCTGTTCCGGCCACAGTCACCGTGCCGACCGAGCCGGCATTGGTGCCGATAGCGCCGCCGGTGTTGGTGACGCTGCCGCCCGTGCCGATCGTCAGCGTGCCCTGGCCGTTCAGGCCGACAGCGAGCGTGTAGAAATTCTCCCAGCGCGCGCCCATGCCGGCCACCGTGACGATACCGACCGCATTGGCGCCATAGCCGATATTGCCGTGCCCGTTGGTGACGAAGCCGCCTGCGCCGATGATCAATGTGCCCTGGCCGCCATCGCCGACGGAAAGGAAGGCGCCAAGATTGAGCCAGCTCGCGCCTGCACCGGCGACCGAGACGGTGCCGATGGAACCGCTGGCAAAGCCGATATGGCCGTTCGAATTGCGGACGACGCCGCCCGCGCCGATGGTCAGGGCGCCCCGGCCGTTCTGGCCAACGCGCAGATCGGATCCACCCAAATTCCACGTCGTCGGGTTTGCCGATGACGGGGAGACGTCATTGTCGGTCGCATCGACGTTGACGCCGGGAGGGATCGGCTGCGCAACCGCCGGAGAGGCCGCGACCAGCAGCAACGCGATCAGCGAACCGGAGCCAAGCGGAACGCTCCTGCCCACGCCCCGATGCGGCGCGGATGCGCTGGTGCCCCGCACACGCCTCGGATTCCTTGTCTTCCCCAATGCCATCACTCTGGATGCGAATGCCTCTCGCATTTCATCCTGGGGTCTGAAGGGGGCCGCTTGCCAGGAAATCGGTGGGCGCAGCCGGAAATTTGGCCATCAGCGCAAAAATCTCGTCCGCTGCTGCAAACGAGGCCAGGCAAGGGCCCGTCCGGACGCGGCTCGAATCATCACGCCGGCGTCAGCGCAGATGGCGCATCCAGTCCCACATGCTGCGGGCGTTCCGGTGCCCGGTGAGCTCGCCGAGCCGGCCCTCGGCGGCGAAGGCCCGCATTTCGCGCGGGCTCATGCCGAAGGCGCGGCGGAAGACGCGGCTGAAATTGGTCGGATCGGAAAAGCCGAAATTCCCGGCGATCTCGGCGATCGACATATGCCGCGA
Source organism: Hyphomicrobiales bacterium (assembly GCA_017304475.1). Lineage (GTDB taxonomy): Bacteria > Pseudomonadota > Alphaproteobacteria > Rhizobiales > Phreatobacteraceae > Phreatobacter. Next base: position 53,293 of record JAFKKV010000037.1, on the reverse strand, counting down.
GACCGGCGCGACGATGGCGGCCTTGGCGCGACGCAGCCGCACCTGCTGAACATGGCCGGCTACGCCGCCATGGCCGGCCATCAGGTAGTAGAGCCTGCGTTGCGACATGCCGAAGGCAGCCGCGATCCTGGCGGCCGTCAGATCGGGTTCCAGGGCATGCTCTTCGATGTAACGGCAGATCCGCGCCGTCAGCGCCGATTGCAAGGTGATGGACTGGCCTTCATGCGCGCTTCCGTTGATCGCCGCCGCGGCAAGGTCGAGGGTTGGGCGAATGACGGCGCGCGCGGCCTCCGGGCTCAGCTCGGGAGCGGCCCGGTACAGCTCGCACAAATGGCTGCGGAACAGCGAGACCAAGGGGTTCTTGCCGGAAATGACATGCGCATTGTGCTCGTCCGGCGCGCCCAGCAGGGGCGCCAGAATCGGGCGGGGAACGACAAGAAAGAGATCATCCTGGCCATTGAGCCAGGAGGAACTCGTCCGCGTCTGATCGAGAACCAGGAGGTCCCCGGGCTCGATCCGCTGATAGGGGCCGTTGTCCCGGGAAACACCACACGCCCTGGCATGGAAATGCAGCGTGTAATTGTCCAGTCCATCCCGCGCGGCTTGCGCGCGCGTGCGGCCGACCCGCTGTTTTACCCTGACTTCCAGCGAGCCGAAGATGAAGCTGTCGAAGTGGGACGCTCTGGAACGGATATGGATGGGCCGTTCCTGGGGGTTGTGCAGCTGGATATTGTACATGCTGCCCAAGCCCTCCTGCCAGGCTTCGACACCGGCTTTGACGGGAAGTTCGGTCAGGTCGAAGTTCGACTGTGGGATGCCTGGGGTCAAAGTGCTCGCCGCCCCCTGCCTGTCGCAGAATCCGCGGTCGCCACCGCATTGCAATCTTTGATTGCCGTCCGCGAAAAGGCAAATGAAGAGTCGCGCGCCTTTCCCGCGCGCTTGCCCGTTCGTGTCGCGGCCGCGACCGCGCGCCGCCCCATGGCGCCATGCGCCTCCGTCCGGCGCTCAGCCCTGTTCGCCGAAGAGCTGCTCGAAGGCGGCCGTGAGGTTTTCCAGCGACAGCGGCCGATAGGTGAACACCACCTTGCGGGCGCCGGCCGGCACCTCGACGCCGCGGAACAGGACGTCGGTGCGCAGCAGCGGGCGCCGCTGGCCGTCGACCTCGACCTGCCAGCCGGGATACCAGGGGGCGTGCAGGGTCAGGATGGCGGTGGCGCGGGTTTCCACTGATATTTCGACCCGGTCGGGCGCGGATGCGACGATCTCGGCCTTGCCGGGTGCCTGGTTGCGCGCCTGCGCATAGGTTTGCGACAGGTCGTCATTGTCGTCGACCAGCACTTCCGAGGGCGTCACGATGGTCGGAAACCGGCCGGCATCGATGAATTCGTCGGCGCTGGCGACCCGCACGACATTGGCGAGCTCGACCCGCGGGGCGACGTCGGGCAGCCGGTAGATCCAGGCGGTCGGCCCAGCCATGACGACCTCGGCGACGGTGCGTCCGCTCAGATGCGGCATCTCGTTGATCGGCCGGTCGAGCACGACATATTCGAGGCCGAGCAGCTTGCCGAGCGCGCAGTCATAACCCGGGAAAGAGGTCGGGAAGCGGCGATGCAGCGCGGTGTAGGGGCTCTCTCCCGGCGAGACCAGGCGGTCATAGGGGCCGATGCGCAGGGGGTTATAGCCATTGGTCGCCTCGAAGCCGAACACCATGGCGGCGTTCTGCCAGGGGCCGCCGAGACCGACGATCTCGACCCGTGGGCGGGCCGCGCCGGTCGAGCGGCTGGCGATCTCGCGCTGGATGGTCGCGACGATCCGGGCGGTCTCGCCGGTCGGTTGTTCGAGGAAGGCGTAATAGGCCTTGGGCTCGGCATTGAGCGAGGAGGCGGCGTTGCGGACAATCAGTTCGCCCGATGTGAAGGCGACCGCGACGCTTGCCGCGACCAGGCGGCCGCGCGCCGAGCGGGCGATCATGAGCAGCGCGATCAGCCCGCCATAGATGGGCAAGGTCTTGGCGATCTCGAAGCTCGCGGCAAGGCCCTTGGACGACTGCATGGAGAAAATGACGGCCCAGCCGAGCAGGGCGGCGACCAGGGCGGCGACCGCGGCCAGCAGCCAGGCGGGGGGCGCCGGCAGTCCCTTGCGAACATAGTCGGACAAGAGGTGGCCGCTGAGATAGGCGAGCGCCAGGACCAGGATGAAGGCGCCGCCGACCGGGCGGCGGAACAGCGCAATGCCCGGAAAATACTCGAACATCATCGGGAAGAACGGCGAATAACGGCCGATGGCGTAGAGCACCGAGAGGGCGCTGATGACGGCGAACAGGCGCCGCCCGGGCACGATCAGCCGGCCGCCCGCAATGCCGTGCCAGACCACCAGCAGCGCGGTCAGGCTGCCGGCGAACAGATAGTTGAACGAACGGTCGGTGGCATCGATCCCGGGCCGCGTGCCATGGCTCGGGCCCCAGTCGCCGAGGCTCGAGGGTTCGAGCGAGCCGAACACGTTGGGCACCAGGAAATTGGCGAAATTGACCGGATAGAGCGACGACAGCAGCGCCAGGTCGAGGCCGACATGCGGGCGGTTGGAAAAGCCAGCAAATTGCAGGGTCAGCAACATGGGGACGGTGACGAGTGCCGCGCCGGTCAGGGCCATGACGACGAGCACGGGCACGCGGCTGGCGAGATAGCGCAGCGGCGCCGGCTGAACGCTGACATGGCGGAGCGCCAGGGCGACGAGCACGACCGACAGCAGGAGCGGCGTCTGGGTCCGGCCGAGAACGACCAGGGCGGCGGTCGCGGCGAAACCGGCTGCCGCGAGCCAGGACCGCCGGTCGAAGGCGATCTCCATCAGGAGGAGTGCCAGGGGAAACAGCCCGATGGAGATGATGATGCCGACATGGTTGAGCCGGCCGGAGACCACGCCGCCGAGCATGAAGACCGAGGCGGCCAGCACCGAGGCCGCCGCCGGCCAGCCGTGGCGATGGCCGTAGCCGACAAAGGCGAGGCCGCCGATCAGGAGATGGACGAAGACCAGGAGGTCGAAGGCCGCGAGCGACGGCGCGGGATCGACGATCGCCCAGAGCACGAAGAGCGGCGAGAAGATCAGCGATTGCGGATCCGCGATGCTCGGGTGGCCGGCATAATGGTAGGGGTTCCAGAACGGCGTGGCGCCCTCATGGATGGCCTGGGCCATGAAGCGGAAAAAGGCATAGAACTGGTTTTTGGAATCCCAGGGAACCACGACGCCGTTCAGCGGCCATTGAACCGCCGCCACCGCCCAGATGGCGAATACGGCCAGAAGGGCGGCCAATAAACCGCCGCGCTTCGTCGCCAGGGCAGGGGAGATGTTCGACCAGACAAGTTCTAAGACAGATGCAGGCTGACGCACGCAAGTATTCCAGGCGCGGACAACCAGCCCTCCGGCCAAACGGCTTCCCCTGGAGCGGCTTTCTACGAAGCCTTGGTGGGAAACAAAATGAAACGGTTCCATCGGCGAAATTCAAGCCGATTGTATTGTTGAAAAGACCTTTGGCGGGCCTGATCTTGACAAGTCCGTCAGGTGCGGCCGATCGGCAACACTTGGCCCTGAGCCGATCCCCGCACCGGCCCGTCCGATGTCGCGGCGGCGGCGAGCCGTGGTAAGCTCCAGCCATGGCCAGTTACGATCAGACACGATCGACCTATGGCGGCATGCGCGGTTTGATCGCCAATGCGGCGACGCGGCTGCGCGGTTTCGGCGAGGTCGGCGCCAAGCGCTTCAATGAGATGATGCCGAAGGGGCTCTATGCCCGTTCGCTGATCATCGTCATCGCACCGATCGTCATCTTGCAGTCGGTGGTCGCCTATATCTTCATGGAGCGGCACTGGCAGCTGGTGACCTATCGGCTGTCGGCGGCGGTGACCCAGGACATCGCCGCGCTCATCGACATCCACAAGACCTATCCGCAGGACCGCGAGTTCGAGACGCTGCGCCGCATCGCGCGCGACCGGCTGAACCTGATGATCGAGATCCTGCCGCCCGAGCCGCTGCCGGCGGCCGGCCCGCGGCCGTTCTTCGACGTGCTGGACGCGGCCCTGTCGCGCGAGATCGCGCTGCAGATCGGCCGTCCGTTCTGGATCGATACGGTGGGCAATTCGGCGCTGATCGAGATCCGCGTCCAGCTGGAGACCGGGCAGGTGCTCAAGGTCTTCGCCCGGCGCGGCATGGCCTATGCCTCCAACAGCCATATTTTCCTGGTCTGGATGGTGATCGCCTCGCTGGTGCTGCTGGCCATCGCCATCCTGTTCCTGCGGAACCAGATCCGGCCGATCCAGGCGCTGGCGGCCGCGGCGGAGGAGTTCGGCAAGGGCCGCGAGGTGATCGGCTTCAGGCCGCGCGGGGCAAGCGAGGTCCGCGCGGCGGCGCTCGCCTTCATCGAGATGAAACGGCGCATCGAGCGCCAGATCGACCAGCGCACCACCATGCTGGCCGGCGTCAGCCACGACCTGCGCACCGTGCTGACCCGCTTCAAGCTGGAACTGGCGCTGCTGCCCGACGATCCCGAGATCGAGGCGATGCGCCGCGACGTCGACGAGATGGGGCGCATGCTGGAGGCCTATCTCGCCTTTGCCCGCGGCGACATGGGCGAATTGCCGGCGCCGACCGACATGCCGGCCTTCCTGGAGGAGTTGCGCGCCGATGCCGAGCGCTCAGGCCACAAGGCGAGCGTCAGCTATCACGGCGAGCCGATCGTCAAGGTTCGCCCGGATGCGTTCCGCCGCTGCCTCGCCAACCTCGTCGGCAATGCCGCGCGTTATGCCGACACCATCGCCATTGCGGGCCATCGCGATCATCGCTGGCTGACCGTCACGATCGAGGATGACGGGCCGGGCATTCCGCAGGAGCGGCGCGACGACGTGTTCAAGCCGTTCCTCAGGCTCGACGACGCCCGCAATGTCGACGAGGGCGGCACCGGCCTCGGCCTGGCGATCGCCCGCGACATCGCGCGTTCGCATGGTGGCGAGATCAGCCTGTCGGACAGCGCTCTCGGCGGCTTGCGCGCCACCGTTCGCGTCCCCGTCTGAGGCGCCGTCTAGACCGGGGAGGGTTGCGGGCCGCGCCAGCGCGCCACGCCCCAGAGCACGATATCGTGGGCGACGAGCGACAGATGGCTGCCGGTGACGGCGACCGAAAGCGCCATGCCGATCAGCCAATAGGCCGGCATGGACGACAGAGCGGTGGAGGTCGAGGGGATCTGGCTCGCCATGTCCAGGATCGGCCGGGTGACATGCGCAAGCAGCATCAGGCCGGTCAGCCCGCCGAGCACCACCGCGCTCGACCGGATATTGGCGAGCCGCCGGCTCGGGCCGACAAGCGGGCGGACGAGCCCGATCACCACCAGGCTGCAAAGCATCGCCCATGATGCGACATGGGCACCGGCATAGACCATGGCCTCGAACGGCCTGCCGGCGCCAGCCAGGGCATCGAGCCGGGCTTCGAGCGTCTCACGCGCCATCCACAGGATCGACAGGCGATAGCCGGGCACCGGCTCGATCAGGCCGTGGCCGGTTGCCGCCGCGGCGAGCGCGACAGCGGCGAGATAGATGCCGCAAAAGGTGACGATCAGGCGTTTCACGCCGCCACTCCCATCCTGGTCCCGGCAGACCCTAGAAGCGCAGGGCCGCCGGCCGCAATGAAATGGTAAAGAAAGGGTTAACGCGGCGCGCCAGCGCGACACTGCGAGGCGGCTTTCCCTCGGCGACGACTTGCCGTTAGGCTGGCCGGATCCAAGCGTCGCCGATCCGGGGAAGCCCATGACCACCACCACCGCCGGCCACGTGCCGCAGACCATCGAAGCCTGGCACCGGATCGTCGCGGCGCGCGACCCGAAGGGGCTCGACGCGCTGCTGGCCGAGGACGTGGTGTTCCTGTCGCCGGTCGTGCACACGCCGCAGGCCGGCAAGCGGGTCACCGCCGGCTATCTGACGGCGGCGCTGCATGTGCTCAACAACGACCGGTTCCGCTATCTCGGCGAATGGTATGGCGAGACCTCGGCGGTGCTCGAATTCGAGACCGTGGTCGACGACATCGTGATCAACGGCGTCGACATGATCGCCTGGAACGAGGCCGGCCTGATTACCGAATTCAAGGTGATGGTGCGGCCGTTGAAGGCGATCAACCTGCTGCACCAGCTGATGGGCGCGATGCTGCAGAAGATGAAGGGCGGCGCTTAGGCCCGCGGCGGCGGCCGGCAGGAGCTGGCGATCCGTGCAGGCTGCTCGCGCGGCACGAATTTCAACACGATCCGGCCACCCAGCATGCCGCCGCTCGGCAGCCAGTCTCCCGGCACGCTCATGCTCGGGGGCGTGTCGTCGCACAGGCAGCCGGAACAATAGGTCACGGGAACGGGTACGGCCGGCGCCGCCGCGAGGGGGGCGCTGCCGGAGACGAAAAAGCCCGCCACGACCAGGGTCGCGGCGGGCAGGAGCCGGTAAAACGGCATGATGATCGAGGCTGCCATCAGCGGGCTCCACCAGCGGCCCCTTGTGGCCGCGACTTGAGCCATGAGTGGCGCGACCGGGCGGGACGGTTCAAAACGCCTCGCCGATCGCGTCATCCCGATCGATCCCGGGCTCAGCGCAACTCGGCGCAGAACTTCTGGATCTTCTCGCAGGCAGCGGTGAGCGTTTCCGTCGATTCCGCATAGGACAGGCGGAAGGCCGGGCCGAGGCCGAAGGCCGAGCCATGGACCACCGCGACGCCTTCGCTCTCGACCAGCTCGAGCGCGAAATCCTCGTCGGTCTCGATCACCTTGCCGGACGCGGTCTTCTTGCCGATCGCTTCCTTGATCGAGGGATAGACGTAGAAGGCGCCTTCCGGAGTCGGGCAGCTCAGGCCCCTGGCCTGGTTCAGCATGGACACGACCAGGTCGCGGCGCTGCTCGAAGGCCTTGCGGCGCACTGGGATGAAGTCCTGCGGGCCGTTGAGCGCTTCCACCGCCGCCCACTGGGCGATCGACGAGGCAGCCGAGGTCTGCTGGCCCTGGACCAGGTCCATCGCCTTGATCAGGTTTTCCGGGCCGGCGGCATAACCGATGCGCCAGCCGGTCATGGCATAGGCCTTGGACACGCCGTTCATGGTCAGCGTGCGCTCATAAAGCGCCGGCTCGACCTGTGCCGGGGTGGTGAAGGTGAAGTCGCCATAAACGAGGTGCTCGTACATGTCGTCGGTCAGGATCCAGACCTGCGGGTGGCGCACCAGCACGTCGGTCAGCGCCTTCAGCTCGGCATGGGTATAGGCGGCACCGGTCGGGTTCGACGGCGAGTTGAAGATGAACCACTTGGTCTTCGGCGTGATGACCCGCTCGAGCGCCTCGGCGGTCAGCTTGTAATTGGTCTCCGGTCCGGCGCTGACCGGCACCGGCGTGCCGCCGCACAGGGCCACCATTTCCGGATAGCTGACCCAATAGGGCGCCGGGATGACCACTTCGTCGCCGGGGTTCAGGGTGGCCAGGAAGGCGTTGAAAAGAACCTGCTTGCCGCCGGTGCAGACGATCGCCTGCTGCCACTTGTAGTCCAGGCCGTTCTCGCGCTTGAACTTCTTGACGATGGCCTGGCGCAGCTCGGTGATGCCGGCGACCGGGGTATATTTGGTCTTGCCTTCGGCGATCGCGCGGACCGCCGCCATCTTGATATTGTCGGGCGTGTCGAAGTCCGGCTCACCGGCGGAAAGCGAAATGACTTTCTTGCCCTGCGCATTCAAATCGCGCGCCTTCTGCGCCATGGCAATGGTAGCGGAAGGCTTTACGCGCTTCAGGGCGTCGGCAAGGAAGGCCATCAGGGGCTCCGTCTGGTTTTATTTTCTCCGCCAAGCCGCTAAGACCAAACCGAACTGCTTGGCAATCCGGGCGCGAGCTTTAGTCGCGCCGCCAGGAGCGAACAAGCGAAAATCCCTGATGGGAGACATCATTTTGGGAGGCAGCTCCATGACGACCCGCCGCACGGTTCTTTCTTTTATGGGCTCGGCGCTCGCCGCCCCGGCCTTTTTGCGCCAGGCTTCGGCGCAGCAGGGCTGGGCGCCTTCGCGGCCGATCCGGATGATCGTCGCCTATCCCGCCGGCGGCCCGACCGACGGCATCGCCCGCATCGTCGCCCAGGACATTGCCGGCCCGCTGGGCCAGGCCGTGGTGGTCGAGAATGTCGGCGGCGCCTCCGGTGCGATCGGCACGCGGCAGGTCGCCAAGGGCGATCCGGACGGCCATCTGATCACCTTCGGCAACAACCAGACGCACGGCAACAACATGTTCCTGATGCGCGAGCCGGGTTATGACGCGCTGAAGGATTTCGCGCCGCTGGCCGGCGCCGGCGCCTTCGAGCACGTTTTCGTGGTCAAGAACGACCTGCCGGTGAAGACCATCCCCGAGCTGATCGCGCTCGCCAAGTCGAAGCCGGGCGAGCTCAATTACGGCTCGACCGGCATCGGCTCCGGCTCGCATCTCTCCACCGAGCTGTTCATGGTGCGCACCGGCATCCAGATGACCCATGTGCCCTATCGCGGTGCGGCGCCCCTGGTGCAGGACGTGGTCGGCGGCCGCATCGACGTCGCCAATTCGACCATGGCGAGCGTCTTCACCCAGATCCAAGGCGGCAATCTCAGGGGCATCGCCATCGGCAGCCCGAAGCGCAACGCCCAGCTGCCCGATGTGCCGACGCTGCGCGAGCAGGGCGTGACCAATGCCGATGCCGAGAGCTGGACCGGCTTCTTCGCGCCGGTGGCGACGCCGCGCCCGGCGCTCGACCGGCTGTCGAGGGAAATCCTCGCCTCGCTCGCCAAGCCGAGCGTGGTCGAGGCCATCACCAAGCTCGGCTTCACCATCACCGCGCGTGATCCGGAGGCGTTCCGGCCCTATCACGAGCAGGAAATGCGCACCTGGGCCGAGGTGATCAAGGCCGCGAACATCAAGCCGGAAGGCTGAGATCGTCCCCGGATCGGATAACCTTTTCTTCGCGCCTCGGTGACATGCTGCCTCGCGTCCTTGAAGGCGAGGCAGTGATGCTCGAGGTGATCCGAACCGGATCCTGGCTCACGCGGGAGCGTGCGCATATCTACCCCGCGATGATCGCGTGCTTCGGCTTCGCGGCGCTGATCTTCGTCTGGTCCACCGGCGGCGCGATGACCGATCGCTTCGGCCGGCCGATCGGAACGGATTTCTCCGGGGTCTGGACGGCCGGCCGCATGCTGCTGGCGGGCGACGCCGCCGGGCTGTTCGATCCGGCGACCCATTTCGCGTTTCAGCGGCAGGTTTTCGCCGATCCGGCGATCGATGTCTTCGGCTGGCACTATCCGCCGTTCTTCCTCGGCGTCGCCGCGGTTCTGGCCCTCATGCCCTATGTGCCTGCCCTGATCGTATGGCAGGCCTCGACCTTCTGTTTGTATCTCGCGGCCATCCGCGCCATCGCGCCGCCGCTGCCGGGCCTGACCATGGTCGCCATCGGCTTTCCGGCCGTGCTGGTGACGCTCGGCCATGGTCACAATTCCTTCCTGAGTGCCGGCCTCATCGGTTTCGGGCTTGTCCTGCTCGAGCGGCGGCCGGTCGTCGCCGGTGTCCTCATCGGGCTGCTCGCGTTCAAGCCGCAATTCGGCCTGGTCCTGCCGGTGGTGCTGGTGCTCGGCGGCCATTGGCGGGCGGCGCTGTCGGCCGCGGCGACCGTGCTTGCCCTGGTGGCGGCTGCCACCGGCTGCCTCGGGATCGAGGTCTGGACCGCCTTCCTGAAGGGGGCGGCGTTCACCCGCGAGGTGATCCTCGAACAGGGCAATACCGGCTGGTACAAGATCCAGTCGACCTTCTCGGCGCTCCGGTCGTTCGGCGCGCCGCTGCCTCTGGCCTATGGCGGCCAGTTCGTGGTCACCGGCGCGGTGCTGTCGACGCTGGCGCTCATGGCCCTGCGCGGCGCGGACAGGCGCCTGCTCGCGGCGATGACGGCAGTCGGTGCCTTGCTCGCCACGCCCTATTGCCTGGACTACGACATGGCGCTGCTGGCGCCGGCCATCGCCTTCACCGTGGCGCATGGCGTCGACCAGGGCTTTCGTCCCTACGAGAAGAGCCTGCTGGCGCTGGTCTGGCTGGTGCCGTTGCTGGCGCGGCCGGTGATGATGACGACCGGCCTGCCGCTCGGCGTCCTGGTCATGGCGGCGTTCTTCGTCTTCCTGGCCGCGCGCGCCGTCGCCGCCAAGCCGGAAATCCTGCCCCGACAGTGGAGTTTTGCCCGTGGCTGAACGCGCGGTTCCCAGGCCTGCGCCCGCCTTGCCGGCCAAGTCCGGCGGCAAGCTCCGGCCGAAGCCTTCGCCTCCTCATGAACCGGACATTGTTTCGCCGGCGAGCCCGGCGCGCGCCCTGCTCGACGACCTGGCGCGGCGGCTGGCGGCCGAGCCCGCTCATGCCCCCGTCCTCGCCGTCCTGCTGCCCTGCTACAACGAGGCGGCGACGGTCGCCGAAACGGTGCGGACCTTCCAGGCGGCGCTGCCGTCGGCCACCGTCTATGTCTATGACAACAATTCGACCGACGGGACCGCCGCGGCGGCGCTCGCGGCCGGCGCGGTCGTCCGCCACGAGCCTTATCAAGGCAAGGGCAATGTCGTGCGGCGAATGTTCGCCGACATCGATGCCGACGTCTATGTGATGGCCGATGGCGACATGACCTATGACCCGACGGCCGCGCCCGGCCTGGTCGAGCGCCTGATCGCCGGTCAGCTCGACATGGTGGTCGGGGCCCGGGTCGAGACCGCGGATGCGGCCTACCGGCGCGGCCACCGGCTCGGCAACCGTCTGTTCAACCGGATGACCTGGGCGATGTTTCACTCGCCGTTCAAGGACATCTTTTCCGGCTATCGGGTGTTTTCGCGGCGCTTCGCCAAGTCGTTTCCGGCCTCGTCCTCCGGTTTCGAGATCGAGGCGGAGCTGACGGTTCACGCGCTCGATCTGAAGCTGCTGACCGCCGAGGTGCCTTTGCCCTATGGCAAGCGCCCGGACAATTCGCATTCCAAGCTCAGGACCTATCGCGACGGCGCGCGCATTCTCTGGACCCTGGTGAACATGTTCCGCACGGTCCATCCGTTCCGCTTCTACGGGCTGGTCGCCGGCGGGCTGACCCTGACGAGCGTCGGACTTGCCGTGCCGATCGTCCAGACCTGGCTCGCGACCGGCCTGGTGCCGCGCTTTCCCACCGCCATCCTGTCGGCGGCGATCATGCAGCTCGCCTTTCTCATGCTGGTCTGCGGGCTGGTGGTGGATTCGATTTCGGATGCGCGCCGCGAGATCAAGCGCATGCGCTATCTCGACCTGAAGGCGGCGGGCGACGGCCGGCCCTGAGGCGGCTGGCAACGGAAGCATCGGTTGGCGGCACGTGGATGTTGCGCGCCCGCATTTTCGTCTAAACACCGCCGACCATGGCGAGGTTGCCGACACGGAGCCGCCAGTGTCACGGTCTGCGGGAGGTTTGCCTTGTCTCGTCCGGATGATCATCGCGCCGTGCTGGAGCGCGCCCACAGGCTCCATCAGGCCGGCGACTGGCGTGCCGCGCTCGAGGCTTGCGCACCGCTGACCGGCGCCGCACGTCCCGATGCGGACGCCTTGCTGCTGGCGGGCATCATCCGGCTCGAGCAGGGCGAGACCGACCAGGGGCTTGGCCTGATGCGCGCCGCTTCAAAAGCGCGCCCGGCCGATCCGACCATCGCGCTCAATCTCGGCGTCGCCTATCGTCGGCTGGGGCGGGGCGAGGATGCCGTCGCGGTTCTCAAGGAGGCCCTCGGCAGGGCCCCGCGCGATCTCGGCCTCATCATCAATCTGGCCCAGGCCCAGCTTTTGTCGCGCGACTTTGCCGGCGCGGAGCGGCTGATCACTAAGGGGCTGAAATTTTACCCCAATCACGGCGCGCTGCTGTTGCTCTATGTCCGCCTGATGCGCGACCAGGGGCTGCTGAAGGAAGCCGAGATGCTGGCGCTGAACTGCCGCACGGCATTTCCCGGCGCGCCCGACTTCGAGGTCGAACTGGCCGAACTCGACTTGCTGAATGGGCGGGCCAAGGAGGCTCTCGCACGTGTCAGGCCGATCCTGATGCGAGACGCAGGCTTCGTTCCGGCGCTGGTCGCGGCTGCTTCCGCGCATGCGAAGCTGAAAAATTACGAAGAACTGATCGGCTGTCGCGACCGGATCCCGCTGAGCGATCCCATGCGGGTGATGGTCGATGAACTCTGCGTCACGGGCGAACTTGCCGGCTGTGAATGGCAGGCGATGAACAGGCGCCTCACCGAGCCGGCCGGCCTCGGCCAGATCACGCTGGAACGGGCACCTTTCATTATTGCCCATCTGACCGATGATCCGGTGGCCGTCCTGACCGCCGCCAATTGTCTGCTGACCGGCGAGCCGTCGCGTCCGCCACGCCGCCCGGGCGCCGGCAAGGCCAGCGCGGAGGCCAAGGCCAGGTCGGGAGCCAAGCTCAGGGTCGGCTATCTCTCGAGCGACTTCAACATCCACCCGGTCGGGTTCCTCCTGACCGACCTGATCGACCGGCATGACCGGACGGGCTTCGAGATCATCGGGCTGTCGCTCGGTCTTGACGACAAGAGCCATCTGAGGCGCCATTACGAGCAGAGCTTCGACCGTTTTGTCGATCTGGCCGGGAAGACGCTCGATCAGGCGATTACTGAAATCAAGGCTCTCGAGCTCGACATTCTGGTCGACCTGAACGGCCACACCGCCGGTCGCTCGGGCGGAATTTCGACGGCCTATGCGGCGCCGATCCAGGTCACCTGGCTCGGCTATCCCGGCACGTTCGGCGGTGCGGTCTTCGACTACACCATCGCCGATCCCTACACCGTTCCCGATCCCGATCTGCCGCAGTTTTCCGAGAAAGTGGCCCGGCTTCCCGACACCTACCAGTGCAATGTGCCGCGTGTCGCGTCGGGCCGTGAGGTGACCCGGGCGGACTGCGGATTGCCCGAGGACGCCTTCGTTTTCTGTTCCTTCAACGATCCGCGCAAGATCACCAGGCCGATGGTCGCGCTGTGGTGCCGGATCCTGAGGGATGTTCCGGACAGCGTCTTCTGGCTGAATGTCACCAATCGGCTGGCGGAGGTGAACATCCGCCGCGCCGCGGCCGAGGAGGGGGTTGCCGCCGACAGGTTCATTTTCGCGCCGGCCTTGCCCTTCGCCGACCACTTCCAGCGGCTGACGCTCGGCGACCTGTTCCTCGACACCTTTCCCTATTCCGGCCACACGACCTGTTCGGATGCCTTGGCCATGGGGTTGCCCGTGCTGGCCCTGCCGGGCCGGGGCATGGGGTCACGCGTCGCGGCGAGCCTCGTGACGCTGCACGGTTTTCCGGAGCTGGTGGCGGCCGATGCCGAAGACTATGTCGCCAAGGCGAAGGCCTATGCCGCCGACCGCGCCGGCTCGGCCGAGCTCAAGCGCCGGATCAAGGCGGCGGTGCCGACATCCAAGCTTTACGATTCGAACCGCTTCGCCCGACACATGGAACAGGCCTTCATCACCATGGTGGAGATCCATCGCAGCGGCGAGCCGCCGCGCTCCTTCGATGTGGCGCCGCTGCCGGCGGCTTGAACCATCCGGCGATTTCGCGCCGGACTTCCGCCACAACGTTCGGTATATCGAACGTCATGACCCTGACTCTCCATGCCATGCAGCGTTCGGCCAATTGCTACAAGGTGCGCCTCGCGCTGGCGCATCTCGGCCGGGATTTCGTCCTGAAAGACGTGGATATCCGCCGCGGCGATACCCGCACGCCGGAATTCCTGGCCCTGAACCCGCGCGGTCGGGTGCCGGTGCTGCAACTGGACGACGGCACCGTCCTGATCGAATCGAACGCCATCCTGCTCTTTCTCGGCGAGGGCACGCGGTTCGTTCCGGAGGACAAGATCGCGCGCGCCCGCATGATGCAATGGATGTTCTTCGAGCAGAACTCGCATCATCCCTCCATCGGGGAAGCGCGCTTCTGGATGACGCTCATTCCGGGCGGGCGCGAGCTGAAGCGCGACCTGATCGACGACTGGATGGAACAGGCGGAGGGCGCGCTCGCCCGCATGCAGGATCAATTGCAGCGCCATGCCTTCATCGCCGGCGACAGCTTCACGCTGGCCGATATCGCGCTCTACGCCAATACCCATCTGGCCGAGGAGGCCGACCTCAGCCTGCAGCCTTTTCCGGCGGTCGCGGCCTGGATCGACCGGATCGCGGCCATGCCCGGCCATGTCGACATGGACTGGCGGCCGTGAGGCAGGCCGTCGCGCGGCGGCTTCGGGTCAGCCGATCAGGCCGTCCATCGGCCTGATCGCCAGGCTGCCGGGAAATACCGTCTCGGCAAGCTGCCGGGGATCGGCGGCGAGGTGATCCCGCAGCACGCCCTTCAGCACCGCGCGCAGGTCGGTCGTGGGCTTGAGGTCGCGGCCTTCATGCAGATCGGCGGGGGCAAGGCCCGGCCAGTCGGCCACCACGCGCCCGCCCTTGACCGCGCCACCGGCGAGCACGGCCACCGTTGCCGTGCCATGATCGGTGCCTTCGGTGCCGTTGACCCGCGCGGTGCGGCCGAATTCGGTGACGAAGGCGATGACCGTTTCGTTCCAGGCCGGACCGAGGATGGTCCTGGCTTCGCCCAAGGCCTGGTCGATGGCGGCGAGCCGGTTGGCGAGCTGGCCGGTGGCGCCGCCTTCATTGGCATGGGTGTCGAAGCCGTCGAGTGCCAGCGCGCCGACGCGCGGCCCGTCGGGCCTGGCGAGAAACGAGGCGGCGCCCGTGAGCGCCTGGACGACATAGGCGGTCTGCCGGCGCGCGCCTTCGGTGGTGACCTTGCCGACATCCCGGTCGGCGCGCCGTTCCAGGATTTCGGCGAGCGCCGGGTCGGTGTGGCGATAGAGCGCGATCAGCCGGTTGCTCAGATCGTCGCCGGCCGGCGGCAGCGTCTGCGGCTGCCAGGCCATGACCGGCGCCCGGCCGCGCGCGACCAGCGGGACCAGCGGGCCGACGCCGATCGCCGGCCGCCTGGCGATCCGATCGCCGGGCGCGAGCGTCTGGAGCGCGCGGTTCAGCCAGCCGGAATCATGAAAGCCGAGCTTCTCGGTGCCGCTTTCCAGGAGGTCCTGGCCGTCGAAATGGGAGCGCTCGCGATAGGGGCTCGCCACCGCATGGACGATGACCGCCTGTTTCGCCTGGTAGAGCCCATGCAATTGCGGCATGGCCGGGTGCAGCGCGAAGAAGCCGTCGAGCTGGCGCGCCGCATTATCGCCGGAGGCTTGCAGCGCGATGGCGCCGCGCAATCCGGCATAGGCGGGGTCGCCGACGGGGGCCGCAAAGGACAATCCGTCGAGCGCGCCGCGCAGGACGACGACGAGCAGGCGCGGATCGCGGCCCTCGGCGCGCGCGAGCCTGGGCGCGGCGGCCCAGGCGAACAGCATGCCGGTCGTGCCGAGAAAGGCGCGCCGTGACAGGTCATGGCGGCTTTCGCAATGGTGATCGGCGTCGGCCGCCGGCACCAGGGCGCGGTCTGCCGGGCTCCCGCCGGATCGGATCGAAAACGCCTTGGGCATCATCACCTCCGCAGGAATTCCGGCGACATGAGCGCAAGGGTCAGCCCCTGCTGGGGCGTCTCGGCGCGCTGGATCGCCTCGCGGGTCTCCGGGCTCATGTCGGGACCGAGCAGCAGCTCGGCGATCGGCACCGGCGAGCCGCCGATCTGCGCCGCGCGGACGAACAGATGCGCGATATCGACACGCTGGACGAGGCCGTCCATCCAGGGCGCGCTTTCGATGGCGAAGCCCTGGGGCGAGGGCACGCGCCAGGTCGGCTGGCCAAGGACGGTCAGCGCGCGCTGAAACCGTTGCAGGTCGGGCGACAGCCCGAGGCCGCGATGCAATGCGACGACCCATTCGAAGGGCTGGCGCAGCTTGGTGGCGGGCATGTCCAGCGCCTCGGGCGTCTCGATCAATGCGCGCATCGTGGCCGGAAGGTTGCCGTCAGTCGCCACGAAAGCCTGCTCGACCTTGGCGACGACGCCGGCCGGCGGGTTGTCGGCAATGAAATGGCTGGCGAGCTTGGTGGCGACATGGCGTGCGGTCGCCGGGTGGCGCGCGAGGTCGCCGAGCAGGCGCAGGCCGCCTTCCTCGCCTTCCGGGTAGCTCTTGCCGAGCACCGTCTTGGCACCCGGCTCATGGGTGCGCGGATTGAAGCGGAACCGGAACGGCACGGCGTCGGGGTCGCCGGGACTGCCCATGGTCCAGCCGGTCAGCACATGCGCGAAGGCGGTGACGTCGTCCTGGCTGTAGCCGGTGCGCACGCCGAGCGTATGCAGTTCCAGGATCTCCCGGGCCAGATTCTCGTTCAGGCCGCGGTTCTGCCGCTTGCCGGCCGGCGAGTTGGGGCCGATCGAGCGGGCATTGTCGAGATAGATGAGCATGGCCGGATGGCGGGCCGAAGCCATCAGCATGGAGGCGAAACTGCCGTCCAGGTGACGCCTTATGGTCTCGCGCTCATAGGCGCCGGCCATGGCGCGGACCATGCCGCCCTTGTCCATGGAAATGCAGAAATGGTTCGACCAGAACCAGACGAGCCGCTCGCGCAGGCCAAGGCCTGGCTCGCAGGCGCGCAGATAGCGGGCGGTGAATTCAGCGCGGATCAGCGATTCCAGGGGCGTCGGAGCGACCGGCGGCGGGGCCGCCGGTGCCGGCACGGCGCCGGTCGTCGCGGCCGGTGCGGGCGACGTCGTCGCCGGCTGGGGCGGGTTGGCGGTGGGAGGCGGGGCGACGGGGGATTGGGCGACGGGAGGTTGGGCGGCACGCGCCTGCTGGCGCTCGGCCTGTATGGCGCGCAGGATCGCTCCGGCTTCGTCCGAGGTCTTGAGGTCTCCGGCCAGCGGCCGCTCGGGAGCGGTCAGGTCGGCGATCAGCGCGCCGCGCGGGTCACGGGCGATGGCGTTGAGGTCAGCCTGGCTCTGGCCGGCGGAAATGCCGAGGCCAAAGCGCGCCAACGCCAAGCGAGCAGGATCAAGACGCGGTATCGCCATTAGCGGCTCCCCTGAGTCCGGCCTGGGTCGATGTCGTCGGCCATCATAAGCAAGACTAACTGTCTGATGCCTGAACGACGGGATGATGACCAGTATGCCGGCGCCATTCTCTTGTCGAATTCCGCACCGCTCTCGCGGAACGGGCCGCGGCTTGCTACGTGAGGGAAGCCTCAGGGAGATGCCGATGGCCGTCAGGGTCCAGCGCGAGGATTTCGATCAGGGAGCCGAGATCAAGCGGCTTACCGCCGGGCGTACCGATGTCGGCGCGGTGGTCACCTTTGCCGGGCTCTGCCGTGGCACGACCGGCGCCGAGACGATCGGCGCGATGACCATCGAGACCTATGAAGCCATGGCGCTCGCCGAATTGTCGCGGATCGAGGCGGAGGCGCGCGGCCGCTGGCCGCTGCAGGACGTGCTGATCATCCATCGCCACGGCCGGATGGAGCCGGGCGACAATATCGTCCTGGTGGTGACCCTGTCGGTGCATCGCGAGGCGGCCTTCCAGGCGGCCGAGTTCCTGATGGATTATCTGAAGACCCGGGCGCCGTTCTGGAAGTTCGAGGAGAAGGCCTCCGGGGCGGGCTGGGTGGCCGCCAAGGACCATGATGACGGCGCGGCGGAGCGATGGACCGCGCGCTGATGCCGCGCCCTGCCACGATGCCAGGACATCGCTGCCGTGCAGGCCGCGCAAATCGCGGCGATGAAATGGGCTGTCCTATGCCGAGACTGCCCAGCGCCTGGGCAAAGTCCGTCCGATGATGCCGCTGGGCGCGGCGCTGGCGCATATGGGCCGAAGCGATGGCGTTTCGGCGGCGCGGCGTTAGCGAAATATTCACGCTGGCACACAAGTCTGCGGCCGAGGCGGTCGGGTTCTGCTGGCCCTGCCGCAGGCGCGCTGGCGAGATCCCCGGACATGATGAAATTCCGTATCGGTACCAAGCTCATGGCTTTGTCCGGGCTGGGCGTCCTGCTGGTCGCCGGCCTGATCCTGAACCAGCGGATCAGCAATGCCGTGATCGCCGATCTGCAGGCTGTCGCCGACAAGCAGCAATCGCTGACCGTGGCGGCGCTGGGGATCGATTCCAATATCCGGCGAACCCAGGTCGCCGTGCGTGACGTGCGGCTCAGCCGGACCGCCGACGAGTTCGAGACCAGCGTCAAGCGGCTCGAGACGGTGCTGACCGAGAGCCAGGCCAATATCGATGCGACCCTGAAGACGGCCGACGCTCCCGCAAGCCAGGACGCTTTCGGCAAGCTCAAGGCCGCCTATGCGACCTATTCGGCCTCGGTGCGCGAATTGGTGACCGTGCAAAGGGGCAACCTGGCCGAGATCGCCTTGCGCAACGAGGGAACGACGACCTGGCAGCGGACCTATGACAAGCTGCTGGCCTCGCCTGCATTCACCGCCATGGCCGACAGCACGGAGGCGGAGATCGATCTGCGCGCCGCCAATTCGGCATTCGACGCGGCGCGGGCCGCGTCCTGGCGCTTCATCGCGACCGGCGAGGTCGCCCAGCAGATGGCGATGACGCGGGCGTCCCTGCGCATCGTCGCCTCGGCCCGCGAGGCGCGCAACCGGGCCACCGAGAAATCGGTCGCCGATGCGGTCGATGTGCTGATTGCCGCGGCGAACCATTTCATCGCCCATACCAAGGCGGCGACCACCGCCGAGGATGCCAAGAACAAGATCATCGCCGAGCGGACCACCCCGGAAGGAATCGCGGCGGCTGAACTGGTCGCCAGGACCGTCGGCGGCCTGCAGCAATCGGCAGCCGAAGCCAAGCAGCACGCCGATGCGCAAGCCACGCAGGCGGCCGCGATCGGCCTCGGCCTCGGGCTGTTCGTCGTCCTGGTTCTGATCGGCACGACGGTCTATTCCTCGCTCGGGGTGATCAAGCCGATCAACGGCATGACGGGCGCCATGGAGACGCTCGCCAGTGGCGACACCTCGGTCGTGGTGCCGGGCACCGGCCGCGCGGACGAGATCGGCCGCATGGCTTCGGCGGTCCAGGTGTTCAAGGACAATGCCCTGGCCAAGCAGGTGCTGGAACAGGAGCAGGCGGCCGCCAAGGCGCGGGCGGAGGCCGACAAGTCGGTGATGATGACGGCCATGGCCGACACGTTCGAAGCCGCCGTCGGCGGCATCGTGACCGCGGTTTCCTCGGCGGCGACCCAGCTTCAATCGGCGGCCCAGACCATGTCGGCCGCGGCGGAGGAGACCTCCAACCAGTCGGTGGTCGTGGCCAATGCCTCGGAAGAGGCTTCGGCCAATGTCCAATCGGTGTCGGTGGCGACCGACCAGCTGTCCGGCTCGGTCGCGGAGATCAGCCGGCAGGTGTCGGATTCCGCGCGGATCGCGGCGGAAGCCGAAACCAGCGCCAAGGCGACGACAGCCAAGGTCGAGCGGCTGGCGCAGGCGGCGACCAAGATCGGCGCCATCGTCGAGCTGATCAGCAGCATTGCCGGCCAGACCAATCTCCTGGCGCTCAACGCCACGATCGAGGCGGCGCGCGCGGGCGAGGCGGGTCGCGGCTTCGCGGTGGTCGCGGCCGAGGTCAAGAACCTCGCCGAGCAGACCGCCAAGGCGACCAGCGAGATCGGCGCCCAGATCGCGGATATCCAGACCTCGACCAGTGATTCCGCCGCCGCGATCGCGGAGATCGCTGGCATCATCCAGCGGATGAACACGATCGCCGCCGGCATCGCCTCTGCGGTCGAGGAGCAGGGCGCCGCCACCCGCGAGATCGCCCGCAACGTCCAGCAGGCGGCCCATGGGACGCAGGAGGTCTCCTCCAACATCGCCGGCGTGACCCGTGCCGCCGAGGAATCGAGCGCGGCTTCGACCGAGGTTCTGGGATCGGCCGGCGAATTGTCCAGGCAGAGCGAGATCTTGCGCGGCGAGGTCGACAAATTCCTGGCCACTGTGCGCGCGGCCTGAAGGCCTGGGCAGGAGCGGCCGCGGCGGGCTCGCGCTCACCTGAGGGGGCGCGGCGGCTTGTCGGCTTTACAAGCCCGCCGCCGCACCACCACTGTTGACCGTACCGGATTGAAACGGATCGCCGAGGGGAGCGCCGCATGGCCGTCACAACTTTGAACCGCCGTCATTTGCTGGGCAGTGCCGCGGCGCTGCTGGCGGCACCGGCCGTCGGCCTCGCGCAAGGCGCCAATGTCCTGAAATTCGTGCCGCAGACCGATGTCGCGGTGCTCGACCCGGTCTGGACCACGACCTATCCGACACGCGACCACGGTTTCCTGGTGTTCGACACGCTGTTCGGCATGGATGGCCAGTACCGCATGTCGCCGCAGATGCTGGAAGGCGCGCTGACCGGCGACGACGGCAAGCTGTGGACCCTGACGCTGCGCGCCGGGCTGAAGTTCCACGACGGTTCCGCCGTGCTGGCGCGCGACTGCGTGGCGAGCATCAGGCGCTGGGGCGCGCGCGACGCCTTCGGCCAGGCCCTGATGGCGGCGACCGACGAGCTCTCGGCGCCCGACGACAAGACCATCCGGTTCCGGCTGAAATATCCGTTCCCGCTGCTGCCCGACGCCTTGGGCAAATCCTCGCCCAGCATGTGCGCCATCATGCCCGAGCGGCTGGCGCAGACCTCGCCGACCGAGCGGATCAGCGAAATGGTCGGCTCCGGCCCCTACAAGTTCCTGGCCGCCGAGCGGGTGCCCGGCGCGCTGATGGCCTATCAGCGCTTCGCCGACTACGTGCCGCGCGCGAGCGGCACGCCGGATTGGTCGGCGGGCCCGAAGATCGCGCATTTCGAGCGGGTCGAATGGCGCATCATGCCGGATCCCAACACCGTGCTCGGCGCCATCCGCAATGGCGAGATCGACTGGTGGTATACGCCGGACGCCGACCTGCTTCCGGCCGTCAGGCGGCTGCGCGACGTCACCACCAAGGTGATCGATCCGACCGGCTGGATCTCGACCATGCGGCTGAACCACCTGGTGCCGCCCTTCGACAATCCGGCGCTGCGCCGGGCGGTCTTGAGCTTCGTCTCGCAGGCGGAGTTCATGCAGGGCCAGACCAGTGAGCGCGACCTCTGGAAGGACGGTGTCGGCATCTTCTGCCCGGGCACGCCGCTGGCCAATGACGCCGGCATGGAGGTGCTGACCAGGCCGCGCGACATCGGCCAGGCCAAACAGGCGATCGCCGCGGCCGGCTACAAGGGCGAGAAGGTCGTCGTGCTCGGTGCGTCCGACATCGCGGCCTCCAGGGCCCTGTCGGATATCGGCGTCGACCTCTTGCAGAAGATGGGCTTCAACGTCGACTATCAGCTGAGCGACTGGGGCACGCTGGTTCAGCGGCGCGCCAAGACCGAGCCGGTCGAGCAGGGCGGCTGGAACGTTTATCATACGTTCTGGAGCGGCACCGACATGTTCACGCCGGCGGGCCATGCTTTCCTGCGCGCCAATGGCCGCTCCGCCGGGCCGGGCTGGCCGACCATCCCCGGGCTCGAGACCTTGCGCGACGACTGGTTCAAGGCGCCGGACCTCGCCGCCCAGCAGGATATCGCGCGGCGCATCCAGACGCTGGCCTTCCAGGACGTGCCCTATGTGCCGCTCGGCCAGCGCTTCTTCCCGACCTCGTTCCGCAGCAATCTGACCGGGGTGCTGAACGGCAATCCGGTGTTCTGGAACGTCAAGCGCGGGTGAGGCGAGGGGCGTGACGGTTTTGGAGTGCCCGGACGTCGCGCCTCGCAAGGCGCGGGGGTCTCGGCTGCGCCCCGGTCCGGGTTGGCGCTCGAAGCACCACTCTTACCTCCCCCCAGCGGGGGGAGGTCGCCGCGCCAGCGGCGGGAGAGGGGGGGAGCGTCCAGAACAGGCCTTTACGCGCTTCGCATGGTGACTTCGCGTCGAGCACGGCACCCCTCTCCCGACCTTTCGCTGCGCTCAAGGTCGACCTCTCCCCGCCGGGGCGAGGTGGGCGGTGGTTCTCCCGCGAGGGACTTCCGCTCTTGATCAGGCCGCCTGCGGCAGGGCGATCGGACGCTGCGCGATGTCGCGCTCGGCGGCGGCGATCGCCTCCTGCTTCTTCTCGGGGCTGATATTGACGCCCTCGGCGCGCACGAATTCCAGGTCGGTGATGCCGAAGAAGCCGAAGATCGTGCGCAGGTAGTTTTCCTGGTGATCGAGGGCCGCCGCGGGCGAACCGGCGCTGTAGATGCCGCCGCGCGAGGAGGCGACGATGACCTTCTTGGCGCCGGCGAGGCCCTCGGGGCCCTTCTCGGTGTAGCGGAAGGTCTTGCCGGAGACGGCGACGCGGTCGAGCCAGGCCTTCAACTGCGAGGGAATGGCGAAATTGTACATGGGGGCGCCGACCACGACGATGTCGGCGGCGAGGAATTCCTCGAGCGCGCGGCCACCGGCGGCCAGGTCTTTCTGCAGATCGGCGCCGTGCTGGCTGGGGTCGACCGACTGGGCCGACAGATAGGCGCCCGACAGGTGCGCGATCGGATCGGCGGCGAGATCGCGATAGGTGACCTCGAGGCCGGGATGCTCGCTCTTGAGGCGCTGGACCAGCGCCGCGGTCAGGCGGCGAGAGACGGAATAGTCGCCGAGAATGCCGGAATCGATGTGGAGCAGTTTCATGACGGGTGTCCTTATGGCGTTGGTGGGCCGGACACCCGATATAGATTGAGAACGAAAAGGCTGAAGTCGGCGAAATTCGAACTGATCGTTTCGATTTGGAAACGCTGGCCAGTCATCGGGAAGGCGGGAGCGCGGGCCGATGCAGGACTTGAACGACCTCTACCTGTTTGCCGCGGTGGTGCAGCACAAGGGCTTTTCACCGGCCGGCCGGGTCCTCGGCATCCCCAAGTCCAAATTGAGCAAACATGTCGCGCGGCTGGAGGCGCGGCTCGGCGTCCGGCTGATCGAGCGCTCGACGCGGCGTTTCCAGGTCACCGATCTCGGCCAGGAATTCTACGAGCAGTGCCAGCAGGTGCTGGCCGGCGTCGAGGTCGCCGAGGCGCTCGTCGCCAAGGCGCGCGCCGAGCCGCGCGGCGTCGTGCGGCTCGCCTGTCCGCCGGATATCGCCCAGGGCCTGATGGCGCGGATGATGCCGGCTTTCCTGAAGCGCTACCCGGAGGTGCGGGTGCAGATGCTGGTGTCCAACCGGCGGGTCGATCTGATCGAGGAGCGCGTCGACATCGCGTTGCGTGTCCGGACCCGGCTGGACACCGACCCGAACCTGACCATGCGCGTGCTCGGCCAAAGCCGGCTGGTGCTGGTGGCGAGCCCGGATTTCATCGCGCGCCATGGCGGCGGCATCGGTATCGATAGCCTCGGCGGATTGCCGACCCTGACATCGACCGAGCAGGTGCTTCAGGATATCTGGCATCTCACCGGCCCCGACGGGCGCACCGTCCAGGTCGAACATGAACCACGCGTCAGCAGTTCCAGCTTCATGGTGCTGAAACACGCGGCGATCGACGGGATCGGCGTCGCCCTCTTGCCGGAACAGGTGGCCGACGACGCCATCAACGCCGGCACGCTGATCCGCATCCTGCCCGAATGGACCGCGCCACTGGGCACGATCCACCTGGTGTTCACCACCCGCCAGGGCCTGTTGCCGGCGGTGCGCGCGCTGATCGACCACATCGTCCGGGAATATCCGCGCCTGATGCGCGAATGCACAGAGACGCTGCAGATGCCCGCATAGGCCCGCCGGTCCCGGAGCGGCGACATCGTGTGCTCTCCGGAGGCGACAAGCGCCGCGCGGCGGTGTACAACCCGTGATACCGAGTTCAGGCTCGACGCTGGCGGCAGCGGATATGAATGACCGCATCGCCAGAGTGCAGGAACGGCCTGAACGGCCTCCAGATCGGGTGATGCAACATGGCAAAAGCACGTGCACTTACTCCGAAATCCCTGCGTCCGCGGGCCGATGGCGGCCCCGCGCCGGTCATCGCCACGGTGGCGCCGCCGACCATTCTCCACATCGGTCCGGCGGATCTGACGGACGCGCTCCGCAAGGGGCTCGACGATTTCTGGGCCATGCCCAGCCATCTCCTGTTCCTCTGCCTGATCTATCCCATTGCCGGCCTCTATCTCGGCCGGCTGGCGGTCGGTTTCGACGTCCTGCCGATGCTGTTCCCGCTGGCGGCCGGCTTCGCCCTGATCGGCCCCTTCGCGGCGATCGGGCTCTACGAGATCAGCCGGCGGCGCGAGCAGGGGCTCGACACCTCCTGGCGGCATGCCTTCGACGTGCTGCATTCGCCGTCGCGGGCAGCGATCGCCGAGCTCGGCGGGGTGCTGATGGTGCTGTTCCTGGTCTGGCTGGGCGTGGCGCTGATTCTCTATCGCAGCATGTTCGGCGACGAGGTGCCGCGCG
This sequence comes from Hyphomicrobiales bacterium, assembly GCA_017304475.1. Classification (GTDB taxonomy): domain Bacteria; phylum Pseudomonadota; class Alphaproteobacteria; order Rhizobiales; family Phreatobacteraceae; genus Phreatobacter. The sequence continues at coordinate 28,903 of JAFKKV010000037.1, read as the reverse complement.
ATCCGATCGATTTCTTCCGCGAGATCTTCACCAGCCGGGCCGGCTGGACGCTCATCGTGGTCGGCAATGCCATCGGTTTCGTCTTCGCCGTGGCCACTTTGGTCATCGGGGTGATCTCCTTCCCCATGCTGCTCGACCGCAATGTCGACGCCACAACCGCGATCCGCACCTCGCTCCAGGCGGTGAAGGCCAATCCGGGCACCATGGCGCTCTGGGGCCTGATCGTCGCGGGCCTCCTGGTGCTTGGCTCGATCCCGGCGCTGGTCGGTCTTGCCATCGTCATGCCGGTGCTCGGCCATGCGACCTGGCACCTCTATCGCAAGGTGATCGCGCGCTGACGCCGCTTGCCGGCGGTTCCGGAGCGGCCGGGTTCAAAGGCCGCTTCGTTTCGGCGCGAGAGGTGCTAAGACACGCCCATGCGCTTTCCGCCGTCATTCCTGGACGAGATCCGGCAACGCCTCCCCGTGTCGGAGGTGGTGGGCAAGCGCGTCAAATTGAAAAAGCAGGGACGTGAATGGCGCGGGCTCTCGCCGTTCAACGCCGAGAAGACGCCGTCCTTTTATGTCAATGATCAGAAGGGCTTCTATCACTGCTTCTCGTCGGGCAAGCATGGCGACCAGTTCAGCTTCGTGATCGAGACCGAGGGGCTGTCCTTTCCCGAGGCGGTCGAGCAGCTGGCGTCACTTGCCGGCGTGCCCATGCCGAAGGTGACGGCCGAGGAGGTTCAGCGGGCCGAGAAGGCCAAGAGCCTCTATGAGGTGATGGAGCTCGCCGCGAAATTCTTCGAGGCACAATTGCAGGATCGCCTGGGCGCCAAGGCGCGTGGCTATCTCGCCGGCCGGGCCTTGGGCCCGCAGACCCAGGTGAAGTTCCGCATCGGCTATGCACCGGCGGACCGTTTCGCCCTGAAGGAACATCTCGGCGGCAAGGGCGTGCCGGTCAACGACATGGTCGCGGCGGGCCTGCTGGTGCATGGCGACGACATTCCGGTTCCATGGGACCGGTTCCGCGACCGCGTGATGTTCCCGATCACCGACCTGCGCGGGCGGGTGGTGGCCTTTGGCGGCCGGGCCATGGAAAAGGACGTTCCGGCGAAATATCTGAACTCGCCGGAGACCGACCTCTTCCACAAGGGCTCGCTGCTCTACAATGCCCACGGCGCCCGCGAGCCGAGCCACAAGACGAACCGGGTCATCGCGGTCGAGGGTTATGTCGACGTCATCGCCATGGTGATGGCCGGCATCGGCGAGACGGTGGCGCCGCTCGGCACCGCGCTGACCGAGGGCCAGCTGGAACTGCTGTGGCGCATGGCGCCGGAACCGATCCTGCTGTTCGACGGCGACAAGGCCGGCCGGCGCGCCGCCTATCGCGCCGTCGATATCGCGCTGCCGCATCTGAAGCCCGGCCGCAGCCTGATGTTCGCCAGCCTGCCCGAGGGCCAGGATCCCGACGACCTGATCCGCTCGTCCGGCCGCGAGGCCATCGATGCGGTGCTGGAGCGGGCCTTGCCGCTCGCCGCCATGCTGTGGCAGCGCGAGACCGAGGCGGCGGTGTTCGGCACGCCGGAAAAGCGCGCCGCGCTGGAGGCGCGCTTCGCCGAGGTCGTCGCGACCATCGGCGACGAGAATGTCCGGCGGCATTATCGCGACGACGTGTTCGGCCGGCTGTCCGACCTGTTCCGGCCACAGCAGCGCGACCGGCGGGGCCCGGGCAAGGGCGGGGCGCCAAACGGCTTTCGCGGCGGCAGCGGGTTCGGCGGCAAAGGCGGTTTCGGTCAGGGCGGTTTCGCGGTGCCCGACCATCGGCCATCGCCGTCGCTGGCCAATTCCGCGCTTGTGCGCGGGCCGCGTGCATCGATGCCGCTGCGCGAGTCGCTCATTCTGACCGCCTTGCTCAACCATCCCTGGTTGATCGACGGCGCGGAAGAGGATATTGCCGCCCTCGATTTCCGTCATCCGCAGGCGGAAAGCCTCAAAGTTGCCTTGTTGGAAGTGCATGCGCACGGCGTCGAGGGAGAGCAGGTTGCCTATGCATCCGCGCTGATGGCGCGCGGGCATGCCGTGCTAATCCAGCAAATCCGCGCCATTGTGACCACCGGCGCCGTCTGGGGCGCCATGCCGGGTGCGGCAAGAATCGACGTCGAAGTCACCTTCGGCCAACTCCTGACCTTGCATCGCAAGATGCAAGCGCTAATTAAGGAAATCAGGGATGCCGAGCGTGCTTTCGGCGATGACCCCACCGAGGCGAATGAGCACTGGCTGATCGACGTCAAACGTCGCGAGGCGGAGCTCTCCGGCACCGAAGCCCTGGTCGAGGGGTTCGGCCATTCGTCCGGACGGGGGAATCGGGCGGGATGAGCAAGCGTGCATGCAAGAAGACGGGCGGACCGCGCAGCGGAGACGAGGCGGCGGGTCATGGTTCATGAGGGCTTAAGGACAGAGGCCTTAAGGGTAGCGAATCACTAGCGGTCGGGGCGCGCTCCAGGCGAGCGCCGCCCCTTTTTTGGCGTTGCGGCGGGCCTTGAACCCACCCCGACGCGCCATGCGGGGTCAGCACCCCCGGCGAGCGATGGACGACGAAATGGCAACGAAGGCAACCGAGAAAACGGAAGGCGCGGATCAGGAGACCGAGGCTCCCGACAGCCCGCTCCTCGATCTCTCCGATGCCGGTGTCCGTGCGATGATCAAGCGCGCCAAGAAGCGCGGCTATGTGACCATCGACGAAATCAACGCGGTGATGCCTGCTGCCTCGTTCACCTCGGACCAGATCGAGGACATGAATGCGATGCTCAGTGAGATGGGCATCAATGTCGTCGACAATGAGGACAATGCCGAAGAAGGCGACGGCGAGGCCCAGCCGGCCGACGAGGCCGACGAAGCCGATACCGAGATGACGGAAGCCTCGTCGCGGGCGGTGGTCAAATCCGAACGCGCCTCCGAGCCGCTCGACCGCACCGACGATCCCGTGCGCATGTATCTGCGCGAAATGGGTTCGGTGGAGCTCTTGTCGCGCGAGGGCGAAATCGCCATCGCCAAGCGCATCGAGGCCGGCCGCGAGGCCATGATCGCCGGCCTGTGCGAGAGCCCGCTGACCTTCCAGGCCATCATCATCTGGCGAGACGAGCTGAACGAAGGCAAGATCTACCTTCGCGACATCATCGATCTCGAAGCCACCTATGCCGGGCCGGATGCCAAGAACGCCCCCGTGGTGACCGAGGGCGAAGCGCCGATCGCGCCGGAGGGTGAGGTCGACGGGCTGCCGCCCGGCGTCACCGAGAGCGATCTCGACGAAGACGACATGGAAAATGCCGTGTCGCTCGCCGCCATGGAGGCGGAGCTGAAGCCGAAGGTCCTCGAGATCTTCGACATGATCGCCGACGAGTACAAGAAGCTGCGCCGGCTGCAGGACCAGAATGTCGAGAACCGGCTGAACGACACAAAGCTGTCGCCGAGCCAGGAACGCCGGGCCAAGAAGCTCTCGGAAGACCTGGTGCTGCACGTCAAGTCGCTGTCCCTCAATCAGGCGCGTATCGATGCGCTGGTCGAGCAGCTCTACGACATCAACAAGCGGCTGGTGGGTTACGAGGGGCGGCTTCTGCGCCTCGCCGAAAGCTATGGCGTCGACCGCCTGTCCTTCCTGAAGGAATATCAGGGCTCGGAGCTCGACCCGAACTGGATCCGTCGCGTCGCCTCCCTTGGCGCCCGCGGCTGGAAGGACTTCGTCGCTTCCGAGAAGGACACGGTGAAGGAGATCCGCGCCGAGATTCAGGCGCTGGCCACCGAGACCGCCCTGGAGATCGGCGAGTTCCGCAAGATCGTCCAGATGGTGCAGAAGGGTGAGCGCGAGGCGCGCCAGGCCAAGAAGGAAATGGTCGAGGCCAACCTGCGCCTGGTCATCTCGATCGCCAAGAAATACACCAATCGCGGCCTGCAGTTCCTGGATCTGATCCAGGAAGGCAATATCGGCCTGATGAAGGCCGTCGATAAGTTCGAATATCGCCGCGGCTACAAATTCTCGACCTATGCGACCTGGTGGATCCGGCAGGCGATCACCCGCTCGATCGCCGACCAGGCGCGCACCATCCGCATTCCCGTGCATATGATCGAGACGATCAACAAGATCGTCCGCACCTCGCGCCAGATGCTGCACGAGATCGGCCGCGAGCCGACCCCGGAAGAGCTGGCCGAAAAGCTCGGCATGCCCCTGGAAAAGGTGCGCAAGGTCCTGAAGATCGCCAAGGAGCCGATCAGCCTGGAGACGCCGATCGGCGACGAGGAGGATTCGCATCTCGGCGATTTCATCGAGGACAAGAACGCCATACTGCCGATCGACGCGGCCATTCAGTCGAACCTGCGCGAAACCACCACGCGGGTTCTGGCCTCGCTCACGCCGCGCGAGGAGCGCGTGCTGCGCATGCGCTTCGGCATCGGCATGAACACCGACCACACTCTCGAAGAGGTCGGCCAGCAGTTCTCGGTGACCCGCGAGCGTATCCGCCAGATCGAGGCCAAGGCCCTGAGAAAGCTGAAGCACCCCTCGCGGTCGCGCAAGCTCAGGTCGTTCCTCGACAACTGACCGGTCTGCCCGGTTCGCGGAGCCTCCACCGCTCCTCCGTTTCACAATGCCCGGCCTTCGCGCCGGGCATTGTCTTATGGCGGGTCAATGCGGCCTGAGGCCGATGCGCGCCTTGGTGCCGGTGCCGTTGAGCCCGGCCCATTCTTCGGTGATCGCCTTGGCCACGCGTTGCGCCGCGGCGGCGATCTCGGGCAGCGTGCCGATGGACAGGCGCTGCGCCGGTCCGGCGACCGAAATCGATCCGGCAATGCGCTGCTTCGGGTCGAGCACCGGTGCCGCCGCGCTCAGCACGCCCTCGATATAGCTGTCCTGAGCCCAGGCGAAACCACGGTGCCGGATCGCGTCGAGGGCGTCGCGCAGCGCGTCGCGCTCGGTGATCGTCCGGGGCGTGAAACGGGCGAGGCCTGCTGCGCAATAGGCATCGAAGGCATCATCGGCCATGTGGGCGAGCAGGGCCTGGCCACCGGCCGAGCCGTGCAGCGGGATGCGTTCGCCGACATCATAGCCCACCCTGACGGCATGACGGCTCTCGACCACGGCGATGCAGACCGCATCGCTGCGATCGGGCACCAGCAGGGCCACCGTTTCGCCGGTCTCGTCGCGCAGCCGATCGAGATAGGGCAGGGCGATCGGCAGGAGGCCGTGCTGGCTGATGCGCACCGCCGCGAGGTCGAGCACACCGAGCCCGAGCCGGTAGAGCCGTGTTTGCGGATCCTGCTCGACGAAGTTTTCCGCGACCAGGGTCTGCAGGATGCGATGGACGCCCGACCGGTCCATGTCGAGGCGGCGGGCCAGTTCACTGACCCCGAGGTCCGGCTCCTGCGTGGTGAACTGGCGCAGCAGTCTGATGGTCTTGTGAGCGGTCTTCATGGTGCAACTCTTATCATGATCGGATTGTTGCTATATAAACAACGCTATCTTGTCAATTTCATATTTGACAACAACGCCGTCGCGCTCCCATCCTCAAGACCAGGATGCTCAAGCGGTGATGGCCGATGTCTGCTGATCTCAACTCTCCCTTCGCCCGTGATATCGCCCATCACATCCATCCGCAGACCAATCTCAGGCTGCATGAGAAGGAAGGGCCGCTGCTGATCGAGTGCGGCGACGGCGTGTTCGTGGTCGATGCGGATGGCAACCGGCTGCTCGAGGGCATGGCGGGGTTGTGGTGCGCCTCACTCGGTTTCAGCGAGCAGCGCCTGGTCGAGGCGGCCACCCGGCAGATGCGGCGGCTGCCCTATATGCAGACCTTCGCCCATCGCTCGTTCGACCCGGTGGTGGAATTGTCGACCGAACTGGTCGGCATGGCGCCGGCCCCAATGTCGAAGGCCCTGTTCGCCTGTTCCGGCTCGGAAGCCAATGACACGGCGATGAAGCTCGTCTGGTATTATCACCATGCGATCGGCCGGCCGGAGAAGCGCAAGATCATCTCGCGGCGGCGCAGCTATCACGGCACGACGATCGCCTCGGCGAGCCTGACCGGCCTGCCGAACATGCACCAGGACTTCAACCTGCCGCTGCCCGGCGTGGTGCACGTCACCTGTCCGCACCATTATCGCGAGGGCTTACCCGGCGAGACCGAGGAGGATTTCGCGGCGCGTCTTGCGGCGGAGCTGGAAGAGGTCATCGCGCGGGAGGGGCCGGAGACGATCGGCGCCTTCATCGCCGAGCCGGTCATGGGCACAGGCGGTGTCGTCGTGCCGCCGCGGACCTATTTCGAGCGGGTGCAGGAGGTTCTGCGGCGCCACGACATTCTCATCATCGCCGACGAGGTGATCTGCGGTTTCGGCCGTACCGGAAATATGTGGGGCAGCCAGACCTATGGCCTGAAGCCCGACATGGTGACCTGCGCCAAGGGCCTGTCGGCGGCCTATTTCCCCATCTCGGCCACGCTGGTGTCGCAGCCGATCTTTGACGCCATGCTGGTGGAGAGCGACAAGCTCGGCAATTTCTCCCACGGCTTCACCTATGGCGGCCATCCGGTCGGCGCGGCGGTGGCGCGCGAGACGCTCGCCATCTATCGCGAGCGCGACATTGTCGGCCATGTCCGCCGTGTCGCGCCGCGCTTCCAGGACGGCCTCAGGCGCCTGTCGGATCATCCGCTGGTCGGCGAGGTGCGCGGCGTCGGCCTGATGGCCGCCGTCGAGCTCAGCATGGACAAGGCGGCGCGCCAGCCGTTCCCGGCCCAGCGCAAGGTCGCGGGCCATCTCGCGGCTGCCATTCACCGGCGTGGCGTGCTGCTGCGCGCGCTCGGCGACGCGCTGATGCTGTCGCCGCCGCTGATCATCGAGGACACCGAGATCGACATCATTCTCGCCGCGGTGACCGAGGCTCTCGACGAGACCCAGGCGTGGGTGGCGCGGGGCTTCGACTGACAGGGCCGGACGAGACGAGCGCATTCCGTTGCGACCATGAATGAGGGGGGCTTTCATGCCGAACAGGCGACATGTCTTGCAGGGCATCGGCGGCGGGCTGGCGAGCCTTGCCGCCCCGCGTCTCGGTTCGGCGCAGGCGGCGCGGACCTTGCGTTTCATTCCCAATGCCGACCTGGCGATCCTCGACCCGGTCTGGACCCTGGCCTATGTGACGCGCAACCACGCCTGCATGGTCTTCGACACGCTCTACGGGATCGACGATCAGTTCCAGCCGCAGCCGCAAATGGTCGCCGGTCATCAGGTCGATGACGAGGGCAGGCGCTGGCGCCTCACCTTGCGCGACGGGCTGGTGTTTCATGACGGCAGCCCGGTCTTGGCGCGCGACTGTGTCGCCAGCATCCGCCGCTGGGGCCAGACCGATTCCGTCGGCCGCACCCTGATGGCGCTCACCGAGGAGGTCTCGGCGCCATCCGACAAGCTGATCGAGTTCCGGCTGAAGCGGCCGTTCCCGCTGCTGCCGATGGCACTCGGCAAAGCCAGCCCCAACATGCTCTGCGTCATGCCGGAGCGGCTCGCCGAGACGCCGCCGCAAAAGCAGGTGACGGAGATGATCGGCAGTGGGCCGTTCCGTTTTCTGGCTGGCGAGCGGGTCGCCGGTTCGTTCGCGGCCTATGCGAAATTCGACAAATATGTTCCGGCGGCGGGGCCGTCGCGCTTCCTCGCCGGCGGCAAACATGTCCATTTCGATCGCGTCGAATGGCGCACCATGCCCGATGTGGGCACCGCGGCGGCCGCGCTGCAGGCGGGCGAGGTCGACTGGTGGGAGGCCCCGAGCGCCGATCTCCTGCCCTTGCTGGCGCGCAATCGCAACATTGCCCTGGAGACGATCGACGCCACCGGCTCGATCGGGGTCATCCGCATCAACCATGCCAATCCGCCCTTCGACAACCCCGCCATTTTGCGCGCGGTGCTCGGGGCGATCGACCAGTCGGAATTCATGATGGCGGTGGCGGGCGATGATCGCGCGCTGTGGAACGACAAGGTCGGTCTGTTCACGCCCGGCACGCCCATGGCGACGGAAGCCGGTGTCGAGACCTTGACCGGGCCGCGCAATATCGACCGGGTCAAGCGTGACCTCGCCGCTGCCGGCTACAAGGGCGAACGCGTCGTGCTGCTGGGGGCGTCCGACATTCCCCCCATCAACGCGATGAGCCAGGTGGCCCAGGCAATGTTCAGCCGCATCGGCATGAATGTCGATTTCATCTCGACCGACTGGGGCACGGTGATGCAGCGCCGCGCCAGCAACCAGCCGGTGGAACGCGGCGGCTGGAGCGCCTTTGTCGGCACCTGGTCCGGCTACGACATGCTGAACCCGGCGGTCAGCGTGACACTGCGCGGCGACGGCAACGCGGCGGGCGGCTGGCTGAAGGATCCGGAGATCGAACGGCTGCGCAGCGCCTGGTTCGACGCGCCCGATCTGGCCGGCCAGCAAGCCGTCTGCCGTGCGCTTCAGGAACAGGCCTTGCGCAGCGTCCCCTATATCCCGCTCGGCCAGTTCCGCACGCGCACGGCCATCCGGCGCAATATCGTCGACCTGCCCAAGGGGATCCCGGCCTTCTGGGGCCTGCGCCGGGGCGCCTGATCCCCGGCCGAGGGGCCGCATCGATTGCCGGAAGCACCTGAGGACGGGGTTGCGACGTCATGACCGTTGAAACGATGAAGGCCGACCTGTTGCTGCTTGGCGGGTCGATCCATACGCTCGATGCAGCCGCGCCCCTGGTCGAGGCCGTCGCGATCGGCGGCGGCCGGATCCTCGGGCGCGGCCGGTCGCAGGACGTGATGCAATGGTCCGGGCCCGGCACGCGGATTGTCGATCTGCACGGCCGCATGGCCATGCCGGGCCTCATCGATTTCCACATCCATCTGTTTTCCGGGGCGATCGGCCGGCTGTTCGAACTCAGGCTGCCGCCGGGTTGCGCCTTCACCGAAGTGCTCGACAGGGTCGGCGCGGCGGCCTCCGCGCCCGGAGCGCGGCCCTGGATCGTCGCCGGCCCGTTCGGCCGGGCGGCCGAAACCGGCATGCGGGATCTCACCGCGCTCGCGCAACTCGACGCGGTCAGCAATGGCCGCCCGGTCGTGCTGACCCATCTCAGTGGCCATGCACGTTTCGCCAATTCGCTGGCGCTGGAACGGGCCGGCATCGGAACTGATACGCCCGATCCGCCCCATGGCGAGATCGTCCGCGACGCCCTGACCGGCCGGCCGACCGGCTACCTCCTGGAAGCCGCCTGCACGCCGGTCCGCCAGGCCATTCCAGCACTCACCGCCGAGGAGCAGGTTGCCGCCGCCCGGCACGGCGTCGCCATGCTGAACCGCTTCGGCATTACCGGTTTCCTCGATGCCATGGCCTCGCAGGAGATGATGCAGGCCTTCAAGGCCCTGGACGACGCCGGCAAGCTCGATGCCTGGGCCGGCTTCTGCCTGCCCGCGGTCGCCAATATTGTCGGCGCCGCCTGGCCGGACGCGTTGATCGATCGCCGCGCGGAGCTCTGCGGCCGGCACATGCGGGCGGATTTCGGCAAGATCTTCCTCGATGGCGTGCCCTCGCTCAGGACCGCCGCGATGATCGATCCCTATGCTTCGACGGATGGCGGGGAGGGGACGCCGGAACGCGGCGACACGCTCCTGTCGCTGGACGAACTGGTGGCCGGCATCGCCGCCTTCGACCGGCGCGGCATGGGCGTCAAGGTTCACGCCATCGGCGATCGCGCGATCCGGATGATGCTCGATGCGGTCGAGCGGGTGCGTGCCGCCAATGGGCCGGGCGGACCGGCGCACCAGCTGTCGCACGGCAATTACATCCGTCCGGACGATATTGCGCGGCTGTCCAGGCTCAATGTCATCGCCGACCTCAACCCGCCGCTCTGGTTTCCGAGCCCGACCAATGTCGTCCATGAACGCGCGGTGGGCGCGGCGCGGTTCGCCGGTGCCTGGCCGATCCGCGACATCGTGGCGTCGGGGGCGCTGGCCGCCACCGGCACGGATTGGCCGGCGGTCGCCGACGAGCCGGACCCCTGGCTGAGCCTTGCCGGCATGGTGACGCGGCGCGACGCCTCCGGGCGGGTCGCCGGGGTCTACGGGCCGGACCAGGCACTGCCGCTCGGCGCGGCGCTGCCGCTCTATAGCCGCAACGCGGCGCGCGGCATGGGGCTGGGCGCCGAGACCGGCATGCTCGCGCCCGGGCTCTCGGCCGATCTGGTGGTGCTCGATCGCGACCTGTTCGCGATCGCGGCTGAGGAGATCGCGGCGACGCGGGTTCTGGCGACCCTGTTCGAGGGCCGCGTCGTGCATGGCGAGATCTGACCGGGCAGATCCGGGTCCTGCCGTCCGATGACCATGATTGCGATGCAAGGCATCGGCGGGAAAGGGCCTGCCCGCACGGCTGCCGGCCGGCTTTCATGATCCGGAGACGCCATTGCTTCGCCATCCGCGCATTCTCTACGCCGCACTCGCCATCGTGACGATCGGCGCGGGGCTCGCCTGCCGCTCGCCGCTGCTCGGCCTGGCTCCGTTTCAGGCCAAATATGCCGGCTCGATCCTGTGGGGAGGCATGGTCTATTGGCTCGTCGCCATGCTCGCGCCGAAGTCGCATCCGGCGGTCAAGGCCGGGTTGGCGGCGCTGGTGGCGATCGGTGGCGAATTCAGCCAGCTGATCCATATCGGCTGGCTCGACCAGTTTCGGGCGACCCGCATCGGCGCGCTGCTGCTCGGGCGCTATTTCGCCTGGGCCGATATCGCCGCCTATCTCGCGGGCATCGCGCCCATGGCCCTGCTGGATCGCTTCGTGCTTCGGCGAAGCTGAAAAAGAGCGCGGCCGGAACCTGGGTTCCGGCCGCGCCGCGCGTCAGTTCTGCTGCGGCCGCTGGCCGGTAAAGCCGCCCGGCATGGGCAGCCGCTGCCCGCCACCCTGCGGCGGCTGAGCGATCGGCGGACGTCCGCCGCCGCCCGGCGGCTGAGCGATCGGCGGGCGACCGCCGCCACCTGGCGGCTGACCGATGGGCGGGCGTCCACCACCACCCGGCGGGCGTTCCCAACCCGGCGGCCTGCCGCCACCCGGCGGGCGTTCCCAGCCCGGCGGCCTGCCGCCACCTGGCGGACGCTCCCAACCCGGCGGTCTGCCGCCTGGCGGGCGCTCCCAGCCCGGGGGGCGGCCCGGCGGACGTTCCCAGCCTGGCGGCCGGCCCGGTGGGCGCTCCCAAACCGGCGGACGCGGCGGCGGCCGATGCCAATGCGGCGGCCGTTCATAGACCGGACCCGGGACATAGACCGGCGGCGGGACATAGACCGGCGGCGGTTCGTAGACCGGCGGGGCGACGATCTCGGGCGCGCCGTCGAGGCCGGCCAGATAGCTGCCGGACACCCAGCCGACGATGCCGCGATAGACGACCCGGCACCAACTGCCGTTGCAGCCCTGGACATCGACGCCGGCGCCTTCGGGAAGCGTGGCGACCCGCCCGAAATTGGTGCCCGGGCCGGCGCGCATATTGACGTCGGCCGTGGTGACGGCTTCGGCCGCCTGGGCGGCGGCCGGCAACAACAGTGCGGCGAACAATGCGCCGGCGACAACTATTCCAAGCTGTCGACGTCTTGTCTGTCGCAATCGCATGGACATGCTTCCTTTCACTGTCGGGCGCCGGGCGGAGGGCGCCGCTGCGGCATCTTAGCCGGAACCGGCGCCGCGAACCACTGCCGGCCATCCGCGGCGGCCGCGGCCGGGATTTTCCAGGACCATTGCCGCCTCCGCCGGCGCGGGGTGCGGGCGGCAATGGATGGGGGAATGATTCATATCTTCAATGCCTGGTTGCATCTATTGAGGGCGGCATGCCCCAGCGTCATCTATTGTAGGTGATAAGACGTAGTCAATACGGTGGCGATATCGCCGAATTGTTGCATCTTCTGTTCTTTTTGGTGGCAAGCACCTGCCATCCAATCCGTGCGGCGATGCGTTGTGCGGGCGTGGGACTGCTGGGCCCGGGCAAGGCTCGGCCGGACCATGCTCAATTTGATTAAAAAGCGGTGTTCTTCATTAGCCGGATCAAAATTGAATCCAATTAGATGCGAATGCGCCCGATCGCATCCGCAGATGCCAGCCTGAGTCCGCCCGATGTCCTCCGCAGCCATGCAGCATCGCCAATTCGCCGAGGTGGTCGATTTCGAGCGCAGACGGGATGTCCGGGTCATCACCAATATCGCCGGCCGCTACATGCTGGGATCGAAACGCGACGATTCCGGCAATCGGCGCGAATTCGCCTGCCGGGCCCTCAATATCTCGTCGCAGGGCATGCTGCTGGCCGCGCCGGTCAGCGGCGGCGTCGGTGAGCGGGTGATCGCCTATTTCGCCCAGTTCGGAAAGCTCGAAGGCACCATTGCCCGGCTGATGGAGCGCGGCTTCGTGATGACCATTTCGGGCACGCCCGCCGAGCGCGCGCGGCTGGCGGCCAAGCTCGCCTGGCTCGAGGATCACAAGAACCACGATATTCCGGATGCCCGGCAATATCAGCGGATCGTGCCGCGCAGGCCCTATTCCACCCTGACGCTGGTCGACGGCACCACATCGACCTGCCTCGTCATCGACATGTCGATCTCCGGTGTCGCCGTCTCGGCCGATCTTCTGCCGCCGATCGGCACGCCGATCGCGGTCGGCATGGTGGTCGGGCGGGTCCGGCGTCATTTCGCCGAAGGCTTCGCCATCGAATTCGCCGAGACGCAGGACATCGAAACCCTGCCGCATCGGCTGATCCGGCTGTGAAGCGGCCCGGCGGCTTGTGCCGGACCGCTTCGATTTGCCTCGCGGCCGTGCCTCATTCAGCGGCCTCGTCCTCGCCGACCGGCACGGTGTCGTCAGGCTCGACGCCGAACATATCCGTGCCGGACTGGCGCTCGAACAGGCGGCGATAGATGCCGTCCGTGCCGGCGAGCAGGCTGTCATGGGTGCCCTGCTCGACGATGCGGCCATGATCGAACACCAGGATGCGGTCGAGCGTCCTCACCGTCGACAGCCGATGGGCGATGACGATGGCGGTACGCCCGCGCATCAGCCGCTCCATGGCTTCCTGGATCAGCGCCTCCGATTCCGAATCGAGGCTCGACGTCGCCTCGTCCAGGATCAGGATCGGCGCATCCGCCAGGAAGGCGCGGGCGAGCGCCACGCGCTGCCGCTCGCCGCCCGAGAGCTTCACGCCACGCTCGCCGACCAGCGTGCCGTAGCCGTCGGGCAGGCGCTCGATGAAGCCATGGGCATTGGCGAGCATGGCCGCCCGCTCGATCTCCTGCATCGACGCGCCGGGTCTGGCATAGGCGATGTTCTCGGCGAGCGAGCGGTGGAACAGCACCGGCTCCTGCTGCACGATGGCGATCTGCGAGCGCAGCGAGGCCTGGGTCACGCCGGCCAGGTCCTGGCCGTCGATGATCACCCGGCCGCCCTGCACGTCGTAGAGCCGCTGGATCAGCTTGACGAAAGTGGTCTTGCCCGAGCCGGAATGACCGACCAGGCCGACCCGCTCACCGGCCGCGATGGTCAGCGACAGGTGGTCGTAGAGCGGCGTCGCGTGATGGCCGTAGTGGAAGGTCACGTCGTCGAACCTGACCTCGCCCGCGGCGATCCGGATCGGCACCGCGTCGGCGCGATCGGCGACGCCGAGCGGCTGGTCGTGGATCGCCACCAGCTCCTCCATCTCGTTGACCGAGCGCTGCAGGTGATTGATGTGCATGCCGATGTCGCGCAGGTAGCCGTGCACGACGAAATAGGTGGTCAGCACGTAGGTCACCTCGCCGGGCGTCGCATGGCCGTTCCACCACAGCCACAGCGCGATCGCGGTGACCGAGGTGCGGATGACCAGCAGCGCCATCAATTGCACCGTGCCGCTCACCGTGTAGCGGGTCCAGGTGCGCGCGGTGCGGCCGCGCCAGCGGGTGACCGCGCGCGCCAGCCGACGGTCCTCGCGCGCCTCGGCGCCGAAGGCCTTGACCACCGCGTTGCAGGCGAGCGCATCGGCCAGCACGCCGCCGAGCCGGGTGTCCATGGCGTTGGAACGCTTGGCCACCGGTGCGATGTAGCGGGTCGAGAAGATGATCGTCATGGTGACATAGGCGACGGTGCCGACCGCGATGACCAGGCCCAGCACCGGCCAGTGCAGGCCGAGCAGCAGCATCGTGCCGACCAGCACCACCACCGAGGGCAGCAGGGCCAGCAGCAAGGTGTCGTCGATCATGTCGAGCGCCCACATGCCGCGGGTGATCTGGCGCACCACCGAGCCGGCGAAGCTGTTGGCGTGCCAGTCGGTCGACAGGCGCTGGACCCGGTGAAAGCCGTTCTGCACCAGCCGCGACATGATGCGCAGGGTCAGCGGGATGACCCAGCTCCAGGCGATATGGCGCAGCGTCATCATGGCGGCGCCAAGCACCGCCATGGTCAGGAAGGCCTGGATCGCGGCGTCGCGCGCCTGTTCGCGGCTCAGGGCGGCATTCGACAGGGCGTCGACCAGCCGGCCGGCGAACAGCGGCAGGAAGACGTCGGCGAGCGTCGCCAGCGTGATCATGCCGGCAATGCTGGCGACCAGCAGCTTTTCCTGGCCCCAATGGCGGAAGACGAATGGCAGGACGGTCCGGAGGGCATCCGGCCGACGGTTCAAATTGGCGGACATGCTGTGTTCCGACGCTTGCGGCGCCGGCTCCATGGACGGAAGGCGCGCGGCTTCAGCGAGGCGCGCCGTTCGATCAGGGGAGAAGAGCCGCGATCGGCGGCTCGGTTCACGAAGACCCTTGACTGGCAGGCCGGTCCTGCGCGGACCGGCGGGTCACCGACCTAACGAGATCGGGCGGCAAGGTCAGGGATGAAGAGCAGAGGCATCGCTGGCATGCAGATCTCCCTGGTTCGAGGTGCCGACGTGAGACTGCCTGAATAACAGGCAAAGCCCTTCTCCACAACCGGGCAAAGCGACGACGATGTCGCAGTGTGGCTTTTCGGCAAGCCTTGAAGGCGAGGCGCGGGCAGCCCAGGCCAACGGTGTCCTTGCCTGAAGCGGGGGCCCGGCGCAGTCTGGCTGCCGCGCGGGATCATTGAGCCTTCGCTCGGAACAAGCCGGACGGCGAACCGGCACCCGGGCGTTGCGATCCCGCCCGAGGGAACGTCGTTTAGGATCGGGGGGCCACCATGGGCCGGATATCGCGTCGTGCCTTTGTCCAGACGGCCGTTGCGGCCGGCATGCTCGGCGCCGGATCGGCGCGCGCGGCCATGGGACCGAACGACAAGTTCGACCTGGTGATCAAGGGCGGCGAGGTGATCGACCCGAGCCGCTCGCTGCGCGGCAAGCGTGATATCGGCATTCGCTTCGGCGTGATCGAGGCGGTGGAGACCGAGATCCCGGCGGCGCGGACGAGCCGCATGATCGACGCCTCGGGCAAGCTGGTGACGCCGGGCCTCGTCGACCTGCACGCCCATGTCTTTCCCTATGGCTCGGCGATCGGCATTCCCGCCGACGAATTGGTGCCGCACCAATGCACCACGACGGTGGTTTCGGCAGGCGATGCCGGCGCCAACAATATCGCCGCGCTGAGGCGCTTCATCGTGGCCCAGACGCGCACCCGCATCCACGCCTTCATCCACATTGCCAATATGGGGCTTTCGGCTTTCCCTGTGCCGGAGCTCTACAATATCGATTTCGCCCAGGTCGACGCCTGCGCCATGGCGATCGCCGAGAACCCGGATTTCGTGCTCGGCACCAAGGTGCGGATGTCCGAAAACGTCATCGCCAGGAATGGCCTGGAGCCGCTGAAACGGGCGATCCTGGCCTGCGAGCGCTCGGGCCGGCCAGCCAAGGTGATGGTCCATATCGGCGGGGTCGAGACGCCGGCGCTGATGACCGGCATCCTCGACCTGCTTCGTCCGGGCGACGTCCTGACCCATGCCTTTTCGGGCGCCCCCAACATTGCCGGGGCCTTCACCAATATCGTGCAGGACGGGCGCATCCTGCCGGCGGCGCTGGAAGCCAAGCGGCGCGGCGTGGTCTTCGATGTCGGCCATGGCGGCGGTTCGTTCGATTTCACCGTCTGCGAGGCGGCCATCCGCCAGGGCTGCCCACCCGACACCATCTCGTCGGATATTCACGTCTGGTCGGGCAACACGCCGGGCATGCCGTTCCTGCCCTGGGTGATGAGCAAGTTCCTGACCCTCGGCTATACGCTCGAGCAGGTCGTCGCCATGGCGACCGCCGCGCCGGCGCGGGTCATCGATGCCACCAGCAAGGTCGGCACGCTTGGCGTCGGCGCGCCGGGCGACGTCGCCATCATGGAACTGGTGGAAGGGCCGGTTTCCTTCGTCGATACGCGCAACAATACGCGCAGCGGCCAGGCCTTCCTCAGGCCGGTGCAGACGGTGATCAACGGCGTGCCCTTCGGCAGGCCCTATCAGCCGCCCTTTTCGGTCCGCTGACCTCGGCGGCCGCACGATCCCGGGCCAACGTCACGGCGCGGATCTGCCGCGGGGATTTCGCCGGTCGCCGATTTCACTTGGGCGCCGTCCGCGCTATTTTGCCGACAACCGTCAATGTCGACGACACCATCAGCTCAGGTGCTGCCATGTCCTTCCTCAAATCCCTGTTCGGCCGCCGCGCCGCGAGCGAAGAGGCCAAGGCGCCGGATCCGGCCCATTCCATGGAGCATAAGGGCTTCGTCATCCGGGCGGCGCCGTTCAAGAACGAGGGCCAGTTCCAGACCGCCGGCACGATCGAGAAGGAGATCGACGGCGTCAGGCAGGAGCACAAGTTCCTGCGCGCCGACCGCCATGCGAGCTTCGAGGATGCGGTGGCCTTCACGCTCCGCAAGGGCTGCCAGATCGTCGACGAGCAGGGCGACAGGGTGTTTCGCTAAGGGCGAATGGCGAGTAGGGGCGGCGAGAGCGGTGCGTAAACCCTCGCCCACGTCTTCGTGGGAGAGGGTTGCGCGCGCTGCGCGTCTCGCTTCATCCCCATTCGCCATTCGCCACCCCTCACGCGCTCGTGTCCGACGGCGCCCGCGATGTCGGGATAGGTTTTGCCTCCCGATATCCGTGAGGCCTTCCCCATGATGCTCCACCGGCGTGCCGTTCTCTCGATCCTTGCCGTCATGGGCGCTGCGCCCGCCGCCTCGGCCCAGGCGGCGCCGCCGATGCGCATTCGCGGCAAGATCGTCGCGCTCGAAGGCCCGATACTGACCGTGACGAGCCGCGACGGCGCGCGGCTCGAGATCCGGCTCGCCGAGACCGCGACGGTCGGTGCGCTGCGCCGCATGGAGCTCTCGGCCATCGCCCCTGGCAGCTTCATCGGCACGGCGGCGGAGCCCGGGCCGGACGGCCAGTTGCAGGCCCTCGAAGTGCTGGTCTTCCCGGAGGCCCTGCGCGGCACGGGCGAGGGCCATTACCCCTGGGATCTCGCCCCGAACAGCTCCATGACCAATGCCACCGTCGAGGCGGTGGTGACCAAGACCGCCGGGCGCGAGCTCAATCTGGTGTTCCAGGGCCGTTCGGTCGTCGTCAACGTGCCGCCGACCGTGCCGGTCGTCACGCCGATCCCGGCCTCGCGCGCCGACTTGGTGCCGGGCGCGGCGGTGTTCCTGTCGGCGACGCGCGACGGCGAAGGCAAGCTCTCGGCCGCCCGGGTCACCGTCGAGAAGGACGGCGTCGCGCCGCCGATGTGACAATTGGGGGCCAGGGCGAAAGCGGCCGGCCGGCCGAATTGCCAAGCCGGCGAATCCCTGCCTCACTGCGGGGCCGATCTCCCGCCCGGAAGTCCCAAAAGCGATGCCCCATCCGAACCTGACCACCGACGGCCAGCCCCGTGGCGAACTCACGGTGCGTATCAGCACCATGCCGGCCGATACCAATGCCAATGGCGATATTTTCGGCGGCTGGGTCATGGCGCGCATGGACCAGGCGGGCGGCATGGCCGGCGTCGACCGCGCCCAGGGCCGGGTCGTGACCATTGCCGTGGAGGCCATGACCTTCATCCGCCCGATGCGGGTGGGCGACATCCTGGAGGTCTATACCGAGGTGTTCCATGTCGGCCGCACCTCGATGAAGATCCATATCGAGGCCTGGGCGCAGCGCTTCCGCACCAATATCCGCGAGAAGGTGACGGAGGCGACCTTCGCCTTCGTCGCCATCGACGAGGATGGCCGGCCGCGGCCGGTGCCGCCACTGGCGGAGTGACCTTGCGCTACGAACGCCGCCACGAGCCGCTCGCCCCGCGCCGCGTCTTCCTGTCGCGGGTGAGGCGCGCCTGCCTCATCGCCCTGGCGCTGATCACCGCGATGATGCTGGTCGGCATGTCCGGTTATGCGCTTCTCGAAGGCATGAATGCGGTCGATGCCTTCGTCAACGCGGCCATGATCCTGTCCGGCATGGGGCCGATGGGCGAGCTCAAGACGTCGGCCGGCAAGATCTTCGCCGGGTTCTACGCGCTGGCGTCGGGCCTGGTCATCGTGGCGGCGACCGGCCTGGTGCTGATGCCGTTGTTCCACCGCTGGCTGCACGCCTTCCATATCGACGACAGCAAGGGCAAGTGAGTCCCTCTAGGGTTGGGCGGCGCCGGCATGGGCGGCTGGTGCGCGCCGCATGTCGACGACCTCCAGCGGCCGGCCCTCGTCGTCCTCCGGCTTCCGCGCCGTTTCGATGAAGCCGCAGCGGTGATAGAAGGCGAGCGCCTTGCCGTTGTCGGCATAGACACTGACGGTCAACGGTCCCAGGCGGGCGCCGGCATGCTCGACCAGCGCCCGGCCGAGCCCGGATCCATGCGCCAGCGGATCGACGAACAGGCCGCCGACGAAGCTGTCGATGAGGCCGATAAAGGCTTCCACCCGCCCGTCGATCTCGGCGACCCAATTGTCCGCCATCGGCAGATAGATGTCGCCGACCTTGGCCTGTTGCTCGCGCAGCGTGGCCTCGCCAAGAAAGCCATGGCCGACACGCGAGGCGTCGAGCCAGATGGCGAGGAGGCGGTCCCGGTCGGCGGGCTGATAGGGGCGGATCTGCACGACAAGTCTCCTGAAGGCGCCGGGTCCGGGCGTGGACTGCCGGTTCTTGCAGTGCCGAGCCGGCAGGGATGCGAAGCGGGGGCCGTCCGGCGCCAGGCGGTCAATGGGAATTTGAGCGTTTGCTCAAATTGGACATATGCTCAGAATTGTGATTGGTCAAGCCGGACTGGAGGAGGGGCCATGGCCTATCTGAGCCGTGCCGATCGCCGCGCCGCGATCCTCGAAGCGGCCATTGCCGTGATGCTGCGGGACGGCTTCGCGCCGCTGACCACCCGCGCCGTGGCGGCCGAGCTCCATGCGGCCAATGGGATCATCCATCACCACTTCGCGTCCGCCCAGGCGCTGCGCCGGGAGGCTTTCGCGCATTTCTATGCGACCGAATGCACGAGTTTCGATGACCGTTGCCGGGATCTGCCGGCGGCCGAAGCCCTGCGGCTGTTTCTCGCCGATCCGCTCACCGATACCGAAAGGCGCATGCGCCTGTGGGTCGGGGCCTGGAACGAGGCGCAACAGGACGCGGAGTTCGCGGTTGTCTATGCCGCGGCGCTGCGCGACAGCCACAGGCGCCTGGCGGAGCTGATCGGGACCTGCGCGGCAGCCGGCGCCCGGGTCGATGCCGATTCGGTGGCCTGGCGCCTGCAGGCGATCGGCCTCGGGCTTGCCTGCATTGCCGCAACGCCCGCGGGCCTGCTCACGCCGGAGGCCTGTCGCAAGCTGCTGGCCGAAACGGTGCGCGGCGAACTCGGGATCGAACTCGAGCCGCGAACGGAAGCGCCATCGCGTTCAGCCGCGGTCAGCCCCAATTGTAGTTGAAGCTGATGCTGATCCGCTCGTCTTCGGCGCGGTTCACCGGGACTTCGTGGCGCAGGAAGCTCTCCCACAGCAGCACCGTCCCCGGCTGCGGCTCGACCGAGACGAAGGCCTGCAGCTCGCGCGGTGCCGATTTCTTGCGCGGGGGCGCCGCCATCATCATGGCGTGGCGCGGGTCTTCCAGCTTCAGGGCGGCCGCGCCCTTGGGCATGGTGACGTAATAGGTGCCGGAAATGACGCTGTGCGGGTGGATATGGGCGGAATGGAAGCCGCCTTCGGGCAATACGTTCACCCACAGGCTGTCGAGCGTCAGTTTCTTGCCGGAGAGATCGAAGGCCAGATCCTTGGCGAAGGCCGCGACATGGCGGTCGAGCTGCTTGCCGAGCGCCTTGAACACCGGGAAGCGCCAGGGCAGGTCGTTCAGCGAGGCGTAGCTGGTATAGCCGGGATAGTCGTGCTTGGCGCACCAGCGGATGCCGGCGAGGTCATCGACGGCGAGCGAACGGCAAGCCTGTTCCAGCTCGTCGGCAAAGTCGTCCTGAGCTTCGATCTCGGCGCGGTAGAGCTTGGTGACGAAAAGTGTTTCGAGCGTCGGCATGGGCGGCGTTGTGGCATTGCCGGCGCGCCGCCGCAAGCCGGCCGGGCGCCGTCGCCGCGATCAGCCGGTCATCGTGGTCGCACCCGAACGGTATTGTCCTGAAAATGGCGGTCACGCGAAAATGACCGGACCAGGCTTTGCCTGGATCTCGCGGCAGTCCAGATACATCTGGAAAAGCTGCCGACCTTGGTCTTGCGGAACAAACCTGTTATTCGCGCACAAACATCGCCATCATAGCAAAACACATGAGCGCCACCCCACGATGAGGCTTTCAAGCCTGTTCCTGAAATCCGATGCTCAGCGCGGCGAGACATTGAAGCGCCTCGTCGCGGAGAGTCTGCACGCCTATGCTTGGCGCTATGCCCTGGCCTTTATAGCCATGGCGGTGGTGGCTGCCTGTACGGCATTGTCAGCCTGGATCATGCGCGACCTGATCAACGGCGTGTTCCAGAATCGCGATTTCGGCCTGGCCGTGTGGTTCGGCGTCACGGTCTTCTCGGTCTTCCTGATCAAGGGCGTGGCGGCCTATGCGTCGAACGTCATTTTGTCGCGCATCGGCAATGCCATCGTCGCGGCGCAGCAGACGCGGATCTTCCGCCACCTGCTCGGCCAGGGGGTCGACTTCTACCAGCAGCATGCCTCCGCCGACCTGGTGACCCGCGTCACCCACAACGCCCAGGCCGCTCGCGACGTGTTGCAGAACATCGTCACCACGGTCGGGCGCGACCTGCTGACGGTTGTCGGCCTGATCGGCGTGATGCTCTGGTCCGACCCGCTGATGTTCGTCGTCTCGGGCCTGGTCATGCCTTTTGCCGTGCTCGGCGTGAACCGGCTGCGCCGGCGCGTCCGGCGGCTCGCCAACAGCGAATTCGCGTCGCTGTCCTCGATGGTCGGCGTGGTCCAGGAAACCGTCCAGGGTGTGCGCATCGTCAAGTCCTTCGGCATGGAGGACAGGATGCAGGGCCGCATGGACGCGACCATCGACGCGGTGCGCCAGCGGGCCGACAAGATCGCCACGCTCGGCGCGCGTACGGCGCCGCTGATGGAAACGCTGGGCGGCCTGGCGATCTCCGCGGCGATCGTCTACGGCGCCTGGCGCGTCATCTATCAGGGCGTCGATGCCGGCTCGTTCTTTGCCTTCATCACCGCGCTGCTGCTCGCCTATGACCCGGCCAAGCGGCTCGCCCGCCTGGGCGTCGAGGTCGAGAAGGGGCTGGTCGGCGTTCGCCTGATGTATGAACTGCTCGATACCGAGCCGACGCTGACGGAAAAGCCCGATGCCGGCGCGCTCGCCATCAAGGCGGGAACGGTGGCTTTCGAAGGCGTGACCTTCGGCTATCGCGACAACGACCCGGTGCTGAAGGACCTCTCCTTCGTCGCGGCCGGCGGCAAGATGACCGCGCTGGTCGGCCCTTCGGGCGGCGGCAAATCCACCGTCATCGCGCTGGTGCAGCGCTTTTTCGACGTTCGCCTCGGCCGGGTCCTGGTCGACGGCCAGGACGTGCGTGACGTCACCTTCGCCTCGTTGCGCGGCCATATGGCTTTTGTCAGCCAGGACGTCTTCCTGTTCCAGGGCACGGTGCGCGAGAACATCGCGGTGGGCCGGCCCGGTGCCAGCGAAGAGGAGATCGTGGCGGCGGCCCGGGCGGCCCATGCCCATGACTTCATCCTGGATCTGCCCGAAGGCTATCAGACGTTGGTCGGCGAGCATGGCCAGGGCCTGTCCGGCGGCCAGCGCCAGCGCGTCGCTATCGCCCGTGCCATCCTGAAAAACGCGCCGATCATGCTGCTGGACGAAGCCACCTCGGCGCTTGATTCGGAAAGCGAATACGAGGTGCAGCGGGCGCTCGACGAATTGATGACCGGGCGCACGTCGCTGGTCATCGCGCATCGGCTGTCGACCGTCATGCGCGCCGACAAGATCCTGGTGGTCGACGGCGGCCGGGTGGTCGAGACCGGCACCCATGCCGAGCTGATCGCACGCAACGGGCTCTATGCCCATTATGTCTCGATCCAGTTCGGCGACCGCACCGCCGCGGCCGAATAGGCCACGGCGCGCTTCAGATTTCTGGCAGGACGAGAGCGCGTACCGATAAAGCGCGGCGTCCGCTCGTCCGGCAAAGCGTGCCCCTCGAAACAGGGGAAAGGTCGCAAGGACCGGCGCCGAGGACCCGCAAGATCTTCGACGGGCTCGACTGGGAAGCGTCAGCCGCGCCGTGCCGCGCTGATCGCGGCGACGTCGATCTTCTTCATGCCCATCATCGCTTCAAAGGCACGCCTGGCTTCATCGCCGCCGGCCGCCATCGCCTCGGTCAGCACGCGCGGCGTGATTTGCCAGGAGATGCCCCACTTGTCCTTGCACCAGCCGCACGCACTCTCCTGGCCGCCATTGCCGACAATGGCGTTCCAGTAGCGGTCGGTCTCCTGCTGATCGTCGGTGGCGATCTGGAACGAGAAGGCTTCGTTGTGTTTGAACGCGGGACCGCCGTTGAGGCCGAGACAAGGGAGGCCGGCAACGGTGAATTCCACCGTCAGCACGTCGCCCCGCTTGCCGGACGGGTAGTCGCTGGGAGCGCGGTGGATGGCACCCACCGCGCTGTCGGGAAAGGTCTCGGCGTAGAAGCGGGCAGCGGCCTCGGCGTCCTTGTCGTACCAGAGGCAGATCGTGTTCTTCGCCATGACGTGTCCTTTCGTCTTGAAGCCGAATTCCGGCCCTCCTAGTCGACCAGTTCCCAGGTCACCGTCACCGACATCTGGAAGTTCTGGTCACCGGTCGCCACCGGCACCGAATCGGCACGTGCGGAGGCGGTGGCCATGCGCGGCATGGGGCGCGGGGGGGCCGCACCCTGCTCCTCGATATGCATGACACGGCCGATGCGGGCGCCGGCGGCGGCCGCCAGGATGCCGGCCTTGCGCTTGGCGTCGGCCATGGCCGCGGCGCGGGCCTCGTCGACCTTCTTCGACCAGTCCGAAACGGTCAGTTCCAGGCCGTCGACCTGGTTGGCGCCGGCGGTGACCATGCGGTCGAGCACGTCGCCGAGCTTGGCGAGATCGCGGACGCGAATGGTCAGCTGGTGGCCGGCGGTGTAACCGACGACGCGCGGCCGGTTGGTGTTCTGCTGATATTCGATGGTCGGCCGGAGCGACAGCGCCGAGGTCGAGACGTCGCGTTCCTCGATGCCGACCTCGCGCAGCGCCTGCTGGACGGCGCGCATGACGCGCGAATTGCCCTCCATGGCCTCGCGCGCGGTGCGCGACTGGATCTGCGTGCCGCCGGTGACCACGGCGAGGTCGGGGCTTGCGCCTGCCTGACCTTCGCCCTGCAGGGTGATCGAGCGCGTCGGCGCGGGCGTGGTTGCGGCCTGCTGGGCAAGTGCTGGCTGGGCGAGCGTCACCAGGCCGCTCAGCGAGATGGCGAGCGCGCGGCTGGCGCGGGAAGGAAGCGACATGGAGCTTTGTTCCTTGTTCTTGGCGTCATGGTCGGCGATTCCGGGCGGCAGGGCCGCGGATGCCGGGCGAGCATAACATCATCCCACCATGCCGACGGCACGGCCGATTTGCAGCGATTTCGCGGCATCCGTGTGGGGGCGGGCCCATGCATTTGTTGCAGTCCTGCAACAGTTGCCACATTGCATGAGGAGAGTTGCGTAGGCGCCACAATCCAGAAACATGACGGCCCTCCTGTTACGTCACCTATCACGGAAATCCAGATTTGGGGGAGGTCTCATCATGAAGCGCATCGTTCTCGCAGGGGCGGCTTCACTCCTGCTCGCTTCGGCGGCCCATTCGGCCGATCTCGGCGTGCAGCGTGTCGCTGTGCCGGCCGCGATCATTGCCCAGTCCTATGATTGGACGGGATTTTATATCGGTGCCCATGCCGGATATGGCTGGGGCACGGCGAATTACGGCTTCAATACCAGTGGACATTACAACAACGCCCCGGGCGACCGCTTCAGCCATTCCACCAGCGGCTTCCTCGGCGGTGGCCAGCTTGGCTATAACTGGCAGTCCGGCAACCTGGTCCTGGGTCTCGAAGGCTCCCTGAGCTGGTCCGACGTTCGTCGCAACAACGTCATCAGCCCGTTCTTCCCTGGCAGCGATCGCTTCTCCGGCGGCGTCGGCTGGCTCGGCACGGTCACGCCGCGCATCGGCTTTGCAGCCAATAATTGGCTGTTCTACGCGAAGGGCGGCCTCGCCGTCGGCCAGATCCGCAGCCGCATCCAGGATAATGCCGACTTTTCCGCGGCATCCTCGACCCGGCTCGGCTGGACCGTCGGCCTTGGCGCCGAATATGCCATCAATCAGAACTGGAGCGTCGGTCTCGAGGCCAATTATTACGACTTCGGCTCGTTCCGGGTGAACCAGATCTCGACCCGGTTCGATGGGACGCCGACCGGCGCGGCCAGCGACCACAACGTCAAGACGACCATGTGGTCGGCGCTGGCCCGCGTGAACTACCGCTTCTCGACCGGTGGCGGTCCGATTTCGGCGCGCTACTGACCGCGAGATCGGCCGCTGGCCTCATCGGCACGGCAAACACAGGCCGCCCCAGGGCGGCCTGTTGCGCGTCGGGCGCCTGGAAGGCAGGCACCGGCGTGACGGCGACCGAACGAAGCGGACCAGCGGCTTGTGAACAGCCGGTCTTGCCGGACGGCCCGGCGGCCCCTGCCAGTTGTCGAGCCCTGGCGGCTCGGCTATTGCTGTGGCGCCTGTCGATCCCCGCCACTTGCCGTGGCGACCTGGGATCCAACGGCTTCCGGGAAGGGCGCGAGCCCTTGGCTGAAACCCGGAGGGGCCTGTAGCTCAATGGTTAGAGCCGACCGCTCATAACGGTCTGGTTGCAGGTTCGAGTCCTGCCGGGCCCACCAATTCCTCTTAGATCAAGGCCTTCAAATCTGAGATTCCGCCGAGGGGACACCAGCGAAACGGTCTGGGATACGGCGCCCGGAGGGTTGGCGAATACAATGAGGGTCGCTTCGTCTCGCTTTGGCGACGATGCGCCGGGAACGACGGCACATGCTCTTGACGAAGCAGGCCAGTTGCACCGGAGATCGGCACATCGCGACCGGCCGCCAGGAGGCCGAGAACGGTGAGCCGCGCGGCCTCGCCGAGCCCTGTCCGAACTCGGAATAATCGCACGACCGCGATGGTGTCAGTCAAGCTGGCCTGCAGTCCGTCGAAGGCGGAGACGC
Source organism: Hyphomicrobiales bacterium (assembly GCA_017304475.1). Taxonomy (GTDB): domain Bacteria; phylum Pseudomonadota; class Alphaproteobacteria; order Rhizobiales; family Phreatobacteraceae; genus Phreatobacter. Next base: position 3,287 of record JAFKKV010000037.1, on the reverse strand, counting down.
TGCGCCTTCTCCAGAGCTGGATGCCGCACTGGGCGTCAGTCGCGGACGATGCATTGACACGGAAGCGCGTCCGAGGATAGGCGATGGCGATCCTGCTCGGTGATCCTGCGAAGGCAAAGCAGCGACCAGGATGGACCGCGTAGGCAACCTTGGAACAGCTTGTCTACGGGATGGGTGAGGGGGATCTCGCGCGCAACGCGACACATCATCCGACAGAACGGAGCGTTGCAAGCGCTGTGCGAGTCGCCGCGCAGCAATTGCGAACAGGGGCTTGTAATGCAGGCGAAAATTGCGCGCGGAACCGAGCCAAGAAAGCGGCTCGCGATCGTCAGCTCATGGAATGAGAATTGCGGAAACGCCTCCTATACCTTCGCACTGAAGAAGGAGTTCGAGAAACACTACGATGTCGAGGTCCTGCCGCTCGATCTCTTCGTGCTGCAGAAGCCGTCGAGACTGTTCCGGCGGTTGGGGGATCGCCACATCAGCAAACTCGCCAGCCGCCTGAAAGAATTTGACTACGTCAATATCCAGTTCGAAGCCGGCTTGTATGGCGCGACCATTCCAAGCATGCGGCGGCGCATCCTGCAATTGATCGATGCCGCGCCAAACCTGATCCTGACGATGCATCGACTGGACATGGATAATGGGAGCCTGTTCCGGGGGTTCGTCGATTCCGTGCGCTCGCGCTCGATCGTGCCGTTTCGGCAAGTGCAGGTGACGAAAGCGATTGCGGCGCTCTACAAGGCTGTTGTGGACCGATGCCGGGAGCGTGCGCAAACGAAGAATGTATGGATCAAGGTCCACACCAAGCGAGAGCGCAGACTGATCAAGGAAGCATTCGGCTTCGAAAATTGCGTCGATTTTCCCTTGGCGTTTCTCAATGAAACCGAACGCGACCGCGTCATTCGGGATGTTCGGCGCGATATCGTCCTGAAGCGTTTTGGGCTTCCTGAGGGTGCGAAAACAATCGGCGCCTTCGGTTACGTATCGAATTACAAGGGATTTGAGACGCTCGTTCGCGCGACCTCAATTCTCCCGCCCGAATGGCACCTGCTCATCGTCGGGAGCCAGCATCCCCAATCGGTTCGACCTTGGGTCGAAATCGATCCGTATCTGAACAAGTTGGTCAGGGAAATTGAGTCTGGCAGCGTCGCGGCGGAAGGGAAACCTGAATTGGATGTCGCCGCGCACCACGCGTTCCCCCTCGGCTTGGCCAGCGCTCCAATGCAAGATCCAATGCCAGAGTTGCGCGACAGGGTTCGCTTCGTGGGCAATGTGAGTGACGACGATTTCACGTTTCTTCTTAGAAACACCGATGCCGTCGTGTTGCCGTATCAGGAAGTCGGCCAGAGCATGTCGGGCGTTGTTGCCTTAGCTCTCGAATCGGGGGCTCGGTTGTTCTGCTCGAATGCGCTCTCATTCAGCGAGGCGCGACGATTCTACGGTGAAGTTTATAGTTCATTCGATATAGGAAATTATTTGGAAGTGGCGCAGAAGGTTCAGTATGATTCTGCTGAATATAGTGACGTCAGGGATAAGATATATGGAAAATATAATATTATGAGAAGTGTCGAAATTCAATGTCAACTCTTTAACGGCGTTGCAAATTACGCGAATTGATGCGCACAGCGGAGGGGCCCGGGGGGGTGTGATGACGTTTCCAGATTGGTCGAGAGAGCGCGTTCTGGTGACGGGCGCGGGCGGTGTGCTCGGGACGGCTCTGGTTTCCGAATTGAGCGGGGGCGCGGGGGTCGCTCCGGATCGCCTGTTTGCTCTGCACCGGGCTGATTGTGACCTGCTGGATACCGTCGCGACGAAGCAATTGCTCCGGGATATCAATCCGTCACTTGTTTTTCATTTGGCGGGACAAGTATCGGGTATCCAGGGAAACATTTCCTTCGCAGGCGAGGCGTACTACAAGAACGCGCTGATCAATCTCAATGTGATCGAAGCGGCGCGTGGGAGTGGGGCCAGGAAAGTCGTGGCGGCAGGAACCGCCGCGATCTATCCCGACGGCCTCGCAATGCCCATGAAAGAGCGGGATATCAGGAATGGCGCGCCGCATGGCTCGGAGGCGGCCTATGCGAGCGCCAAACTCGGAATGCTCGCGCAGTTGGAAGCCTATCAGAAGCAGTACGGCATGCAGTTTGCCTACCTGATCTGTACCAATCTATTCGGGCCGAACGACCGCTTCGACGAAGAATATGGTCACGTTGTCCCGTCGCTTATCTCGCGCTTTCACCGCGCTGTCACATCCGGAGCGAAATCCATTTCGATCTGGGGGGACGGAACGCCGACGCGCGACTTCCTCTATGCTGGGGATGCAGCGCGCGCGTTCGTCGCCGCCGCAGAGCGTTTCGAGGGTGCGGCGAATGCCGCGACGGGGAGTTCGGTGCCTATTCGCAAGCTCGTGGAAACGATCGCGGATGTGTCGGGCTTCCAGGGCGAAATCGTCTGGGACAGTTCCAAGCCGAACGGGCAATTGGTTCGCAGCTATTCGGTCGAGCGACTGTTCTCGATCGGTTGGCGGCCGGCGACGACTTTGCGGGAAGGTGTCGACATGACCTACCAGTGGTATTCCGGCAACCAGGGAAACATTCGGCGCTAGCAGAAAGGTCTCCCGCCTTTATCTATTGAGGCCGCCGAGGTCCGATTCTGCGATTGGCCCGCAACTTGGCCGACGCAGCGAACACGCGCCTCGTCGCTTGACTTGCCGGGCTGCCGTCTCGCCAGCGTCCTCGCTTCGCTGCCACGGTCAGATCGGGGGGCGTTCGCCGCCGCCCGCGCCGCGCATGCCCATGACCTCATCGTCGACTTGCCCGAAGGTTACTGTACACTGGTGGGCGAGCACGGCCAGGGGCAGCACGTCGGCTTTCCACTTGGCATCGGCGAGGGCGGCGCGTGCCTCGTCGCCCTTCCGCGATAAGCCCGCGACGTTCAGCTGCAGGTCGTCGACCTGGTTGGCGCCGGCCGAGACCATGCGGTCGAGCACGTCACCGAGCTTGGCGAGGTCGCGCCCCGGGATCGGCAGCTGGTGGCCGGCCGTATAGCCGGTGACGCGCGGTCGGTTGGTGTTCTGCTGGTATTCGACAGTGGAGCCCCGCGACAGCGACAGCGCCGAAGCCGTGGTCTGGTTGCGTCGCCTGTGAAGAACTCCCAGGCCGTTGATATCGTGCAAGGAAGCGGCGCCGACAGGTCATGGAGTTTGCCGGTTTTGGGCTGATGGCCGGCGGTTTTCTTGCAATTTGCGCTTGCCGCATTGTCGTGATTCCATCGCTGTCGAAGGC
>JAFKKV010000036.1 GCA_017304475.1 Hyphomicrobiales bacterium | reverse complement strand
GCGAGCACCCGGGCTACGACCCGCTCACGCAGATCAAGAGAATAAGGCTTCGGCATAACTGCTGGCCTCCGCCCAGCAGATAGTTTGAATCAGAACCGAAGCTCTAAGGGAATCCCCTTTCGATTCAAACTGAGCCGATCGCGCTCTAGGACCTCACCTCGAACCATAGAAGCCGGCCGTGCCAGCGAGCGCCCTGGCAGCGATCCGGACGCACGATATCGCGGTCCGCGACGGCGGCCCGGCGGATACCGGCGTCACGCCTGCCGGCCCGGCCGCGGGTCACGCCATCCGCCTCCGAGAGCCGAGCCCCGCCGCGCGAGACAAGGCCGGGCATGGCCTACAGCCCCAGATAGGCGCCGCGCACCTTGGGATCGTCGAGCAGCGCGCGCCCCTCGCCCGTCAGCGTGATCGTGCCGGTTTCCAGCACATAGCCGCGGTCGGCGATCGACAGGGCCGAATAGGCGTTCTGCTCGACCAGCAGCACCGTGATGCCGCGCGCCTTCAAGGCCAGGATGGCCTCGAAGATCTGCTCGACCAGGATCGGCGCGAGCCCCATGGACGGTTCGTCCAGCAGGATGAGCTCGGGCCTGGCCATCAGGGCCCGGCCGATGGCGAGCATCTGCTGCTGGCCGCCGGAGAGCCCGCCCGCCTGCAAAGCGCGCTTCTCGGCGAGCACCGGGAAGCTCGCATAGACGCCGTCGAGATCGGCGGCGATGCCGGCATCCCGGCGCGACCAGGCGCCGAGCCGCAGATTGTCCTCGACCGATAGCGGCGAGAACACCTGGCGCCCTTCCGGCACCTGGGCGATGCCGAGCCCGACCCGCTTATGCGCGTCGATCCGGTCGATGGCCTCGCCCTTGAAGCGGATGGTCCCCGAGGCCACCGGCTGAACGCCGGAAATCGCCCGCAGCAAGGTGGTCTTGCCCGCGCCATTGCCGCCGACCAGCGTGACGATCTCGCCGGCCTTCACCTCGAGCGAGACCCCGTGCAGCGCCTCGATCCGTCCATAACCGGAGCGCAGCTCCTCAACCGAGAGCATGGGCGGCCTCCCGGGCTCCGAGACCGCCGAGATAGGCGCGAATGACATCGGGATTGGCGCGGACCTCCCGCGGGCTGCCCTCGGCGAGCGGCCGGCCGTGGTCGAGCACCAGAATGCGGTTCGAGATCTTCATCACGAGCTTCATGTCGTGCTCGACCAGCACCACGCCGACGCCGCTTTCGGCGATGCCGTGGATGACCCGGTCGATTTCCTCGGTCTCCACCGGATTGCAGCCGGCCGCGGGTTCGTCGAGCAGGATGAGCTTCGGCTCGACGGCGAGCGCGCGCGCGATCTCCAGGCGCTTCAGCGCGCCATAGGGCAAGGAGCCGGCCGACAGGTCGGCCATCGGCTTCAAGCCGACGAGATCGAGCAGAGCGAGCGCCCGGGCGCGTGTCTCGCGGTTCTGCCGGCGAACCGACGGCCATGCGAAGAGATGGGCGAGCACGCCGCGCTGCTCACGCAAATGGCAGCCGACCATGACGTTCTCGACCGCGCTCATGCGGAAGAAGACCTGCAGGTTCTGGAAGGTGCGCGACAGGCCGCGCGCCGCCAGCTCATGCGGCTCGCGCCCGGTGACGTCCTCGCCGCCGATCAGCACCCGGCCGCTATTCGGCAGGTAGACGCCGGAGACCATGTTGAAGAGCGTCGTCTTGCCGGCACCGTTCGGGCCGATAATGGCGAGGATCTCGCCGGCTTTGGCCTTGAACGACACGCCGTCCACCGCCTTGACGCCACCGAAGGCGATGCCGAGGCCGTCGGCTTCGAGAACGACGCTCATGCCGCCCTCCGAAACAGCTTCTCGCGCAAGGTGGGCACGATGCCCGAGCGCAGGAAGATCATGAACAGCATGATGAAGGCGCCGATCATCAGGTGCTTGTAGTCGGACAGGAAGGTCAGCGTCTGCGGCAGCACCACGATGACCGCGGTGCCAATGACCGAGCCGACGATCGAGCCCATGCCGCCGATGACCACCATGGTGACCAGTTCCACCGAGCGCAGGAAGCCCGCGGCATCCGGCGTGATATGGCCGTCGAACAGCGCGAGAAAACTGCCGGCGAGCGAGGCGTAAACAGCCGAGATGACGAAGACGGTGAGCTTGTAGCTGGAGACGTCGACGCCGACGACCTTGGCCGCCACTTCCGAATCGTGGATCGCCCGCAGCGCCCGGCCGGTCGGGCTGTCGATCAGGTTGAGCGCCAGCCAGGCGGCGATGATCATGGCGCCGCCGCCGATCCAGTACCAGGTGTCCGAGCCGCGCACCGCCCAGCCGAACAGCTCCATCCGGGGCACGCGCATGCCGTCGGGACCACCGGTCCAGGCCGCCTCGTTGGTGAACACCATGGCGATGAGAATGCCGAAGCCGAGGGTGGCGACCGCCAGGTAATGGCCGCGCAGCCTGAGGATCGGCCGGCCAGCGAGATAGGCGAGCAGCGCCGAGACAGCAGCGCCCACGGCCATGGCGACGAGCCCGTGCAGGCCGAAGCGCTGCGGCAGGATCGCCACCGCATAGGCGCCGATGCCGATGAAGCCGGCATGGCCGAGGCTGACCTGGCCGGCATAACCCATCAGCAGGTTGAGGCCGATCGAGGCGATCGCCAGGATCCAGACGATGGCGCCGACGCGGTAATAGAACGAGGACGGAAACACCAGCGGCGGCAAGGCCACCAGCAAGGCGAGGATGACGAGAGTGCCGAGCTTGTCGCCGGTCAACGCTGTCATGACGCGGGCGAAGGAGCTGGGCGACGGATCGGCGGGAGCGGCGGGATGAGCCATCGTGTCAGACCCGCTCGATCTTGCTGCGGCCGAACAGGCCGTTGGGCAAAACGAACAGCACCGCCAGGATGACGATGAAGCCGACCGCGTCCTTGTATTGCGAGGAAATGTAGCCCGCGCCGAAGGCCTCCAGCAGTCCGACGCTGAGCCCGCCGACCACCGCCCCGAGCGGATTGCCCATGCCGCCGAGCATGGCGGCGGCGAAACCCTTGAGCCCCATCAGCGTGCCGACATCGTAGCTGGTCAGCGTGATCGGGGTCACCAGCACGCCGGCGACCGCGCCGATGGCCGCCGAGACGGCGAAGGAGAAGCCGATGACGAAGCTGGTATCGATTCCCGAGAGCTTGGCCGCGACCCGGTTGGCGGCGGTGGCCAGCACCGCCTTGCCGAACAGGGTGCGCTCGAAGAAGGTCCAGAGCGCCACGACGATGACCGCGGCACCGGCCAGCACCACCAGGCTCTGCGGCAGCACGGATGCGCCGCCGATCCGGAGCGGATCGTCGCCGAACCAGTGCGGCAACTGGTGGAAACGCTTGTCGAAGATGATCGCCGCGGCGCCGCGCAGGAAGATCGAGGCGCCGATGGTGATGATGATCAAGGTCACGGGTGAGGCGCCACGCGCCGGCTCGATGGCGAGCCTGTGCAGGCCGATACCGATGGCGGTGGTGGCGAGGATGGCCCCGAGCGCCGCGAGCGGCACCGGCAGGCCGGCGAGCGTCAGGAACACGGTCGCCATGCCGCCCAGCATGACGAATTCGCCTTGCGCGAAATTGACCACGTCGGAGGCGTTGTAGATCAGAGTGAAGCCGAGCGCGACCAGCGCATAGACGGCGCCGACGGTGAGCCCGGAAAAGGCGAACTGCAGAAATTCGGCCATTGAGATTCCGTCAGTCTTCGAAAACATGCGCGGGCAGGACATGCATTGACGTCACCCCCGGCCGAGCCGGAGCGGAAGCCCTTGCTTCTGCGAAGGCGAGGGGAAGGGGGTCCAGGAGCCAAAGCACGCTGCTCTGCGGCTCCTGGATCCCCTTCCCTCGGCGCTGGCGCGCCTCGCCGGGGATGACATAGCGTGCATTCGTCGGGCGGCGACGCCGCCCGACATTCAGCATGCAATGTCAGCTCCCGCCTTCCGGCACGATGGTCCAGTCACCGTTGCGGATTTCCAGCATCCGGAAAGCGGTGAGGTCGAGGCCCATGTGATCGGTCGGGCTCATATTGACCACGCCGGCCGTGCCCATGAAGCCGCGGGTCTGCTCCAGCGCGTCGCGGATCTTTTTCGGATCGGCGGAATTGGCCTTCTTGATCGCTTCGACCAGCAGCATCAGCCCGTCATAGGCATGGCCGCCGAAGGTCGAGACCGGCTGGCCCGAGCGCTGCTCATAGGTCGTGCTGTAGCCGACGACCACCGGCTTCTGCGGATCGCTATCGGGCAGCTTGGCCGCCACCAGCAAGGCCGCGGCCGGCAGGCGCACGCCGTTCGCCGCCTCGCCGGCGAGCTCGATGAACTGTTTCGAGGCGACGCCGTGGCTCTGGTAGAGCGGGAACGGCACGGCGAGCTGGCGATAGTTGCGGGTAACGATCGCCGGGCCCTGGCCGAAGCCGGCATTGACCACCGCCTGCACGCCGGCGCGGTTGCGGATATTGGTGAGCTGCGGCGTCATGTCGGAATCGCGCGGGCCGTAGCGTTCGGTATGCGCGATGGTGATGCCGAAGCGCGGCGCCACCGCCACGCACTGGTCGTGCATCGAGGCGCCGAAGCCGTCCGTGCCAGAGATCATCGCGACACTGGTCAGCTGGCGCCGCTGCAGATCCTGGAAGATCTTCTCGCAGGCCATCTTGTCGGTATGCGGCGTCTTGAACACATAGGGCCGAACCGGCTCGATGATCTGAATGGCGCCGCCGAGCGAGATGAAGGGGATGCGCGCTTCCTCGAAGATCGGGATCATCGCCATGGTGGTGCCGGTGGTCGAGCCGCCGACCATCGCCACGACCTTGTCGTCCTCGACCAGCCGCGTCGCGAAGGTGCGCGCCTGATTGGCATCGCCGCCATCGTCATAGGTGATCAGCTGCAAGCGCTGGCCATTGACGCCGCCGGCGGCGTTGATCCGCTCGACATACATTTCCAGCGTCCGCTTGGAGGGATCGCCGAGGAAGGAGGCAGGCCCGGTCGCCGACAGCACCGCACCGATCTTGATCTGCGCTTCGGCCGCTCCGGCTGCGAAGGCGACGAGCGCGGCCGCGGCGGCGCTCGTGAATATCCGTCGGGTCCAACCCGGCATGGCAGTCCTCCCTGGTCTCGTTTCCTGGTGAGGCGCCGTGGGTTCGTTGATGCGACCCGCGTTGACACCTCACGCTGTCCGCGTATTAATTAACCAACCGCCCGGTCAGTCAAGTGGCAACTCGCCGAAACCGGACGGACAAATGACGAGCGACGCGCCCGGCTTTTTGCGACGGGGCGCGCGAACGAGGAAACACCAGGAGAGGACGATGGACGCGGCAACCGTGCTCGTCGACGTCAGGCCGGGCTATCGCGTGCTGACGCTGAACCGGCCAGACAAGCTGAATTCCTTCACCGGCGTCATGCATCGGGCGCTGAAGGCCGCGCTCGACGATGCCGAGGCCGACAAGAGCTGCAAGGCCGTGCTGATCACGGGTTCCGGCCGCGGCTTCTGCGCCGGCCAGGATCTGGCCGATCCGGAGATCGCCGCCGAGGACGGCGACGCACCCGACCTTGGCGAGACCCTGGAGAAGAACTACAACCCGCTGATCCGCAAGCTCCGGGCCCTGCCGCTGCCGGTGGTCTGCGCGGTCAACGGCATCGCCGCCGGCGCCGGCGTCAGCCTGGCGCTCGCCAGCGACGTGGTGATTGCCGGCCGCTCGGCGAGCTTCGGCCAGGCCTTCGTCAAGATCGGGCTTCTGCCGGATTCGGGCGCGACCTATCTGTTGCCGCGCCTGATCGGCCCGGCCCGGGCCCGCGCCTGGGCGCTGACCGGCGACACGCTGAAGGCCGACCAGGCCGAGGCCTGGGGCCTGGTCCACAAGGTGGTCGACGATGCCGGCCTGATCGCCGAGGCCGAGGCGCTCTGCCAGCGCTTCGCCGGCTCGTCGGCCTCAAGCCTCGCCGCGATCAAGCGCGCCTTCGACATCGCCGATGGCCACAGCCTCGACGCCCAGCTCGACTATGAGCGCGACGAGCAGCGCCGGCTCGGCCGCGGCCGCGATTATGCCGAGGGCGTCGCCGCCTTCATGGAGAAGCGCAAGCCGGTCTACGGAGGCAGGCCATGAAAGAGGGCCACGCCGTCAATGAAGCCGCCATCGCCGAAGCCGCCTCCGCCGCCATGTGGGCGGAGGACCGGGCCTCGCGCGCGCTCGGCATGACCCTGGTCGCGAGCGCCCCCGGCAGCGCCACCTTGACCATGCCGGTGACCGAGGCCATGACCAATGGCCACGGCATGTGCCATGGCGGCTATATCTTCACGCTCGCCGACAGCGCCTTCGCCTTTGCCTGCAACAGCCACAACACCCGCACCGTCGCGCATCACTGCGCGGTGACCTTCGTCGCCTCCGGCAAGCTCGGCGACGTGCTGACCGCGACCGCCCGGGAGATCTCGCGCACCGGCCGCTCCGGCATCTGCGACGTGACGGTCACCGACCAGGCCGGCAGCGTCGTCGCCGTCTTCCGCGGCCATTCGCGCACGCTCGGCGGCGCGATCACCCCCGACCATCCGGCCCTGTGAGGCACGCCATGCTGGACAAGAGCCACTACCAGCCGCTGATCGATCCGATCGAACGGGCCTCACGCGACGAGATCGCCGCCCTGCAGACCGCGCGCCTCGCATGGTCGCTCCGCCACGCCTATGACAACGTAGCGGCCTACCGGCGCAAATTCGACGAGGCCGGCGTTCACCCCGACGATTTCAGACGGCTCGAGGACCTCGCCAAATTCCCCTTCACCACCAAGGCGGACCTGCGCGACAATTATCCCTTCGGCATGTTCGCGGTGCCGCAGGACAAGGTCGTCCGCGTCCATGCCTCGTCGGGCACGACGGGCAAGCCGACGGTCGTCGGCTATACCCGCAAGGACATCGAGACCTGGTCCGAGGTCGTTGCCCGCTCGATCCGCGCGGCCGGCGGGCGCCCCGGCATGAAGATCCACATCGCCTATGGCTACGGCCTGTTCACCGGCGGGCTGGGCGCCCATTACGGCGCCGAAAAGCTCGGCTGCATGGTGATCCCGGTCTCCGGCGGCATGACCGAGCGCCAGGTCCAGCTCATCCAGGACTTCAAGCCCGAGATCATCATGGTGACGCCGAGCTACATGCTGGCGATCCTCGACGAGTTCAGGCGCATCGGCGCCGATCCCAGGACCTCGTCGCTGCAAACAGGCATTTTCGGCGCCGAACCCTGGACCAATTCGATGCGCGCCGAGATCGAGGATGCTTTCGCCATGGACGCGGTCGACATTTACGGCCTGTCGGAGGTCATGGGCCCGGGGGTCGCCAATGAATGCGTGGAGACCAAGGACGGCCTGCATGTCTGGGAGGACCATTTCTACCCCGAGGTGATCGACCGCGTGACCGGCCAGGTGCTACCGGATGGCGAGAAGGGCGAACTGGTGTTCACCTCGCTGACCAAGGAAGCCATGCCGATCATCCGCTACCGCACCCGCGACCTGACCCGGTTGCTGCCCGGCACGGCGCGCACCATGCGCCGCATGGAGAAGATCACCGGCCGTTCCGACGACATGATGATCGTGCGCGGCGTCAACGTCTTCCCGAGCCAGATCGAGGAAAAGATCCTGACCGTGCCGGAGCTGTCGGCCCATTACCTGGTCGTGCTGACCCGCGAGGATCGCCTGGACGAGATGGACATTCAGGTGGAGGCGCGGCCCGACGCGATCGGCCCGGAGGACCGCCAGCGGGCCGGCGACCGGCTCGCCCATGCGATCAAGGAAACCATCGGCATTTCCTCGACCGTCACGGTGGTCGCTCCCGGCACGCTCGAACGCTCGCTCGGCAAGGCCCAGCGCGTGCTCGACAAGCGCCCGAGGCACTGATCGTGGCTCGTCCCCGCGCCGCCGATTACGACGACAAACGTGCGCATATCCTGCACGCTTCTGCGGAGCTGTTCTCGCGCCAGGGTTACGACCGGACCTCGATCAACGACATCGCGGGCGCCTGCGGTGTCTCCAAGGCCTTGATCTATCACTACTATCCGAACAAGGAGCAGTTGCTCGTCGACATCATCCGCCGCCACCTTGCCGATCTCCTGGAGACGGTCGGGCGGGCTGCCGGCACGGCCCCGCCCGGCGATGTCAGGCTGCGCGCCATTATCGGCGCCTTGCTCGAGGCCTATCGGGATGCCGATACCCTGCACAAGATCCAGGTCAGCGAACTGTCGCGCCTGCCGCCGCCTTATCAGGACGAGCTGAAGACGGTGGAGCGCGCGCTGGTCGTGCTGTTTTCCGAGGCGCTGGCGCTCGCCGTGCCGCAGCTCGCCGGCCAAGGCGCATTGCTGAAACCGGTGACCATGTCGCTCTTCGGCATGCTCAACTGGCACTATATGTGGTTCCGCCCCGATGGCCCGATGACCCGCGAGGCCTATGCCGATCTCGTCACCCGGCTGATCCTGGCCGGCGCCCGCGAGGTCGCCGAGCGCGGCCGGCTGGAAGCCGCCGAATAGCCGGAGCAACGATGCCGTGCGTTGCGGCGGTTGTCCCGATGGGCTCCCGGCGCCAACGAAGCGCCGGAACCTCTACGTCACCCCCGGCCGAGGCGAAGCCGAGGGGAAGGGGGTCCAGGGGTTGCCGAGCAGATCGTTCGACGCTGCGAGACCACACCGCCGGCTTGCGCTCAAGTTGCAGCCTTACGACTCCTGGACCCCCTTCCCCTCGGCTTCGCCTCGGCCGAGGGTGACGTAGAGGTTCTCTCGCTTCGCTGGCGCCGTCCGCGAAAGCTTTTGCTGCCGGCGGCACAAGGCCCGGCTCGCCCGCCCCCTTGCGCCTATCCGACACATCCCATGCCCGTCTCACGCGAAATCGAAATCGACGCTGACGGCTTGCGTGCCCGCGGTGGCGCGGCTCTGGCAGGTCAGCACGAATCCGGCCTCGATCTCCCAGGGCTCCAGCGAGAAATTCTGGTCCATCGCCACCGCGCCTTCGATCAGCTTGGCGCGGCAGGTGCAGCACATGCCGCCCTTGCAGGAATAAGGCAGGTCGAGGCCATGGCGGATCGCCGCCTCGACCACCGTTTCAGTCGGGTCCATGGCGATGCTGTGCAGCGCCCCGTCGAGCCGGATCGACAGCGGCAGGCCGTTGGAAATGTCAGGCTTGCGTATCACCGCCGGGGCCTGCCGGCTGCCCTCGGTGGCGAACAGCTCGGAATGGATGTGATCATGCGCGATGCCGAGCGATTCCAGCGTCGCGCGCGCCTCCTCGATCATCGCCTGCGGGCCGCACAGGAAAGCCTGGTCGACGCTACCGCCCTGCAGGCCGCGCTGCACGAAAGCCCGGATCTTCTCGGCATCGATGCGGCCGTGGCTAACCGCGAAATCCGAGGCCTCGCGGGAGAGCACATGATGGACCGAGAAGCGGCCAAGGAAACTGTCCTTCAGGTCTTCGAGTGCCGTCTTGAAAATGATCGATGAGGCGTCGCGATTGCCGTAGATCAGCACGAAGCGGCTCGCCGGCTCGCGGGTCAGCACCGTGCGGATGATCGACATGACCGGCGTGATGCCGGAGCCGCAGGCGATCGCCAGGTAGATGCGCGGCTCGAGCGGATCGAGCGGCGTGGTGAAGCGCCCCATCGGCGTCATCACCTCGATCGGGTCGCCGACCCGCAGCATCTCATTGGCGAAAGTAGAGAAGCGGCCGCCATCGACCCGCTTCACCGCGACCCTCAGGTCATTGTCGTCGATGCCGGTGCAGATCGAGTAGGACCGGCGCAATTCCTCGCCTTCGATCGCCGCTTTCAGGGTGAGATATTGGCCGTGCTCGAAATGATAGGCCGGCTTCAACGCGTCGGGCACCGCGAAGGCGATCGACACGGTGTCCTGTGTCTCGCGCCTGATGTCGCTGACGACAAGGCGGTGGAAATGCGGGGCATGGGCAGGGGTCATGAGCGGCGCCCTCAGATGCATTTGAAATAATCGAAAGGCTCGGCGCAGGCCCGGCAGCGCCAATGCGCCTTGCAGGCGGTCGAGCCGAACTCGGAAACCTTGGCTGTATCGGCCGAACCGCAGCGCGGGCAGGCGACCGTTTCCTCGCCGAACAGGGCGCGCCGGCCGGCCTTGCCGCTCGGCGGCGCGATGCCATAGGCGGCGAGCTTGGCCTTGCCCGCCTCGCTCATCCAGTCGGTGGTCCAGGCCGGCGCCAGCACGCTCGTTACCTTGACATTGGTGAAGCCCGCTTCTTCCAGCGCCACTTCCACATTGAGCGCGATCAAGCTCATTGCCGGGCAGCCGGAATAGGTCGGCGTGATGACCGCCTCGACCCGACCGCCCTCGATCCGGACCTCGCGCAGGACGCCGAGATCCTCGATGGTCAGGACCGGCACTTCCGGATCGCACACGGCGGCCGCGGCCGCCCAGGCGGAGGCCTGCTGCCGTGCATGATCGAGGGACGAGACGGTGCCCATATCAGCCTCACCAGGTGGCGTTCGGATAGGTCCGCTGCATGTATTGGAGCTCGGCCAGCAGGAAGCCCATATGCTCGCTGTGCCGTCCGGCGCGGCCGCCGGTCTGGAAGGCGCCGACCCGCGGCCGGGTCAAGGTGGCCTCGGCCAGCACTTGGTCGATGGTGGCCTCGAAGCGCGGCCGGATCGCTTCGGGATCCGGTACGAAGCCCGCATCGATGGCGCTGCGCATGGCGGCATCGACGTCGAACAATTCGCCGGAATAGGGCCAGAGCTCGTCGAGCGCGGTTTGCGCCCGCCGATGGCTTTCCGCCGTGCCGTCGCCGAGCCGGATCAGCCACTCGCCGGTATGGCGCACGTGATAGGCCATTTCCTTTTCCGCCTTGGCGGCGATGGCCGCCAGCGTCGCATCGCTCGATGCCGTCATCGCCTGGTGGAACGGAAACATGAAGGCCGAAAACAAGAGGTGCCGCACCATGGTGACGGCAAAGTCGCCATTCGGCTGCTCGACCAGCAGGAGATTGCGGTATTCGCCCTCGCGCCGGAGATAGGCGAGCTGATCCTCGTCGCGGCCTTTGCCTTCGACCTCGCCGGCATAGCTGTAGAGCGAGCGCGCCTGGCCGATCAGGTCGAGGCCGAGATTGCCGAGCGCTAGGTCCTCTTCCAGAACCGGGGCATGGCCGCACCATTCCGAGAGACGGTGGCCGAGCACGAGAGCGTCGTCGGCGAGCCTGAGGGTCGCGAGAAACAGCGGGCTGTCGGTCATCGGCTCAGCTCCTCACATGTGCCCGACATCGTCGGGCACCTCGTAGAAGGTCGGATGCCGATAGATCTTCGAGGCGGTCGGCTCGAACAGCATGTCCTTGTCGGCAGGATCAGAGGCGGTGATCGCCTGCGACGGCACGACCCAGATCGAAAGTCCTTCGCCGCGCCGGGTATAGGTGTCGCGCGCCGCCTGCAGCGCCATGCTGGCATCGACGGCGTGCAGCGACCCGACATGGCGATGCGCCATGCCGTTGCGCGAACGGATGAAGACTTCCCAGAGCGGCCAGTTCGGCGTGGTCATGATGCTTACTCCGCAGCTTGGGCGAGACGGCGCGCGGCGCGCTTTTCGGCATGCGCCATGGCTGCCTCGCGCACCCAGGCACCGGCCTCGTGCGAGCGGTTGCGCTGGGCCAGCCGCTGCCGGTTGCACGGCCCCTCGCCCGCCAGCACCCGCTTGAACTCGTCCCAGTCGATCGGGCCGAAGCGCCAATGGCCGGTCGCCTCGTCGAAGGCGAGTTCCTTGTCGGGAAATTCGAGGCCGAGGAAATGGCCCTGCGGCACCGTGGCGTCGATGAATTTCTGGCGCAGCTCGTCATTGGAGAAGCGCTTGATCCGCCAGGCCATGTTCTGGTCGGTATGCAGGCTCTCGGCATCCGGCGGCCCGAACATCATCAGCGCCGGCCACCACCAGCGGTTCAGCGCATCCTGCGCCATGGCCTTCTGGTCGGCATTGCCGCGCGCCAGCGTCATGACGATTTCGTAGCCCTGGCGCTGATGGAAGCTCTCTTCCTTGCAGATCCGCACCATGGCGCGCGCATAGGGGCCGTAGCTCGTCCGGCATAGCGGGATCTGGTTCATGATCGCCGCGCCGTCGACCAGCCAGCCGACCATGCCGATATCGGCCCAGGTCAGCGTCGGATAGTTGAAGATCGAGGAATAGCGCGCCTTGCCGGTGATGAGCTGGTCGTTCATCTCCTCCCGGCTGATGCCCAGCGTCTCGGCCGCCGAATAGAGGTAGAGCCCGTGGCCGCCCTCGTCCTGCACCTTGGCGAGCAGCGCCGCCTTGCGCTTCAGGCTCGGCGCGCGGGTGATCCAATTGCCTTCCGGCAGCATGCCGACGATTTCCGAATGGGCGTGCTGGGAGATCTGGCGGATCAGCGTGCGCCGGTATTTCTCCGGCATCCAGTCATTCGGCTCGATCTTCTCGTCACGGTCGATGCGCGCCTGGAAACGGGCATCCCTGACCTCGTCGACCGGGACCGGTCCGTCATCCCTAACATTCAGGGCCTGCGTGTACATGGCGTGCCTCCGGAGGATGAAGGCCAGTATGTTACAAAAATTCCAAAAGACAATAATTTTCGTAACACGACAGGGTAAAATCGTTGCTGCGACGCAACATGGCGTTCCGTTCACAGGCTGCGGAAGCGGCTCGCCAGGTCGACCGAAGGCGGCGCCAGCGGCTCGGCATCGGCGGCCGCGACCTGGTCGAGATGGGCCTCCGACGGCCGAGCGAGCGCCGCATAGAGCGCCGCGACGAGATCGCGTGCCTGGCGGTCGGGCCGGTCCGGCGGCAGCAGGTCTTCGGGCAGGCCGGGATCGCGGATCACGATGCGCCGGAAGGCATGGATAACAAGGATCCTGATCACGAAGGCATCGGCCGGCCGCAGGCCGGCGCCATCGCCGATCGCGGCGCCGAGACCGGCATGATCCGCGACGAAACCGCGATAGCCGTCGGCCGCCGCCGCCATGCCGAGCACCTCGGTGGCGAGCCGCCGGGTCGTCGCGTCATCGGCCGAGGCGTCGAGCAGGAAAGCGCCTTCGGGCAGGCTGGCGGGGCCGGCCGAGGCCGGCGCCACGAACACGCCGGGCACGAAGGGCCGATAGCCGGCGGCCGCGAGATCGGCGATGTCGAGCGCCTTCTTCGCCTGGGCCGGCATGATGGCGATGCGAAAGCCGCCGCCCGAGGCCGGCCGCTCGCCGGCATAGACGCGCCTGAATGCCTCCGCGAAGGTGCGCTCGGCCGAAGCCGACAGGCCGTAGCGCGGCCGCTTGCCGGCCGTGCGCCGGACGAACAGGCCGTCGGCGCCGAGCCGCGACATGGCGGTGCGCACGGCGCCTGCTTCGATGCCGAGACCGCCCATCAGGTCGATCAGCGCGCGGATCGACAATTCGCCGCCGCGCGGCACGATCGCGTCGCCGAACAGCGTGACGATCAAGGATGCCGTGCGCACCGGCCGGTTCGCGAGAAAGCGGCGCCTGAGCGTTTCGGCCGCGGTTGTCATGTCGGCTATGCCCGTCTCCATGCCATGAGCGCTAACCCGGCGCGGCGGCGAGCGCAATGACCGCAAGCGGCGTCCCGATCCGGCCGCCCGACGGGCCCTCGGATACCGGCGCCGGCATGGTCTAGGCCATCGGGCCGAATGTCTGCCGGACCATACAAGGACTATAGGGACGTTAGGGAAACCGGGTCTTGCGCAATCGTTTGCGATTTCAAGCGGTCTGCGCGTTCGAAGGAATGATCGCATGCTGAGGGTTGTCATCGTTTTCGGATTGCTGGCCATTGCCGGGGGCATCGCGACCTGGCGGCCCGATCTCGCCGAGCAGGCCTATGTCAAGGCGCAGGCGCTGATGAAGCGTGACGCGCCCGCCGCCGAGGCGACGCGCCGCGGCCCGCCGCCGGCCGTCCCGGTGACGCTGGCCCGCGCCGAGCGCCGCACCATGCCGATCACCGTCGACGCCATCGGCACCGTCCAGCCCATCGCCTCGATCCAGATCAAGCCGCGCCTCGACACCCAGGTCGTGACCGTGCACGTCGCCGAGGGCGCCCTGGTCAAGGAAGGCGACCTGCTGTTCAGCCTCGACGATCGGGTGCTCAGGGCCCAGATCGGGCAAATGGAAGCGCAGGTCGCCAAGGACAAGGCGCAGATCGAGCAAGCCGTCCGCGACCGCGACCGCACCACCGACCTCGCCAATCGCCGTGTCGGGTCGGAGCTCACCCGCGACCAGGCCATCACCGCGCTGAAGTCGCTGCAGGCCCAGCTGGCCGCCGACGAAGCCAGCCGCGACGCTCTCGCAGCCCAGCTCACCTATACCCAGATCACCGCGCCGGTCTCGGGCCGCATCGGCTCGATCGTCGCCAAGCCCGGCGCCTTCGTCCGCTCGGCCGATACCGCGCCGCTCGCCACCCTCAATCAGATCGACCCGATCTATATCGCTTTCGCGGTGCCGCAGAACACCTTCTACGAGATGCGCGCTCTCCTGGGCGCCGGCGCGGCCGGGGCCAGCCAGGTGACGGTGGAGGCCACCGTCGGCGGCAGGACCTCGCGCGGCGGCATCGCCTTCATCGAGAACACCATCGATCCGACCACCGGGACCGTGATCGCCAAGGCGCGCATGGAAAACGGCGCCGAACAGCTCTGGCCCGGCGCCTTCGTGCCGGTCAAGGTGACCCTGGGAGTCGAGAACGATGCCGTGGTGATCCCGACCGCGGCCCTGCAGATCGGCCAGAACGGCCCCTATGTCTTCGCCGTCAAGGACGGCCGCGCCACGGTCGTCAATGTCACCGTGGCCCGCTCGTCCGGTGACGTCGCGGTCATTTCCAAGGGCCTCGCCGGCAACGAGGAAGTGATCACCTCGGGTCAGTTGCGCCTGGTCGCGGGCACCGCCGTGGTGGCCCGGCCGAACGCCGCGGCCAACGAAGCCCCGACACCCGGCAAGCAGAGCTGAGGGATCTGAACCATGCTTTCGGAGCTCTGCATTCGCCGACCGGTCATGACCATCCTGCTGATGGTCTCGTTCATCGCAGCCGGCATGTTCGGCTACAAGCAGCTGCCGGTCGCCGCGGTCCCGCGCGTCGACTTCCCGACCATCCAGGTCCAGGCCCAGTTGCCCGGCGCCAGCCCGGAGACCATGGCGTCGTCGGTCGCGCTGATCCTCGAAAAGCAGTTCTCGACCATTGCCGGCGTGTCGTCGATGACCTCGACCTCGTCGCTCGGCAACACCTCGATCGTGCTGCAGTTCGACCTCAACCGGAACATTGACGGCGCCGCGCTCGACGTCCAGTCGCAGATATCGGCGGCCATGCGCCGCCTGCCGGTCGACATGCCGACGCCGCCGAGCTTCAGGAAGGTCAATCCGGCCGACCAGCCGATCGTCTTCATGTCGATCGCCTCTGACCTGGCCAAGCTTTCCGATCTCGACCGCTTCTCCAATTCCACCATCCTGCCGCGCATCTCGACCTTGCCGGGCGTCGCCCAGGTGCTGGTCTTCGGCAGCCAGAAATATGCCGTGCGCATCCGCGCCGATCTCGACCAGCTCGCCTCGCGCGGCCTGAGCCTGACCGATCTGCAGAACGCGCTGGTCAACGCCAATTCGAACCGGCCGGTCGGCTCGGTCAACGAAGGAGCCCGCTCGGCGATCCTGGACGCCACCGGCCCGGTCAACCGCGCCGCCGATTACGGCCCGGTCATCGTCGCCTGGCAGAACGGCGCGCCGGTACGCGTCTCCGACGTCGCCACCCCGGTCGACAGCGTCGAGAACGACCGCATCGCGGCCTGGCTCGACGGCAAGCGCTCGCTGGTGCTCGCCGTCCAGCGCCAGCCCGACGCCAACACCGTGGAAGTGGTCGACCGCATCCGTGCGCTGCTGCCGCAGATCCAGAGCGAGGCCCCGGCTTCTTACGAAATCAAGATCCTCAACGACCGCTCGGAGTCGATCCGGGCCTCGATCGAGGACGTCGAATTCTCGCTGATGCTGGCCGGCCTGCTCGTCGTGCTGGTCATCTGGTTCTTCCTGAAGAGCGTGCGGGCGACCATCATTCCCGCCGTCGCCCTGCCGATCTCGCTGGTCGGCACCTTTGCCGGCATGTACCTGCTCGGCCATTCCATCGACAACATCTCGCTGCTGGCGCTGACCCTTGCCGTCGGCTTCGTCGTCGACGACGCCATCGTCATGCTCGAAAACATCATGCGCCATATCGAGGAAGGCATGGAGCCGTTCCAGGCGGCGCTGGTCGGCTCGCGCGAGGTCGGCTTCACCATTATCTCGATGACCATCTCGCTGGTCGCGGTGTTCATCCCGGTGCTGTTCATGGGCGGCGTCGTCGGCCGCATGTTCGCCGAGTTCGGCCTCGTCATCTCCATGGCGATCCTGATCTCCGGCGTCGTGTCGCTGACCCTCACCCCCATGCTGTGCTCGCGGCTGCTGAAGCCGGTCGACCACAATTATCGGCCGATCCTGCCGCTGCGCCTGTTCGAGAGCTTCTTCACCGGCCTCACCCGCGGCTATAGCTGGGCGCTGCGCAAGGTCGTCGGCGTACCGCTGATCATGATCGGCGTGACGCTCGCCACCTTCGTCTTCACCGTCATCCTGTTCCGCGACATCCCGAAGGGCTTCTTCCCGGTCGAGGATAACGGGCTCATCACGGTCTCGACGCTCGGCCCGGACGACGCCTCGTTCGACGCCATGGTGAGCCGCCAGACCGAGCTCTCCAACGCCATCGCCCGCGACCCCGACGTCATCTCGATCAACTCGACCGTCGGCGGCGGCAATGCCGCCAACACGCAGAATTCCGGGCGCATGTTCATCACGCTGCGCGCCAAGCCCGAGCGCAAGGCGAGCGCCAACGAGGTGATCCAGCGCCTGCGCCGGGTCACCAGCCAGATCCCCGGCATCCAGGCCTTCTTCCAGCCGATCCAGTCGATCACCATCGGCGCCGTGCAGACCCGCAGCCAGTATCAATACACGCTGCAATCGCCCGACCTCGAAGCGTTGCGCCACTACGCGACGATCCTCGAGGCCAAGGTGCGCGATCTGCCGGGCATTCTGGACGTCAACTCCGACCTGCAGATGAAGGCCCGCTCGACGCTCGTCGACGTCAACCGCGACGCCGCCTCGCGTCTCGGCCTGACCGCCGACCAGATCCGCTCGACGCTCTATTCCTCCTTCGGCGTCCGGCAGGTCTCGACCATCTATGCGCCCGAGGACACCTATCAGGTCATCCTGGAGGCGGATCCCAAATATAACGACACCGCCGCCATGCTGCGCCGGCTCACCGTGCGCACGCCGAGCGGCACCATCGTGCCGCTCGACGCGGTCGCCACCATCCGCGAGCAGCCGACCGCGCTGACCGTCAGCCACCTCGCGCAGCTGCCGGCGGTGACCATCTCGTTCAACCTGCCGCCGGGCGTCGCCCTGTCGCAGGCGGTCTCGCGGATCGAGGCCGCGTCCCGCGACGTCAACCTGCCGGCGACCATCGCGACCAGCTTCCAGGGCTCCGCCCAGGTGTTCCAGCAGGCGGTCGCCAACCAGGGACTGCTGCTGTTCGCCGCCGTGCTGGTCATCTACATCGTGCTGGGCGTGCTCTATGAGAGCTTCATCCACCCGCTGACCATCCTGTCGGGCCTGCCCTCGGCCGGCATCGGCGCCCTCTTGACCCTGCAGATCTTCGGCCTCGACCTCTCGGTCATCGCCATGATCGGCGTGGTCATGCTGATCGGCATCGTCAAGAAGAACGCCATCATGATGGTCGACTTCGCGGTCGAACGCCGACACCACGGCGTCGCTGCCAAGGAGGCGATCATCGAGGCCGCGACCTTGCGCTTCCGCCCGATCATGATGACCACGCTCTGCGCCATTCTCGGCGCCCTGCCGATCGCGATGGGCGCGGGCGCCGGCGCCGAGCTGCGCCAGCCGCTCGGCCTGGCCGTCGTCGGCGGCCTGATGATGTCGCAGCTGCTGACGCTGTTCATCACGCCGGTGATCTACATCATGTTCGACGGCCTGAGCGATTGGTTCAGCCGTCGCGGCAGCCAGAAGGCCGCGGCCGCCGCCGCGGTCCCCCACGGCACGCCCGCCGAGTAAGGCGGGCAGCCCCCGGGCGCCGTCTCGCAATCTTCCCCAGGGGCGGCCCTTGACGGCTGCCCCGGGGACCTGGTCCGCGGAGAATGCCGGCTGCAGGACCGTCGATCCGATCAAAATCGTATCCAAACGTATCCGGCGGCCTCTCCGCGGGTCTATCGCGGTGTCCTGCGTTGACAGCATGACACCCTGAGCCTTACCCCTTTCGGACATGTCTCGCCGCATCGCCGTCGTCGCCGACGATCATGGACTTTACCGCATGGGCCTGGCCTTCACGCTGAAGGACCGGCTTGGTTTCGACGATGTCGAAGAGGCCAGCTCGCTCGACGAGGCGCTGGAGAAACTCGGCGAGATCGGCGATGTCGCGCTCGCTCTGTTCGATCTCTCCATGCCCGGAATGGCCAGCGCCGCGAGCCTCGCGGCGGTGCGCGAATGTTATCCCGACCTGCCCATTGCGGTGGTCAGCGCCTCCGAGGATCGCAAGGACGTACTCGAGGCGCTCGCCGCCGGGGTCAACGGCTTCGTTCCGAAACGCCTTGTCGAGGATGACCTGGTCGCCGCGCTGAAGACCATCGTCGAGGGCGCGATCTTCGTGCCCGCCTCGCTCGCCAGCACCATGCCGCAGCGCGCGCCGGCATCCGACCCGGCCGAGCGGGCCGGCGAGCCGCCCGATCTCGCGCGGCTGACGCCCCGTCAGCGTGACGTGCTGGCCCTGCTGCTGCGTGGCCATTCCAACAAGGAGATCGCCCGCGATCTCGACCTCGGCCACGGCACCGTCAAGATCCACCTGGCCGCGCTGTTTCGCCATCTCGGCGTGCGCAACCGCGCCGCCGCGGTGGCCGCGGCCGCCGCACTCCTGCCGCGCGCCTGATCAGGCAGCGACCAGCCGCGCGACCGTGGCGCGCAGCGCCGGCACCGCCACCGGCTTGGTCATCCAGGCAATGCCGCTCGACTGCAGGCGCGCCAGTGTCAAGGGATCGGTCGCGCCGGTGACGATCAGCGCCGGCAACTTCATCCCCCTGCCCCGCTGCCAGCCCCGCACCAGGTCCAGCCCGTCAATGCCCTGTTCGAGCTGCAGGTCGATGACCGCGAGGTCGATCGGCAGGGCCTGCGACAATGCACGTGTCGCCTCCTCGGCGCTGTTCGCGGCGGTGACGGTCGCGCCGTCGTCGCGCAGCGTCCGGGCCAGCGCATCGACGATCATCGGCTCGTCGTCGAGGATCAGAATATGCCGGCCGGCGAGCGAGACCGAGGGAATGCTCGGCCGTGCCTCGATGGCCGGCGCAGCATGGTCGGCGATCGGCAGTTCGACGCGGAAAACCGTGCCGCGACCGCGATGGCTCGCCACGCTGATGCGATGACCGAGCAGGTTGCACAGCCGCCGGACGATGGAGAGCCCCAGGCCCAGCCCGTCATTCTGGCCGTGGGCCGCCTGTTTCGACCGCTCGAACTCCTCGAAGATCCGGTCGCGGTCCTCGATCGCGACGCCTGGACCGGTGTCGTGGATCTCCAGCACGGCGACACCGCCGCGCCGGTGCACGCCAACCAGGACGCCGCCCGAGGCCGTAAATTTCAGCGCGTTGGCGACAAGGTTGCGCAGCACGGTCTCGATCAGGATCGGATCGCTGGTGACCGCGAGGCGCGACGGCACGAGCCTGAACTCGAGCCCGTTCGCCGCCGCCTGCGCGCGGAAGCCGGCGGCGACCCGCTCGAGCAGATCGCCGATCACGAAGACCCTGGGCTCGGCGACGACGATGCCGGCATCGAGCCTGGAGACGTCGAGCAAGGCGTTGAACATGTCCTGCAGCGAGGACAGCGTCGTCTCCATATTGGCGACCAGCCGGCGCGGCTCCTCGCCGCTGACCCGGCGCGCCAAAGCGCTGGCGAACAGCGACAGCGCATGCAGCGGCTGGCGCAGGTCATGGCTGGCGGCCGCCAGGAAGCGCGACTTGGCCGCGGTGGCCGCGACCGCATCGTCGCGCGCCACGCTCAGCGCCCGGTTGGCGGTCTCGAGCTCGGCGGTACGGTCGGCGACCCTGACCTCCAGCGTATTGGCGAGATGCCTCAGCGCCTCCTCGTTATCCGCCAGGCGGTCGATCATGCCCTGCAGCGAGGCGGCCAGCGACACCACCTCCTTCGAGGAGGATTGCGGCACCTCGATCACCACGCCGTCGAGCGCCTCGGCAAGCCCGACGCGATCGGCACGCGCGGCGATCGCCTGGATGGGGCTTGCGATGCGGCCGGCGACCCACCAGCCGGCCATCAGCACCATCAGGCCGACGAAACCACCGGCGGCGATGATCTGCCGGCGCAGCGTATCGACCGGGGCAAAGGCGACCTCCGCGCTCGAGGTCACCACGATCTGCCAGCCGAGCCCGTCGACGCCGCGCCCGCCGGCAGCCCGGCTGGTGCCGATCAGCAGCACCCGGCCGTCGGTGATCTTCTCGATTTCGAAGCCGTCGGGACGCTCGGCGACGTTTCGCGCCAGTGCGGGATCGAGATGGGCGGGGTCGCCGATGATCACCCGGCCGTCACGGTCGAGCACCATCACCTCGAGGTCCGACTGCCGCTCGCGCGAGCGCGCGATCAGGGAGCGGCGCAGGTGGCCGAGCCAGTCCCAACTGATCAGCATGCCGAGCCTGCCGATCACCTCGCCCTCGGCATTGCGGATATTGGAGCCGATCTCGATCACCCGCTCGCCGGTCGGTGTCAGGGATTGCGGCCGCTGGCCGTTCTCGTTGGTCCCGCCCGCGCGGTCCCGCGCCGACTTGAACCACAGCCTCTCGCTGACATTGGAGCCCTCATCGAGGCCGCCGGAGGCGACCGTCACCTGGCCGGCCGTATCGGCGACGCCGATCCACACCACCTCTTCGACATTGGCCCTGACCCGGTCGAGAATGGTACGCCGCGCCCTGTAGGAGCTCTGCGGGTCCGCGAAAGCCGGGATCGTCGCGATGGTGCGCAGGCTGCGCCAGCGCTCGTAGACATCGCTCTCCAGCGCCTCGCGCATGAAGCCGGCCAGGTCGGCGAGCGAGCGGCCGATCGAGCGCTGCGCCTCGCGCGTCGCAGTCCACACCACCACCGCCGTGACGCTGAAGATCAGTGCCGCGGTCAGCACCGCCAGCGTGCCGGTGAGGATGCCGCGCAGACCCGGGCGGGCAAGTGGCGTCGCGAAAATGGCCATGCCCCAAGTGTCGTCTTTCGGCGCGCCCCCGTCAAAGCCCAAGCAGCGGGATCTGGCACGCGTCGGCGGCAAGGCAATCCCGTGGCGGCGGCCGCCAAGGGATGCCCGGCAGGATACGGGACCCTGCCGGGGAAAGGATCGCGCCTAGCGGCGGATGAACAGCGCGACCGTCGCGCTCAGCGCGCTGGCGATGGCCACGATCAGGAACACCAGCGACGTGTCGTTGTGGGTGTCCATGAACTTGCCGATCAGCGGCTCGCCGAGGCCGGCGAACAGATAGGCGAAGAAGTTCATGACGCCGATCGCGGTGCCGGCGCGCTTGTGCCCGACGAGATCGGGGCAGAGCGCCCAGAACGACGATTGCGGGCCATAGACGAAGAACCCGCAGAGGAAGAGCACGACCAGGCCCTTGTAAACGTCGGCCACCGGGATCGTGTACATGTAGAGCGAGGTGATCGCCGCCAGCACCATGTAGAGCACGATCGCCAGATAACGCTTCGAATTGAAGATGCGGTCCGACACCCAGCCATTGGTGGCCGCCCCGATCGCCATGCCGACCGGCAGCGCGATGCTGATCCATTTCGGGTCGATGACGGCGGATCCGGCGCCCGCCTTCGCCCAGTTCGAACCGAGGAAGTGCACGGGCACCCAGATCAGGAGGCCGTAGCGCGCGGCGTTCTGGAAGCCGATGGCGAGGCCGCCGACCAGCAGCCGCCAGTTCTTCAGCACGCCCTTGTAGCGCTCGAACGAGCTCTCGTCGTCGGCGACCACCGTCGCCTTGTCGTTGTCGGCCGCGTCATGCGGCGACTTGAAGCCCATATCTTCCGGACGCTCGCGCGCCACCAGATAGAAGGTGATGCCGCCGACCAGCAGCAGCAGGACCGGGATGCGGAAGATCCAGCGCCAGTCGAGATGCAGGTAGTGCACGACGATCAGCGAGGTCACGAAGGACAGGACCGAGGCGAGCCCGGCCGCGAAGACATACCAGCCAAAGACCTTGCCGCGCTCGTTGCGGCCCCACCAGTTGGACAGGAGCCGGCTGCCCGGTGCCCAGCCCATGGCCTGGAAATAGCCGTTGATCCCCCAGCACACACCGAGGCTGACGACGCCGGTGGCGAAGCTCGTCGCCCAGTTCATGGCGCAGGACAGGATGGCACCGGCGCTCATCACCCGGCGGCCGCCGAACTTGTCGCCGAGATTGCCGTTGATCGCCTGCCCGATGGCATAGGCCCAGAGCATCACTGCGCTGACCCAGCCGAGCGTCTCCTTGGTGACGCCGAATTCGGCCTGGATGCCGGGGATCGCGAAGCCGAAAGTCTGGCGGCCGGTGTAGAAAAACAGGTAGCAGAACATCGCCGCCAGAAGCATTCGCCACTGGGCTCTGCGAAATGCCTCATCCGTCGCGGTCGCGGCCGGATAGGCAGGCCTGTTATATGAGACGCTGCTCATGATGTGTCCCTCCCAGGGGCTTATTTGTTTTGATCGGTATTTTGAACTGCGCTTTCGGATGACCTCCGAGACCGGCTGAGACCATGTTCGAGCGCGGACTCACGTCGTCTCGGCAGGCTCTGTCCCGGCCATCCCCGACTTGTTCTGTTGTGGCTGCGTGGTCCCCGGGCCAAGCCCGGGGATGACGACCCGGGCCAAGCCCGGGGATGACGACCCGGGCCAGGCCCTGGATCACGGGAGGCAGGAACCGCCTGTGGCGTTCGCTGCGGTTTGGCGTTTTCCGGGCGCTTCGGTCAGGCCGCCCAGGGCATCGACCAGGTCCGCACATTGGTGAAGCTCTTCATCGCTTCCACCACGCCCTCCTTGTAGCCGAGACCGGAATCCTTGATCCCGCCGAAGGGCGACATCTCGATGCGATAGCCGGGGACTTCCCAGACATTCACCGTCCCGACCTCCAGTTCGGCGACGAAACGCGTGACATGGTCGAGCCGGTTGGTGCAGACGCCCGAGGACAGTCCATAGGCGGTCGAATTGGAGATCCTGATCACCTCGCCGATATCGTCGGGGCAGCGGATGATCGGGATCACCGGACCGAAGGTTTCCTCGCGGACGAGCTCGCAGTCATAGGGAACATGGTCGACCACGGTCGGCGCGAACAACGCACCCTGGCGCGGCGCACCGTGCAGGATCGCGGCGCCGAGCTTCGCGGCCGCCGCGACCCGGTTCTCGAACAGGATGGCGGAGCGCTCGTTGATCACCGTGCCGACATCGGTTGCCGGATCCATCGGGTCGCCCGATTTCAGCCGCTTCGCCTTTTCGACCACCAGCCTGGAGAAATCATCGGCGACACTGTCGACCACCAGGATGCGCTTCACCGCGGTGCAGCGCTGGCCGGAATTCTTGGTCGCGCCCTGCACGGCAAGCTCGGCGGCCTTGTCGAGATCGGCGTCTTCCATGACGATCAGGGGATCGTTGCCGCCGAGTTCGAGCACGATGCGCTTGTAGCCGGCGGTGTTGGCGATGTGCTTGCCGACGCGCACCGATCCCGTGAAGGTCACCAGGTCGGCATCCGGATCGGTGATCATCGCGTCGCCCATGGTCGACGGATTGCCCGTCACGACCGACAGCATCTCCGGCGGCAGGCCGGCCTCGTAGAGCACATCGGCGAGCGCCAGCGCGGTCAGCGGGGTCAATTCGGTCGGCTTCAGCACCACGCGGTTATTGGTGGCGATCGCCGGCGCGAGCTTGTGGCTCACCATATTGAGCGGGTGGTTGAACGGCGTGATCGCCGAGATCACCCCGAGCAGCGGCGTGCGGGTCGTGAAAATCTTGCGCGCCTTGCCGTTGGGCGAGATGTCGCAGGCATAGATCTCGCCGTCATCCTTGATGGTCAGCTGGGCGGCAAACGACCAGACGTCATAGGCGCGGCTCGCCTCGTAAAGCGAATCCTTCCAGCACAGGCCCGTTTCCGCCGTGATGAGACGGGCGAAATCCTGCCTGCGGTCGCGCAGCATCTCGGCGGTCTTCTGCAGGATCTGCTGGCGCTCATAGCGGGTCAGGGCCGGCTTGAACGCCCGCGCCTTCGCAAAGGCCTCCCGCACATGTTCGGCCCGCGCCGCCGGCACCGTGCCGACCACCGCATTGTCATAGGGGTTGAAGACCTCGACCATGTCGTCGGTCTGCACCAGCCGGCCCGCGATCCGCATGGATTCGCGGCGGAACGGCAGCTTCACATTGGCGTTCACGGCTCACCTCACCAGGTTCAGGGCGACGTCGAAGACATCGAAATTGCGCAGCGCCCGGCCGGCCGGGACCTCGATCCGGCGATTGGCGATCATCGGCACGGTCTGTTCGGTCAGGCCGCCATGGGAGCGCAGCGGTTCGGTCAGCCCGGAGAGGTCGTGGCGTGCCGCCGCGGTGCCGAGAACCTTGTGGCGCGCGGAGAGCACCACCACGTCGCCGATCCGGTCGGCCGGCAGCTCGAAGCGCGCGCAGGCCTCGCTCGCCGGGATCGACACCTCGATCCCCGCGACGCCGGCGAGCAGCCGGACGACCTCGGCCTGCCTGTCGGCATCGACATAGACGGTCGCGAAAGATCCCAGCGCGCCGTGATGGGCGACATAGGGATCGGTGATCGGCAGGATGACGCGTGTCGTGCCGGCACCGTAGCGCGCGTCCAGGATCTCCTGCAGGTAGATCACATCCGGCTCGCCATTCGGCAGGTGCTTGTCGTTCATGCCGTGGTCGGCGGTCATCACCAGCGTGCAGCCGGCGGTGTCGAGCAAGCCGACATAACGGTCGAACATGGCGTAGAAGCTGTTGGCGACCTCGGAGCCGGGTGCCGCCTTGTGCTGCACATAATCGGTGGTCGAGAGATACATGACGTCGGGCCGGAAGCTCCCAAGGAGCTTGACGCCCGCCGCGAAGACGAATTCCGAGAGATCCGCCGAATAGACTTCGGGCAAAGGCAGGCCGACGAAGTCGAGCACCGCGTCGATGCCGTTTTCCGCCTTGCTGGCCTTGTCCGCCTTCTCCGAGGAGAAGGCGACGGCCGTGCCGCTGGCGAAGTCGAGCCCCTTGCCGAGCAAGGTCCTGAGCTTGTCCTTGGCGGTCACCATGGCGACCTTCAGGCCCGCCTGCTGGAACGCGGCGAGGATGGTCGGGGCGCGCAGGAAGCGCGCATCGTTCATCATCACCTCTTCGCCGGCCTCGCGGTCGTAGAAGAAATTGCCGGCAATGCCGTGCACGGCCGGCGGCCGGCCGGTGATGATCGAGAGATTGTTGGGATTGGTGAAGCTCGGGATGACCGAGAGCGCCGTCGTGCTGGCGCCGGTCTTCATCAGCCGATCGAGGTTCGGGGCAAGGCCCTGCTCGATCGCCCGCTCGATATAGCCGGGTTCCGAGCCGTCGATGCAGATGACGACGACGGGCCGGTCCGGCCGCCGGTAGGCGCGGCCGTTGGCGACGACGTCGCTGTCGATCCTGTGATGCATGGTCATGATGTCGCCTCTCCTTCAGGCCGCAGCCGCCAGGACCGCCTCGCGGCTGCCGATGAAATTGCGGCCGCGCTCGCCCTTCAGCGCCTCGTCGATCGCGCCGATCCAGTTCTCGCGGGTCACGCCGTAATCGGTCGCTTTGGTGGAAACGCCGAGCGCCGTCAGGAAGCCGTCGAGCAGCTCCGCGCCCTGGAACAGGTCGTCTCCGAAGATCCGCTTCAGCGCGGCGTCGCAGGCCTCGTCCTTGCCGATGACGCTGCGCATCACCGCCGGCAGGCTGAACGAACAGGCGATGCCGTGAACCGTGCCGTGGTGGAGCGTGAGATAGTAGGACAGCGAATGGGCGAGCGCCGTCTTGGTGTTCGAGAAGGCAAGGCCCGCCGACAGGCTGGCGCGGGCGACACGCGCCCGGAGCCCGACATCGTCGAGCCGGCGCAGCAGTGGCGGCAGCGCCATCAGGATCTCGCTGGCCGCGAACACCGCGTGGTTGGCCGAAACCGGATTGGCGTTGACGTTCCAGATGCTCTCAAGAGCGTGGGACAGGGCGTCCAGCCCGGTGCTGAGGGTCAGCGCCCGCGGGATGCCCAGCGTCAGTTCCGGATCGAGAATGGCGTGTTCGGGATAGAGGTTCGGGCGGGCGAGCGAATATTTCTTCTTCGCATCCGTATCCCAGACGGTCGCCCAGCAGGTGACCTCGCTGCCGGTTCCGGACGTCGTGGGAACCGCGATGATCGGGACGTTCAGCAGGGTCTCGGCGCCGCTGCGGCCCTCGAGATAGGCCTGCACGCGGGAGAAATCGCCACCCGAGGCCGACAGCACCTTGGCGGTGTCGATGACCGAGCCGCCGCCGAGCGCGACAATGGCTTGCGGCGCTTCCGCCGCGGCGCCGAACGAGCGGCAGGCGACACGCAGGCCATTGAAGCTCGGATTGGGCTCGACGTCGCGGACAATGACCGCGGGTTTCCAAGTATGCCTGACGACCTGATCGATCAGCTCATCGAAATAGGGATTGTCATTGTAGGTCAGCAGGCAATAGCGCCGCCCCTTCAACTTCTCCGCGATCGAGGAGATCGCGCCCTCGCCGAAAATTACACTGACGGGGTTCGCATAGGTCCAGGATGGCACGGCTTTTATCCTCCCAACGGGTCTGCTCTTGTCCCGAAAGGAAGCGCCGTGCCGCTCCATATGTCGAATTGATTTATTCTTCCAAGCCTATATAAAAAACCTATGAGGCACACGCAGCTCCGCTCGTTCCACGAGGTGGCCGCCGCCGGCAGCGTGACCGCGGCGGCGCGCCAGCTCCATGTCAGCCAGCCCACGCTGACGACGCAGATACGCGCGCTCGAAGAGGAATATTCGGTCGAACTGTTCGTCAGGACGGGCGGCCGCATGCGACTGACCCAGGCCGGCGAGCAGCTTCAGCAGATCACCCGCCGCATCTTCGCCGAGGAGGCGGATGCCCGGCATTTCCTGACCGAAAGCAGCGAGCTGCGCACCGGCCATCTGAGGGTCGGCGCGGTCGGCCCCTTCCATGTCACGGAAATGCTCGTCGCCTTCCATGCCCGCTACCCGCAGATGGAGATTTCCGTCTCGGTGGGCAATTCGCACGACGTGCTGCAGAGCCTGCTGGATTTTCGCTCCGACGTCGCGATCCTCGCCCATGTCGAGCCGGATCCGCGCCTCTGGATCTCCCAGTACAGCAAGGACCCGATCGTGGCTTTCGGCCGGCGCGACCATCCGCTTTTCACCGGCGATCGTGCCGGCATCGCGATCCGCGAACTGCACGATCAGGCCATGGTCATGCGCGAGCATGGTTCGAACACGCGGCGCGCGACCGAGGAAGCCATGGCCAAGGCCGGCGTGACGCCGCGCATCGTGATGGAAATCGGCAGCCGCGAGGCGGTGCGCGAGGCCGTGGCGAGCGGCGTCGGCTTCGGCGTCGTCTCGGTCGCCGAATATATCGGCGACGACCGGCTGACCTACCTGCCTGTCACCGACGCACAGATCTACAACTATGCCCGCATCGTCTGCATGCGGGACCGCATCCATTCGCGGCTGATCGGCGCGTTCCTCGCCGTGACCAAGGGATTGCGGCGATCCCGCGGCGGCGCCTGAGCGCGGTTCGGCTTTCGCGGCCTCAAGCCGACAGGCGCATCAGGGCTTGAGCGACATGATCAGGCCGGTCGCCGGCGAAACCCGGCCCTCCAGCGTGTCGTGATAGGCCGCCTTGATCGCCGCCGGCCCATGGTGATCCTCGACCTTCAGCCAGCTGTCGACGGAGGCCGACAATTCGGTCCAGAGGCCGGCGAAGCGCTGCTCCAGTCCACCCGGCCCCCAGTCGCCGTGGCGCTTGGCGATCTGGTCCGGCGCGAAGAAGAATTTCGGCCGCGCACCCGGCAGATCCATACGGCCCGCGAGCCCCTCCCAATGGGTGCCGCCGACCCGGCAGGAATAGACCAGCCGGTCGGCAAAACGCTCATGCACCCGGGTCAGCACCGCGGCGCTGCCGGCCATGTCGACATAGACGCTGGCAACCGTGGCATCGAGGCCGCCGATCGCGTCATAGGTCACGACCCGGTCGAAATAACCGACCTCCTCGACAAAGGCCCGGTTGCCCGGCGAGGTCAGCCCGACCACGGCGACGTCGCGGGCCGCCAGCCGCTTGAGGCAGAAGGCGAGGCCGAGCGAGGTCTTGGACGAGGCGCTCGACACCAGCACCTGGCGCGCGCCGAAGAAGCCGTTGTCCTCGAGAAAGTCGGCGATCAGGAACGACGTCACGACCAGCGGCTTCAGGATCATCTGCGCGCTTTCGCCGGTCCGCGAATAGGCGGGATCGTGGGCGACGCGCTCATAGACATTATAGACCGGCGGCAGGTTCTTCCGGTGTTCGCTCAGATCGACGAAGCGCTTGGGCGACAGGCGGCCGGGCTCGACCACCAGATGCGACGACATCGGAAAATAGCCATAGATCCGCTCGCCGACGGCGAGGCCTTCGGCGCCCGAGGCGACGACATCGGCAAACCCCCAGACCGGAATGCGGCCGAAGCCTTCCGCCGCCGGGAAGAAGTCCCAATAGGACATCTGGTCGCCGAAGGCGGCATAGGTGATGTTGTTGGCGGTCAGGGCGAAATGATCCAGCGCCAGCACCGCCTTGCCGGCCGCGACCGCGGCGGCGACATCGATCGGTTCAGTCGTGAGCCGCGACTGGCGCAGGTCGTGGCGGCCGACTTCGAAATTCACCCCGTTCAACACCGAAGCGCCGTCCGTCATGCCTGGTCTCCCCATGATCCGGCGGCCTGCGCCTCGTCCGGATATCCGTTCGGGCTATCGGCGAAGCCGTGTCGGAGGCCTATCGATACACGATAGGCCGACGGCCGCCAGAGGGTCGAAGCTCCCGGTCGCGTCCTCAGCCGGCAAGGGTTTCGGGCGCGGCCACCCGCTGCAGGATGGCATTGATATCGGCGCCTTGCGGCAGGATGCCGTAGGACCGCCCGCCGTCATGGGCGATCCGCGTCGCGATGAAGGCATCGGCCACCGCGCGCGGCGTATGCCGCATCAGCAGGGAGGCCTGCAGCGCCAGCGCCATGCGTTCGGCGAACTGACGCGCCTGGGCCTCCTGAGGCACGGATTTCAGGCCGGCCTGCAGGTCGTCGACATAGCGGTCGAGGCGGGAATCGACGCCGCGCGACAAGACCAGCTCCTGGGCATAGGCCTCGCGCGCCGCCGGCTCCTTCATCAGCGTGCGCAGGATGTCGAGCGCGATGACATTGCCCGAGCCCTCCCAGATGGCATTCAGCGGCGCCTCGCGATAAAGCCGCGGCAGCGGGCTTTCCTCGACATAGCCGGCGCCGCCATGGCACTCCATGCATTCATAGACGAAGTTCGGATTGCGCTTGGTCAGCCAATATTTGCCGACCGCCACGGCGAGCCGCGCAAAGGCCTTCTCGGTTTCGCTCTCGCCGGAAAAGGCGCGCGCCACCCGCATGGTGAGGGCAGCCGCCGCCTCGTATTCCAAGGCAAGGTCGGCGATCACCGCGCGCATCACCGGCTGGTCGATCAGGGTCTTCTGGAAGGCCCGGCGATGGCTGACGTGATGGTGGGCCTGGGCCAGCGCCATGCGCATGATGCCGAGCGTGCCGGCCATGGTGTCGAGCCGGGTGTGATGCACCATGTCGATGATGACGGGAACGCCGCGCCCTTCCTCGCCGAGCAGCACGGCATAGGTGTCGTGATATTCGATCTCGCTCGAGGCATTCGACTTGTTGCCGAGCTTGTCCTTCAGACGCATGACATGCAGGCTGTTGCGCTCGCCGTCGGGCAGGATGCGCGGCACCAGGAAGCAGGACAGGCCGCGCTCGGTATTGGCGAGCGTCAGGAAACCGTCGCTCATCGGCGCCGAGCAGAACCATTTGTGGCCGACCAGCCGGTAGGCCTCGCCGTCGCGCCGGGCGGTGGTTGTGTTGGCGCGCACGTCGCTGCCGCCCTGCTTCTCGGTCATCGCCATGCCGACCGTGATGCCGGCCTTGCCGGCGATCGGCTTCAGCGGCCCGTCATAGTGCCCGCCGATGATCTTCGCGAGCCAGGGCGCGGTGACGTCGGGCTGATGGCGCAGCGCCGGCACGCTCGCATAGGTCATGCTGATCGGGCACATCACGCCCTGCTCGGCCTCGGTGAACAGCGCCAGCGACGCCGCATGGGCGACATGACTGCCCGGCCGGTTCTCGGCCCAGGCGATGGAATGGATGCGATGGCGCATCGCGATCTCCATCAGCCGGTGATAGGCCGGATGGAAACGCACCTCGTCGATGCGCCGCCCGTAGCGGTCGAACACGGTGAGTTCGGGCGGAAAGCGATTGGCCTCCTCGCCGAGCGCCAGCACCTCCTCCGACCCCATTTCGGCGCCGAGCGCCGACAGCGGCTGCTCGACCCATTCGCCGCCCTCGCGGCGCGCCGCCTCATGCAGCACAGGGTCCGACAGGAACAGGTTGCGGCCGGCAAATTCCGGCGGCTGATTGGTCACATCGTGGGTGATAAGCCGGGTTGCGGGCGCATAGCGAGGCATGACCGGTCTCTCCGCATTCTCGTGGGACGCGAAGCTTGCCACGGAATGCCGACGGCGACCATAGGTTGAAACTAGCGGGCTGTGCCGGCCTGCCGCGCAACCTCCGCGAAGGCCGACAGCGCCATGTCGACGGCCGCCGCGTCGATATGGCGGTGGGTCACCAGCCGCAACTGCGCCCCGCCGCGCGGCTGAACCAGCACGCCCGACGTGGCAAGTCTGCTCGTCCAGGTCGCCGCGTCCAGTCCGGAAGCGGCGAGATCGACCTTCACGATATTGGTCTCCACCAGGCTGGTTTCAACCAGCCCGGCATCGATCGCGGCCAGCCCCGAGGCGAGCCGGCGGGCCATGCGATGATCCTCCGCGAGCCGGCCGATCATCGTCTCCAGCGCGACGATGCCGGCCGCCGCGATGACGCCCGACTGGCGCAGGCTGCCGCCCACCATGCGGCGCAGCGCCCGGGCACGTGCAACGAATGCTTGGCTGCCCGCGAGCAGGCTGCCGACGGGCGCGCTCAGTCCCTTGGAGACGCAGAACATGACGCTGTCGGCGGGCCCTGCCAGGGTCGCGGCCGGCACGCCGAGGGCCACGGCGGCATTAAACAGCCGCGCGCCGTCGATATGCAGCGGCACGCCGTGCCGGCGGGCAAGCGCGCCCAAACGTGCGACATGGTCGAGCGGCAGGACCAGACCGCCCGCGTCATTGTGGCTGGTCTCCAGCCAGACGAGGCCGGGCGCGAGCCGTCCCGGCGCATGGCCGGCAGTCAGCGCCGTAGCGACCGCCGCCTCGTCCATCCGGCCGAGCCGGCTCGGCATGACCTGCGGGACAATGCCCGCGATGGCGACCAGGCCACCCATTTCCGAGGTCAGGAGATGGGCGCCGGCATCGACCAGGACCTGGCTGCCGCGCTGGGCATGGCTCATCAGCGCGACGAGATTGCCCATGGTGCCACTCGGAACGAACAGCGCCGCATCCTTGCCGGTCAGTTGCGCCGCCAATTGCTCCAGCCGGCCGACCGTCGGATCGCCGTCGCGGCTGTCGTCGCCGAGCGGCGCCTGGGCCATGGCCGCCATCATGGCCTCGGTCGGCCGGGTCACGGTATCGCTGCGCAGATCGATGGGAAGCATGGACAGGCCTGTTGGTATCGGGAGCGGACGGTCAGGCCCGCTGCGGATCGAGCTGGACGGCGGCCACGGGCTCTTCGTCCGGCAAGGGTCCGCTGAACTTCTGGACGAGCTTCACCGCGACCGTATTGCCGAACACGTTGATGGCGGTCCGGCCCATGTCCAGGAAGGCGTCGACACCGGCGATGATCGCCAGCGCCTCGACCGGCAGGCCGATCGCGGTCAGCACCATGGCGATGGCGACCAGGCCGCCGGAAGGGACATTGGCGCTGCCTTTGCTGGCGATCGTGGTGACCATCAGGATGGTCAGCAGGGCCGACCAGTCGAGCGGCACGCCATAGGCCTCGGCGAGGAAGGTGACGGCGAGCGCGAAATACATGATCGAGCCGTCGCGGTTGAAGGCATAGCCGAGCGGCAGCACCACCGAGACGATCCGGTTGGGCACGCCCATGGCCTGCAGCTTCTCCATGTGAACGGGGAGCGTGACCTCCGACGAGCGGGTGGAGAAGCCGAGGATCACCGGTTCCATGATCGCCCGGGTCACCGCGATCGGTTTCTCGCCGATCGACCAGAGGATCAGCCAGAACACCAGGACCAGCACGACGAGGCCGAGATACATGACGGCCACGAGCTTGGCGAGCGCCACCACGGTCGCCAGGCCCTGGGAGGCGAACAGCCAGGCCATGATCGCGAAGATGGCGATCGGCGCCGTCGCGGTGATCCACCGGGTGATCCTGAACATGGCCTGGGTGACCGCTTCCAGCACCGCCACGACCGGCCGGCCGATCTCGCCGATGGTCGCGAGCGCCAGGCCGAACAGGATCGAGAAGACCAGGGTCGGCAGCACCTGCTGCGCCGCCATGGCCGCGACGATGTTCGAGGGGATCATGTCGATGAAGAACTTCACCCAGTCGACCGAGACGGCAAGATTAGCCGGGATCCGGCCGGTGGCGGCGAGCGGCGCCCCGGCGCCGGGATGGAACAGCGCATTCAGCGCCAGCCCGATGACGATGGAAATGACGGTCGCCAGGTAGAAATAGACGAAGCAGATGGCGGCGACCCGGCCCAGGGTCTTCAGCTCCCGGCCCATCCGGTAGATGCCGAGCGTGACGGTCGCGAAGACCACGGGGATGACGATCATTTTCACCGCCTCGACGAAGGCGGTGCCGACCGGCCTGAGGCTGATGCCCAGAGATGGCCAGGTGAGCCCCACCGAGAGGCCCGCGGCCAGGCCCAGCAGCATCTGGAACACCAGCGGCCAGCGGAAAATGTTCAAGGTGAAAGCGCGCGCCGCCATGATCTCGGATCCCCTCTCGGCTACAAGGTCTGAGGCCGGACGGCGCCCAGGGCCGCCAGCCGGGCTTCGAAGGCGGACGACAGGTGCCGCCACATCCGCTGCTGGGCGGCCGCGGCATCGCCGGCTTCGACCGCGGCATAGATGTCGAGATGTTCGGTGACCGCCTGCCGGGTACGATCCAGGCTGTATTTGCGCATCTTCTGCAGGGCGAGACCGCTCTGCGCCCTGAGGCCGTCATAGCTCGCGACCAGCCGGCCATTGCCCGCGGCGCGGAACAGCTCGTCATGGAAGGTCCAGCCGGCTTGCTGCGCCTCCTCGACATCCAGCTCCGCCTGGCATTCGAGCGCGCGCAGCCAGGCGACCGACACCTTCAACGCCGCCGACGGCCCTCGACTGGCCGCCAGAAAGGCCGCCAACCCCTCCAGGCCCAGGCGCATTTCGTGGATCTCGCGCAGGTCGTCGAACGACAATTGCCGGACGAAGGTGCCGCGCATCGGGTGAATGGTCAGCAGGCCGTCCTTGGCGAGCGCCTTCAGGGCTTCGCGCACCGGCGTCCGGCCGAGGCCGAGCGTTTCCGCCAGCGTTCGCTCGGACAGCGCGACGTCGGCGGCGACCTCGCCCGAGACGATGAGGTCGCGAATGCGTTGATAGGCATCGTCGCGATGCAGCGGGGCCAGCTGGTTCATGACTGGCATGCCAGCACGATGCCAGTAGGGAGTCAAGCGGATGGGCGACCAGGGGTCGGCTGCCTTCCCCAGGCGTTCAATCGCCGGCGAGGCGCAAGGCCGCGCAATCCCGCGCCGGGCGGGCGCGAAGCTGAGAGACCGGGGAATGAATGGGAGGCAGGAACGGCCGATCGCGAGCAGCCGCGATCACGCGGCCTCGGGCCGGGAGGCGGCATCAGCCGCGGCAGGCGGATCGGCGAAGCAAACTCGTAAATGCCGGCGGCGCGGCAAGGCCGCGCCGCCGGAAGATCATCGTCTCAGGACGTCAACGCTGCGCCTGGGCCTGGTTCGACACGAAAGCGTCGAACGGCAGTTCGGCGACGCGGAACCAGACATGTTCCTTCTTCCAGTAGGGCAGCCAGGAATCGTAGAACTTCTTGAAGTTGGCGTTGGAGGCGGCAAGCTCGCCATAAAGCGCGAAGGCCTCCTTGAAGGCGGCCTGCATCACGTCCTGCGGGAAGCCGCGCAGCTCCGCGCCACTGGCGACCAGCCGGAACAGCGCATCCGGATTCTGGTTGTCATATTTGGCGATGCTCAGCAGCAGGGTCTCGGTGCAGGCGGCCTCGACCACCGCCTTGTAGTGAGCCGGCAGGGCGTTCCACTTGTCCATGTTGACGACCAGCGGGACGTTGGCGCAGCCCTCCCACCAGCCGGGATAGTAGTAATATTTGGCGACCTTCTGGAAACCCAGCTTCTCGTCGTCATGCGGGCCGGAGAACTCGGCCGCATCGATCGTGCCGCGCTCCAGCGCCGGATAGATGTCGCCGCCGCCGATCTGCTGCGGCACCACGCCGAGGCGGGCCAGGATCGTGCCGCCGAGGCCGGCGATGCGGAACTTGAGGCCCTTCAGGTCGGCGACCGACTTGATCTCCTTGCGGAACCAGCCGCCCATCTGCGCGCCGGTATTGCCCGAGGGGATCATGTGGACATTGTAGGACTTCATGAACTCGCGGACGAGCTCGATGCCGCCGCCCTGATGGAGCCAGGCGTTCTGCTGGCGCGTGTTCAGGCCGAAGGGCAGCGAAGTGTCGAAGGCAAAGGCCGGATCCTTGCCGATATAGAAGCTCGACAGCGTGTGGCTGCATTCCACCGTGCCGTTCTGCACCGCGTCGAGCGCCTGCAGCGCCGGCACGATTTCGCCGGCGGCGAAAGGCTGGATCTGGAACTGGTTGTCGGTCATCTCCGCCACCCGCTTGGCCAGGTGCGTGCTGAGCCCATAGAGCGTGTCGAGGCTCTTCGGGTAGCTGGAGGTCAGGCGCCAGGAGACTTTCGGCAGCGACTGGGCGATGGCCGGGGTCGCGACCGCTGCTGCGGCGCCGGTGACGAGACCGGAGGTCTTGATGAATTTGCGGCGGTCCATGAGGATTCCTCGTGTCGGATTCTTGTGGCGGCAAGGGCTGATGGCGACCGTCGAACCGGGCCGCCACGGCCACGCCGCCAGCGAAGGCGCGGAACCTAGCCCGATCACCCTCGCCATTGAACTGTTTTATCGTCGCGGCTGCCCGGCTCGGCAGTGGTCCGGCGAAACCCTAGGAAGCCGCGCGGATCGGCTGAAATGAATTCCGCCGATGGGCATGATCGGGCTAGCCGATGCCGGCTTCGGCGCCGTCGCCCGGCTTCAGCGACGCATGCAGGTGATCCCTCAGCGCCCGGGTCGCCGCACTTGGCCGGCCCGGCGCCAGATGCAGGGCGATTTCGGACGCCGGCAGAGGCGGCAGGCCGGCCTCGGCGCCGATCAGCCGCAGCCCCGGACGGGCCGTGCCAGCCTTGACCACGGTCACCGCGGCGCCCGAGGCGGCCATTGCCTCGACGGCACCGATGCTCGAACTGCTGAACAGGAGCCGCCAGCGCAGGCCGGCGGCATTGAGCGCTTCGAGCGCCCATTCCCGGTACATGTTCGGCGCCTTGAGCAGGGCCAGAGGCAGCGGCTCGACGCGCGCGCCGTCATGGCTGTCCGAGCAGGCCCAGGAGGTCCGCTCGATCCTCAGGACGTCGCCGCGGCCATCGCCCGCCTTCTGCGTCGCCAGCACCAGGTCGAAGCCGCCGCCGAGATCGTTCAGCAGGTCGCGCGTGAAGCCCGTCGTCACCTCCAGCTCCACGCCCGGATGCGACCGGACGAACCGCGCCAGGGTGTCCGGCAGCACGATCGTCGCATAGTCGTCCATCACGGCGAGCCGCACGGTACCGCTGACGCCCTTGGCATTGACCACGTCGAGCGCCTCGTCGTGCAGGGCGACGATGCGGCGCGCATAGGCCAGGAAATCCTCGCCGATGCGCGTCAGCTGGACCTCGTGCGGCGAGCGCTGCAGCAGGGTCTGGCCGGCCAGTTCCTCGAGCCGGCGGATCTGGGTGCTGATGGTCGACTGGGTCCTGAACAGGGCGGAAGCCGCGCGCGTGAAGCTGCGCAGCTCGGCCACCGTGACGAAGCATCTCAGGAGATCGATATCGATATTTCGCAGCATGTCGGCACGCCCGGTGACGGCGCCAAGCCCGAGAGCGGCCGCGCCACGGGCCAGGATCGAGCCAAGCGGACTGCGCCGCAAGCCCGGGCCTCGCGCGGCGCCGGCCGGGCCGCGCCATGATCGATTCCACCGATGGCTCGGATGCCGCTTTCCAATTTCCCGGGCTGCCTTGCCGCGACTAGCGTCCGGCCCGGCGTCCCGGTGGCGCCAGAGCCGCCCAAAGGAAGCGAACCGATGCCAGCCCTGCGATCCAACACGACGACCGAAGGCCGCGAGCGTGCCGGTGCGCGGGCGCTGTGGCGCGCCACCGGGCTCAAGGACGGCGATTTCGGCAAGCCGATCATCGCCATCGCCAATTCCTATACCCAGTTCGTTCCGGGCCACGTGCACCTGAAGGATGTCGGCGACATCGTCGCCGCCGAGATCTGGGCCGCCGGCGGCGTGCCGCGCGAGTTCCACACCATCGCGGTCGATGACGGCATCGCCAATGGCCATGCCGGGATGCTCTACAGCCTGCCGTCGCGCGAGATCATCGCCGACAGCATCGAATATATGGTCAACGCCCATTGCGCCGACGCGCTGGTCTGCATCTCGAACTGCGACAAGATCACGCCGGGCATGCTGCTCGCCGCCATGCGGCTGAACATCCCCACCATCTTCGTCTCGGGCGGCCCGATGGAATCCGGCCGGCTGCCGAACGAACCGGCGGCGCCGCGGCTCGACCTGATCTCGTCGATCCGCCACGGCGCCGATCCGCAGACCTCGGACGCGGCGCTCGCCGCGATCGAACGCGCGGCCTGCCCGACCTGCGGCTCCTGCTCCGGCATGTTCACCGCCAATTCGATGAACTGCCTGACCGAGGCGCTCGGCCTGGCGCTGCCCGGCAACGGCACCCTTCTCGCGACGCACAAGCTGCGGCGCGACCTCTTCACCGAGGCCGGACGGACGATCGTCGCGCTGGCCCGGCGCTGGTACCGGCAGGATGACGAGCGTGCCTTGCCACGCGGCATCGCCACCGCCTCGGCTTTCGCCAACGCCATGACGCTCGACATCGCCATGGGCGGTTCGACCAATACGATCCTGCATCTGCTGGCGGCGGCGCAGGAGGGCGACGTCGCCTTCGATCTCGCCGCGATCGACCGGCTGTCGCGTCGCGTGCCCAATCTCTGCAAGGTCTCGCCGGCGACCGACCGCTACTTCATCGAGGACGTCCACCGGGCTGGCGGCATCATGGC
Organism: Hyphomicrobiales bacterium; assembly: GCA_017304475.1. GTDB lineage: Bacteria > Pseudomonadota > Alphaproteobacteria > Rhizobiales > Phreatobacteraceae > Phreatobacter. The sequence goes on along the minus strand of JAFKKV010000036.1, from coordinate 67,182 downwards.
CATCCTCGGCGAACTCGACCGTGCCGGCCTGATCGATCGCAGCACGGCAACCGTGCATGGCACGTCGCTCGGCGCGGCGATCGACGCCTGGGACATCCTGCGGTCGGACGACGCGAAACTGTCGGATTTCTACCGCGCCGCGCCCGGCGGCGTCAGGACCATCGTGCCCTTCGGCCAGGACAAGCGTTATCCCGACCTCGATCGTGACCGCACGGCCGGCTGCATTCGCGACCTCGCCCATGCCTATAGCCGGGACGGCGGGCTGGCGGTGCTATACGGCAATCTCGCGGACCAGGGCGCCGTGATCAAGACGGCCGCGGTCGCGGCGGACATGCTGGTGTTCGAAGGCCCTGCCCGGGTGTTCGAATCCCAGGACGAAGCGGTCGAGGGCATCCTCGGCGGCCGGGTCGCGGCCGGCGACGTCGTCGTGGTTCGTTATGAGGGACCGCGCGGCGGGCCGGGCATGCAGGAAATGCTGCATCCCACCACCTTTCTGAAATCGATGAAGCTCGACCGGCATTGCGCGCTCGTCACCGACGGCCGTTTCTCCGGCGGCTCCGGCGGACTGTCGATCGGCCATGTCTCGCCGGAGGCGGCGGGCGGCGGATTGATCGGCCTGGTCGAGGACGGCGACCTGATCGCCATCGACATCCCCGCGCGCACGCTCACGCTGAAGGTCGAGGAGGCGGTCCTGGATCGGCGGCGCCGCGCGATGGAGAGCCCGGGCAGGCCGAACTGGCAGCCGAAATCGCGCACCCGCCTGGTCTCGAAAGCCCTGAAATCCTATGCGGCGACTGTTTCGGATGCGAGCCGAGGGGCGGTTCGCGTCATTGCCGCAACAGCCGAGCCGCCCCGGGCGGCACATGCCCCAAGCCCGAGGCAGGGCAAGCCCGCGCCGGAAAGCGTCGCCTGAACGGCCGTGGATGACAGCCGCGGCCGGCTGCGGTCGGCCGCACCCGTCATGGCCTCCGCGGCAGGCTTTCCGTGGCCATCGGGATCGTTGGCCGCTTCCGCCAGACCAGCAGCCCGAAGGACAGGGCGAGACCAGAGACCGCGGCGACCTGGATCATCAGCATGGGCAAGGCCGTGCCGTCGAACAGGCGGGCGACCAGGAAGCCGAAGGCAGCGCCTCCGGCCATCTGCAGGAAGCCCAGAAGGCCCGCCGCCAATCCGGCGCGCTGCGCCTGCGGCATGACCGCCCCCGCCACCGCGTTGGGCAGCACCAGCCCCGCGCCGAAGGTGAGCGGCAGTTGCGGCAGCAGCAGGCCCGGCAGGTTTGTCCAACCGGCAAGCCCGACACCGAGCGCGACGATAGTCGCGGCCAGCATCAGGGCGGCGCCAAGCGCGACCGTGCGGCGAAGACCCAGGGCGCCGGTGACCGTGCGTGCCGCGATCATGCCGAGGCAAAGGCCCGACACGACGGCGCCGAAGCTCGCGCCATATTGCCAGGGCGCCAGCCCCATGCGGCCGACCACGACCAGCGGCGCGCCGGAAATGAAGGCGAACAGCGCGCCATAGGCGAAGGCGAGCGTCAGGGCATAACCCATATAGCCGGCATCCCCGATCAGGCCGGCATAATTGCCGAGGAGGCGACCTGGCCGGATCGCCTCGGGATCCGGTTTCGCATGGGTCTCGCGATAGCCGACGACCACGGCGACGGTGACGGCCAGGCCGAACACGATGAGAAACACGAAGCTCGCCCGCCAGCCGAGCGCAGTCGCCGACAGGAGCCCGCCGGCGAGCGGCGAGATCACGGTGGAGACGGCGATCGCCAATGTCGAGACGGCGATGACCGGTGGGGCGTCTTTGCCCCAGACATCGCGTGTGATGGCCCGGGCGAGCACCAGCGCCGCGCAGGCGCCGCCGCCCTGCAGCGCCCGCGCCAGGATCAGCTCTTCGACCGAGGACGCCATCAGGCAGCCGAGGGTGGCGAGGAGATAGAGGCCGAGCCCGGCCAGCAGGATCGGGCGACGGCCGAAACGGTCGGACAGCGGTCCGTAGACCAGTTGGCCGCAGCCGAAGGCGATGATGAAGGCCGAGAGCGTCGCCTGCACGGCGACCGCGCCGACACCGAAACCGGCGGCCAGCGCGGGCAGCGCCGGCGCGTAGATCTGTGTCGACATCTCGCCGAGACCGGTGAGCAGAATGACGAGGCCGAGAAGGAAGCGCGACGGCGGCAGGGGCTGGACGGCAGGCGAAACCGACATGCGAAACGTCCCGCTCAGTTCAATCGCTCGACGGCGAGCGCTGTGGCCTCGCCGCCGCCGATGCACAGGCTGGCGACGCCGCGCTTCAGGCCCTGGCGTTCGAGCGCATGCAGCAAGGTCACCACGATCCGCGCGCCCGAGGCGCCGATCGGATGGCCGAGCGCGCAGGCCCCGCCATTCACGTTGACCCGGTCATGGCCGATGTCGAGGTCGCGCATCGCCGCCATCACCACCACGGCGAAGGCCTCGTTGATCTCGAACAGATCGACCGCGCGGGCCGACCAGCCGATCCGCGCCAGCAGCTTGCCGATGGCGCCGATCGGCGCGGTGGTGAACCAGGCCGGGTCCTGCGAATGGGTGGCGTGGCCGACGATGCGGGCGATCGGCGTCAACCCTTGCTTCTCGGCTTCCGACGCCCGCATGACGACCAGCGCCGCCGCGCCGTCCGCATTGGCGCTGGAGCTTGCCGCGGTCACCGTTCCGCCGGCGCGGAAAGCCGGCTTCAGCGTCGGGATCTTCGCCGCGTCAAGCTTGCGCGGATGCTCGTCCTGGGCGAACACCGTCTCGCCGCCCTTGGCACCGGCGACAGTGACGGCGATGGTCTCCTTGTCGAAGGCGCCAGCCTCGATCGCCGCCTTGGCGCGCCTGAGCGTCTCGATCGCATAGGCGTCCTGGGCCTCGCGGGTGAACTGGTAGCGTTCGGCGGTGTCCTCGCCGAAAGTGCCCATGGCTCGGCCGCCTTCATAGGCGTCTTCGAGCCCGTCGAGCATCATGTGGTCGATCAGGCGGTCGTGGCCGGCGCCGTAGCCGCTGCGCGCCTTGGCGAGCAGATAGGGTGCGCCCGACATGCTCTCCATGCCACCGGCCACCACGATATCGGCCGAACCGGCGGAGATCAGGTCATGGCCGAGCATCAGCGCCTTCATGCCGGAACCGCAGACCTTGTTGATGGTGGTCGCGCCGACCGCGTCCGGCAGCCCCGCATGGCGCGCGGCCTGGCGGGCCGGCGCCTGGCCCTGACCGGCCGGCAGCACGCAACCCATCAGCACCTCGTCGACCCGGTCCGGCGCGAGCCCGGCGCGCTCGACCGCCGAACGAATGACCCGCGCACCGAGCTGATGCGCCGGAACCGCGGCGATCTCGCCGCGAAACCGGCCGAGCGGCGTGCGAACGGCAAAGACGATCACGATGGGATCGGATGCGGACATCGATGCTCTCCTGATGGAATGATGGTTGACATATAATATGAGAACCATCATTCCATCAAGGACCGGACAGCCGGCCGATCGGGGGAGCCGCCCTATGCGTTATGCCGCAGGACACCGCGAGGAGACGCGCCGCCGCGTCGTCGAGGTCGCGGCCCGCCGCTTCCGCAAGGACGGTATCGAGGCGGCCGGCGTCGCCGGCCTGATGGCCGATGCCGGGCTCACCCATGGCGGCTTCTATGCCCATTTTTCGTCGAAGGAGGCGCTGGTCCGCGACGCGATCGTGGCGGCCCTGGCGACCAGCCGCGATCATCTGGCAGCCGAGGCCGCGACCGCCCGCACCGAAGGCCGCGACGGACTGGAAGCCGTCGTGACGGCCTATCTGCGTCCCGGCCACCGCGACCGTCCCGAAATCGGCTGCGCGATCGCAAGCCTCGCCGCGGAACTCGCCCGCCACCCGGACGAGACCCGCGAGGTCCTCACCGACCAGATCCGCGCCACCGTCGCCGTCATCAGGGCCGAGCTGCCTCCGGCATTTGCCGCAAGCGAGGCCGACACCGCCGCCGGGGCGATCTTCTCGACCATGGTCGGCGCCCTGCAGATGGCCCGCGCGGTGACCGATCCGGCGCTGTCGGACAGTTTCCTGTCGGGCGCCAAGGCGGCCGCCCTGGCGATCGGCCGGCAGCCGCCGCGCTGAACCGGCGCATCACGCATGTGCCGGAGCCGGCGCCATGACCTCCGAGGTCATCGACTTGGCCCACGGGGTCCCTACAAGGGCTGCTCATTCGCGATATGGAGCGCCCCATGGCCATCGTCTATACCATCGAGATCGCCCTCAAGCCCGGTGCGGCGGCCGCCTTCCTGGCGCTGCTGACACCGGTTCTCGATGCCATGCGGGACGAGGCGACATTCATCAACGCGGTGCTGCATCAGGACGGCGGCGACCCGGATCGCTTCATGCTCTACGAGACCTGGGCCGATGCCAGGGAACTCGAGGACGTGCAGATGGCCCGCGCCTACCGCACCGCCTATTGGCAGGGACTGCCGGACCTGCTGCGCGAGCCGCGGCAGGTTGCGGCCTGGCAGCCGCTGCGCGCCGATTTCAAGGCCGGCGCCCCACAGGCGGGGTAAGGATTCCGACACCCTGCGCAACGGCTCCGCAGGCCCGCACCTTGCAGTGCAACACATTATCAATGCCCCCTGAGAATGATGCGGCCACTTTGCATCGACCGGCCCGCGAGGGCGGGTCCGGACCGGGGGCTCATGGCCATGGGATTGAGCGATCTGCGGGCGCGGCCGGCGCGGCGGATGGCGGTCGTCGCGGGCGCCATCCTCATCGCCGGGCTTGCCGCCACCTTCACGGCCCGGACGCTCGCCGAGCGCTGGATCGCCGCCGACATGCAGCGGCGTTTCGCGGCGGATGCCGCCGACACCACCACGGCGGTCGGCGAGCGCCTGCGCACCCATGCCGAAGTGCTGGTCAGCATGCAGGGGCTCTACGCCTCGATCGGCCGCATCGACCGCGCCCAGTTCCGCCGCTATGTCGACGTGCTGGACCTGGCGCGCCGCTATCCGGGCTTCCAGGCGCTGCAGTCGCTGCGCTACGTCAAGCCGGAAAACCTCGACGCCTTCGTCGCCGAGGTCAGGAACGACACCAGCGTCGACCCGCAGGGACAGCCGGACTTCGCCATCCAGCCGCCGGGACAGCGCGCGGCCTATAACGTCGTCGAATTCGTCGAGCCGCTGCGCGGCAACGAGAATGCCTTCGGTTTCGACGCAGGCGCCAATCCGGCCCAGCTCGATTCATTGCGCCGCGCGGCCGAGACCGGCCGCCTGGTCGCGACCCCGCCGGTACGGCTGGTGCAGGACACGTCGGGCGGCCAGGGCTTCATCCTGCGCGCGCCGATCTACCGCGTCGGCGAACCGGCGCAAACCGCGTTGCAGCGCGTCGCGGCGCTGCGCGGCTTCGTCGCCACCGTCTACCGCATGAACGACCTGATGCGCGGCGTGCTGGATGTCCGCACCCTGCAGCAAATGCATATCCGCGTCGTCGATCGCGGTTATGCCAAGACGACGCCCGAAGGCGTGATCACCGCCGAGCCGGAGGACGAGAGCGGCACCGCGACCTTGATGTATGACAGCCTCGAGGCCAATCTCCGGCTGGTCACCCCGGTCGCCTCGTCGCCGCTCGGCATTTCCGCGGAACGTTCGCTGGTGGTCGGCGAACGGGTCTGGCGCGTCCAGCTCACCGCCCGCCCGGGCTCGACCTACGAGCCCGATCATTCCGTGCCCAATCTGGTGCTCGGCAGTGGCCTGGTCATCAGCCTGCTGGTCACCTTGCTGTCGATCCTCACCATGCGGTCGCGGCGCCTGTCCGGCAGCCTCAGCGCACTCGATGCCGAGCAGCGCGCGCTGGTCGACAATCCCCTGGCCGGCATCCTGTTCACCAAGGGGCATCGGATCCTGCGCGGCAACCGGCGCATCGCCGAATTGTGCGGACGCGCGCCCGACGACCTGCCCGGCAGCGAGATCAACGGCCTGGTGGCGGAGCCGGCCGACGCCGAGGCCTTCGATGCGGCGCTCACCAGGATCCGCGACAGCGCCATGGCGACCGAGGTCCAGCTGCATATCCGCCGCAAGGACGGGACCATCCTGATGGTCGACGCCTATGGCAAGCCGCTGACGTCAGGCGGTCGCAACGGCCCAGGCGAGATCCTCTGGGTCATCCAGGACCGGACCGACGCCTTGCTGGTCGAGGCGGAGCGGCGCGACCATGCCCGCGAGCTGCAGGATGCCAATCGGCGGCTGACCGCGTCCCTGCACGCAGCCGAGATCCGCACGCGCGAGATCGCGCTGCTGACCGAGCTCAGCGGCCTGCTGCAATCCTGCCAGAGCCTCGACGAGATCTATGCAGCGGTGCAGAGCTATGCCGGCCATCTCTTTCCGGCCGAGGCCGGTGCGCTCTACCTGTTCAACGACAGCCGCGACGCGGTGCAGCGCGGTGCTCACTGGGGTGCGCTGAAGGCCGATGTCGCCTCGTTCCACCCAGGCGCCTGCTGGGCCCTGCGCCGCGGCCAGACCTTCCCGATCTCGCAAGCGAGCCAGGGGCTGAGCTGCGGCCACGCGGCCGCCTGCTGCGCCGTGCCGGGCGCGGCCTTCGTCTGCCAGCCGCTGATCGCCCAGAACAACCTGCTCGGGCTGCTCTACCGGGAAATGGCCGAAGAAGACGCCACGGGCGCCGCCGCCAATCAGCTGGCGACCATGCTCGCCGAACAGGTCTCGCTGGCGATCGCCAATCTCGAACTGCGCGAGCAATTGCTCAGCCAGGCGATCCGCGATCCGCTGACCGGATTGCACAACCGGCGCTATCTCCAGGAAGCCTTGACCCGCGAGATCGGCCGCAGCACACGCAGCGGCAAGCCTCTGTCATTGGCCATTCTCGACATCGACCACTTCAAGCGCATCAATGACGGCCACAGCCACGAGGCCGGCGACGCGGTGCTGCGGGATATCGGCCGGATCCTCTACGAGACCGTGCGCAAGACCGATATTGTCGGCCGCTACGGCGGCGAGGAATTCCTGCTGCTGCTGCCGGGCGTCGGGCTCGGAGCGGCCGAGCAGCGCGCCAACCAGGTGCTCGACGCGGTGCGCCGCATGCGCGTCGCCTGGTCCGGCGGCACGCTCGACGGCATCACGGCCTCGATCGGGCTCGCCGTCATGCCGCTGCATGTCGAAGACGGCGAGGACTTGCTGGCCGCCGCCGATGCCGCCCTCTACCGGGCCAAGGGCCTCGGCCGGAACCGCGTCGTGATCACCGACCAGTACACCGCGTCACGGGCGCCGCTGCAGCCCTCGGCCGACGCCAGGCCGCCCCTCGGCCCGGTCAAGGCGGCCGGCTGACGGCCTGACCGACATGCTTCGCCTGCCGCGGACGGCCAGCCCGGCGGCGAGCCATATCTTGCCGGCTCTTGATGCACGCAAGAGCTTTGGCTATGACGCACGGCCCGTTGCATGGAGTTGCAAATGATTGACCGCACCGCCTACCTCGCCGCCGTAACGGCCGGCCGGGCCGCGTCTTTCTGAGGACCCTCCGGTCCTGACCTGAAACGTCGCCTCGACAGGCCATACGGCAGCGATCTCCGCGCCCGCGTCATCCGATCCGGGTCCAGACCGAGCGTCGCCCACGACGCCTGCCGAGAATGCCCCATGTCCACCGAGAACCGCACGGCCCTGCACCGTGTTTCGGCCTGTCTGCGCGCCACCATGAACTGTGGCAGCAACGTTTTCCGCCTGCCGCCCTTCACCGTGATGATCGACGCGGCAAGCTCCGATCCGCTGCGCAATTACGCGATCCCGGATGACGGCGCCGAACCGGGCGAGGCAGGGATCGCCGTCCTCGTCGCGTTCTTTGCCGCGACCGGCCGGACAGCCAGGCTCGAATATATTCCCGACCTCGCCCCCGCAGTCCTGCCCTGCCTCCAGTCCCATGGCTTCACGGCCGAACGCCTCCTGCCCCTCATGACCTGCACGCGGGCAACGCTCGCCCCAGTGCCCGATCTTCCCGACGTCGAATGGCTGATGGCCGAACGGGCGGCGGATCTCGAGGCCGCCGCGCGGCTGCAGAACGAAGCCCATGGCGGCGGGGAGACCACGACCGCCGATATCGAGCGCCTCCGTCATGCCGTCCGCGCGGGCGGCGGCGTCGCCCTGGCGCGCGCCGCCGGCAGCGGCGAACCGCTCGGCTCCGGTCTCTATGCGCCACCCCATGACGGCGTCACCGAGATCGCCGCCATCGGGGTCAGGCCATCGGCGCGCCGGCGTGGCATCGGCGGCGGTGTCGCCGCCCTGCTGGCGGCGCGCGCCATGGACCGGGGCATAGCCTTCCCGTTCCTGATGACGGCGCGGGAGGAGGCGGCGTGGCGGACCTACCGGCGCATCGGCTTCGCCGATTGCGGCACCATGCTGCACATCGCGCGCTGAGACGGCCGGCGCCCGGACCACAAGGCCGGGGCGCCGGCACCCGTCTCCTTCAGGTCAGGTCCAGCACGACCCGCTGCAGGGAATGGTCGTCGGGATCGACGCCGACGACGAAACCGAGGTCGCGCGCCAGCGCCAGCATCCTGTGGTTCTCGTTGAGCACCTGGCCATAGATGCGTTTCGTGCCCTGTTCGCGCGCATAGTCGATGATCAGCCGCATCATGGTGATGCCGAGGCCACGACCCTGCATGTCGCTGCGAATGAACACCGCATATTCGGCATTCTCATTGTCGGGGTCGGCATGCAGCCTGACCGTGCCGATGAGGTCGCCGGTCGTCTCCTCCAGCGCCACCAGCACCATCGAGCGCGCATAATCGATCTGGGCGAGCTTGGCGATGAAGGCATGGCTGAACTGCTTGATCGGCGCGAAGAAGCGCTGGCGCAGGTCGTCCGGATCGACCCGTTCGAGGAAGTCGCGAAAGATCGCCTCGTCCTCCGGCCGCACCGGCCGGATCCGGAAGCGGTAGCCGCTTTCGGTCTCCACCGTCCGTTCCCATTCCTTCGGATAGGGGCGAATGGCGAAACGCGGATGGCCACCGGCGCCGAGCTTTTCGGCCTTCGGCGCGCCGACCGCGATGCGCGCGTCGAGCGCCAGCACGCCGGTGGCGTCGGCCAGGAGCGGATTGATGTCGATCTCGGCGACGTCGGCGAGATCGGCGGCCAGTTGCGACAGGCGCACCAGCACCTCGGCGACCTTGGCCACGTCCACCGCCGGCACGTCGCGATAGCCCGCCATCTGCCTGGAAATGCGGGTGCGGGCGATCATGTCGCGGGCGATCCGCATATCGAGCGGCGGCAGCGCCAGCGCGCGATCCTTGATCAGTTCCACCGCCTTGCCGCCACGGCCGAACAGCATGACCGAGCCGAAGGTGCGGTCGTCGGCGAGGCCGGCGATCAGCTCGATCGCGCCGGGGCGGTGGATCATCGGCTGCACCGTCACGCCTTCGATGGTCGCCTTGGGCACCTCCCTGATGATGCGGGTCAGCATGTCCGTCGCCGCGGCCTCCACCGCCTCGCGCGTCGCGAGGCCGAGCTGCACGCCGCCGACATCCGATTTGTGCACAATATCGGGCGACAGGATCTTCACCGCGCAGGCATGGCCGCCAGCCAGGAATTCCACGGCGTGTTCACCGGCCTCCTCGGCCGTCCGCGCCGCCCGGATCGGGATGGTGGCGATGCCATAGGCCGCGAGGATGCGATCGACCAGGATCGGATCGAGCCAGCGCCGCCCGGCCTTGACCGTCGCGGCGATCGCCGCGCGCAGCTTGGCGAGATCGGCCGGCGGCACGATCTCGGCGCTTTCCGGCGTCTCCAAGAGCGCCGCCTGGCCGCGCGTATAGCCGACGATATGCATGAAGCCGCGAATGGCCTCCGACTCCGTCGGATAGCTCGGCAGGCCGGCTTCGGCGAAGATCGTCGTCGCCTCCTCCTGGTCGCCGAGCCAGACCGAGAAGACCGGCTTGACCCGCTCGCCCCTGGACCGCCGGGACGTCACCACATTGGCCACCGCCGTGGCCGCCTCGCGGCTCGGCAGCAAGGCGGTCGGGCAGTTCATCACCAGCACGGCATCGACATTGGGATCGTCGAGGGCTGCCTGCATCGCCTCGTCATAACGGGCGGCATCGGCGTCGCCGATGATGTCGATCGGATTGCCATGCGACCAGATCGCCGGCATGGCCGCCTCGAGCCGGGTCAAGGTGGCGGCACCGAGGCTCGCCAGCCTGCCGCCCCGGTCGATCAGGCTGTCGACCGCGAGAACGCCGAGGCCGCCGCCATTCGTCACGATGCCCAGCCGGTCGCCGTGAAACGGCGTGAAGCGCGACAGCGTCTCGGCCGCCGCGATCAGCTCGTCGAGATCGGTCACCCGCACCAGGCCGGCACGGGCGAAGGCCGCGGCATAGACGTCGTCGGATCCGGCCAGGGCGCCGGTATGCGAATGGGCCGCGTTGGCGGCGGCGCGGTGCCGCCCGGACTTCAGCACGATCACCGGTTTCGACCGCGCCGCCGCCCTGGCCGAAGCCATGAACTTGCGAACGTCGGTGACCGCCTCGACATAGAGCAGGATCGCCCGGCTGCGATAATCCGCGGCGAAATAGTCGAGCCAGTCGCCGACATCGACATCCAGCTGGTCGCCGATCGTCACCACGCCGGAAAAGCCGATATTGCGCAAATGCGCCCATTCCAGCAGGGCCGAGGCGATCGCGCCCGATTGCGAGACGAAGGCGAGCGAACCGGGCCTGGCGCCGCGCGAGGCGAAGCTCGCATCGACCTTGCCATGCGGCGCGATGACCCCGAAGCAGTTCGGCCCGACGATCCTGAGCCCATGGGCCCGCGCCGCCTTGACGATCTGCTTTGCGGCGGCGCCGTAGCCGTCCCGCTCGAGCGCCGAGATGACCACCGCCGCCGGCACGCCGAGCGCCGAGGCCTCCGCGACGAGGCCGGGAATGGTTCGTCCGGGCGTCGCCAGGACCACCAGGTCCGGGACGCCGGGCAGCGCGCCGAGCGAGGGGTAGCAGGCAAGGCCGTCAAGCGCCTGGTGATGCGGATTGACCGGGTAGAGCCCGCCGTCAAAGCCGGCCCGGCGCATATTAGCGAGCAGCGCCATGCCCATGGATCCCGGCCGGTCGGTGGCGCCGACAATGGCCACCGATGACGGCGTGAAATAGCGATCGAGCCGATAGAGAGACATGGAACCTCCCGGGCAGACCGACGCCCGCGACCGATGCTGGGGCCCCGCCCGCCGCGGAGCAAGCGAACCGGGTGGTCATGGCGAGGCCGGCCTCGCCATGACGCTGTACATCAAGACAGTCTATCAGGCTTCGTTCTCATATTTGTCCAGGAAGGCCTCGATGGCGAGTGCCCGGAAATCCGGCAAGGCGAGCCTCAGCCGCGCGTGGCTCCAGTCCCACCAGGCCAGCGCCTGCAGCCGCTCGGCGACCGCCTCGTCGAAGCGCCGGCGGATCACGCGCGCCGGATTGCCGCCGACGATCGTATAGGGCGCGACATCCTTGGTGACGATCGCGCCGGCCGCGACCACCGCGCCGGTGCCGACCGTGCGGCCGGCCAGCACGACCCCGCCATGGCCGATCCAGACGTCATGGCCGATCGTCACCGCATGGGCGCGGCGCCAGTCGAAAAAGCCCGCTTCGTCCGGTTCGCCGTCGAAATAGCGCGAGGCACGGTAGAGAAAGTGGCTCTGGCTTGCCCGTTCGGTCGGATGGTTGCCCGGATTGATCCGCACATGCGAGGCGATCGAACAGAACTTGCCGATCTCGGACATGTCGATCTGGCCGTCCTGGACGATATAGGAATAGTCGCCCATGACGGTTTCAGAGATCACCGTTCTTGCGCCGACCTCGGTATAGGCGCCGAAGCGGCTGTTGCGGATGATCGCGTCCGGATGGATCGACGGTTCGAGGCCGAGCTTGGTCATATCGAGGCTTTCTGCTGCGGGGGGACGCGCCCGAGGCGGGAGGAATGCGACGGTCTTGCCGGCCCGAATGACACATCAATGACATCTGGATGACAATTCAGAAGTAATCGCCTGCGACATTTGCTTCATACCTCCAGCATAACGGCGTCACAAAACTGTTATTCGCCTGTCCTAGAGCCGAGAGCTGAAGAGATGGCGCCCCCTGCTTGCGGCGCGCCGCATTGTTTCAGCAAGGCTTGGCCCCATGCTCACCATCGACAAGGTCACCCGACGATTTGGCGCGAAAGCCGCCGTGTCGGACGTCTCGCTCGACATCGCCGAAGGCGCCTTCATCGGCGTGATCGGCCGCTCGGGTGCCGGCAAATCGACCTTGCTGCGCATGATCAACCGCCTGCAGGACCCCTCTGAAGGCCGTATCCTGTTCGACGGCCGTGACGTCACCGGCCTTCACGGCGCGGAACTGCGCGCCTGGCGCCAGTCCTGCGCCATGATCTTCCAGCAGTTCAATCTGGTCGGCCGCCTCGACGTGCTGACCAATGTGCTGATGGGCCGGCTCAACCATGTCAGCCAGGCCCGCGCCTTGCTCAAGCTGTGGACCGCCGAGGACAAGGCCATCGCCCTGTCGGCGCTGGAGCAGTTCGATATCGGCTCGCTCGCCAGCCAGCGTGCAGAAAGTCTGTCCGGCGGCCAGCAGCAGCGCGTGGCGATCGCCCGCGCCCTGGTCCAGGAACCGAAATTCATTCTCGCCGACGAGCCGATCGCCTCGCTCGATCCGCGCAACACCCGCATCGTCATGGACGCGCTGCAGCGGATCAACCGTCACTACGGCATCACGGTGATCTGCAATCTTCATTCGCTCGACCTCGCCAAGACCTATTGCGACCGTCTCGTCGGCATGGCCCAGGGCCGGGTCGTGTTCGACGGCTCGCCGGCCGAGCTGACCAATGCCGCGGCGCGCGAGCTCTACGGCATCGAGGCCGACGAGGTCATCGACAGCCATACCCCGGTTCCCGCCGCGGCCGGCGCCTTCGCCACCGCGGCTCTTGCCTGACCCGATCGCCAATCCGCCTTTTTCGGAGACACGACCATGTTCACCCGCCGCAACGTGCTGGCCGGCCTTGCCGGGCTCGCCATCGCCGCCACCGCCGTGCAGGCCCAGACGCAGACCTGGCAAAGCCGCTATCCCGAGCTGGTGCTCGCCGTCATCCCGGCCGAGAACGCCTCGGGCGTGACCGAGCGCTACGCCCCCTTCGTCGAATATCTGGCGCGCGAGCTCGGCACCAAGGTGACGCTGCGCATCGCCAATGACTATGCCGCGGTCATCGAGGGCCAGCGTGCCGGCCAGATCCAGCTCGCCTATTACGGCCCGGCTTCTTATGTCCGCGCCCACTCGGTCACCAGCGGCGCCGTCCAGCCCTTCGTCACCTCGATCAATTCCGACGGTTCGATCGGCTATTATTCGGTGCTCTATGTGCGGGCCAACAACCCGGCGACCAAGATCGAGGACCTGCGCGGCAAGAACCTCTGCCTCGTCGACCCCAATTCGACCTCCGGCAACAATGTACCGCGCTTTGCCCTGAGCAAGCTCGGCATCACCAATCCCGACCAGTTCTTCGCCCGCGTCGTTTATGCCGGCTCCCATGAGAACGCCGTGACCGCGGTCCAGCAGGGCACCTGCGACGCCGCCTTCAACTGGTGGAACTCCGAGACTGATTCCAACCTCTCGCGCATGGTCAACAAGAACATGGTGCGCGCCGAGGACTTCAAGATGATCTTCAAGTCCGACCTGATCGCCGGCTCGCCCTATGCCTTCATCTCCTCGCTCCCGGAAGAGGCGCGCGCGGCCATCCTGAAGGCCTTCATGGAAGCCCCGGCCAAGGCCAAGGCCGCCTTCGACCGGCTGTCCGACGGCAAGGATCTCGGCTTCCACGCCGTCTCGCATCGCGACTACGAGACCATCGTCGAGCTGCAGAAATTCGTCGACCAGATGCGCCGCGCGCGCTCCTGAACGACCTCAGAGCAACCTCCACGGGGTGGGTCCTGTCGCGGCCCACCCCGTTTCTTTGTCGGGCGCTCACATCTTTCTCAGGAGAAAAGTTCATGGCGAGCGCCGTTCCACGCCTGCCCGACCAGCAGCTCGAGCCGCTCCGGCGCGCCTATGGCGAGGCGGTCGGCGCCAAGCGCCGGCAATTGATCCTCGGCCTCGTCCTGTTCGGCTGCGCGACCGTGCTCGCCGGCGCCGTCACGGATGTCGACGTGGTGAAATTCGTCAGCAATCTCTGGCGCTTCACCGACTATGTCGGCCGCATCTTCACGCTCGATAACGGCCCTGCCACCGGACGCTTCGTCCTGGTCGATCCCGCCGAGTGGATGTGGGGTCTCGACAAATGGTTGAAGCTGCTGGCCGAGACCCTGCTCATCGCCTATGTCGGCACCGTGCTCGGCGCCGTCGCCGGTTTCGCGCTCTGCTTCTTCGCCGCCGGCAACCTGACCCCTCGCCCCTGGATCCGCGTCGGCGCCAAGCGCTTCCTGGAATTCTGCCGCACCGTCCCGGAGATCGTCTTCGCGCTGATCTTCGTCGTCGCCTTCGGCCTCGGGCCGGTGCCCGGCGTGCTGGCCATCGCCATTCACACCGCCGGCGCGCTCGGCAAGCTGTTCGCCGAGGTGGTCGAGAATATCGACATGAAGCCGATCGACGGCCTGACCGCCACCGGCGCCACCTGGACCGAAACCGTCCGCTTCGCGGTGGTGCCTCAGGTCCTGTCGAATTTCGTCAGCTACGCGCTGCTGCGTTTCGAAGTGAATGTCCGCGGCGCGGCGGTGATGGGCTTCGTCGGCGCCGGCGGCATCGGGCAGGACCTGATCGAGGCCATCAGAAAATTCTACTATTCCGACGTCTCGGCAATCCTGGTGCTGATCATCGCGACCGTCATGATCATCGACCTCGCCACCGAACGCGTGCGTCACCAGCTGATCGGCATGGAGAAGCGGTCATGACCGCGAACACGCTTCACCCCGTCGTCGCCGATGCCCGCGCCCGCGAAGCCGAGCTCAGGGCTCGCTATCCCGACATCTTCACGCCCTCGATCCGTCATCGCGCCCGGGTCGTCGGCATCATCGTCGCGCTGACCGCGCTGCTCGTCTTCGGCCTCGTCCAGCTGGAATTCTCCCTGCCGAAACTCCTGCTCGGGCTCGGCAAGCTCGCCGAGTTCCTTTGGCGCATGATCCCGCCCTCGACCGGCGGCTGGTCGAAATTCCTGATCTACCTGCATGCCCTGGCCGAAACCGTGGCCATCGCCTTTCTCGGCGTCATGGCCGCTGCCCTGCTGGCCTTTCCCTTCGGTTTCCTCGCCGCCAAGAACGTCATCCCCAATGCGGTGGTGCATTTCCTGTCGCGGCGCTTTCTCGACACCATCCGCGGCGTCGACGAGCTGATCTGGGCGCTGATCTGGGTCAGTGTCGTCGGCCTCGGTCCCTTCGCCGGCGTGCTGGCGCTGGTCACCGCCAATTTCGGCGTGTTCGGCAAGCTGTTTTCGGAAGCCATCGAGGCGGCCGACCGCAAGGCCGTCGAAGGCGTCGCCTCGGTCGGCGGCAGCGGTCTCGACGCCATGCGCTTCGGCCTTCTGCCGCAGATCCTGCCGGTCATCGGCAGCCAGGTGCTCTATTATTTCGAGAGCAATACCCGCTCGGCCACCATTATCGGCATTGTCGGCGCCGGCGGCATCGGCCTGCACCTGGCCGAGCAGATCCGCGTGCTGGAATATCAGCACGTCTCCGCCCTGATCCTGATGATCCTGATCACCGTCATGGCGATCGACGTCGTCTCGACCCGCCTGCGCTTCGCGCTGATCGGCGACGGCGCGCAAAGGCGTTGACTGTCGGAGGCAGTGCCCGAAATGCGGATCGATACCGGTGCACGGCGATTGCCACTTGGCACCACGCCCTCCCGGTCGCGCTACTTCGTCTTGCCCGGGCTTGTCCCGGGCATCCACGAATTCATCTCCTCGCGATAATCAAGTCGTGGATGGCCGGGACAAGCCCGGCCAAGACGAGAATGGCCGTCGGGGGGCGTGCACGGGATCGACCGTCACACGAGCCGTGTCATGGCCCGGGATGGTGAGAGGTCCACACATCGTCCTGCCCAGGCTTGTCCCTGATATCCACGACTTGTTTGCATCAAAATCAAGCGGGCACAATCACTGACCTGGCGGCCTTAGCTCCCCACCGTGATGCGGACGCGGTCGGCGGAGAAATGCGAACGGCCCCACTGGATCGGAACACCGTCAGGATCGACATTGACGGCTTCCATGACAAGGATCGGCCGGCCGAGGCCCATTTCGAGCCGCTCGGCATCGATCCGGTCGGCGATCGTCGCGCCGATATGGGTGGAGGTCCGCCGGTAATCTGGCACGCCGCAGGCGGCGAGCGCGGCCGAGATTGAACCGGTGGCGGCATAGACCTCCGGCACCCGGGCAAAGCGCGGCAAGGGAAAGGCCGAATAGCCCCAGGAGATCGGCACACCGTCGGCGAAACGCATGCTGTCGACCATCACCACGGGGTCGTCAGGTGAGAGGTGCAAAGCGGCCGCGACCTCGGCCGTCGCAGCCGCGATGCGATGACCAATCAGCCGGCCCGCCGGCTCACGCTCCTGGTCCAGCACGATCTCGGAAAAGCGCGTGCGCATGCCGATCGGATAGGCCAGCGGCTTGGCTTCGACATAGGTGCCGGAGCCCTGCGTCACCCGCACCAGGCCTTTCTCGACCAGGGATTTCAGCGCCTGGCGAACCGTATGCCGGTTGACGCCGAACCGCGCCGACAGGGCGGCTTCCGTCGGCATGCGCGATCCCGGCGGCAGGCCGCCACCGACAATATCGGCCTCCATCACCTCGGCGATCTGCCGCCAGACCGTGACACCGCCGCCCCGTGCCAGCATCGTTTGCCTCGTCATTCGCCTGTCATGGCCCCGGTGGGAAATGCGCCGCGCGTCGCGACGCCCCGCCGAAGCCCGCTTTCATCAGACCGTCGATATCACGTCGAGATGACTTGATCATCCGGCCCCGCTGTCATAAAAGTATAGTCATCTAGATGAATATACAACTCATGATCCGGCCAGTGACCCACACCGATTCCACACCCGACGCCATCCAGGCCGCCCGCAAGGCCGCCATGGCCATCGCCGCCCGCGCCACATCGGCCGAGCTGGCATTGCTTGAAACGGCGATCTCGCCGATGCCGGCGGTCCGGACGCTCAGGGCTCCCGAGATCGGCCTCGTCATGGTGCGCGGCCGTATCGGCGGCGACGGCGCCCCCTTCAATCTGGGCGAGGCGACCGTCACCCGCGCCGCCGTGGCGCTGCCGACCGGCGAGGTCGGCTTCGGCCACGTGCTCGGGCGCGATGGCGAAAAAGCCCGGCTGGCGGCGCTCGCCGACGCGCTCTGGCAGAGCGAGATCCATCGTGCGGCGGTGGAGACGGCGCTTCAGCCGGTGCGCCGGCGCCTGGCCGCCGAGAAGACCCTGAAGGCCGAGCGCACCGCCGCGACCCGCGTCGACTTCTTCACCATGGTGCGGGGAGACAATTGATGGCCATCGCCCTTGCTTATGCCGACCCGGTGCATGAGGCCCAGCAGGCCTTCCGCGCCGTGATGAATGCGCTCGCCCGCCCCGGCACGATCCAGCCGGTCATGGGCCTGGCCGAAGCGCCCGCCCCGCTGACCCCGGTCGCCGCCGCGGTCGTCCTGGCGCTCGCCGATTTCGAGACCTCGGTCTTTCTCGACGCCCCGCTGTCGACCGATGAGATCCGGACCTATCTGAGTTTTCACAGCGGCGCCAAGCTGACACGCGAACCGTCGCAGGCCGCCTTCGCCGTGATCGCCGATCCGCTGGCGCTTGGCGGTTTCAACACTTTCGCGCTCGGCACCGACGCCTATCCGGATCGTTCGACCACGCTGATCCTGCAGGTGTCGAGCCTGAACGCGGGCCGCGCCCTCAAGCTGGAAGGCCCCGGTATCAAGGGGTCCGCCGGACTGGCCGTCGAGCACCTGCCGGCCGACATCGTCGCCCGCCTCGCCGACAACCACGCCTTGTTCCCGCGCGGGGTCGACCTGGTCCTGGCCGGCCCCGACGGCGTGGCCGCCCTGCCGCGCACCACCCGCATCAGCGAGGCCTGACATGTATGTGGCAGTCAAAGGCGGCGAACGCGCCATCGACAATGCACACGCTTTGCTCGCCCATGCGCGGCGCGGCGATCCCGCGATCCCCGAGCTGGCGCCGACCCAGATCCGCGAGCAGCTGACGCTCGCCGTCGACCGGGTGATGACCGAAGGTTCGCTTTACGACCGCGATCTCGCGGCGCTCGCCATCAAGCAGGCGCGCGGCGATCTGGTCGAGGCCGCCTTCCTGATCCGCGCCTTCCGCACCACCTTGCCGCGCTTCGGCGCAAGCGAGCCGGTGGACACAGCCGACATGGCGGTGCGCCGGCGGGTTTCGGCGACCTTCAAGGACCTGCCCGGCGGCCAGGTTCTGGGACCGACCTTCGACTACACCCACCGCCTGCTCGACTTCCTGCTGGAGGCCGGCGCCCCCGTCGCCGAACCGCCGACCGCGCCGGCCGACGACGCCGCCATGCCGCGGGTCACCGACCTGCTCGGCCAGGACGACCTGATCGAGCGCAACCCGCAGGCCGAGCCCGGTGCGCCGGTCGGCGATCTCACCCGCGAACCCCTGGATTTCCCCGCCGACCGCGATCTGCGCCTGCAGAACCTGGCGCGCGGCGACGAGGGTTTCCTGCTGGCGCTCGGCTATTCGACCCAGCGCGGTTATGGCCGCACCCATCCTTTTGCCGGCGAGATCCGGCTCGGCGAGGTCGAGATCGAGCTCGAAGTCGAGGATGTCGGTTTCGCCGTGCCGCTCGGCGACCTCACCATCACCGAATGCCAGATGGTGACCCAGTTCAAGGGCTCGTCCACCGAGGCGCCGCGCTTCACCCGCGGCTATGGCCTCGCCTTCGGCCATTGCGAGCGCAAGACCATGGCCATGGCGCTGGTCGACCGGGCGCTGCGCGCCCGCGAGCTCGGCGAGGAGATCACGGCGCCGGCCCAGGACGAGGAATTCATGCTGATGCATTCCGACAACGTCCAGGCCACCGGCTTCGTCGAGCATCTGAAGCTGCCGCACTATGTCGACTTCCAGGCCGAGCTCGGCCTGGTCCGCAAGATGCGCCAGGAGCTCGCCGAACGCGAAGCCAGGACGCCGCAGGAAACGCCTGATCTGAAGGATGCCGCGGAATGACCGCCCACTATAATTTCGCCTATCTGGACGAGCAGACCAAAAGGATGATCCGCCGGGCCATCCTGAAGGCCATCGCCATTCCCGGCTATCAGGTGCCCTTCGCCTCGCGCGAAATGCCCATGCCCTATGGCTGGGGCACCGGCGGCGTGCAGGTGACCGCGGCGATCCTCGGCGCCGACGACGTCCTGAAGGTGATCGACCAGGGCGCCGACGACACCACCAACGCGGTATCGATCCGCAAGTTCTTCGAAAAGACCTCCGACGTCGCGACAACAACGGCGACGGCGGATGCGACCATCATCCAGACCCGCCACCGGATCCCGGAAAAGACCCTCACCGACAACCAGGTGCTGGTCTATCAGGTGCCGATCCCGGAACCGCTGCGCTTCCTGGAACCGCGCGAGACCGAAACCCGCGTCATGCATGCGCTGGAAGATTACGGGCTCATGCATGTGAAGCTCTACGAGGACATCGCCACCCACGGCCATATCGCCACGACCTATGCCTATCCGGTGAAGGTCGAGGGGCGTTATGTCATGGACCCCTCGCCGACGCCGAAATTCGACAATCCCAAAATGGACGACTGCGCCGCCCTGCAGCTGTTCGGCGCCGGCCGCGAAAAGCGCATCTATGCGGTGCCGCCTTATGCGAGCGTGGTGTCGCTCGATTTCGAGGACCATCCGTTCGAGCCGACCAAGTTCGACCGGCCCTGCGACCTCTGCGGCGCGCGCCACACCTATCTGGACGAGGTCATCACCGACGACCGCGGCGGCCGCATGTTCGTCTGTTCCGATACCGACCATTGCGAGGAGCGCCGGGCCGAGGGCCACCGCGGCGAGCTTCTCGGTGAGGCACCGAAGGCTATCTCGGGAGCAGTGTCATGACCGAACTCCCCCTGATGACGGCCGAAAGCGTGTCGAAATTCTACGGCGCGCGCACCGGCTGCCGCGATGTCTCGTTCGACCTCCATGCCGGCGAAGTGCTGGCGGTGGTCGGCGAATCCGGTTCGGGCAAGTCGACGCTCCTGAAACTGCTCTCCGGCCAGATGGCGCCCTCGGCCGGCCGGGTGATGTATGCCATGCGCGACGGCGTCACCCGCGACATCGTCTCGCTGTCGGAGGCCGAGCGGCGCTTCCTGTTCCGCACTGACTGGGGTTTCGTCCACCAGGACGCCGCCGCCGGCCTGCGCATGGGGGTCTCCGCCGGCGCCAATGTCGGCGAACGGCTGATGGCGGTCGGCTGGCGTCACTACGGCCGCATCCGCGAGGAGGCCGAGACCTGGCTCGACCGGGTCGAGATCGATCCCGACCGCATCGACGACAAGCCGACGGCCTATTCCGGCGGCATGCGCCAGCGTCTGCAGATCGCCCGCAACCTCGTCACCAATCCGCGCCTGGTCTTCATGGACGAGCCGACCGGCGGCCTCGACGTTTCCGTGCAGGCGCGCCTGCTCGATCTCGTGCGCGGACTGGTGGCCGATCTGGGCCTCGCGGCAATCGTCGTCACCCACGATCTCGCCGTGGCGCGGCTTCTGTCCCACCGCATTCTGGTGATGAAGGATGGGCGTGCCATCGAGACCGGCCTGACCGACCAGGTGCTGGACGACCCGCGCGAACCCTATACTCAGTTGCTCGTCTCCTCGATCCTGCAGCCGTGAGGAGCGTCGACATGACCGCGATCCTGACCCTCGACAATGTCGGCAAGACCTTCACCATGCACCTGCAGGGCGGCCTGACCATTCCCGTCGTCAGCGGCGTCTCGCTCGAAGTGGCCCCTGGCGAATGCATCGTGCTCGGCGGCCCCTCGGGCGCCGGCAAGTCGTCGATCCTGAAAATGATCTACGGCAATTACCGCACCGATTCCGGTGCCATCCGCATCGTCGCCCAGGGCGGCGCCGCCCCCGAGACCGTCGACATCGCGACCGCCGCGCCGCGCCGCGTCCTGGCGCTGCGCCGCCACACCGTCGGTTACGTCTCGCAGTTCCTGCGGGTCATTCCGCGCGTGCCGGCGCTCGCCGTGGTGGCGGAAGCGGCCATCGCCTTCGGCATCGACCGCGACGAAGCGGAGACCCGCGCCCGGGCGCTGCTGACCCGCCTCAACGTGCCCGAGCGGCTCTGGTCGCTGCCGCCCTCGACTTTCTCCGGCGGCGAGCAGCAGCGCGTCAACATCGCGCGCGGTTTCATAGCCGATCATCCGATCCTGCTGCTTGACGAACCGACCGCTTCGCTGGATGCCAGGAACCGCGCCGCGGTGGTCGATCTGATCGATGCCAAGAAGGCCGACGGCACGGCGATCGTCGGCATCTTCCACGACGACGACGTCCGTGAGCGGGTCGCGACCCGCATCGTCGACGTCACCACATTCGCCGCACGTGCCGCATGAGGAGCCAGAGACAACCATGAGAGCAACCACCGACAAGGGCTCCGCCTCGCTCTTTTCCCGCCGCGTCGTCCTCGCCGATCGCGAGGTCGCGGCGACCATCGTCGTCGAGCATGGCGACATCGTCGGGCTGGAGGAGGACCGCCAGCGCCCCGACGCCATCGACTGCGGCGACGACCTGATCATTCCCGGCCTGGTCGAACTGCACACCGATCACTTGGAGCCGCATTATGCGCCGCGACCGAAGGTCTACTGGGACCCGCTCTCGGCGGTTTTCGCTTATGACGCGCAGATCGCCGCCTCGGGCATCACCACGGTGTTCGACAGCCTGCGGGTCGGCCGCGACGACGACCGTCCGGGCGTATCGGACGCGCTGCTCGAGCTCTCGGAAGCGATCGAGGCGGCCAAGAAGACCGGGCTGCTGCGCGCCGACCACCACACCCACCTGCGCTGCGAGATCCCGTCGCGCGGCGTGGTCGAGGAGGCCGCCGACTATCTCGCCCGTTTCGACGTGCGCCTGATGTCGCTGATGGACCACACGCCCGGCCAGCGCCAGTTCCGCGACGAGGAAAAGCAGCGGATCTATTATCGCGGCAAGAGCGGCCTCGCCGAGGACGAACTGACCGCCCTGTTCGAATCCCGCAAGGCGCGCTCCGCCATCATCGCCGAGCCGAACAAGCGCGGCCTGGTGGCGCTCGCCCACGAGCGCCGGATCGCGCTGGCGAGCCATGACGACACGCTGGAAGAGCATGTCACGGAATCGCTGGCCGACCAGGTCTCGATCGCCGAATTCCCGACCACGGTGGAAGCAGCCCGCGCGTCCCACGCCGCCGGCATTTCCGTGCTGATGGGTGCGCCCAACGTCGTCCGTGGCGGCTCGCATTCCGGCAATGTCTCGGCGGTGGAGCTGGCGGAAGCCGGCGTGCTCGACATCCTGTCCTCCGACTATGTGCCGATCAGCCTGATCCAGGGCGCCTTCGGCCTCGCCGGCGTGCCGGCGGTCGGCGGCCTGCCCGGCGCGATCCGCACGGTGTCCAAGACGCCGGCGGAGGCGACCGGCATGACCGATCGCGGCGAGATCGCGCTCGGCAAGCGCGGCGATCTGGTGCGCGTGGCACTTGTCGGCAGCCAGCCGGTGGTGCGCCAGGTCTGGCGCACGGGCCTCAGGATCTCCTGACCATGTCCATGACCGGCGCGCTTGATCCCGCATCTGCCGGCAGGCCCGCCCGGATCGGGCCGGGCCGGCTCGTGCTGGTCGTCGGCCCGAGCGGCGCCGGCAAGGACACCTTGATCGACGCGGCGCGCCGGCGGCTTGCCGGCGGCGACGCCGTGCTGTTCCCGAGCCGGGTCGTCACCCGGCCGCCCTCGGCGGCGGAAGCCAATGCCGAGGTCGATGCCGCGACCTTCGCGACGCTCGCCAAGGTCGGCGGCTTTGCCTTGTCCTGGTCGGCGCATGGCCATGACTACGGCATTCCCATTGCCATCGATCACCTCTTGACCGAAGGCCGCACGGTCGTCTGCAACGTCTCGCGCAGCGTCGTCGAGACCGCCCGACGGCGCTACGAGGCGGTGATCGTCGTCGAGATCACCGCGCCGCCCGAGGTGCTCGCGGCGCGGGTGGCGGCGCGCGCCCGCGCAACCGACGGCGACGCCGCGGCGCGGGTCGCCCGCCTCGTCGAGACCAGCGCGCTCGCCGACGTGACGATCCTCAATGACGGCCCGGTCGAAGGTGCGATCCGGCAGTTCCTCGATATTGTCGAGATATCCGACAGGCGGCCGGCACCGCACGCTAGGCCGCCGGCGACCGACGATCACGAAAGCCCGCTTGACCCGGCCCCTGGGGCCGCCCCGATAAGCACCGGGGTCAGCGAATAGCGAGGTGATTCGTGAGCTCTTCCATCGGTTTTCTGTCCCCGTCCGAGGCCGCACGGCGGCTCGGCGTTTCCGCCAAGGCCCTGCGCCTCTACGAGCAGCACGGCCTCGTCACGCCGGGCCGCACCGCGGCCGGATGGCGGGTCTATGGCCCCGATGAACTGGCCCGGACCGCCGAGATCGCCGCTCTCCGTGCGCTCGGCCTGAGCCTTGCCCAGGTGGCGCGGGTGCTGGCGGGCGACCCCCGGGATCTCGAACCGGCGCTCGCCGCGCACCAGGCCGTGATTCAGGGCCGGATCCGCGAACTCGGCGGCGTCGCCGACAAGGTCCAGAGCCTTCGGACCGCCCTCGCTGAGGGCAGCGCGCCGGCCGCGGGAGAATTGGCACGCCTGCTGGCGCCCGCCGCCGGCCTCGGTCTCGCTTTCGACCTGCCCTGGCCCTGGGGCGGCGAGCGGTTCGAACTCCGGGACATCAGGCCGCTCAACTACATCATCGGTCCGCTCGGCAGCGGCAAGACGCGGCTCGCCCGGCGCATCGCCGAGACCTTGCCCGACGCCGCCTTCCTGGACCTGGAACGGTTGGCCGACGGCGGCGCGGCGATGCGGGCACGGCTGGTCGACGACGCAGCGCTCGCGTCGCGGGTCGACCGGACCCTGGCCTGGCTCGTCGAGGACGGCGCCCGCGTCTCCGAAGCCCTCACCGCCTTGCTCGTCGGCCTCGAATCCGAAGGTCCGGCGGCTCTGGTCGTCGACATGGTGGAACAAGGGCTGGACCAGCCGAGCCAGGAGGCGCTGATCGCGCATCTGCGCCGTCGCGGGCCCGGCGCACGGCCGCTGTTTCTGCTGACCCGGTCCTCCGCGATCCTCGACCTGGCGGCCACAGGCCCCGATGAGGCGATCATCTTCTGCCCCGCCAATCACAGCCCGCCCACCCTTGTCGCGCCCTGGCCCGGCGCGCCGGGTTACGAGGCCGTCGCCACTTGCCTCGCCTCGCCCGAGGTGCGGGCGCGCACCGAGGGTGTCATCGCCTGGCGCTCCCAGGTGGCATGACCGGCCGTCATGCGGCACCCCTGGCGATCAATCCCGCCACGGCCCCTGGAAAAGCGCGCGTCGCGCGGTAGCTTGCTCCATGATGCCGCTGCGTCGAGGCGCCACGGCTCCAGGCCCGCAGGAGGATCCTTCCTTGAATCGTTATGTCGCCCGCATTCCCATGATGGTGCTCTGCCCGGAACCGATGGAATTCGCCATCAAGGACGTGCTCGAAGGCGAATACGAGGCCGACTATGACGGCGTCGGGCTCGACATCCTCGATATCGGCGCCAATGTCGGCTCCTTCGCGCTCTGGGCCTCCGCCCGCTGGCCGGGCAGCGCGGTCAAATCGTTCGAGCCGCACCCCGGTACGTTCGACTATCTCCGGCGCAACACCGAGGGCCGGCGCGACATCACCATCGTCAACGCCGCCCTGTTTCCCGGACCCGACAAGCGCGCCACCTTCGTCAGCCGTTATGCCGGCGATGGCGAATCCGGCCTTGCCGCCTATTCCGGCGACACCTTCGTCGAAGGCCATATGGCCGAGACCTACGAGGTCGACGTGGTCGATCCGGCGAGCCTGCCCTCGGCCGACGTGGTCAAGATCGACATCGAGGGCGGCGAAGGCGACGTCCTCTCCCATCTCGACCTGTCGAAGACCTCGCTCGTCCTGCTGGAATTCCAGAACCGCAGGAACCGCACGCAGATCCGCGACATCCTGGCCGCCGACTTCGATACCCTCCACGACGAGGAATGTTCCTGGGACCCGCTGCTCGACTATCGCGGCTACCGGCAGGACCTGAAGGGCGACGCCTATGGCCGGATCTTCGCGGTGCGCAAGAATGTCACCCGGATGACCCGGCGGCCGGCGATCACGCTTTGAGCCCTATCCGCCGGTGACCGGTTCCATCCAGTGGGCGGCGGTGCCGTCCCTGATCCCCTGGATGCTGACATAGGCGAACAGGCTGTCCGGCGAAGCGCCATGCCAATGGCGCTCGCCGGCTGCGAACCAGACGCAGTCGCCGCTCCTCACCTCCTCGACCGCCCCACCCTCGCGCTGCACGCGGCCGACGCCGGTCAGCACGTAGAGGACCTGGCCGAGTGGATGGCTGTGCCAATGGGTGGCCGCGCCCGGCTCGAAGGTCGCGCGCACCACGGTGGGTTCGCCGTCGACGGCACTGGCGATCAGCGTCTCGGCCCAGAACGGCCCGCTGGCGATGGCCGCGGGGCCGCGGGCAATCGCGCTCCCTGCGCGGATGATGGTCATGGCTTGCGGCACCCGCGGCTTTTCGTCCGCGCCGTCGTCACGGATGAAAGGCAGCTCCGCCCGGTCAAGACCGCTGCGCATGACCAACCTCCGCGCGCGCATCGCTCGCTGCCACCATCTGCGCCTCGCCACCGCCGAACGACCACTCGTCGGCATGGGTCGTGGAGATGATCACCATGACATCGGCGGGGCGAAGCCCCGGTGCCTCGGCGAGCAAGGTGACCAGGCGCCGGTAGAATGCCTGTTTGACCGCGGTGCTGCGGAGCCGGCCGGCGGTGATCTGGATCAGCACGAAATCATCCGAGCGCGGACCACCGAGATAATGCCGGTCGAAGATCAATTCACCTAGCGCGAGCTGATGGATCACCTGGAAACGGTCGTCTTGCGGCACGTCGAAAGCCTCGACCAGTGCCTGATGAAGACCGCCGGAAAGCGCCCCGAGATAGTCCGGCGACTTGCCCTTGAGAAGCGAGATGCGTGCAAACGGCATGGGCCGTCCTCCTGATGCGACAGGCCAGGCGCTTCGGCGCGCTTGACGGAACCGATCATGAGGCCGCAACATGATCCATAAAATCAGGAAATTTTGGATCGATAATCCTGATATTCGGGACGATGACATGCGCCGGATCACCTTCGACCTCGACGTTCTCCGCAGCTTCGTCACCGGCATCGAGCTCGGCAGTTTCGCCCGCGCCGCCGACCGGCTGGGCCGATCGACATCGGCGGTCAGCGCGCAATTGAAGAAGCTCGAGGATCAGGCGGGAACGCCGGTCTTTCGCCGCGCCGGCCGGGGCCTGGCCCTGACCGATGCCGGCGAAGTCATGCTCGGCTATGCCCGGCGCCTGATCGAGCTGAACGACGAGGCCGCCGCCGCCGTCGGCGGCGTCGAGCTCGAAGGCTGGATCAGGCTCGGCATGCCCGAGGATTTCGGCGAAGTGCTGCTGCCCGATGTGCTCGGCCGTTTCGCCCGCGCCAATCCGAAGGTCCGGATCGAGGCCCGGGTCGGTCGCAATGCCGATATCGTCGATCGGCTGATCGCCGGCCGGCTCGACCTGGCGCTCGCCTGGGACGACGGCACGGCGCGGCTGAACAGCCGCCACCTCGGCAACTGGCCGATGCGCTGGATCGGGCCCGCCGCCGGCCCCTGGCCCTATGGGACCGGAGAAGCCGTGCCGCTGGCGACCTTCGAAGCGCCTTGCCTGATGCGCAGCGCGGCCACCACCGCGCTCGACCATGCCGGCATGGCCTGGCGGGCAGCTTTCACCAGTCCGAGCCTTGGCGGTCTCTGGGCCGCGGTCTCGGCGGGGCTCGGCTTGAGTGTCAGGACCGAGATCGGCCTGCCGGCGACGCTGCGCGCGCTCGCGCCGGGCGAGGCGGGACTGCCGTCCCTGCCCTCGGTCGGGCTCGCCCTGCATCTGGCCGAAGCCGAGCCGGCGCCGGCCACCGCCCGCCTTGCCGCGATCGTGCTCGAAGCGCTCGACGAGGCGCGGGCGCGTCTCGCCGTCGCGGTCCACCCGGCGGCGCCGGCCGCGCCCATGAAAAAGGGGCCCGGCGTGAGCCGAGCCCCTCTGTTGGCTTAAGGGCGGACCGCTCAGCGGGCGCGCAGGAATTCCGGCACGCGCAGCAGCGCCATCTCGTTGTCGTCGGCCTTGTTCGGATCGCGGCTCGACGAGAACGGCAGGTTGTTGTCATTGCCGACGATGATGTGGTCGGCGTCGACGATCTCGACATTCTCGATGGTGAAGAACGGGAACTGGAAGACGCCGCCGGACAGCGGCACGCGGGCGCGCTTGTTCGGGTCCTGGATGCGCAGAAGGTCGATGAAGCCGATCTTGCGGACCGGGCCGCCGGCATTGGCATCGGTCATCTCGATCTTCCAGATCCGCTTGATGCGCGGCAGCGCATGGAAGCAATTCTCGGCGCGCTGGCCCTGCGGGCAGGCCCGCTCCGGCACGCCTTCATTGTCGTCGCGCACGATGATCATGCCGGTGGTGGCGTCGATCATGTTGAAGTCGCCGATCGACAGGTTGTTCTCGTCGAGCACGAACTTCCAGTGGCGGCCGGTCCAGCGGGCGGCCTGCACATCGAATTCCAGGATGCGCAGATATTGTTTGCCGTCGAGCATTTCGAGCGCATTGGTCTGGGTGTCCCACAGCGCGCCTTCGAGCAGCGGGTAGAGGAAGCGGCCGTCCGGCGAGGCGGCCATGCCCTCGAAGCCCTTGGAGCGGCGCACCCGGAAATTGACCGGTCCGCCCGGCACGGCGGGCGTGGTCACGGCCGGATTGTCCGGCGAGCGCACCACCTGGCCGTCGACCAGCGTGTCGAACACGGCCTCGACCTTGCCGGTCATGTCGATGCGGATCAGATAGGGGCCGAACTCGTCGCCGATCCAGATCTTGTCGCCGACGATCTGGAAGCTCTCCAGGTCGAAGTCCGATCCGGTGAGGTAGCGCCGCTCGGTCGCTTCGTTGGCGATGCGGAACGGCACCTTCTTGTCCGGATCCGACAGGAAGATCGTCTGCAGGCGCTCGAACGAGCCCTTCTCCCAGTCGATCCGGTAGCGGTTCAGGTAGAGCATCGAATCGGGCGAATTGGCCTTGGCGCCGAAGCCGTTGTCGGTGATCACCCAGAAGGTGCCGTCGGCCATGCGCTTGATGCCCGAATGGCCCTGGGCCGGCTGGCCGCGGAACGGCACCGAAAGGCCGGTCGGCCGGCCGGCGGAAAGCCCCATCACCGAGCCGATTGCGTCGTTGCGCGCGGCGCCGGTGAACTTGCCCGGGGTCTGCAGGTCGGCCGGGGCATCGGCCGGCGGCTGGATGAAGGTCGCGGCCGGCAGCATGGCATGGCCGGCGAGCGTCGCCGGAAATTCCTGCTGGGCAAAAGCGGGGGATGCCGCGAAGACCGCGGCGGCGAGAACGAGAGCACGCATCAATGGCTCCAAGGGAATTGAACGGGTGGACTGATCGGATGATCGAACGCGCGTTCCCTGCGGGATCAGCCTGACAGGCGCGTTACGGTTCGATGACACCTGGATGACCCTCCCCCGGCGCCGCCCCGTTGCGACGCTCGGCCGCAGCGAGGCGTAACGGGATGCCCAGCCGCTCCGAATGAGCTCTCGACAGGGCCGCTGAGCCGGCCGACAAAGAGTTGCGCCACGCTTCCAGACACCTTGAGGACGCCCGAAGGACGCCCGTGCCGGAAACCCTCGCCCCCGATGTCTGCGTCATTGGCGCCGGTTCCGGCGGCCTGACGGTTGCCGCCTTCTGCGCCATGCTCGGCGCGCCGGTCGTGCTGGTCGAAGGAGACCGCATGGACGGCGGCGGCCCGGCCACCGGCGCCGCCGCGATCCATGCGCTGATCGCAGCGGCGAGGCGCGCCCACGATATCCGCCAGGCGGCAGAATTCGGCATCACCGCCGGCGCGCCGCGCATCGATTTCGCCGCGGTGCTCCGCCATGTCCGCGAGACGGTCGCGACCATTGCCCCGAACGCCTCGGCCGCGCGCTTCGGCGCGCTCGGGGTCAAGGTGGTCAAGGGCTCGGCACGCTTCACCGGCCCGAGATCGGTCGCGGTCGGCGACCTCACGATATCGGCCAGGCGTTTCGTCATCGCCGCCGAAACGCGGCCGCGGGTGCCCGGCATTCCCGGCCTCGCCACCTTGCCCTTTCTGACCAGCGAGACCGTGTTCGACCTGACGGCCTGCCCGCGCCATCTCGGCGTGCTGGGCGGCGGACCAGCGGGCCTGGAACTGGCGCAGGCCTTCCGCCGGCTCGGCGCCGAGGTGACCGTGCTGGAGCGCGACCGGCTCCTGCCCGCCGAGGACCCGGAAATGGTCGACGTGGTCAGGCGGCAATTGCAGGCCGAGGGCATCGCCCTGATCGAAGGCGCCGAGATGATCCGGGTCGAAGGCGAGGCCGGTGCCTTGCGCCTGGTGGCGAGACAGGGCGACGACGAGGGTGCCATCGCGGTGTCGCACCTGCTGGTCGCGACCGGCGATCAGCCCGATATCGACTATCTCGGGCTCGACGCCGCCGGCATTGCCGCCGATGTCGCCGGCATCACGGTCGACAAGGGCCTGCGCACCACCAATCCGCGCGTCTATTGCATTGGCGGGGCCGGCGGCGGCCGACCACTTAGCCATGTCGCCGGCTGGCACGGCGAGATCGTGGCGCAGAACATTCTGTTCCGCCGGCCGGTCGATACCCGCGGCGTGGCCGTGCCGCGCGTCACCTATACCGATCCCGAGCTCGCACAGGTCGGCCTGACCGAGGCCGAGGCGCGGCGGCAGGACCCGGGCGCGCGGACGCTGCGCTGGCCCTTCGCCGAAAACGACCGGGCGGTCGCCTCACGCCGACGTCCGGGCCATATCAAGCTGGTCGTCTCGGCCAGGGGGCGCCTGCTCGGCTGCTCGCTGGCCGGCCCCGAAGCTGGCGAAATCATCGGCTATTATGCCCTCGCGCTCGCCAAGGGCGCGACGCCGGCCGAATTGGCCGCCATCGTTCTGCCCCATCCAGGCTTATCAGAGGTGGGCAAACGCGCGGCCGGTACCTATTTCCAGTCGCGCCTCGGCTCTCCCTGGCTCGGCCGAATGATCCGTCTTCTGCGGCGCTTCGGCTGAGTCTATGATCGCATTGGCTTTTTGGATCCTGATTCATGCCGCGACAGACGTCACAGGACCCGGCACAGGACGCGGCGGCGAAAGCCCTCGCCGAAAGGCGGCGGGCTGACCTGGACATCGCGGCGCCGATTCCCTCGCGCGGCGTCGGCCTCTCGGGCAAATTGCTGATGCTCACCGGCATCTTCGTGATGGTGGCGGAAATCCTGATCTTCCTGCCCTCCATCGCCAATTACCGCATGAGCTGGCTCGACGACCGGCTGGCCTCGGCCCGCACCGCCGCCCTGGTGCTGGAGGCGGCCCCGAGCGGCATGGTGCCGGAAGCGCTGGTGCGTGAACTCCTGAACAGTGCCGGCGCCCAGGCCGTGGCCCTGAAGACCGGCCAGGCGCGCCGGCTGCTCGCCGTGTCCGAGCAGCCGCCCGAGGTCGACGTGACCGTCGACGTGCGCGAGCGCACCTTGCTCGGCTCGATCGAAAGCGCCTTCGAAACCCTGTTCGCACGCGACGGACGCACCCTCCGGGTGATGGGCACGGCGCCGCGCGCCGGCGATTTCGTCGAGATCGTCATGGACGAAACGCCCATGCGGCGCGCCATGCTGCGCTTCTCGAAGACCATCCTGCTGCTCTCGCTGTTCATTTCCGGCATCACCGCGTCGCTGGTCTATCTCACCTTGCATCTCATGTTCGTCCGGCCCATGGCGCGCCTGACCAATACGATGATCGCCTTTCGCGAGAATCCGGAGGATCTGAGCCGGGTCATCGTGCCGAGCGGCCGCAAGGACGAGGTGGGCGTCGCCGAATATGAGCTGCAGACCATGCAGCAGTCGCTGCACGACATGCTGGCCCAGCGCTCGCGTCTGGCCGCTCTCGGCCTGGCGGTCTCCAAGATCAACCACGACCTGCGCAACCTGCTCGCCTCGGCGCAGCTGTTTTCCGACCGGCTGGCCGATGTGCCCGACCCGACGGTGCAGCGCTTCGCCCCGAAAATGATCCAGGCCCTCGACCGCGCCATCGCCTTCTGCCAGTCGACGCTGTCCTATGGCCGGGCCCACGAAGCGCCGCCGCAGCGCAGCGCCGTCGTCCTGGCCACGCTTGCCGACGAGGTGCGCGACACCATGGGGCTCGGCCAGGAAGCCCGCATCGCCTTCGTCAATGCGGTGCCCGACGACCTGACCATCGACGCCGATCCCGACCACCTGTTCCGCGTGCTGCTCAATATCGGCCGCAACGCCCAGCAGGCGCTGGAGGCGCGCGCGCCCAATGATCCGGTCCGCGACCAGATCCGGGTCATCGGCCGGCGCGAAGGCGCGGTCACCGTCATCGAGATTTCCGATACCGGCCCGGGCATTCCCGAGCGCGCGCGCGTCCATCTGTTCGAAGCCTTCCAGGGCTCGACACGGCCGGGCGGCACGGGGCTCGGCCTTGCCATCGCCTCCGAACTGGTGCGCACCCATGGCGGCACCATCGCGCTCGCCGAGGGCACTTTGGGCGCGACCTTCCGGATCGCCATCCCGGATCGGCCGATCGATCTCGCCGCCATCCGCAAGACGCAGAAGCGGCGCGCCTGAATCGCCGCCCGCGGCGATGACGCAACATCGCGTGGCGGCGAATCGCCGTCATGCGACGCGCCGGCCACCCCGACGCCCGCGCGGCCGTGCCGCCGCCAAATCCAGTGTTTTCGCGGCCCCTGAAAAATCATCCACAGGCCGCCGGCCATGCTCTTGCAATCCTCGGAGAAACAGCTTATTCGACCGCCTCCGTTCGAGGCGCTCGTCGCTTCCGAACGCGGCGCGCGCCCGTAGCTCAGCTGGATAGAGCACCAGACTACGAATCTGGGGGTCAGAGGTTCGAATCCTTTCGGGCGCGCCATTTTTTCAAGCACTTAGCGAAGAGAGCAGGCAGCAAATTGAGCGCGCTTCGCTCAGTGCTGTCCAAGCAACAGAGTTTTTGGAGCCGCGGCCTCTGGTATCTTTCGCCGCGGCCTTTGGCACCCCAGCGTTTCAGCCTTCGGGATCGCCTCTACGAAGGACGACCTTCAGCGCGATCCATGGGCCTCTGATCAGCCCTTCCCGCATGGGTATCTGGAAGATCGCCCCCCAACTCGTCTGATAAGGCGAGTGCCTAGATTCCCGCATCGAGATTGCGCGATCAAAGCCCGGGATCAACCATCTAGATCCCGCCGAGATGCAGTGTCTTCATTTCGAGAAATTCGTCGATGCCATGGTGGGAGCCTTCACGGCCGAGGCCCGATTCCTTGATGCCGCCAAAGGGCGCGGTCGTCGTTGAAACCGACCCCGAATTGATGCCGACCATGCCGAACTCCAGCGCGTCCGCGACCCTGAACGCCCGCGAGATATCGCGGGTATAGAGGTAGGAGGCCAGTCCGAAGGGTGTGTCGTTCGACATGGCTATCGCCTCGTCCTCCCGGCTGAAGCGGAAAAGCGGCGCGACCGGGCCGAATGTCTCTTCCCGCGCGATCCTCATCTCGGCCGTCGCGTCGGTCAGGATGGTCGGCACGTAGAAGAGCCCTGAACGCGGCTTGCCGCCGAGGATGACGGAGGCTCCCTTGGAACAGGCGTCATCGACATGCTGCTGGATCTTGTCGATGGCGGCCCGATTGATCATCGGGCCGATGGTCGTTGCCTCGTCGAGCCCGTCTCCGAGAACAAGCCTGGAAACCGCGATGCGGAGCCGCTCGGCGAAAGCATCATAGATGCCCTCCTGCACCAGGATGCGATTGGCACAGACGCAGGTCTGGCCGCCGTTCCTGAACTTGCTCGCCATCACGCCGGCAACGGCCGCGTCGAGATCGGCATCATCGAAGATCAGGAATGGGGCATTGCCTCCCAGTTCAAGGCCGACACGTTTCACCGTGGCGGCGGACTGGGCGAAAAGGATCTTGCCGACCCGGGTCGATCCCGTGAAGGTGACCTTGCGCACCACGGGACTGCGGGTGAGCGCCTCGCCGATCTCGGCCGGCCGGCCGGTCAGGACATTGATGACGCCCTTGGGAATTCCGGCCCGCTCGGCAAGCACCGCCAGCGCCAGCGCCGAATAGGGCGTGGCCTCCGCCGGCTTGATCACGATCGTGCAGCCGGCCGCGAGCGCCGGAGCGGCCTTGCGGGTGATCATGGCGTTCGGGAAGTTCCACGGCGTGATGGCGCCGACGACGCCGATCGGATGCTTCTGGACGATGATGCGCCCATCGGGCGCGGCCGCCGGAATGGTCTCGCCGTAGACACGGCGCGCCTCTTCGGCGAACCATTTGACGAAGGATGCGCCGTAGGTGATCTCGCCGCGCGCTTCGACGAGCGGCTTGCCCTGCTCGAGCGTCATGATGCGGGCGAGGTCCTCCCGGCTCTCGATCATGAGAGCGAACCAGCGCTCCAAGAGCGTGCCCCGTTCGCCGGCCCCAAGCTTGCGCCAGGACTGAAACGCACGATCGGCCGCCCGAATGGCGGCATCGGTTTCGGCGGCTCCACAGTCCGGCACGGATCCGATGACCGCCTCGGTCGCCGGATTGTCGACCGCAAATGTAGCGCCGCCCTCGGCTCCCACCCATTCGCCGCCGACATAGTTGAGTTCGGCGAAAAGCGATGGGTCGTTCAGCTGCTGGGCGATCGTCATGAGGGGGCTCCGTTGTCTCGGGCGATCATGGATCAGGGTGTTCAGCAGGATCTGCTGAAACCATGCTCAACCTCGACAACAACCACCAAAATTGGCCCTATCCTCTGTCAATTACCACTGACCGACCCGTGATATAAAATAAACATACAAAGCGAGACCGTCGAATGCAGTACAGTCAAATCGCCTATGAGGATTTTTCCAAAATCGACATCAGAGTTGGTCGGATCATTGCTGCCGAACCATTCGAACGCGCACGCAATCCATCCTACAAGATCGAAGTCGATTTCGGCGAGCTTGGTCGAAAATGGTCGAGCGCGCAGGTCACCAGCTACTCCCGCGACGAGCTGATCGGAAAGCTCGTCGCCTGCGTCGTGAACATGCCGGCGCGGAACATTGCCGGTTTCCAGTCGGAGATCCTCATTCTCGGCGCCCGCAACGGTGCCGGAGAGGTCAAGCTGCTCGCACCGGCCAACGAGATCGGGGTCGGCGCGCAGGTGTTCTGACCGAAATCCCGCATCCTCCTGAAAGGACTGGGGCAATGGAAACGGCAGACGTCATCGTCATCGGTGCGGGCATAGCCGGGGCGTCCGTCTCGTACGAGCTGAGCACGCATGGAAAAGTTGTCGTGCTCGAGGCGGAGGCGGTCGCCGGATATCACGCCACCGGCCGCTCCGCCGCGATCATTTCGGAGAACTACGGCCCTGTGCTCTGGAGCCGGCTCGTCACGGCGTCCCGCCGGTTCCTCGCAGCGCCTCCGGAGGGGTTTTCGCAGACACCCCTGCTCAGTCCTCGCGGGGCGCTGTTCCTGGCGCGCGAGGGCGAACATGCCGCACTGACGCGGCAGGCTGACGCACTGGCCCGCAGGGGCGCATTCTTCGAAGTGATGCCGGCACGGGAGGCGCTCGCCCATTGCCCGGTGCTCAGGCCCGACCAGTTCGAAACGGCCCTGTACGAGCCGGATTGCAAGGACATCGACACAAACGCCCTCCTGTCCGGCTACATCAGGGGCCTCCAGGCCCGCGGCGGGCGCGTCGAAGTCAACGCTCCCGTTCGCTCCCTGGAGCGCTCGGACGGTGTCTGGCGCGCGACAACCCCGCGCGGAACCTTCGAAGCTCCCGTGGTGATCAATGCCGCGGGCGGATGGGCCCGAGAGGTGTCGTCCTTGGCCGGCCTGTCGTTTCGCAACGTCGTGCCCTTCAGAAGGACGGCGGTGCTGTTCAATCCGCCTGCCGGCTACGAACCATCGTCCTGGCCGATGACCTTCGACGTCGCCGAGACATTCTATTTCAAACCCGAAGCCGGCCGCGTGATGGTCTCGCCCGTCGACATGGC
Source organism: Hyphomicrobiales bacterium (assembly GCA_017304475.1). GTDB lineage: Bacteria > Pseudomonadota > Alphaproteobacteria > Rhizobiales > Phreatobacteraceae > Phreatobacter. The sequence continues at coordinate 31,894 of JAFKKV010000036.1, read as the reverse complement.
CGCCTGCGAGCCCTGTGACGCCCAGGCCGATGAGCTGGAGGTGGCACTGGCGATCGACCGCATCCACCGGTTCACGACCATGGATGTCCGCGCGGTCACGCATAAATGGGGAGGCCTGCGAACATTCGCGCCGGACCACGAACCCGTCATCGGGCCAGACCCGGAGCAACCGACATTCATCTGGCTCGCCGGACAAGGCGGCAACGGCGTGATGGCCGCCGCCGCCGCTGCGCGATTGGCGGCGAGCTTCGCCGCCGGCCGATCGATCCCGCAGGACATCGCCGCTCTGGGGCTCACGGCGGCGAGCGTCTCGCCTGGACGGCCATGCGTCATCGATGCCGCGGCAGGAACGCCCACGGTCGGCTGCCTCGCAGCATTTCAGTGACTTTTCCGCCGCAAAGACCCAACAAAGGAAAATGCCATGTCCGGCTCAAGGCGCACGCCTGAAGACCTGCTCGCCGCCCGCACCGCGAACGTGCCCCGCGGCGTTCTGACCGCCCATCCCATTGTCGTCGAACGCGCCGAAGGTGCCCGGATATGGGACACGGCCGGCCGGTGCTATCTCGATTTCGTGGGAGGCATCGGCGTGCTGAATGTCGGCCACAATCATCCGCGTGTCGTCGCGGCGGTCCAGGCACAGCTCGGCAAGATCACGCACACGGCCTTCCAGGTGGCGGCCTACGAGCCCTACATCGCCCTGGCGGAGCGGCTGAATACGCTGATCGGCAAGGGCGAAAGCTACAAGAGCATCCTCCTGACAACGGGGGCCGAGGCGGTGGAGAACGCCGTCAAGATCGCGCGTGGCCATACCAACCGGCCCGGCATCATTTCCTTCCGCGGAGGCTTCCACGGCCGCACCCTTCTGGGCGTGACGCTGACCGGCTTCGCCGCCCCTTACAAGCAGAACTTCGGCCCGTTCGCGGGCGAGGTCTTCCATGCGCCCTATCCGGACAGCTATCGCGGCGTGTCGTCTGAAAACGCCATCGCCGCGCTCGAAGAGGTCTTTGCAACCGAGATCGCGCCGGACCGCGTGGCGGCGATCATCATCGAGCCGGTTCAGGGAGACGGCGGCTTCCTGCAGGCGCCTGTCGAATTCATGCGCGCGCTGCGCGAGATCACCCGCCGGCACGGCATCGTCCTGGTCGTCGATGAAATCCAGACCGGCTTCGGCCGAACCGGCAAGATGTTCGGCTTTGAGCATTCGGGCATCCAGCCGGACCTCGTCACGGTCGCCAAGAGCCTTGCCGGCGGCTTCCCGATCTCCGCGGTGGTCGGCAAAGCCGAGATCATGGACGCTCCGGCTCCCGGCGGCCTCGGCGGCACCTATGGCGGCAATGCCATCGCATGCGCGGCGGCCCTTGCCGTCCTGGATGCGTTCCAGCAGGACGGACTGGTCGAGCGTGCCGCGGCACTCGGCACGAAACTCTCGGCCTCGCTCGAAGCGCTTCAGGCTAGGCACGAGGATATCGGGGTCGTGCGCGGCATCGGTTTCATGCGAGCCCTTGAATTCGTCTCGACCGACGGCTCCAGGACGCCTGACGCCGATCGCGCCCATCAGGTCATGGAGCGCGCACGCGATCGTGGAATGCTGGTGATCAAATGCGGCGTTCACCGCAATATCGTCCGCTTCCTCGCCCCCATCGTGCTGTCGGACGCCGACCTGGACGAGGCGATGCGGATCCTGGCCGATGCCTTGGATGCCGATCGCGTTTCGGCCGCCGCGTGAGCCGGCTCATCATCCCGGCCGCACGTCGCGGCCGGGACGACGGCCCGAGCAAAGCGCGGCCCTAAGGGTGAGGACGTCGCGACCGGCGCCCTTTGCTCAAGCTCCGGGCCATATCAGGGCACGACCTTGCCGGGGTTCATGATCCCCCCGGGATCGATTGCCGCCTTCAGGATTCGCATCAGGCCCACCTTGCCTGGCGCGCCATGGCGCATCAGAAGCTCCCGCTTCGTCCGGCCGATGCCGTATTCCGCGCTGAAGCTTCCCTCCATCTCGGCGACGAGTTGATAGATCTTCGGCGACACATTCGCCTCGAACCGCTGCTTGAAACCCTCGGGCGCGATGCCGGCGGGCGCCACGACGTTGAAATGCACATTGCCATCGCCGACATGGCCATAGGCCGAAAGAACCGCGCCGGCTGCGTGCTGGCGTACCACGGCGGCGGCCGCCTCGATGAAAGCCGCAAGGCGCGACGTCCGGACAGCGATGTCGTGCTTCACCGAGCCGCCGTGATGCACCTCGGCTTCCGGAATGCTCTCGCGAAGATGCCAGAACTGGGCGGCTTGCTGTCCGCTTGCCGCGATCGTTCCGTCGAGGACCAAGCCTTGCTCGAAAAGCTGCTCCAGAAGCGCCATTGCCGCGGCCTCGATATCGAGGACCGGCGACGCTGTCGCCGCCTCCAGCAGAATGTAGTGGGCGCTCCTGGCTTGCAGGGGATGGCGGAGATCGGGCCTTGCCTGAAGAAGGAGGTTCAGCGATGTGTCCGAAATATACTCGAAGGACGTGATCGCCTCGCCGGTCTGGACCTGCGCAAGGTCCAGGATCGTCGCGAGATCTCCGATCGCTGCGATCGCGAGGAATGCGGTGACCGTCTGCCGCGGCTTGCGCGCCAGCTTGAGCGACACCGCCGTAATGACCCCGAGCGTGCCCTCGGCGCCGATGAAGAGCTGCTTGACGTCGTAGCCGGCATTGTTCTTCCGAAGCGGACTGAGCTCGCAAAAGAGACTGCCATCCGGGAGCACGACCTCGAGGCCCAGCACGAGGTCCCGCGCCATTCCGTAGCGAAGCACTGAAATTCCCCCGGCATTGGTCGACAGGTTTCCGCCGATGCGGCAGGACTGCTGCGAGCCCAATGCCAGCGGCAGCAGCAATCCGGCCTCGGACGCCGCCTCTTGCAGGCTGCTGAGCACGATGCCCGCATCGGCGCAGATCGAGAGATTGGCGACATCGACCTCGCGCACCCTGTTCATCCGCTCCAGGCTGATGACGAGCTCATTGCCGTTGTCGGCAGGGGTGGCGGCCGCGCAGTAGCTCGTGTTGCCCGCCTGGGGGACCAGGGGCACCTGCAACTCCGCGCAGGTCCGGATGATATCCTGGACATCGCGGGTATTTCTGGGCCGCAGCAGCGCCTCGGTCCGCCCCACATACTGACGCCGGAAGTCGGTTGTGCAGGCCCCGATAATGTCCTGGTCGCGCATCACGATGTCCGGTGGCAACCGGGCGAGGACGGTGGATATGGCGTTCATGAGGGGTCCTTCCCCGGGGCGGGCCGGTGGTTCGCCGCCCCCTGCCCCGTCCGCTTGCCCCGCCAGCCTGGCTCCGGCCTAGCTGGCGGCGACGAGCGATTTGATCGGAACGCTGCCGCGATCGATGATCGTTTTGATGACGATGTAGCTGAAGTATTTTTCAACGCCGATATTGCGTTCCAGGATCGCTTCCATCAGCTCCTGGTATTTCGCGACGTTTCCGATGACGAATTTCAGCAGATAATCATAACCGCCGCTCACGAGGTGGCACTCTTCCAGGGCCTCGCAGCGGCGGATCTCGGTTTCGAACCGGATGAAATCCTCGCGGCGATGATCGTTCAGGGTGACTTCGGTAAAGACCGTGATGTGCTCGACGAGCTTGGCGAGATGGACTCGCGCGTTATAGCTGATGATGAGACCTGCTTCCTCCATGCGGCGGAGGCGCGCCAGGCAGGGGCTCGCCGACAAACCCACTGCCTGGGCCAGGTCGACATTCGTCAGCCGGCCATTCTGCTGAAGCTGCGCGAGAATGCTGATGTCAATTCGATCAAGCTTCGGATTGCCCGCCATCCTCGTGCAACCTCTTCTCGATCAGCCGCGCAGAGCGTCTTGATGGGCCCTGGCCAGGTCCGCCATGCTGTTGAAGCGGAAGTCGTATTTCGGCATGTCGCCCGGATTCATGGTGGCGCCGAAACCCTCCTGGTCGTAGCGCCGGAAGATCCAGCAGGAGGAAAGGCCATGCCGGTTGGCGGGCGCATGATCGTGGAACATGCTCTCGGCCGTATGCAGGATCTCGTGCTTCTGGATTCCAAGCTGGGCAAGCTTGTCGATCATATAGTCGAAATTCCGATCCGACGGCTTGTATGATCCGACGTCCTCGGCCGTGTAGATCGCGTCGAATTCCACCTGAAGCTTGTCGTTGCTGCTGGCGAAGCTCTCATTGTCGACATTCGACAGAATGACGAGCTTGTAATGCCGCTTCAGATACTGGAGGGCACCGGCCGAATCCGGGAATGCCGGCCAGTTCCTGACGGATTTGCCGTAAGCGACGCACTCGTTCCAGGAGACCGCGACGCCCCACTCTTCCGCCAGCCGCTTGTAAACGATCGGCAGCAGATCGCGGTAGCTTTTGGTCGGCGTCTGCAGCTGCTGGGACGATTCATGACGCGCATGGGCCTCGAGAACGGCATTGCGCGAAAGCGGCGTTCCGACGCGGCTGGTGAGCGGGCGCAGTCCTTCGAACATGCCCGATTCCCAATCGATCAGCGTGCCGTAGCAATCGAATGTGAGTGCCTTGAAATCTGTCAGTTTCATCGCGAGTGGATCCTGTTGAGGTCGGCAGAAAACTTGAAAAATGCTAGCCGGGAAGAGCAGTAAGCGGGTGTCCAGAGTGGGCTTTCTCATTGGCACGCCTCGATCTTCGGAGCGCCCGATCTTGCCCCGGATCAACCGGCAAGTGCTGGACGAGAGCCCGCTGCAAACAGCAAGCAATGCCGAAGATGGGCTCCAAGTCAGGGTTGTCTGCCGCACCGGAACGCCACCACATTTCGAGCATGGGGGCGGCACGCGGATCGCCGGAGCCAACGGTGTGCCCGCCCATGAGTGCTGGATGGTCGAAGGTCGCGCTCATCGAAAGCTCAGGGTTGGTACTGCCGTCGATCCGCCGGCATCGATCAGCTCGGCCTTCGGCACGTCACGCAGGATCATTGTCAGGCCGAGCGCCTGATCGCCCGGGCATTTGATCTTGCGGGGCGACGAGAAGGCGCCACCAACCGCATTGATGAGCAGCGGCTCCAGGAAACCGGCGGGCTTCACCATGCCCTTCAGGCGCAACAGCCGTGGGCCGAGATATCCCGCGACATTCTCGATCCACTCACCGATGGCCTCCCAGGAGGCCGCCGGCGTCCAGCGCGCAAGCGCAACCGTGATGCGCGACGCCCCTGGACTATCGGCAGAAAACAGCGACGAAGGCGAGGCTGCCTGAACCGTCCCCTCGGCAAATGCCAGCCGCGCCCGCTCCTCCCGCCGCGGCGCGACGAGCATGCCGGCGATCGGATTGAAGTCGCGCGCCGCGCTTGCGCTCTGGTCGCGGCGACCGGCGGGCAGCGCATCCAGCTTGGTGATCACGATGGTCTGGGCGGCCGCCAGTTGGGCCGCATAGTGAGGCAGGAAGTTATCGCCGGCCGTGGGCTGCGTCGCGTCGAACGTGGTGACGATACGAAGGTTGAACGCCATCTGCCTGACCTGGCGCAAAGCGCGAACGATCGGCCCGGGCTCCGCCAGCCCGCTCGTCTCCAGAATGATTCTCCGCAGCGGCCCAAGGCCCCTTTCGGCGCGAATGCGCAGGAGTGCGTCAATCCCGTCCTGCAGGCTGTTGCCCATCGAGCAGCAAATGCAGCCGTCGCCCACGGTCGCGAGCGCGAGATCACGGTGATCGGAACTGATGATTGCTCCGTCGACATTGACCTCGCCCGCGTCGTTGATGATGACGCCGGTATCGGGCTTGACGCCCAGCGACAGATGATCGGACAGCAAGGTCGTCTTTCCGGACCCAAGCGGACCGGTCAGCAGAAAGAACTCCGGCAAAACAGGCCTGACGCCGGGATGTCTCATCGCAGCACCGCCTTTGCATGCGAGACCATGGCCTCGACGTCATCGAGGAGCTCAGCCGGGTCGTAGATCACTCCGCCCTTGATGACCGTCTGGAGGCTGCGATCCCAGTCGACCGCCTTGCTCGCATCGTTGAGGCGCATGGCGCCGGTGCCGTAGAGAAGCTTGAAATCGGTCAGCGGATTGACGCCATGGATCAGGATGTCGGCCCGCTTGCCGATTTCCAGCGTTCCCGTGTCGTCGCCAATGCCGAGGAGGTCGGCCCCCCAGGACGTCGCGGCCCGCAGGACCTCGAGGGGCGTGAACCCGGCCTCCTGCAGCAGTTCGAGCTCCCGCACATAGCCAAATCCATAGGTCTGGTACATGAAACCGGAATCGCTGCCGACGCCCACGCGGCCGCCGCGGTTCTTGTAATCGTTGACGAAATGCATCCAGAGGCGGAACGTTTCCCGCCACTCGATTTCATTCGTCGTCGACCAGCGATACCAGTAGGCGCCATGGCCGCCGCGCTGCGGCTGGAAATAGGACCACAGCGTCGGGTCGGTGAACCGCCCGTGCCAGTCGGCCCGCCGGGTGCGCATCAGGTCGCGATTGGCATCATAGACGTTGAAGGTCGGTACGAAGGTATGACCGGCCTCCAGGAAGCGGGTCAGCACCGCATCCCACTTGGCCGAGCCCGGGCGGGCCGCCTGCATGAAGGTCTGGCCCGCGGCCGAAAAGCGCAAATACTCGTCGCCGTAGTCATAATCGGCCGGGAACGATTGCAGCGTATGGTTCTCGAGAAGCGTCTCCGGAATCCCGTATGAATGTTCCGTGCTGGTCAGGCCCCAGCCGGCCGTCTGCAGCGGGTTCATGCGGCCGACTGCGAGCTGGGCATGGTGGCAGCAGCTGCGCAGGCCGAGGTCCCCGCATGTCTCCAGCGCGGCCTTCATCAGGGCCGGCGGAGACGCGAAGAATTTCACTCCGTCCGCCCCCGCAGTCTTCACCTGTTCGACCCAGGCGGCCGCCTGTTGCGGGGTATGAAGGCTCTTGACGTAGTCCGTGGTCGCGGGAAAGGGCGCATAGGCGAGGATGCGCGGGGCATCGATCTCGCCCGCCTCCGAGGCAGCCTTCTGCGCAAGTGTCCACGACAGGCCATTGAAGCAGCCGGTTTCGCGGATCGTCGTGACCCCATGGGCGAGCCAGAGCTTGTAGACATAGTCTGCGGACGGCTGAGGACCATTGCTGGCATGGAACGGCGCGCCGATATGGGCATGGCAGTCGACGAGGCCGGGGGTCAGGAACTTGCCGGTGCAGTCGATCTCGAGGATCTCGCCCGGTGGGACATTGGCGGGAAACCTGGCCTTGCCGGCCTTGGCGAGACCGATGATGCGGCCGTCCTCGATGCATATGTCAGCGGGCCCCCAGACCGGCGCGCCGGTTCCGTCGATGATCCGGGCATTGGTGAGCTTGATGCGGCGGTGTGGCCCCCTGCCCCGCGATCGCTTCGTGGCCGCCGACACCCCCGGCTGGCCCATCGCGATGAACATGTCGGCGAACTCGTCACCGACGGCGCCGGTCGTCTTGGCCACCGTCATCGGCCGGTCCTCATCTGGGGCCGCCCCGACGCGGCAGGTCCAGGCACGGTCGAAGGAGTTGCCGGGACGCCGGAGCGGTCGTTCCGGAGGCCGAACATGCCCTGCGGGCGCACCTGCATGATGATGATGAGCGCAACCGCGATCGAAAATTCGCGAAGCGAGGCGATCTGCACGGCGCTGAGGCTGGGTAGCAACTCGGCGGCGAACCGTGACGATTCCAGGATGGTCATGACGGCGAAGGCGCCGAAGATCGCTCCGGCAAGTCGGCTATAACCTCCGGCCGTCACCGCCAGGAAGATGTAGATGGTGAGCTGAACGACGAAGATGTCGGGGGCGATATAGCTCGTGAAATGGCCGTAGAGCGCGCCGGCCAGGCCGAACAGGCCAGCGCCCATGCCGAATGCCTGGCATTTCAGCCGCAGCACCGACTTGCCGGCGACGGCCGCCACCGATTCATCGTCCCGAACGGACCGGAGCGCGCGCCCGAAGGGATTGCTGAGCATTCGGTTCAGCACCCAGGCCGCCGCCAGCACCATGGCCCAGGCGGCAAGGAGATAGGCCCAGGGATAAAGCGATCCGAGCACGTCCTTGAGTGGAGCGCGAATGCCGGAAATGCCGTCGCTGCCACCGGTCAGCCAGCGCTCGTTGAGTTCGACAAGCCGCAAGCCTTCGCCGAAACCCAGCGTCACGATCGCCAGATAATCGCCGCGCAAGGTGCGGGTCAGAAGACAGAACCCGACGCCGATGGCCGCCGGCAGCAGGATCGCGGCGAGCCATCCGAGGCCGATTGGCACACCGGCCGCCGAAAGCAGGGCCGATGTGTAGGCTCCCAGGCCGAAAAAGCCGACCAGACCAAGATTGACCATGCCGGCCTGGCCCCAGCTGACCACGAGGCCGAGCGACAGCATCGCGTAAATCGCGGTCAGTGTGCCGATGAAGACGAGATAGGAGATCATTTTCTCACTCCGGCAGCGCCGGCAAACAACCCCGTGGGCTTGACCAGCAGGATGACCAGGATCGCGAGGAAGGCCGTGAGCGACTGGTAGACCGGGGGCATCGCGATGAGCGCGACCTCGCCAATGACCCCGATGAGCAGCGCGCCGAGGACCGCTCCATGCAGGCTGCTGAGCCCGCCGAGCACGCTCGCCGCGAAGATCACCAGGATCAGGCGCGAGCCGGTCGAAGGATCGACGCTGGTGTCGATCGCCAGCAGCGATCCCCCTATTCCCGCCAGACCCATGCCGAGAAAGGTGGCGAGATTGGACAGGCGCTGGGGCTCGATGCCCTTCAGCCGCGCCAGATCGGTGTTGTCGGCCACCGCGCGCATCGCCTTTCCCCAGCGTGTGAGGGAAAAGAAGGCCGCGAGTGCGATCGCGATCATCAGCGCGACCGCGAGATTTCGAAGCTGCTGCGGGCCGACGCTCAAACCCCAGACCCGCAGGTTGCGCTCGATCGGCATGTCGAAACTGTTGAGATTGCTACCGAAAAGGAAACGCAAAGCATTTTCGAGCGCGAGGTTCAACGCGATCGACACGACCGCGAGCATGAGCGCCGTGTTTGCCCCCGACTGTCGTCTGACAGGTGCGAGCGCCAGGCGGTCGGTGACGATCCCCAGCAGCCCGGGTACGGCGAACGCCAGGATGAGCATCGGAATGGGAGACCACCCGACATAGGTGCCGGTCAGCCAGGCGGCGTAGGCGCCGACCGACATCTGGGCCGCGACACTGAAATTGACGAAGCCCTGTACCGAAAAGATCAGGGTGAGGCCTAGCGCGGGCAACGCGATCAGCGCGCCCAGCATCAGTCCGTTCAGCACATACTGCGTGAGTTCAGTGATCAAGGCGCACCTATCGTTATGGGATCAGGCGACCTTCAGCAGGGCCATCTTGCCCTGCTGAACCAGCTCATAGCGAAAGAACACGCCCTCCACGTCGCCGTTATCGGCGAAGGCAAGCAGCCCACTGGGGCCGTCGTAGTTGACCGGCCGCTTGTCGGTGACGAGTTTGAGGGCCCTGCCGACATCCGAGACCTTCTCGCCGCGCGCGTCCTGCGAGATGGCCCGGACATTGTCGCGAACGGCGGTTCCGCCGACGGCGGCCGGGCCGGCATGGGCAAGTGCCAGCGCCGTCAGCACCACGTGATCGTAGACCTGGCAGGAATAGCTATCGAGCGCCGGCCTCGCGATCTTTTCGACAAGCGTCTTGTAACCGGTCGAGTCGATCGAAGCGGACGGGACGAGGGAAGCGGTTCCTTCGGAAACTTCGGGCGGGAGACCATCGGCGAGGACCTGGTTCACGCCGAACGAAAAGCCGACCTTCCGGCCGCTGAAGCCGGCGCGATAGAGATCCCTCAGCACGACCGAGGTGTCGGGAACATAACCGCCGAGCACGATGACATCAGGGTTGGTCCTCAGCGCCTGGTCGACCTCGGTGCGATAGCTGGTCCGGCGATCCTCGTAGATCAGGCCCTGCCCGGTCCCGCCGGCATCCTTGAAGAGCTTGGAGATGATGTCGATGTAGGACTGCGCGAACGGGGTCTGGGGACCGAGGAAAAACATCTTCCTCGCGCCCAGTTCGAGTGCGTATTGTCCGACGCGGGTGCCCTGCAGGGTGACGGTTGGCGACGTGCGGAAGATGTAGCCGTTATGCGGCGTCCTGGTGATGCTGTCGGCCCCGGATGAGGTGAACAGCGCCACCTTGTTGTCGTAGCACAGGGGCGCGATCGCCGACGTGACTGCGGAAGCGTAGGAGCCGCCGATCGATACGACCCTGTCGACATCGATGAGCTTGCGCGTGGCCCGAACCGCGGCTTCGGGATTGCTCTGATCGTCTTCGATCAGGACTTCGACCGGCCGGCCATGCACGCCGCCGGCGGCGTTGATATCGGCCACGGCGATCTTGGCCGCCGCACTCATGGTCGCACCGAACTGACTGGTGGCTCCTGTCAACGGAACGACAATGCCGATCTTGATCGGAGCGCCCTGCGCCATGAGGGCCTTCGGCCCTGAAAGAGCGAGCGAGCCGACGCCGGCGGCGCCGGCAAGGAATTGACGCCTGTCCAGATTGCGCATGGTGATCCCCTCAATGGGCTGGGTTGACGGAGGCTTGCCGGTGGTCGCGGCGACCAAGGAAAAGATGACGGACCTCGTCATCTGCGAGCAGCGACGCCGCGGCTTCTTCCCGGATCTTCCGGCCTGCGACGAGGACAAGGCCCGTCGTGCCGTATTCCAGCGCCAGCAAGGCGTTTTGCTCGACCATGAGAACGGCCAGCCCGCTCTTGGCGAGGTCCCGGACGAGCGCGAAGATCGCGTCGGCGGCGGTGGGCGAAAGGCCAGCGGTCGGCTCGTCGAGCAGCAGCACGCCAGGCCTCGTCATGAGTGCGACGGCCATGGCCAGAACCTGCCGCTGACCGCCGGAGAGACTGCCGGCCCTGTCGCGAAGCCTGGTCCTCAACAGCGGAAAGCGGGCGAGCTGTTCTTCGATCCGTTCCTTGACGCCGCGGCGAAGCAGGTAGCCGCCCATCTCGAGGTTCTCGCGAACGGTGAGGCTCGCGAAGACGTTGCGCTCCTGCGGCACGAAGCTCATGCCCTTGCTGCACGCGATCTGGGCATTGCCCAATGGCAAGGCCTCGCTCCTCAGGTGCACCTCGCCCTGGCTTGGCTGCAGAAGTCCCGCGACGAGCTTGAGAAATGTCGATTTTCCCGCGCCGTTGGGACCGATGATGACGGCGAGATCTCCCGCCGAAACCTGGAGATCAATGCCTTTGACGATCTCTTCGGCGTTCGGATAGCCGCCGCGAATGGCTTTGATGGCGAGATCGGTCATTGGCGCCGCACCCCGAGATAGCTTTCCTGGACATCCCGATTGGCGGCCACTTCGGCGAATGTGCCGCGGGTCAGGAAACGGCCGTTCGCCATCACGATGACCTCGTCGCAAAGGCGCTCGATCAGCTCCATCTCGTGCTCGATCAGGACGATCGAGATGCCGCTGTCTCGGATCTGCGCCAGATGGTCGGCGATCTCCTGGACGAGCGTCGGGTTCACGCCTGCCATCGGCTCGTCGAGCAGGATCATGCTCGGTTTGGCGAGCAGGACGCGGCCGATTTCGAGGAGCTTCTTCTGCCCCCCTGAAAGATGGGTCACGAGATTGTCGAGCACATGCGAGAGCCTGAGCCGCCTCGCCATATCCAGCGCGTCCTGCCTGAGCGCCTCCTCTTCGTCTCGAAGCCGGCGCCCACCCAGGAAGGCCTGCACAAGGCCCTCGCCACGCTGGCGCGGGCCATAAAGCATCAGGTGCTCGAACACCGTCATGTTCTCGCAGCCGCGCGCCAGCTGAAAGGAGCGGATCAGGCCGGCCCGCGTTATCGCTTCCGGCCGATCGCCCGAAATGTTTCGTCCGCGGAATTTGACCAGGCCTGCGGCTCCGGGGATCAGCCCGGAAACACAATTGAACAGGGTGGTCTTGCCCGCGCCGTTCGGCCCGATCAGGCCGGTCGTGATGCCGGAATTGACCTGGAAGGAGGCGCCGTCGAGCGCCCGCACTCCGCCGAAATGGATCGTGAGATCAGCGATCTCAAGCTGTGGTGCCATCATAGCCGCCTGACACATCGTTCCCCATGAGCGCGGCGTTCCGCATGAGAGCGGCTTGGCCGTCTTCTTTTTGGATGGGCCTTCGGTGTCGCCGCTCGACCGCGACCCGCGCCTTGATGACTGAGACGGTATGCAACCTAAACACTTACGGCTATAGGTGTTGAGCACTTAAGTGTTCGGCGCCGGCATTTCGAGCGGCGCGATCCGCGGAGGACCCCATGGACGTGGACTACAAGCAGGCTTTCGAGGACGCGCCGGTCGGCCAGGCGATCGGCCGCAACCGCCACATCGTGGCGTGCAACCATCACTTCGCGCGGATCTTCCGGGGAACGATCGACCAACTTGTCGGGCAGACGTTCGAGCGCCTCTATCCGAGCCTGGACGACTTTGAAAAAACCGGACAGCGGGTCGGCGGGTTCCTGGCGAACGAGCGCAGCTATACGGACGATCGCGTCATGCGCCGGCTGGACGGTGACTTGTTCTGGGTGCGGGTCCGCGGTTTCACCTATACGCCCGACGCGCCCCACCTGCATACGCTTTGGGTGTTTACGGAGGTTGCCAAGAGCGAGTCGCCCGGACAGTCGCTGCGATCCTCACTGACGTCGCGCGAACGCGATGTCGCAACGCTCCTGATCGAAGGAAAGACGGCAAAAGAAATTGCGAAATCGCTTGAGATAAGCCACCGCACCGTGGACATCTACCGCAGCCGGTTGCTGCGCAAATACAATGTCTCAAGCAGCACGGCGCTCATAAAGCTGCTGCTCCAAGGCTGATGTGGCCGTTCTCCCTCATCGGTCAATCGGGGCGAATGGTCAGCGCAGACGAAATGGCATATCGGCAATTGTCCGCAGAGCTTCTCGCAAATCAGATTGATCAGCACCGCCTTCAACGCAATCGGCGCCACGGGCCCATGACGGTCTCAGCGGCTCCGGACGCGAACTCAGTCGACGGTCATATCCGGCTGCTGGAAAGATCGATCAGCGCGATGCCGAGTTCCGGCCGCCTCCGCCGCCGCAGATGCATGGGCGTCTCGATCAAGATCACCTCGCGCGTCGGCTGGACATGCGCCTCCAGCAGATGCCCGTCACGCATCGTGCCGTCGCTCAGACCAAGGACGGCATGGACATGCAAACTCGGCCTGCCGTCATCTCCTTCCGCGCCATCTCCGATGGCGATCAAGGCTTCGCATTGCTCCTGCACCGGGATTTTTCGATCGGACTTGGCCGGCAGGTCGAACCAACCGATGGTCGCGCCTTGGAATGCCCCGATCGCGGTCAGCGAAGCACCGGCGATCGCATTCTCGGCGGCAAAGCCGGCCAGGGTCGTCAAGACCTCCTCGCCGGGCTCCAGGATGACGACAAAGGTTCGTCCGGCAGCACCTTCGGCAACTTGTCTGTACTGCATCACCAACTCCTTCGCGCGATCTGGCGGGGCCGGCGGCCACCGAGCGCGGGAAAATCTCCGTCGCCCAAATCGCCGCCGCCCTTGGAATGAGCGGGCCGTCTCAAGTCGGAGATTGGCCGTTCCACCTTCGAGACGACCATGGACCTCGGCAACCGGTTTTCATCACGAACCATGGAAGAGGGAACTGCCGGGCCCTCCCGGCGTTAGCGACTCGTTCGACAGAGTGTCGCCCATGGCCGCGCCCCTGCCGCCGCTCGGCCACGAGGTGGTGTTGATGATTGTCGTTCCGGAGTTCTCCAATCGCGGCAACTTCACCGGCGAAGAGATCGCGACCATGCAACTCGTCCATATGATGGTCTGCGCCAACCATCTCATCGCGCCGGAAGACTCGGCTGGACGTTCGACAATTGCCTTGGCCATTTTGACCGAGTTCGAGCTCAGCCAACACGATGTGGATTCCGCCAGGGCGGCCGCCATCATCGCGGCAAAGGAAGTCGTGCGAGGCAGCCGGCAGCCTGCGACACCGGCGGTTTCTCCTCACTAGAGACCACGACGGCGAGCGCCTTTGCAATTGGCAGTGCTCCTGCTGCGCGGCGCGTGGGGCCGTCTTGTCGCTCGCGCTCCCTGGCCCTCGACTCTTGCGACGATGGCCAGTGGCTCGTTCCGCTCGACGTCGACCCGCCAGCCGTCTTTGCTCCCCAATGGCGCCTCGGATTCTCGTCCGTTTCCATACCCCTCCCGGGGACATTCCATCTTCAGCCCGACATCAGCCTTACGACGTCGGATGATCAGCCATTGTTGTCCTCGTCTGCGTCGTGGGGGCCTGTGAGGCCGGCGGAGTGGAGCTGCTCAATGCCATTCCAGCCATGCGGAGGTGGCCTGGCCGTATTCCACCACCTCGCGCCGTCATCGAGCCAGCGTTGGCGAAGGAACGCATCGCGCTTCTCGGTCGCCCACCCGCGACAGTCGACACCGGATTCGAATCCGCAACTGGGGCAGATATCGTAGGTCGGCGACCCCTCCGCAAAGAGCTCGACATACTCTTGAAAGCCGCAAATCGGACAGCCCGAATCGCCAGGTTCATACATCGCCATGTCCGCTATCCCTTCAACGACCTGCGTAGCTGCGGGCTCCGGAATGCTTGATCGACGCCGATTTATACCGGCCTTTTGCGTTGGATCGAGGCCGGCAGAGCGGTTGGCAGGCAAAACGGTTTGCCATCCGGGGGTTTGGTCCCCTTTTTCGATGAGCGTTCTCCTCGAGGCCGACGCAGTCGCCGACATCGTGGCGAGGCGGGGTTCGCTCGAGGGATCACCGGAGCGCGAGGCGCCGGTATTCGGATGGCGACAGGCCGCAGGCCGCGCGGAATACCGTGGAGAAGGCACCGGGACTTTTGAGCGCGGTGCGCTGCGCGATTTCGGGAAGCGGCAATCCGGTCTGCGCCAACAGCCGCCGGACCTCGACCCGGCGCTTTTCCGCGACCCAGCGCTGGACGCCGACGCCCTTGTCGTGTTTCGCCACGCGCGACAAATACAAATCGTCGACCGTCGCGCGGCCGTTCGCTAGATCTCGGATCGGCGAACCGTCAGGTCGGGCCTTTCGAAAACGGCCGGCAGCAGCTCGAGGCCGAGGCCTGGCCCCTGCATCGGATAGACATGGCCGTCCTTGATGAGCGGAACTTCGGTGACCAGCTCCTTGTACCAGCCGGTGTAGAAGGCGCGCACCGATTCCTGGATCAGCGTATTGGGCTGGCTGAACGAGGCATGCACCGCGGCCGCGAACCCGACTGGGCCGATGCAGTCATGCGGGGCGAACGGGCGATGCCAGGTCTCCGCGAGGGCCGCGATCTTGCGCCCCTCGGTCAGCCCGCCCGTCCAGCACAGATCGACCATGACGACATGGACGGCGTCGCGCTCCAGCATGTCCTTGTAGGGCCAGCGCGAGCCCAGCGTCTCGCTGGCGCAGACCCAGACATCGGTGGAACGGGCATATTCGGCCAGCGCCTGCGGTGAATTCATCCGGATCGGATCTTCGTACCAGGTGGGCTTATAGGGTTCGAGCGCCCGGGCGATCTGTTTGGCCGTCGGCAGGTTCCAGAGCGAATGGAACTCGACCATGATCTCCATCCGGTCGCCGACTGCCCTCCTGATCTTCTCGAAGGGCTCGATGGCCTTGTTCATCTGCGCGGCGGTGATGAAGAGGCCGTTATTCTCGATGGCCGGCGGATCGAAGGGCCAGATCTTCATCGCGGTGATGCCGTTCTCCAGCAGGTTTTCCGCGAGCGCATCGGCGCGATTCATGAAGCCGTCGAGGTCTTCATAGGGGCCGGTCGCCTCGCCGAGATTCCAGGTCGAGACCGGCTTGATGTTGTGGGAGCGAACATATTTGTAGCCGGCGCAGGTGTTGTAGATGCGCAGCTTGTCGCGGCACTGGCCGCCGAGCATCTGGTGGACCGGCTGGCCGCAGACCTTGCCGAACAGATCCCACAAGGCGATGTCGACGGCGGACGTGGCGCGCGATTCAGCCCCGGTCGAGGACTGCGCCATGGGCAGGTTGGTCATCTCCCGATGAAGCGCCTCGATATGCAGGGGATTGCGGCCGAGCAGGCGCATGGCGAGCGTGTCGTGCAGATGCGCCTCGACGGCACCGGCGCCATAGAAAGTCTCGCCCAGGCCGACCAGGCCGGCATCGGTATGCACCCTGACCCACAGCACATTGGCGAACTCGTCCGTTCGCAGCGTCTCGATTGCGGTGATCTTCATGGTCCGTTTCCTGACGGCCTTGCGGCCCGTGATCTCAAACGACGCCCGCGCCCGGGCGGGATAGGGTCATTGCCGCCTGGAAGGCGGCGGCGGTTGCGGCCAGATCGCCGGCCGTCATGCCCGGCTTGTAGAGCGCCGAGCCGAGGCCGAAGCCATCGGCGCCGGCCGCCCGATACCCGGCCATCACCGGCGGCGTGATACCGCCGACCGGCATGAGAATGACGTCGGGCGGCAGCACCGCGCGCCAGGCCTTCACGACAGGTGGCGGCATCTGCTCGGCGGGAAAGAGCTTGAGCCCGTCGGCGCCATTGGCGAGCGCGGCAAAGGCCTCCGTCGGGCTCGATACGCCGGGCACGCAGGTGAGCCCGCGTGCCTTGGCCTGCCGTATGACGGCGCCATCGCTATGCGGCATCAGGATGATGCGGCCGCCGGCATCGCGGACGCGGTCGACCGCCTCGGTGGACGTGACGGTTCCGGCCCCGATGATCCGGTCCGGGAAGGCGGCGGCAAGCCGCGCAATGCTGGCGAAGGGATCGGGCGAATTGAGCGGAACCTCGATGATCGTGAAACCGGCTTCGACCAGCACATGGCCGAGCGCGACCACCTCGTCGGGTTCGACGCCGCGCAGGATCGCGACGAGCGGACATTGCCTGAAGGCCTGAACGAATGTCATCGGCGTCCTTCTCCTTCGACCAGATTTCCGGCCTTCGCCAAGGCGAACAGGCCGCCATACGTGACGTCATCGCCGCAGATCGATACGTCGATGTCCCGCGCCGCCAGGCACAGGCGATAGCGCTCGGCGAGGTCGCTGCGGCAAATCAGATGGACCTGGCGCGGACGCGCGCCGAGAGCGGCGAGCGCCGCGCGGACCTCCTCGCCGATCAACAGGCCGGACAGGTAATCGGGAAGCTGCGCGACCGTCATGTGGCCGAACAGGCCGAGCGTCCGCACGCCGAACAGGGCATGGAGCAGCGCCCCCTCGCCCCCCGCCGCCACGCAGCCATCGGCAAACGCCGCGGGGTCTGCCGCCCCATCCTCGGCCTCGGGCATCAACCGTCCCAGGATCGAATGGCGGCGCAGCAAGGCATAGACCTCGCCGGTCATGAAGGTGCGGAAACGGACGATGCGTCCGCCCTCGACCTCGATCCACTTGCTGTGGGTGCCCGGCAGCACGAAGAGACCATCGACCAGGGAGAATGCCGAAAGGGCGCCGAACACTTGGATCTCTTCGCCCCTGATCACGTCGGGCACGCCAGCTTGGTCGACGTGACTGATGCCCGGCACGAAGCCGAGCGCCGTGCCGGTCTCCACCTGATGCCAGACGATCGCCCCGGCGAGATCGGTGAAGGCGGCGGGACAGCTGGCATAGGGCGCCTCGACCCAGCCTTGGCGGCTGCCGATCATGCCGGATGCGAGCGCTGTGGCCTCCGGATAAAGCGCCAGCCAGGGCCCGAAGACCTCGGCGAAAATCTGGCCGTAGGGCCGGCCTTGGGTCGCCATGATCCCCTGCGGCGCGTCCAGCCGATCGAGGATGGCGCCGCGCCCGTCGACGAGGGCGGCGCGCAAAGACGAGGTTCCCCAGTCGATCAGGATGAGGTGGCGGGCGGGCGCCGGTGCTGTGATGGGCCGCACGTCAGAACGCCATCTGGACCTTCACCGCCCGCGACCGGTCGAGCGCGAGCGCGAACGCCGCGCGGGCCTCGCGGAACGGCACGGTGGCGGTCAAGAGCGGCTTCACATCGACCAGGCCACGCCCCATCAGGTCCACCGCAAGGGCGAACTCGCTGTCGAAGCGGAAGGTGCCGCGCAGCTGGATTTCCTTGGCGACGATCAGGTTGATCGGCAGCGTCATGTCGCCGCCGAGGCCGAGCTGGACCACGACCGCGCCCGGCCGCAAGGCGTCGAGCGCACCGACAAGGGCGGATTGGTGGCCCGAGGCCTCGAACAGCACATCGAATGTGCCCTTGTCGGCGCCGTAGGGTGCGAGTGCCTCCGGCTCCGCAGCGATATTGATCGCCCGGGTCGCGCCGACCTGCCGCGCGATGGCGAGCGGAAAGTCGCTGACATCGGTCACGACGATCTCGGCGGCGCCGGAATGACGGGCGACGATCACCGACAGCATCCCGATCGGGCCGCAACCGGTGACCAGGACGCGCTTGCCCATGAGATTGCCGGCCTGCCTCGCGGCGTGAAGACAGACCGCCAGCGGCTCGGCCATGGCAGCCTCGCCCATCGTCATCGCATCGGCGATCGGGATCGCCTGGGCGGCCTCCACCGTCAGGCTTTGCCTGAACCCGCCTTGCGCATGGGGAAAGCGCATGGCGCTGCCGATGAAGTGCATGTCCAGGCACTGGTTGCGCAGGCCTTCCCGGCAATATCTGCACGCCCCGCATGGCCGACTCGGATTGACCGCGACACGCATCCCCACCGCCAGGTGGGACACCTCGCCGCCGACATCCAGGATCGTCCCCGCGATCTCGTGGCCGAGCACCATCGGTTCCTTGATCCGGACCACGCCGAAGCCGCCATGGCTGAAATAGTGCAGGTCGGAACCGCAGATGCCGCCGGCCTGAATGCCGACCCGCACTTCGCCGGGCTTCGGCATCACCGGCGCGACCGCCTCGATGCGGAGATCCTTCGGTGCGTGAATGACCACGCCAAGGGAGGGCGATGAAGACATGATCGGACCTTCGGGATCGGATGGACTAGAGAACGGAGCTCATTCCGCCGTCGACATAGATGATCTGGCCGCTGACATAGTCGGACGCCGACGAGGCCAGGTAGATCGCCGTGCCGATGAGCTCGTCCGGGCGTCCCCAGCGCCGCGCCGGCGTCCGGCCCTTGACCCAGGTGTCAAAGGCTTCGTTGGCGATCAGCGCCTCGTTCATATCGGTGAGCATGTAGCCCGGGCCGATGGCATTGGCCTGGATGTTGTGCCCGGCCCATTCGGCCGTCATGGCCTGGGTCAGCATCTTGATGCCGCCCTTGGAGACCGCATAGGGCGCGACGGTGGCGCGCGCGAGCTCGCTGGTGAGCGAGCCGATATTGATGATCTTGCCATGGCCGCGCGGGATCATGCGCCTGGCCGCCTCGCGTCCGATGACGAAGGCGCTGGTGAGATTGGTGTCGATGACGCGTCGCCAATCTGCGGTGGCGAGTTCCACCATCGGCTTGCGGAACTGGATGCCGGCATTGTTGACGAGGATGTCGACAGCGACGCCAGCCGCATCCAGCCGCTCGAAGGCGGCGACGATACCGGCTTCGTCGGTCACGTCGAAACCCGCCTCGTGCACCGCGTGGCCGGCGGCGCGCAGCTCCGCCGCGGCCTCCGCCAGGCGCCCGGCATTGGAGCCGTTGAGGACGATGGCCGCGCCGGCCGCGGCGAGCCCCTCCGCCATCGCGCGCCCGAGACCGCGCGAGGAGCCGGTCACCAGCGCGGTCCGGCCGGTGAGGTCGAAAAATGGCGAAGCCGCTTTGATCATGGCGATACTCAGGATCGATGGGGGCGCTTGCCGGGGCGCGCCTTGGAGCTGGATCCGGCCGGTGCCAGCTGGCTGGCGTAGCGCCCATAGGATTGGGCGATGTGTTCGCGCATGGCCGATCCCGCGCCCTCGGCGTCGCCGGCCTTGATCCTGTCGAGGATCAGGCTGTGATCGCGCAAGCGGATATCGACATGGACCTGCGCACCGGCATCCTTCGCGCGCATGTCGCGAATGGAGTTGAGCAGCGGGCCCGACACGAATTGAAGCACCTTCTGGTACAGCCGGTTATGGGCGGCATCCGAAATGGCCAGATGGAAGGCGAGATCCTGCTCGGCGCTGTCGAGGCCCAGTTCGTCGACCCGCTTCAGCTCGTCGAAGGCGGCTTCGATCCGGCGAAGGTCTTCCGCGGTGCGGCGAAGCGCCGCGAACCGGGCCGCCTCGACCTCCAGCCCCAGTCGAAATTCCAGGAATTCGAGAATCGAATCGTGGGACGCCTCGATTTCGGTCACGCGCAGACGCAGCGTGTCCGGCTTGTTGACGAAGAGGCCGAGGCCGCGGCGGCTCTCGACCAGCCCGTCCGCCCTCAGATGCGCGATGGCCTCGCGCACGACCGGCCGGCTGACGCCCAGCTGGCGCGCGATTTCCGCCTCTGACGGCAGCCGGTCTCCCGGCGCGAGCGATCCCTCGCGGATCGAACGTTCCAGCACGCCCGCCGCGTCGAGGGCGAGACCGGTTCGTGGCAACAGCGACTCAAGATGCATTGCGGTCACTCACCTCTGTTTGATATCATCTTGCCATGTCGTAAGATGTATGACAACCTGATTTCTGCCTACATGATAGATCGCCATGGCCGGCCATAGCGCAGCGCCGCCGACCAAGATCCGTCCGAAGTGACGGAGCGAACCGATACCGAACGGGAGACCGCCCAATGAACCGCCGTCAACTGAACCTCGGCCTGCTCAGCGCCGCGTCGGCCGCCGCCATGTCCGGCCCGGGGCTGTCGACACCGGCGCTTGCCCAGTCGAAGGTGGTGGTCACCTTCGCGGCCGCCATCTTCACCGAGGCGGGCCGCGCCGAGCGGATGCGGGCCATCATCGAGAAATTCAATGCCAGCCAGGACAAGATCGAGGTCCAGCCGGTGGCGATGACCTTCGCCACCATGGCGAATACCGTCTTCACGCAAATGGGCGGCGGCGGCGGTCCGGATGTCATCCGCTTCGACTATATCGACTTCTACGCCGCCGTCGCCGCGAAGCGCATCATTCAACTCGACGATTATATCAAGGACGCGGACTATAAGTTCCGCGCGCCCGACAAGGGCCTGAAGGTCGAGGGCAAGCGTTACGGCGTCATCTTCGACACCACCGGCTACGCCCTGCTCTACAATCCCACGCTGCTGCCCGGCGGCACGCCGCCCAAGACCTTCGACGAATTCGTCAGGACCGCCAAGGCGGTGACGAAGGACGGCACGTTCGGCTTCGCATTCCGCGCCACCATGGCCGAGCGCGCCGGCTTCTGGCAGGACGTCTGCAACTTCGTCTACGGCTTCGGCGGGCGCTGGAGCGACGACGGCGGCAAGCTCACCATCAACAGCGCCAAGGTCGTCGAGGGCGTCAAGGCCTATAAGACCATGTACGACGCCGGCGCCACGCCGAAGGGGGCGGATGCCGCGACCTACCGGCGGATGTTCTGGGAAGGCAAGCTCGCCATGGAGGTCGACAATGGCGGTGTCGCGGCGATCTTCAATCAGCAGGCGCCGAGCCTGCCGCTGAAGGCCGCCTTTTCGCCCTTCCCCTCCCGCGATCAGGGCCTGATCCTCACCGCACTCGCCATCAACGCCAATACCAAGGTCAAGGACGCGTCCATCACCTTCACCAGGTGGCTGCTGCAACCCGAGAACCAGCGGCTCATCCAGGACGCGCTCGGCACCAATTCCGGCGTCGAGGTGGCGCGAACCGCCGAGGAACGCGCACGCCAGCCCTGGCTGGAGGTCTATGACGAGCAGAGCGCGCACAGCGTGTCGCAACTCGTCACCGGCCATGAGGTGAAGACGCCGGAGATCCAGCAGATCGTGCTGGAACAGGTCCTCAAGGTCCTGCAGGGCGGCATGGATCCGCAAAAGGCCATGGACGACGCCCAGCGCATCGTCGAGCGCCGCGTCCTTCGCCAGTAACGCCGATCCGGGGCGCGCTTGACGCCCCGCGCTGCACCGAGCAACACCATGACCCACCACGCCCAACTCGACGGAAGCCGGTGGACGCCCTATCTCTTCGCGGCGCCGATCGTGCTCTATCTCCTGGTGTTCCAGGCCTATCCTCTCTTCGAGGAGTTCCTTCTCAGCTTCACGGCGACGCCGCTCCTGACACCGAGGGACGGCCGTTTCGTCGGCCTCGACAATTATCGTGATCTCTTCGAGATCGGCGACTTCCGGGGCGCGCTGGCAACCACCGCGATCTACACCGTGTCCTGTGTCGTGCTCGCGATCGGAACGGGGCTCCTCGCCGCGCTGCTTCTCGATGCGCCCTTCAGGGGGCGTGGCGTGGCGCGCGCCCTGGTCACCTTGCCATGGGCGGCGCCGCCGGTGGCGGTCGCGCTGATCTTCACCTGGATGATGAACGCGCAATACGGCATTTTCAGCCATGCCCAGCGGGCGCTCGGCCTCGCCTCGGGCCATGAAAACTGGCTCGACAATCCGTCATTGGCCTTGCCCGCCATCCTGATCACCACCGTCTGGCAGATCTTCCCCTTCTCCTGCGTCGTCATTCTGGCCGCGCTGCAAGGCGTTTCCGCGGAATTGCGTGAGGCGGCCATCATCGACGGCGCCGATCGGCTCAGCATCTTCAAGACGGTCACCTGGCCGACCATTCAGCCGACCGTCGCGCTGCTCGCGCTGTTCGTGACGATCTGGTCGCTCAGGCGCTTCGACCTGATCTGGCTGATGACCCAGGGCGGGCCGATCGGGGCCACCAACACCCTCGTCATCGAACTGTATCGCCAGGGCTTCGTCTACCGGGAACTCGGTCCCGCGGCGGCCGTCGGCATGATCGGCCTGTCCATCGCGCTCGTCGTGACCTCGGTCTATTTCGTGCTCGAAAAGCGCATGGCGCGCAGCCGCGGGGTTGCGCCATGATCACCGGTTCCTGGCGCCACGCCTTGCGGCTCATCACGGTCCTCGCGCTGCTCGGCGCGGCGGCCTTCCCGCTCTACTGGATGTTCGTCACGTCGCTGACACCCTCGGCCGAACTGTTTGCCAAGAGCCCCCGCTTATCGCCAGACCTGTCCCAGATCGGGGTCTATCACGAAGCTTTCCGGACGATCCCGGTTGCGACCTGGCTGGTCAACAGTGCCATCGTGGCGGCGGGCACGACGGTCCTCAGCATCCTCCTGGCGCTCTTGCCGGCCTATGCCCTGTCGCGCTTCAAGTTTCGCGGCAAGGCGGGGCTCGGTTTCGCGCTCTTCGCCACGCAGATGTTGCCGGAAGCCATGCTGGTCGTGCCGCTCTATGCGGTCTTCGGCCAGTTGTCCTTGCTCAACAGCCTGACCGGGCTGATCCTCGCGAACACGGCCTTCACCGTGCCTGTCATCACCTGGATCCTGAAGGGGGCCATCGACGGCGTCCCGCTCGAAGTCGAGGAGGCGGCCCGGATCGACGGATGCTCGCGCCTCGACATCGTGCTCGCCATCGTCGTGCCGGTCGTCGCGCCGACGCTCGCCGCCGCGGCGGTGATCGCGTTCTTCCACGGCTGGAACGAATATGTCTTCGCGCAGACCCTGGTCAGCAGCGAGAGCCTGCGGACCGCCTCCGTCGGGCTCGCCAGTTTCGTCGGCGAGCTGTCGACGCCGGTCCATTCGGTCATGGCGGTCGGCATTCTCTACACCCTCCCGGCCGTGATCTTCTACCTCTTCGTGCAGCGTTACGTCGTCGCCGGCATGACCGCCGGCAGCGTCAAAGGCTGACGGCGCTCCAGGAAACACCCATGGCTTCGATCACGCTCACCCACATCAAGAAGTCCTTCGGCGGCAGGCCTGTGGTCAACGACATCGACCTGCATGTCGACGAGGGCGAGTTCCTCGTGCTGCTCGGGCCTTCCGGCTGCGGCAAGTCCACGCTGCTGCGCATGCTGGCCGGTCTCGAGACCGTGACCTCCGGGGAGATCCATCTCAACGGACGGCGCGTCGACCAGTTGCCGCCGAGCGCGCGCGACATGGCCTTCGTCTTCCAGTCCTACGCGCTCTACCCGCACATGACGGTCCGGCGGAACATCGCCTTTCCGCTCATCATGCGGCAGCACAAATGGTGGTTCCATATTCCGCTGATCGGCGGCATCGCCAAGCGCCGGATCGAACGCTCCCCGCAGGTGCGGGAGCTGATCGAACGCACCGCGAAAATCCTGGCGCTCACGCCCATGCTCGATCGGCACCCGCGCACCCTGTCCGGTGGCCAGCGCCAGCGTGTGGCGCTCGGGCGTGCCATGGTGCGCCAGCCGGAGGTGTTCCTGATGGACGAGCCCCTGTCGAATCTCGACGCCAAGCTGCGCACCTCGATGCGGGCGGAGATCACCCGGCTGCATCAGGATATCGGCGGCACCTTCGTTTATGTCACCCACGACCAGGTCGAGGCCATGACCATGGGCACGCGCATCGCCCTGATGCGCGACGGCGTGGTGCAGCAATTCGGCACGCCGCGCGAGATCTATACCGATCCCGCCAATACCTATGTGGCGCGCTTCATCGGAACGCCGCCCATGAACCTCCTGGAGGCGGAGCGCGACAATGGTCGGCTGCTTCTCGCCGGCAAGCCGCGCGCGCTGCCGCCGGCGCTTGCGCGCATCGTCGCGGAGAGCCGGCAGCCGCTGCTCGTCGGGCTGAGGCCGCAAAACATGGGATTGTCGACCCAGCCGGACGAGACCTCCCTCGCCGGCACGATCGGCATGGTCGAGCATGTCGGCGCGGAATCGATCGTCGCGGTCCGGCTTGCCGGGGTGCGCACCGCCCATGAGGCGGAGGACGGCCTGTCCGATACGGTCATGGTCACCGTGCCCGGCTATAGCGAGCTTCGCATCGGCGACCAGGTCCATGTGACCGTCCCGCTGGACGAGGCCGTGCTTTTCGACCGTGCGACCGGCGAGCGGATCCGGCAGCCACGCATCGCGGAGGCAGCCTGACCCGGCGATACGGCCATGAAGATCACCGCACTCACCACCTATATCGTCCCGCCGCGCTGGCTGTTTCTCAAGATCGAGACCGACGAGGGCATTTCCGGTTGGGGCGAACCGATCGTCGAGGGACGCGCGCATACGACCGCCACCGCGGTCGCTGAGCTCGCGGACTATCTGATCGGCAAGGACCCGTTCCTGATCGAGGATCATTGGACGGTCATGTATCGCGGCGGCTTCTATCGCGGCGGTGCGGTGCATATGAGCGCCATCGCCGGCATCGACCAGGCGCTCTGGGACATCAAGGGCAAGGCGCTGGGCGTACCCGTGCACCAGCTCCTGGGCGGCCCCTGCCGTGAGCGCATCCGGGTCTATTCCTGGGTCGGCGGAGATCGCCCCTCCGATGTCGCGAACGCGGCCCGGGAGGTCGTCGCGCGCGGTTTCACGGCGGTCAAGATGAACGGCGCGGAGGAGCTGCAATTCGTCGACAGCCACGCCAAGATCGACGCCATCCTGGCCAATGTCGGTGCGGTACGCGACGCCGTCGGCCCACATGTCGGGATCGCGGTGGATTTCCACGGCCGCGTTCACCGGCCGATGGCCAAGGTCCTGGTCAAGGCGCTCGAGCCGTTCAAGCTGATGTTCATCGAGGAGCCCGTGCTCAGCGAGAATGCGGAGGCGCTGAAGGAGATCGCCGGCCATTGCAGCACGCCGATCGCGCTCGGCGAACGGCTGTTCTCGCGCTGGGACTTCAAGCATGTGCTGTCCGGAGGCGGCGTGGACATCATCCAGCCCGATCCGTCTCACGCCGGAGGCATTACCGAGACGCGCAAGATCGCGGCCATGGCGGAAGCCTATGACGTGGCGCTGGCGCTGCATTGCCCGCTCGGACCGATCGCGCTCGCCGCGAACCTGCAGCTGGATGCCGTGTGCTACAACGCCTTCATCCAGGAACAGAGCCTCGGCATTCACTACAACCAGGGCAACGAGCTGCTCGACTACGTCAAGGATCCCTCGGTTTTCGCCTATCAGGACGGGTTCATCGCCATTCCGCACGGACCCGGTCTCGGTATCGAGATCGACGAGGATGTCGTCCGCCGCCAGGCCGCCCAGGGCCACCGCTGGCGAAACCCGATCTGGCGCCACGCCGACGGCAGTTTCGCGGAATGGTGACGCAGTCGAAAACGGCCGGAGCGCCGGCGGCTGCGACCCGTACCGCCTCCTTGCCGCCGAGAGCCTGATGCGAGCCTGATGCCTGATCGCGCAGCCTTCCGGCCCGCACGCGGCTGCTAGATATTGGCGTTCCAGGGCACCAGGACTTCGCGATAACCGCTGGCGGTCCGCTCGACATGAGCGAGAGCCGGAAACGGGTAATGGAAACCCTGGACCAGCATCTTCTCGGCCACCAGCATGTCATAGACCTTGCGGCGCGTCGCTTCGGCCATGGCCGGGTCCTGGTCGATCGCGGCATGCCAGCCGGGATTGGCCACGAACAGCACGGGAATATGGGCCACGTCGCCTTGAATGAAGACGCTGCTGGCGCCGGACGACAGCACGAAGGACGCATGGCCGACGGAATGGCCCGGCGTCGCAACGGCGGTGAGCCCGGGCACGACCTCCTTGCCCGCATCGTAAGGCATCACATTGCCGCCGAGCGCGCCAAAGATCCGCCGGGTGTTGCGGAACAAGCCCTCGATCCGGCCCTTCGGCGCCCGGCTCATCTCGCCGTCGTCCATCCAGTATTTCCATTCGGCGGCCGGCACGAAGATCTGGGCATTCGGGAAGGCCGGCTTGCCATCGGCCGTGAGCAGGCCGTCGACATGATCGATGTGGAAATGCGAGATCACCACGGCATCGATGGCGGAGCGCTCAAGGCCGGCCGCCTTCAGATTGGTCGCGAATTGCCCGATCATGCCCTTGCTGCGCTCGAAGGCGGCATCGCCAAGGCCCGTATCGATCAGGATCAGTTTCGAGCCGGTATTGACGACAACCGGCGAGAAGGGAACCGACAAGGCATCGGTGCCGCGAAAAGCCGCCGCAAGCGCCGCCTTCACCTGCTCCGCCGTCGCATTCAAGACGAAATTCTCGACCGGGAATGCCAAGGCGCCGTCTGCGACGACGGTGACCTCGAAGGCGCCGACCTTGTAGCGGTAGAAGCCGGGAGCCTGCTTGCCGACGATCGGCGCAGCGGCGCGGGCGGTCGACTGGTGTGACAGGATCCCGCCTGCCGCCACCATCGCTGCGCTGCCGGACAACATTCCGCGACGGGTCACCATGTCCATTCCCCATCCAGTGCGAGAGGCCTCGGCCAAAGCCGCTCGTCACAGTAGACAAGGCCACCTGACTTGCAACCGGGCCCGCCGCGCCGCCCGGCATGCCATGGCCCCAGGTCTGCCCGGCATCGCGCGAGCGGTGGGGAAGCCCGCGCCCGGCCCGCGCGGCTTGCGTTCCGGTCGGCCTGATGGGGTGCTCCTGACCGCGAAACAGCCGGGAAGACTCGAAAGTAAGCCGGCGCAGACTGATTCTGAATGCCCATGCGCCGGGTGAGAAGACGCCTCAGACCGCACCATGGCAAGTCGCTTCCCGGACGGGGCGCGAGAGGCCCGCGGCAACAGGTGGGGCGGTCGGTGATGCGCGTAGGCCGGATGGAGACAAGGTTTGGCCTTGCACAGGCCCTGCGGATCGCAGTCCACCCGGCGCCGGCTCCCCCATATCGCGCGGCCCCAAGGCATCGGCTGAGCCGTTCCGTTTCCATCGCCGCGCTCTGCGCCGGCCTGATGCCGGCGGGCGCCAGTCTCGTGCGGGCCCAGACGCTGCCGACCGGCGGCACGGTGGCGAGCGGAACGGCGAATATCGGTACGCCGCAAGCGGGCTCGCTGACCGTCAACCAGTCGTCCCAGCGCGCCGTCATCAATTGGGACGCCTTCTCCGTCGGCCAAGGCGGCCGGGTCACGTTCCAGCAGCCTGGCGCCGGCGCCGCCACGCTCAACCGGGTGACCGGCACCGCCGGCTCGACCATCGCCGGCCAGATCCAGGCCAATGGACAGGTCTATCTGGTCAATCCCAACGGCATCCTGATCACGCCGAGCGGAATCGTCCACACCGCCGGCTTCACCGCTTCGACCCTCGACACCGGCGACGGCGACTTCATGGCCGGCCGCCGCCGCTATGCCGGCAACGGCCAGTCGGCCAGCGTGACCAATCAGGGCACCATCCGCGTGCGCGGCGGCGGCGACGCCGTGCTGATCGGCGGACGGGTGACCAATGAGGGAACGATCGCGGCCCCCGGCGGGCGCGTCGGCCTCGGCTCCGGCGAGCGCGTCTCGATCGATGTCGAGGGCGACGGCTTCCTCACCGTGTCGGTGCCAACAAGCGATCCGGACCGGACCCAGGCCCTGATCCGCCAGACCGGCCGGATCCAGGCCCAGGGTGGGCGCGTCGAAGCTCGCGCCGCGACCACGGCCGATGTCGCGCGCGCGGCGATCCAGCTCGGAGGCTCGATCGAGGCCGGCGGCATCGCCCGCACCGCCGACGGCGTCCGTTTCGGCGAGCCACCGGCGAGAGCGGGAACGAATGCCCGGGCTTCCCGGCCGCAGTCCGCCGCCGCGCCGGCCGGCGCCAGCCCGCGCCCATCCGGGCGAACCGCCACCCGCGCGGCGCGGGCGGGCAAGGCCGGCACCGTCATCGTCGATGGCGGCGCAGGTGGAACGGTATCGGCCACCGGCCGCATCGACGCATCGAACCCGACCGGCTCCGGCGGCGGCATCACCATCACCGGCCGGATCATCGCGCTTTCCGACGCGCGGCTCGACGCCTCCGGCGCGACCGGCGGCGGCCAGGTCCGCATCGGCGGCGACTATCAGGGCGGCGGATCCCTGCCCCGTGCCGAGACCGTCGCGATCGATGCCGCGACCACCATCCGGGCCGATGCCGGGCGCACCGGCGACGGCGGCCGCGTCATCGTCTGGTCGGACCGGGACACCCGCTTCGCCGGCACCATCTCGGCCCTCGGCGGGACGCAGGGTGGCGATGGCGGCTTTGCCGAGGTCTCCGGCAAGGCTCATCTCGCCTTCACCGGAATGGCCGATCTGCGCGCCGCCCTCGGCCGCTTCGGCACGCTGCTGCTCGATCCCTACAACGTCACGATCTCGACCGGCGCCGATGCCAACCAGTCCGGCTTCACCGCGACCGGCAATGACAGCGTCATCAACGTCACGACGCTCACCAGCCAGCTCGCGCTCGGCAATGTCACGATCTCCACCGGATCCGGCGGCGCGCAAGCCGGCAACATCACGGTGGCAACGGCGCTGTCCTGGTCGTCGGCCGGGATCCTGACGCTGAACGCGGCCGGCGGCATCGCCATCAACAGCGCCGTCACCGCGACATCCGGCGGCCTGACGCTCGCCGCCGGCGGCGCGATTACGGCGAGCGCCGGCGTGTCGGTCGACAGCTTCACCTTGACCAGCGGCAATTGGGCCCAGAACACCGCCGCCCTTCCCAGCTTTTCCGCCGCCAGCTTCACGATCAATGGCGGCTCGTTCCTGCGCGTCGCCGGCGGCGACGGCAGCAGCGCCAGCCCCTACCGGCTGACCGACATCTACGGCCTGCAGGGCGTCGGTTCGTCCGCGGCCATGCTCTCCGCCTCCTGGACGCTCGCCAATGACATCACGGCCTCCGGCACCAGCGGCTGGAATGGCGGTGCCGGCTTCAAGCCGATCGGCGACGGCGTCACGGGCTTTTCCGGCGGCCTGGACGGCGCCGGCCACACCGTCTCGGGCCTGGTCATCAACCGTCCCAGCGCGGAATCGGTGGGGCTGATCGGAGTGCTCGTCGGCACATCGTCCGGTCCGGGCAAGATCAGCAATATCGGCCTCAGCGGCGGCGCCATCACGGGCAACCGCAATATCGGCGCGCTAGTCGGCATGAGCGATACCGGCACCATCACCGGCGCCTGGTCGAGCGCCACCGTGTCCGGCACCATGAGCAATATCGGCGGTCTCGTCGGCTACAGCTACCGCGGCACGATCAGCAATTCCTATGCCTCGGGAGCGGTATCGAACAGTGCCTCGGACGGAGAAGGCATTGGCGGACTGGTCGGCCGCAACGAGGCGATCATCGTCAATTCCTATGCCACGGGCGCGGTCACCGCCGAGGGCCAAGGCGTCGGCGGCCTCGCCGGAGTGAGCGCGAACAACGGCAGCACGGCCTCGATCACCGGCTCCTATGCCACGGGAACCGTCGATGGCTACTACCAGGTCGGCGGCCTGGTGGGGCGTCTCGGCGCGATGAACGGCACCGTAAGCACGATCACCGATTCCTACGCCACCGGCGCGGTCATCCAGCATTCCTATTACGCAGGGGGGCTGGTCGGGGCCACCTATGACGCAGCGATGACCCGCGTCTACGCGACCGGCTCGGTCACCTCGCTCAGCAGCAACACCACCACCACAGGCGGCCTGGTCGGCCTGATGTTCGGCGGCACGCTGTCGCAGGCCTATGCCACCGGCGCGGTGAAAGGCAATCGATATGTCGGCGGCCTTGTCGGCGACAACACCTATGGAACGATCTCGCAGACCTATGCCACCGGCTCGGTGACCGGCGCGAACCGGGGCGGGCTGGTCGGCCTGCTGTCCGGCGGAACCGTGCAGTCGAGCTTCTGGAACACGACCACGGGTCCGGCCGGCGGCATGGGCCGTTATGACGGCGGCACCTTCGGCGGCACGGGCCTGACCACCGCCCAGCTGCAGAACCTGTCGACCTACGCGACCACCTATACCGGCTGGGATTTCGCCACCGTCTGGGTGCCGCCAAACCAGGCCGGCCAGGGCGGCTCCGCGACAGCCAATTACCCGACATTCTACAGCCTGACCAATACGCTGGCCGTCTCCCTGGCATCGGCGACGCGTCTCTATGGCGAGACCGGCCCCACCCCGTTCATCACCTATGCCGGCCTGCATGCCGGCGACACGGTCACCAGCCTCGGGACCTGGTCGAGCGCGGCCACCACCGCCTCGAATGTCGGCAGCTATGCCGCGGCCATCAGCGGCACGAGCGCCGTCACCGCGTCGGGAACCAGTTATCGCATCCTCTATCTGGACAGTGCGATCACGATCGCCCCACGCCCGCTGACCGTCACGGTCGATGCCAAGAGCCGGACCTATGGCGACCTCAATCCGGCGCTCACCTGGCAGCTGACCTCGGGCTCCCTGGTCAACAATGACAGCATCACAGGCAGCCTCGCGACCTCGGCCACCGGCATCAGCAATGTCGGCAGCTACGCCATCACGCAGGGCACCCTGGCGGCCTCGTCGAACTACGCCATCACCTATGTCGGCGCCAATCTCTCGGTCACCCAGCGCGTCATCAGCATCGCCGCCGATGCCAGGAGCCGCATCTATGGCGACGCCAACCCGGCTCTCACCTGGCAGCTGACCGCGGGTTCGCTCATCAACGGCGACAGCCTTACCGGCAGTCTCGCGACCACGGCGACCGCCACATCCGGTGTCGGCACCTATGCCATCACCTTGGGCACGCTCGGCAACGGCAACTATGCCATCACCTATGCGAGCGCCAATCTCGCCGTCACCCAGCGTGCCATCACGGTGACCGCCGACACGCTGAGCCGGGCCTATGGCGACGCCAATCCGGCCCTCACCTGGCACGTCACATCAGGCTCGCTCGTCAACAATGACAGCCTCGCCGGCAACCTCGCGACCTCGGCCACCGGCACCAGCAATGTCGGCAGCTATGCCATCACGCAGGGCACCCTGGCGGCCTCCGCGAACTATGCCGTCACCTATGCGAGCGCCAATCTCACCGTCACCCAGCGCGCCATCACGGTGACCGCCGACACGCTGAGCCGGGTCTATGGCGACGCCAATCCGGCGCTCACCTGGCAGGTGACATCAGGCTCGCTCGTCAACAATGACAGCCTCTCCGGCAGCCTCGCGACCTCGGCCACCGGCACCAGCAATGTCGGCAGCTATGCCGTCACCCAGGGCACCCTGGCGGCCTCCGCGAACTATGCCGTCACCTATGCGAGCGCCAATCTCGCGGTCACCCAGCG
>JAFKKV010000004.1 GCA_017304475.1 Hyphomicrobiales bacterium | reverse complement strand
GGGAGAGGGTGGAAGCGTCAGCTGCCGGGTGAGGGGACGTCCCTCTCAGGATGGGGCGGCATGCCGCGTGAGCGTCGGCCGCAGGCCTGAGAGCTCACGCCCCTCACCCGGCGCCTGACGGCGCCACCCTCTCCCTTTGGGAGAGGGTTGATTCATCGGCGTTTTCCGCTCACCGCGTGAACAGCACCAGGGCCAGCGCGATCGCTGCCGGCACGGCTTGGATGTAGAGGATCTGCAGCTTGGCGGTGGCGGCGCCGAACACGCCGGCGACGATGACGCAGAGCAGGAAGAAGATCTGCACCGGCGCGGAAGCGATCGCTAGGCCCCAGGCGAGGCCGGCGGCGAGGAAGCCGTTATAGAGGCCTTGATTGGCCGCCAGCGCCTTGGTCGAGGTGGCGAATTCCTGGGTCATGCCGAAGGCGCGCAGGCCCTTGGGCTTGTCCCAGAAGAACATTTCGAGGACCAGGATGTAGAGATGTTCGAGCGCGACCAGCGCGACCGCGATCATGGCCAAAGTCTTCATATGTGCCACCCATTGCCCCGAAGAATCACCCGATCATCCCTGGCCGGGTGACGTTGCGCAAGGCGGGCCGTCCGGTCCTAGAACCTGACCGTCGCGAACAGCCGGACGTTGCGGCCGGGCATCAGCACCTCGTCCTTGCGGAACGACACGGCGTTGCGGATGTTCTGGTCGAGCAGGTTGGTACCGACCAGGCCGAGCGTCACGTCCTTGAAGGCCGATCCTCTCAGCGCCATGCGGTAGCTGATCTCGGCATTGAGCAGATTGTAGCCCGGCGTCGGCGTCTCGTTGGGCGCGATGTCGTTTTGGCTGAAGGCGTGCAGCAGGGTCATGCGGGCGAACCAGTTGTCGTTGCGCCAATAGACGCCGCCGCCGAGTCGGTGCGGCGGGATGCGCGGCACATTGGTATTGTCGGCGAAGCGGGCGCGCACGAAGTCATATTGGCCCTCGACGCCGATGGTGCCGTTGCCGAGCTCGCCGATGTCGAGCTGGCTGCGCAGTTCGACGCCGTAGAAGGTCGCGTCCTGCTGGCTGAACACCACCTGCTGGAATTCGGTGCCGGTGCCGCAGGAGGCGAAGTCGTCGTCGCAGCGTGCCCCGGTCAGGCGCTTGTAGATGAAGCCGGAGAAGCGGGTGAAATAGGCGGAAGCGTCGAAGCGCCACGGCCCCTGGGCGCGTCGGAGCCCGAGCTCGATGGTCGTGGCGGCTTCCTTGCGCAGGTTCGGGTCGCCGATCTCGAAAGTGCCGGAGGCGTCATGCGGACCCTTGGAGAACAGCTCCTGGGCGCGCGGCGCGCGCTCGGTATATTGGCCGGTCAGGCTGCCGACGAAGCCGTAGGGCAGGTCCTGCAGGAGGCCGAGGCTGGCGCTCATGGGCGCGAAGGCGCGGGCGCGCGCCTGCTCGACCACGGGACCCGAGCCGCCGAGAAAATCGGCGGGGAACAGGGCCTGGGTGCCGGCGACACGGGTGTTTTCGAGACGGAAGGCCGCCTGCATGCGGGTCGAGGCGGTGAAGGCGAGCTCGCCGAAATAGAAGGCGGCGGCGCTGCGGGTGGTCGACGGCGCCAGGAGCCCGCCGGCCTCGCCCGAGGTGCCGAGATTCTTGGCGCCGATCTGAATGCCGAACACCGAATTGAGCGTGCCGATCGGCGTGCTCAGCGGCTTGAACTGCGTCTCGACGCGGCCTTCCAGTTCCTGGCTGCGGAAGGTCGCGCCGATATCCCAGCCGGGCGGCGCGTAATTGACCTCGTTATGGCGGTAGAGCGAACCGCCGAACCAGAACCTGACCGCGTCGAGCACCGGACTGTCGAAGCGGAATTCGCCTTTGGAGGCGATCCTGGTCTGGATCATGTCGATGCGCGTGCGGCTGGCCGCCGGCTCGACGCCCGGAATGCCGTAGAGGCTGCGGAACTGCGAGATCGAGGCGCCGATATAACCATTGTCCAGGAAGTAGGAGGCGCCGAACGAACCGCCGAAGGAATTGGCGAAACTGTTGGCCTGGCGTCCGCCGGGAATGGCGTAGTCGCCGGCATTGCGGCCGAAGACATCGGCCGAATAGGCCCAGTTGCCCGAGCGGCCGCGCACCTGGGCGGCGCCGTCGATGCCGTTATCGCCTGAAGACAGCGAGCCGCGGACCATGCCGGACACGCCCTCCGGGCCGAGCCGGGTCGGGATTCGTTCATTGGTGACATTGACCACGCCGCCAATGGCGGCCGACCCGAAGCGCAGTGCCGCCGGCCCGCGGATCACCTCGATCCGCTCGGCCGCCAGCGGGTCGATCGGCACCGCATGGTCTTCCGAGAGGTCGGAGACGTCCTGCGCGCCGATGCCGTTTTCCTGGATGCGCACGCGGGCATTGTCGAGGCCGCGAATGACCGGCCGGTTGGCGGCGCCGGGCGCGAAGCTGTTGCCGGTAATGCCGGGCAGGTTGAACAGCTGGTCGCCGAGGGTCGCGCCGCCATTGCGCTGGATGTCGCGCTCGTTGACCACGGTGACCGGTACGAAGGCGCGGTCGATGACGGTCAGCTGGCCTTCGGTCAGGCCGGTCGCATTGGCGGGGGGCGTGGCGCGCGGCGCCTCGATCAGGATTTCGGGCAGGGTAACCTGGGCACGAAGGGCGGATGGCAGGATCGGCAGGGCCAGGATCGACAAAGCAAAGGGGCCGAGCGAGGCGGCTCTGAAGGCAATGGGCAATGACATGCGTGGCTGCTCCGGGCCGCACCGAGCAGCCGAAAGTTATGTAATAACGTTACATACAATGAGCGCGCCTCTGTCAAGCGGATCGGGCTCATCTTGTGGATGTCACCACCGGCCCCACGGCGCGCCCGCCGCCTGCGCCGGGCCGGCGGAAACGCATCGATGGCGCCGAGCCGCCGGACTGAAACATCGCCGCGGCATAGGCTTTCCCAGGAGCCTTTCCGCCCGGCCAATTCCGCGCCGACGCCGGAAGAGGTCGCTTCAGACCGGCATCCTGCCGGCTTTGCCAGGAGATGTTGCGATGATCGTGTCAGCTTCCGTTTCGCGTCGCCTGCTGATGGCCGGCGGCCTTGCCGCGATGGCGGCCGGCATGGCCGCGACGCCGGCTTCGGCCGCGGCCGCGATGACCTTGTTCAAGGTGATCAGCCAGCGCGACGAAATCTTCGTCGGCATTCCCGCCACGGATCTCGCCGCGCTCGGCTCCGGTCCGCAGGCCGAGCTGATCTCGCGCAAGATCGCCGCCGACGGGCAGATGTCGCTCTGGCGCTATTCCGTGCAGCGCGGCGCCGACGGCACCCTGGTGATGGCGCCGATGGGCAAGGTCGGGGTCTTCGCGGCGGGCCTGGTGCGCATCGAGCCGTTCACGCCGGCCCATCCGGTGGTCGCGCCGCAGCCCTGACCGGCGAGGCTTCCGATCGGCAAGCCGGAAGCCGGCCGGATCGGCGGCGCGGTCGTCGACGGTGATCGCGCCCGGCCGGTCCACCCGCGCCGGTTGGCAACGGGTGCCGGCCGTCGCCGGGCCAACAGTCGCCCTGGACCAAGCGGCGGATGCGGATCGGAAGCCTGTGTGTCGGCTTTCGCGCAGCGCTAATGGACCGATTTGACAATCCAATTGTCGATCCATGAGGCGATGTCGAGGTTGTTGGTCTCCAGCATCATCATGTGCCCGTTTCCATGAATGCCGACATCCTCGAGGCGGACCATTTCGTTCCGCACTCCGGCCTGGGCCAGCCACTCCGAAAGGCAATGATCATACTGCGCGTGGTATGAAGCCTCGGAGATCAGAATCACGATCGGGATGTCCTTGAGCCGCGGCAGCTGGCGCGCAGGGGACTTTTGCCTCCAACAGGAAACGAGGTCGGGTCTCGAGGGCTGAGCCTGCTGTTCGACCTCGAGCTGGCTCGGATCGAGTACTGGCGGATCGTAGGTTATCGCGATGTCGGTCGGCCCCCAAGCCAGTTGCCTGGCCGCGCCAAAGACGGGTGAGGCCTGGATTGGCGGCGCATTGGGTTCGACTGCGATGATGCCTTTCACCAAGTCGGGGCGGGCATCGGCAAGAAGCCATCCGAACGGCCCAGCCTGCGAATGCGTCAGGATGATCGCCGGTCCAATCCGATCGAGCAGTGCCTTGCCGGCCTCGCGGACAAGGTTCTGCGTTTCGGCATTGGATGACAGGTACTCGACTTGGCTGGCATAGAATTGGTCGAATATCGGGTCTCCCATGCGGCCTCTCATCGGGCCCGATCCAGGCCAGCGCGTATGCCTTGCGGCCTGCGGCCATCTTGCGGCGGCAGCCGAGTTGGTGAAGAGCATCTCGATGGTCGGGGCGGGGAAATTGCGCAGGTTCCCGTCGATGCCCGGATGCCACGCACTCCGACCGCGCGCAGGCTGGTCGACGATGTAGACGTCGTGGCCTTGCTCGACGAAGAATTGCGCCCAGCCTTTGCGTCCGTCAGGCGTCGTGAGCCAATTCACGGAGGTCTGAGCAGCACCGTGGAAAAGCACGATCGGATACCGCCGGGTTACCGTTGCTGGCCTGAGGCGCTCAACATACATCGCGCCTTGCATGACCTCCTTGCCGGCTTCCCCGACATAGCGACCTCCTGCGAAAAAGACTGAGCGCTCCACGGCCGGCGCAGGCTGCGCTTGCGCAGTAGGTCCGTAAGAAAGCGCCAGAAAAATAATAATCAGCGAAATATTGAAGTAATTCTTCAGATATTTTATCGAAATTGTTTTTGCTTTGACATTTTCCAAATTTCTCATCATTCTCCCCCGAGGAATTGTATCTGCGTATGTCGCTATTATTTGTGTATTATGCGTCGTGACTCGGCTTTGACTTATTCAGGCTGCTAAATCCGGCCTCTTTCACGCCCTATCTTGATCTCGACCTGGGTGCCGGTGGATCTCCGAGCCGCGCCAATAGGATCTGCCCGGTTTCCGATTCCGCCAGTGCACGTCGGCAGTTGCACCGCATTCGTCACCGTCCGGTCGGCGCGGGACATAACGCGATAGAGCGGCACGCTGAGCGGCGAGAGAATCCAGGCACAGCCATGGCCGGGGATCGCAGACGATCAGGCAGCCGCGGTCGTCCACATCTGAAGCTGGGCAGGGCCTTGTGCAAAAGCGGCGCCGATCGGCCCTTGCGCCTGGATGGCGGCCCCTCCGGCGAGCGAACCCGGCGGAACATGTCGGCGAGACAGCATCGGTTTCCTCCGTGGTGCGATGCCGTGCCGCCGGCATCTTCCAGGGACAGCGGCCAGCGAGCTGATCGCCCGTTCTCATCGTGCTGCCTGTCCCAGCGCGCTTTTGCCAATGCCCTACTATTCTGTCAATAAGAATCTAATTCTATTAGATAGAATGTTCAGCTGGAGCCGACTCAACGCGACATCGATCGGGTGTGACGAGGCCGTCGAGGGCAAGCCCGGCGGCAGGTCGCGGCCGCGTCGTGAGGCAAAGAGCTGCCGCAGCTCCGAGCCGATATGCTGGGGGTGACAGAACATGCTGCCGCCCTTCGCAATGCGCACGGTGCGAAGCCGTCCGGCCCAAGGCTAGGCGTCGCCGACTATGTGCCGATGAACCGCACAAGAGTGGTTGAGACCGAACCGGCCCGATGGCAGCGGCTCCGCCAACCGTTAGGTGGCCGCGTCGGCCTCGAACGCATCCAAGGCGTCTTGGTCCCTATTCCCCGCCGGTTCTTGAGCACGTCCGTGCCCCGGCAGCCGCGGGGGGCACCGGTTGCGTCGGACATGCCGATCAGGCCCTCTTCGCGATGGCTTGCCGCCGCTGCTCGTCGCTCAGTCCATGCCGCTCGAAGCCGGCGAACATCGTCCTGCTGGCCGCGGGCAGGTGTATGCCCTGAATGGCGCTGATCTTGGCAAAGGTTGTGAGTCCCAAGACAAGAGGCTTGCTGCGGCCAGGAGTGTGGACGCGCGATGATTTCATGGTCTCGCGATATCGCAGCAGACGCATTGGGCGAACAAATTGCCGAGGGGCCTTCAAACGCGCCTTGGCCAATCTGATTCAGGCTGCAGCCTGACCAGGCTCTCGCGGTGGACGCCGCCGCGTCGATCGAGAGACCTGCAGGTGGCGCTAGGCTGCCGAGCGGCTGGCTGAAGCCGGTCCTGCCAATGCCTGGTGATCCGGGGGTAAGGCCGACCACAGCGGACTGGCGGTCGCCTCGACGGAACTCGCCAGGGCGCAGCGGCTTTTGCCGAGCGACTTCGCGACATAGAGCGCCGCGTCGGCGGCGGCCAGCAAGGTTGCCACATCGGTTCCGTGGTCGGGCGCGCAGGCGATGCCGATGCTGACGCCGATCGAGGCTTCGGCGCCCTGGCCAAGCTCATAGCGGCCGGTGATCCGGTCGATCAGCCTTTCGCCGAAAAGCATCGCGGCGTCGGGATCGATCGCCTCGATCAGCACGACGAACTCGTCGCCGCCGAGCCGGGCGGTGACGTCGCCGGCACGCACCAGGCCGTTCAGCCGATCGGCGACCATCTGCAGCACGCGATCGCCGGCGGCATGGCCGTAGGTGTCGTTGACCGCCTTGAAGCCGTCGAGGTCGAGATAGAGCAGGGCAAGCCGTGCTGGGGCATCGGCACCGGCCTTCAGCCGCTCGCTCATCGTGGTGGTCAGCCCGGTCCGGTTCGACAGACCGGTCAGGGCGTCGTGGCGGGCGCGATGGGCGTTTTCCTGCTCCGCCTTCATGGTGGTGACCATCATCCGGTTCAGCCTGAAGGCCGCGGCGCTCATGCTGTAGAGGTAGAAGGGGATCTGCAGGAACACGACCAGCAGCATGGGCTCGCCGGCGAAGAGGGTGCCGAGGCACAGCGGGCCGAGGCTCAGCACGATCATCGTGGCGGCCATGCGCGGCGCGCCGAAATTGCGGAAGCAGATGCCGCCGACCATGGCGGCGGCCGACAGGCAGGTCAGCGTGGCGATGACCCAGTCGCCGCAGGTCAGGCCGAGAAAGGTGCCGAAGCCGACGCTGAAACCCCAGCAGACGGCAAGCAGGATCGAGATGTCGGTCGGTGTCCTGCGCCCTGCCGCCGCGGCGCGCTGGGCCGTGACCAGGACGATGAACCGGCTGACGCAAAGGATGATTTCAAGGCAGAGCCAGGCGATGAACAGCGGCTTCGGCTGACGGATGGCCACCGCGGCCGAAACCAGGATGGTGTTGATGGCGCCGCCGATGAAGATCGGCAAGGTCCCGAACAGGCTGGCAATCAGTGCGTGGCGGATATTCTCCGGGACGTCCGGACCCGGCTCCACCAGCCAGCGCGTGATGCGCCAGGTCGGCAGGCTGAATGTCATGTCGCTTCGGTCCATCGCACACCCCCGCTTGGGCGGCAAAGGACCCGATGGCGCTCAACAGCGGGTTAACCCGCCGGAGGCGCCTCCACATTGTGCTTAATAGCCCGCAAATGTGGAGGCGCGCCCGGGTGACGTGGCGCGTTATGCCGCGATTTTCAGTCCCACATCGGGAAGCACCGGACGAACCTTCAGGGCCGCCGCCATCATCGCTTCGACCTCGGCCCGCTCATGCGGCAGCAAGGCGAGCCGCGGCGGCCGGGTCAGCCAGGTGCCGCGGCCCATGATGTGCTCGCACAGCTTGATGCACTGGACGAGGTCCGGCCGGGCGTCGAGATGCAGGAGCGGCATGAACCATTCATAGAGCGGCATGGCCTCGGCGAAGCGGCCCTGCTTGGCGAGCCGGAACAGGGTCTCGCCCTCGCGCGGGAAGGCGTTGGACATGCCGGAGACCCAGCCGGCCGCGCCCATGGCGACGCTCTCGACGATGACGTCGTCGAGGCCGGCGAACAGCACGAAGCGGTCACCGACCCTGTTGCGCGTGTCGATGAAGCGGCGGGTGTCGCCGGAGGAATCCTTGAAGCAGACGACCGTCTCGACATCGGCGAGCGAGACGAGAATGTCCGGCGTCACGTCGTTCTTGTAGATCGGCGGGTTGTTGTAGAGCATCACCGGCAGGTCGGTGGCGGAGGCGACCGCGCGGAAATGCGCTGCGGTCTCATGCGGCTTGGACGAATAGACCAGGGCCGGCATGACCATGATGCCGTCAATGCCGACGCGGGCCGCTTCCCTTGCGGTCTCGACCGCGAAGGCCGTGGTGAATTCGGCGATGCCGCAGAGAACCGGAACGCGGCCGGCGGCGACCGATTTGGCCGCCTCCATGATGGCGATCTTCTCCTTGCGCTCGAGCGAGGTGTTCTCGCCGACCGAGCCGCAGATGATCAGGCCGGAGACGCCGTCGCGGATCAGCCCCTCCATGACCTTGGCGGTGGCGTCGATATCGAGGGAGAGGTCGTCATGGAACTGGGTGGTGACGGCCGGGAAGACGCCTTCCCAGGAAATGCGGGGGCTCATTGATGGTCTCCTAGAGCGCGATCGGCTCAGTTTGAATCGAAGGGGGATTCCCTTGGAGCTTCGGTTCTGATTCAAACTATCTGCTGGGCGGAGGCCAGCAGATATGCCGAAGCCCTATTCCCTTGATCTGCGTGAGCGGGTGGTGGCCCGGGTGCTGGC
>JAFKKV010000003.1 GCA_017304475.1 Hyphomicrobiales bacterium | reverse complement strand
CACCGTCGAAACCCACGAAAACTGGATGGAGGCCAACCGATACCTCAACATGGACGACCTCAGAGAACACAAGAAAATCGCTCTCCGCCAAGCCGCCTAGCCGGCCGCGCCGACCGCCCTAATTTGCAGAACTTGACGCACACAACCAATCGGTGCGGAACATCGCGATGGAGGCGATGGCAGAGAAGCCAGGGCCTGACGCGATGTGTCAATTGACATCCCCGCCATGCGCCGCCCCGGCTATTGATCGGACGCGGAGAAAGCTGTCTTTTGGATAACACACGTCGCCGGTCCACCGCTGGACAAGCGAGACGGTGGATGGGCGGGGCGTCATGAACGAGCTGCTGCTTGAGCGGATCTACGAGGCCGCCGCGCTGCCTGAGCTCTGGCCCGGCGTTTTGGACACGCTTGCCGAGCTTGCCGGCTGCCGTCCGGCGCTCCTGTTCACCACCGATGGCGTCAATGTCACCGGTGCCGTCGGCAATCAGGCCATCCAGGAGCCGCTGCGTGTCTTTGTCGAGGAAGGCTGGATGGAACGCAATCCGCAAGGCGCGCGCACGCTGGCCCGCCGCGAGCCGCGCTTCACCAATGATCTCGACATCTTCACGCGCGAGGAGATCGAGCAGGATCCCTATTATCTCGAATTCCTCCGTCCCCAGGGCATGTCCTGGGGCACCGGTACGCTGATTACCGGTCCCTTCGACACGCAAATCATCGTGTCGATCCACCGTGCCTATGAGAAGGGGCCGGTCTCGCGCGCCGCGGTCGACCGATTGACCGATCTCCGGCCGCATCTCGCGCGCTCCGCCTTCATCTCGGCACAGCTCAAGTTCGAACAGGCGCGCGCCGCCGTTCAGGCATTGGACGCACTCGGCTTGCCGGCGGCGGCGCTCACCAGCGCCGGTGCGCTGCGTGTCGCCAACGCCCTGTTCCAGGACCTGATCCCCGATGTCGTGCTGGACCGGCGCATGCGCGTGCACATGGCTCGGGAAAGGGCCGACGCTCTGCTGGAAGCGGCCCTGCGCGTGCCGCTTCGCGACGCGCCGGCCGGCGCCGGGCTATCGTTCCCCATTGCCGGCAGTGTCGATCATCCGCCCTTCATTGCCCATCTCGTGCCGATCAGCGGCGCCAGCCATGATGTCTTTTCCGGCCTCGCCTGGCTGCTGGTCATGGTTCCCGTGTCATTGAAGGGACAGGCGAGCACGGCCTTGATCGAGGGCCTGTTCGACCTGACGCCTGCCGAGGCACGCGTCGCGACGGCCTTGCTCGACGGCAAGACCGTCGGCGAGTTCGCGACCGCCTCGAACCTGTCGCGCGAGACGATCCGCTCGCATGTCAAAGCTTTGATGCAAAAGACCGGGACGCATCGGCAGGTCGATCTGGTGCGGCTCCTGTCGGTGCCGTTCGGCGCGCTGCGCTGAGAACCGTCGAGCCATTCCGGTGCGTCCGCTTGATCCTCGACCAGCGGCAATAAAGTCTGATAGAACCGGGCCTTATCGGGTTTCCGCCAACGGGGTGGGCGCCGTGCGACAGCCTCGGGATCATGGCCAGAAAAACCACCAACAGCAGCGGGACCAAGACTGGCGCGGGAAAGACTGGCGCGGCCAAAACCGGCGCGGCCAAGACCCGCGCGTCGAAGGAGCCGGCCCGTCCGGCGCGTCCCCGTCCCGCCGCCGCCTCGCTGACCGAGCAGGCCTATGAGGCGATCAAGGAAAAGGTCATCACGCTCTATTTCCTGCCCGGGCAATATCTGAACGAGCAGGCGATCTGCGAATTGCTCAATCTCGGGCGGACGCCGGTGCACCAGGCGCTGCAGCGGCTGCAGGTTGAAGGCCTGGTCGACATCGTGCCGCGCAAGGGCGTGATCATTCAGCCGGATTCGATCGGCCAGATCATCGAGATCCTCGACGCGCGCCTGGTGGTCGAGACCGAGATCGCCCGCAAGGCCGCCGAGAAGGCGGAAGCGCCCGACGTCGAGGCGCTGCAGGCGATCCTCGACCATCATTCGAGCGGCCAGCACGGCGGTGGCGCCATCGATGCCTTCGTCGAATGCGACCGCGCCTTCCACGTCAAGATCAGCGAGATGTCGCGCAACCATGTGCTCGGCGATTTCGCCAAGGTGCTGCATGAGCGCTCCACGCGCTCGTGGTACCTGCACCTCTGGCAGACGCTCGACACGACGGCCTCGGATCGCCAGCACCGTGGCGTTCTGGCGGCGATCCGGGCGCGCGACGGCGAGGCGGCGGCCGGCGCCATGCGCGAACATCTGATGAGCCTGCGCGAGCGTGTCGCCCATCTCCAGCAGACCGCGCCGCGCCGGGGGCTCGGCCACGGCCACTGAGGGCGACGCGCGCGCCGGCTAGGTCGCGTAATCCAGCCCGATATCGAGCACCGGCGCGCTGTGGGTGAGCCAGCCGATCGAGATCAGGTCGACGCCGGTCGCGGCTATGGCGGGCGCGCTGGCGGGTGTGACCCGGCCCGAAGCCTCGGTGATGGCCCGGCTACCGACCAAGCTGACGGCGCGTGTCAGGTCTTCGACGCTCATATTGTCGAGCAGCACCGCGTCGACGCCGATCGCCAGGGCCTCGTCGAGCTGGGCGAGCGTATCGACCTCGACCTCGATCTTGACGAGATGGCCGACGCCGGCGCGTGCCCTTTCGATCGCCGGCCGGATACCGCCCGCAAGCGCCACGTGGTTGTCCTTGATCAGCACGGCATCGTCGAGGCCGAAGCGATGGTTCGAGCCGCCGCCGGCCCTGACCGCATATTTCTCCAGGGCGCGCAGGCCTGGCGTGGTCTTGCGGGTGCAGACGATCTGCGCCTTGTGCGCGGAGACCGCCGCGACCACCGAGGCCGTGGCGCTGGCGACGCCGCTGAGGTGGCAGAGCAGGTTGAGCGCGGTGCGTTCGGCGGTCAGCAGGCCGCGTGCCGGACCACGGATGGTGGCGACGACCTGACAGGCGGCGACGACGCTGCCGTCGGGCTGCTCGACCGTGATCTCGACCCGCGGCTCGACCAGCCGGAAGGCGAGACAGGCCGGATCGAGCCCTGCGACCGTACCGGGCTGGCGCGCCGTCATCGTCAGCGTCGCGACGAGACCGGCCGGCACGACGGCATCGCTGGTGATATCGCCGGCCCGGCCGAGATCCTCGATGAGGGCGGCG
This sequence comes from Hyphomicrobiales bacterium, assembly GCA_017304475.1. Classification (GTDB taxonomy): domain Bacteria; phylum Pseudomonadota; class Alphaproteobacteria; order Rhizobiales; family Phreatobacteraceae; genus Phreatobacter. The sequence goes on along the minus strand of JAFKKV010000003.1, from coordinate 5,909 downwards.
CGCACCAGCGGCTCGAACAGGACAGTGGGAAGCGGGGCGAGGGGCATCAGCCGAATCTCCGGGCCGTGGATGTGTGGTCCCATGCCGCCGCGAAGGCCTGATCGAGCGTCAGCATGGAGTGGCGCGCGACGGCGGCCGGATGCGGAAAGTCGGTGCGGTAATGGCCGCCGCGACTTTCGTCCCGGCTCAGGGCCGAGACCGCCATCATCAGCCCGACGGCCGCCGGATCGCTGGCAGGGCCGAAGCTAGAGGCGAGGGGCAGGAGCGCGCGGATCGCCGCCTCCAGGCTTGGCCGGTCGCGCAGCACGCCGATAGCGCGCGACAGGATCGGCCGGACGGCGGTGGGATCGGGAGGCGGCGGCGCGACGACGGGGCGCGGCGGCGGCATCGGCCGCCGGGCTGCCGCGGCCACACTCTCCGCGACCCAGGCCGCGGTGACGGCAGCCTCGGTCAGGGAATTGCTGGCGAGCCGGTTGGCGCCGTGCAAGCCGGTCGAAGCGGCTTCGCCCAGCGCCCACAAACCGCCGACTGAGCTTCGGCCGACGTCATCAACGGCGATGCCGCCCATATGATAATGCTCGGCTGGACGGATCGGGATCGGGTCGACGGCCGGATCGATGCCGGCCTCGAGACAGAACGCCGTGATGGCGGGGAACCGCCGTGCGAAACCCGTCCCTAGGCAATGCCGGGCATCGAGGAAGACCCGATGGCCCTGGCCGAGATGGCGCCACACGGCCCGCGCCACGACATCGCGAGGGCTGAGTTCGGCACCCGGCTGATCGGCCATGAAGCGCCGGCCGGTCTGGTCGATCAGATGGGCGCCTTCGCCGCGCACCGCTTCGCTGACCAGCGGCATGGGGCGGGCCGGCCCGTCAAAGGCTGTCGGGTGGAACTGGATGAATTCCAGGTCGGCGAGCTTGGCCCCGGCGCGTGCGGCGAGCGCCAGGCCTTGCCCGAAACTGCCCTGCGGATTGGTGCTGTCGAGGAACAGGCCTCCAATGCCACCCGTGGCGATGATCGCACGCGTCGTGGCGAGGGCCACCGGTCCGGACGGGCCGACCGCCAGCACGCCACGGACGGCATTGTCCTCGACCAGCAGACGACGCGCCTCGAACCCGGTCATGACGGTGATCGTCGCCGTCTTGTCGACCGCGGCGACCAGCGCCCGCATGATCTCGCGACCGGTGCCATCGCCAAGCGCATGGACGATGCGGTTCCGGCTGTGGGCGGCTTCGAGCCCGAGGCTCAGCTCGTCGTTCGGTGTGCGGTCGAAGCGGACGCCGAGGCGCGCCAGCGTGTCGATCGCCCGGGGCGCCGCAGCGGTGATCCGGCCGACGATCGCGCCGTCGCAAAGGCCGTGGCCGGCCGCGATCGTATCGGCGGCGTGCAATGCCGGGCTGTCGTCCGCCCCGAGGCTCGCGGCAAGGCCGCCTTGCGCCCAGGCGCTCGATGCGTCCCGGCCGAGCGGCGCCTTGCTCAGCACCACGACCGGCTCGGGCGCGAGCGCCAGCGCCGTCATCAGGCCGGCCATGCCGCCGCCGATGATCACCGGCCGGCCCTGAAGATCCGTGCTGTCGATGCTCATATCGCCAGCATCCTCTCGACCGCCAGGCGGGCCCGGCCGGCCAGCGCCGGATCGATCGTCACCTCGTGGCGGTTCAGCTCCAGCGCCTGCCGGATATTGCCGAGCGTGATGCGCTTCATATGCGGGCAGAGATTGCACGGTCGGATGAATTCGACCTCGGGATGCTGGACCGCGACATTGTCGCTCATCGAGCATTCGGTCATCAGCACGACGCGCGGCGGCTTCCTGTGCTCGACATAGTCGGACATGGCGGCGGTCGAGCCGGAGAAGTCGGCCTCGGCCACCACTTCGGGCGGGCATTCCGGATGGGCGAGGACGGTGACGCCGGGATTATCCTCGCGCAATTGCCTGATATCCTCGGGCGTGAACCGTTCGTGCACCTCGCAATGGCCTTTCCAGGCGATGATCTCGACATCGGTCTCGGCCGCGATGTTCTGCGCCAGATATTCGTCGGGCAGCATGATCACGCGGGGAACACCGAGCGATTCGACGATCGCCTTGGCATTGCCCGAGGTGCAGCAAATGTCCGATTCTGCCTTCACGGCGGCCGAGGTGTTGACATAGGTGACGATGGGAACGCCGGGATAGCGCTGGCGCATCAGGCGGACATCGGCCGGGGTGATCGAATCCGCCAGCGAGCAGCCGGCGCCGAGATCCGGGATCAGCACGGTCTTCTCGGGGTTCAGCAGCTTGGCGGTCTCGGCCATGAAATGCACGCCGGCCAGCACGATCACATCGGCCTCGACGCTCATCGCCTTGCGCGCCAAGGCCAGGCTGTCGCCGACCAGATCGGCGACGCAATGGAAGATCTCGGGCGTCTGATAATTATGCGCCAGGATGACCGCGTTGCGCTGCCGTTTCAGCGCCAGGATGGCGTCGACATCGCCGGCAAAGGCCGGCCATTCGATCGGCGGAATGACCCGCCTGACCCGGTCGTAAAGGGGAGCTGTGCGTTCCAGAATCGCGGAGGTCGTTGCCATCGAATTATACTCTCAGTGAGCATATGATGGCTTATGCTGATCCTGAGCATAAAGAAAGTCAAGGCCTCGAAAGCGGCAGTTTCGTGCCGGCGATCGCGCGTTCGGCGAGCACCTCGTGGCGGAAGCGGAAGAGCTTGGCCGGCCGTCCGCCGGTCTCCGCGCTGATCGCGCCAGTCTCCTCGACCAGGTCCTGTTGCTCGATCAGCCGGCGGAAATTCTGCTTGTGCAGCAGGTGGCCGGCCAGCGCCTCGACGCTGCGCTGCAGCTGCAGCAGCGTGAAGGTCGGCGGCATCAGCTCGAACACGACGGGCCGGTATTTGATCTTGGCACGCAGCCGCGCGATGCCGGTGGCGAGGATCCGCCGGTGATCGGAGAGCATCGGCCGGCCGGGCAGGGGCGGCGCTGTGGTGTTGCCGGCTGGCCGGTCGCGGGCGGCCTCGGGCACGAGGCCCGCCTCGAACAGCAATTCGTAGCGCTGCAGCACCAGTTCTTCGTTCCAGCCGCGCTCGTCGAAGCCGAACGTGATCGCCGCCCGCTGCCAGCGTTCGCGCGCGGCCTTGGGCTCGCCCACCGCATCCGCCCAGGCCTTGAGGCGTGGCGCGAGCATCGTGTCGAACAGCGGTGGTCGGCCCGCCCGGAAGTCTTCCCAGGGGAAATAGTCATACCAGCTGCGCCAGCCCGAAGCGGCGGCCCCCGCCGGTTCTTCGCGGGTCAGGCCGAGATAGCTGATCGAGATGACGCGTTGCTCGGGATCCTCGCCGCTGCGGTCGCGGTCGGCGAAGGTGTAGAGCTGCTCGACATAGCCGAGCGGATGGGCGGTCTGCGCCTCGACCCAGGCGCGCAGGCCCGATTGCAGCGAGCGGTGGCTGAGCTCGAACGGGCCCGAGGGCAGGGCATTGGCGTCGCCGATCGTGGCCACCCTGGGCTCGCCGGCGGTCACCGCGACCAGCACCGCGATCAGGTCGGCGGCGACCGCACGGGCGGCGGGGGCGGTCGAGGGCCGTTTCGAGGCTCCGGGCATCGTCGAATCCATGGGCTCCGTCGGGGTGGTTCGCGGCCTGGGCCGGCGCTTTGGCGATGTCGCCGCAAAGCCGGCATCCAGGCAAGAGGCGTTTCGCCTTTAGCCCGAGTTTTCAAACGATTGCCGCTGGCCGATGCCCGGCTGCCACCGCCGTTCCACGCCCGTCTCCGATCCGCCGCGAGCCGCTTCGGACGAATGTCGCTTGCAAAACACATCACGTGAAATATCATGTGGTGCATCGCAATTCACCCGGCGGTTTTCCGCGGCAGAAAGGCCCAAAATGCAGCTCCCCGAAGGTGCCCCCAAACTGGAGGAGATTCTCCTCCAGACCGCGTCCATGCCCTGGCGCGAGAAGTCGCTGAAGGGCGTGCATGAGAAGATGCTGTGGCGCAATGAGGAGACCGGCGCGACCATTGCGCTGATCAAGTTCGACAAGGGCGCGAGCATTCCGCTGCCGCACCTGCATGCCTCGAACCAGTTCATGTTCTGCCTGTCGGGCCACTACGAATATACCGCGACGGGCGTGACGCTGAAGGCCGGCAGCTTCTACTGCAACCCCAAGGGCAATGTGCACGGGCCGACGCTGGCGCACGAGGAAACCGTGGTCATCGAGATGTATGACGGGCCGCATTATCCGGAGAAGCCGGCTTGGTACACCGACGAGCGGGACGCCCACTGATGGCAACGGTTCTTGAGGGGCGTCCGACATGAGCGGCCAGCTGTCCTTGCCCGCCGCCGATCTGGTTGATCTCGCGCGGCGCCTGCTTACCGCCGCCGGAACGCCCGAGGCTGAGGCCGCCCTTGTCGCCGAGGCTCTCGTCGATGCCGATATCGAAGGGCTCGGCTCGCACGGCCTGATGCTGCTGCCGATGTATCTCGACCGGATCGCCGCCGGTTCGGTGGCGCCCGCGGCGCAGGGCCGGATCGTCTCCGACACCGGCGCCCAGCTGGTCCTCGACGCCGAGAACGGCCTTGGCCATGTCACCGCCGAACGGGCCGCCGCCCTGGCGGTCGAGCGCGCCCGCACCCATGGCCTTGCCGCGGTCGCGGTGCGCAATGCCTTCCATTTCGGCGCGGCCGGGCGTTTCGCACGCACCATGGCGCAGCAGGGCTGTATCGGCATGGTCATGGCCAATACCCGGCCGCTGATGCCCGCGCCCGGTGGCGCGGAGCGGGTGGTCGGCAACAATCCGATCGCCATTGCCGTGCCGACCGGTGGCGAGCCGGTGGTGCTCGATCTCGCGCTGAGCGCCGGCGCCATGGGCAAGATCCGGCTCGCCGAAAGCCGGGGCGACACCATCCCGCCGAGCTGGGCGACCGATGCGGCGGGCGTGCCGACCACCGATCCCGCCGAGGCGATCAAGGGCATGCTGCTGCCGGCCGCCGGCGCCAAGGGCTTTGGCCTCGCCGTGATGATCGACCTGATGACCGGCGGGCTTGCCTCGGGGGCCATCGGCCAGGCGGTGCAGCCACTCTATGGCGACCTCTCCAAGCCCTATGCCTCGTCCAACCTGTTCCTGGCGATCGACATAGCGGGCTTCCGGCCGGTGGCCGATTTCGCCGCCGATGCGACCGGTTTCGCCGACCATGTCAGAGCCTCGCGGCTCGCGCCTGGCGCTGCCCCCGTGCGCATGCCGGGCGACCGCGCCATCAACGCCCATCGCAGCTTCACCGGCACCTGCGCGCTCGCGTCGGCGACCGCCTCGGCGCTGGCCACCGCCGCCGCCAAGCTCGGCGTCGCGCTTCCCTCATCCCTGACCCGATAATCCGGAGTTTCCCATGCCCAAGCAGAAGATCACCAGCGCCAAGCTGCGCCAGCCGAACGGCCATTTCTCCCAGGCCACCACCATCGAGGCGCGCGGCAAGCTCGTCTTCCTGTCGGGCATGACGGCGCGCCGCGCCGACGGCTCGATCGCCGGCGTCGGCGACGTCTCGGAACAGACCCGGCAGGTCTGCGAGAACCTGAAAGCGGCGGTCGAAGAGGCCGGCGGCACGCTCGACGACATCTGCCGGGTCGACGTCTATGTCCGCAACATGGAGCATTTCGACGCGATCCATAAGGTTCGCCGCGAATATTTCACCGGCATCGCGCCGGCCTCCACCATGGTCGAGATCACCAAGATGACCTCGCCCGACTATCTCATCGAGATCAACGCTATTGCGGTCCTGCCGGACGCGTGAGGGGAGGGAGCTTGGTCGGAGTGTGGCTTGAACACGCTCCGATCGAGCGACCCTGATCTAACCTTCTCCCATAGGGAGAAGGTGGCGCCGTCAGGCGCCGGATGAGGGGATGTCCATCTCCGGACAGGGCGGTATGCGTGAC
>JAFKKV010000035.1 GCA_017304475.1 Hyphomicrobiales bacterium | reverse complement strand
CGGGAATGCACGGCGCGCATCGACGCAACCACCCTCACCCGCCGGCTCCGCCGGCACCCTCTCCCACGAAGACGTGGGAGAGGGTTGATGGCCGCACGCGCCGCATCATCCCCATTCGCCACTCGCTACTCGCCCCCTCAGATGTGGATCGCCCGGCCATAGGCGTCGAGCACGCTCTCATGCATCATTTCCGACAGGGTCGGATGCGGGAAGACCGTGTGCATCAGATCTTCTTCCGTCGTCTCCAGGTTCATCGCGACGACAAAACCCTGGATCAGCTCGGTGACCTCGGCGCCGACCATATGGGCGCCCAGGAGCTTGCCGGTCTTGGCGTCGAAGATCGTCTTGACCATGCCGTCCGGCTCGCCGAGCGCGATCGCTTTGCCGTTGCCGACAAAGGGGAACCGGCCGACCTTCAGCGTGTAGCCGGCCTCCTTGGCCTTGGCTTCGGTGAGGCCGACGGACGCGATCTGCGGGTGGCAATAGGTGCAGCCCGGGATCTTGGCCTTGTCCATCGCGTGGGTCGGCAGGCCCTTGATGGTCTCGACGCAGATCACGCCCTCATGCTCGGCCTTGTGGGCGAGCATGGGCGGGCCGGCGACATCGCCAATGGCGAAGATGCCGGGAATATTGGTCCGGCCGTAACCGTCGGTGGCGACGGTGCCGCGGTCGATCTTCACGCCGAGCGCCTCGAGCCCGAGATTCTCGATATTGCCCACGACGCCGACCGCCGAGATCAGCCGCTCGGCGGCGAGCGTCTGCTTGTTGCCCTTGTCGTCCTCGACCGTCGCCGTGATGCCGTTGGCCGATTTGTCGACCTTGGTCACCTTGGTCGAGGTCATGATCTTGATGCCCAGCTTTTCGAAGCGCTTGCGCGCCAGCGCGGCGATCTCGGCATCCTCGACCGGCAGGAGCTGGGGCAGAACCTCGACCACCGTCACCTCGGCGCCCATGGTGCGGTAGAACGAGGCGAATTCGATGCCGATGGCGCCCGAGCCCATAACGACGAGGCTTTTCGGGAAGGTCGCCGGCACCATGGCGTCGAAATAGGTCCAGATCAGCTTGCCGTCGGGCTCGATGCCAGGCAGCACGCGCGGCCTGGCGCCGGTGGCGACGATGATGTTCTTGGCCGTATAGGTACCAGCAGGCAGCACGCCCTTGGGCGGCGGCGTCTGCGGCTGCACCGCGGGCTTGGCCGGGGCCGACACCGTCACCTCGCCCACCTTGGTGATCTTGGCCTCGCCCCAGATGACGTCGATCTTGTTCTTCTTCAGGAGAAAGCCGACGCCGGTATTGAGCTGGCCCGAGACGCCGCGCGAGCGCTTCACCACCGCCGCCGGGTCGAAGGTCATGGTGCCGTTCAGCGTCAGGCCGTAGTCCTTGGCGTGATTGGCATAGTGGAAGATCTCGGCGGAGCGCAGCAGCGCCTTGGTCGGAATGCAGCCCCAGTTGAGGCAGATGCCGCCGAGATGCTCGCGCTCGACCACGGCCGTCTTGAAGCCGAGCTGCGCCGCGCGGATGGCGGCGACATAGCCGCCCGGGCCGCCGCCGATGACGATGATGTCGTAAGTGGACATGGGATGCCTTTCCGTGTCGGCCTCAAAGGAAGGACAGGCGCGCGGTGCGCGCGCAGTCCTGGTTCATGTCGTCGAACAGGCCGTCGGCTTCGCCATAGGCCTTGTCGAAATCGGGTCGCGGCATCTTGTAGGTCTCGCGCACGAGGGCGAGCAGTTTCCACGACAGCTGGGTGTAGCGTTCGCGCACCGTGTCATCGCGGAAATTGGCCAGGAAGGTGCCGAGCGCGCCGAACTTGAAGACCACCGCCTCGGCCTCGCGCTGGCTGGCGGCATCGGCCGGCCGCAGGGTGTTCGAGGCCTCGTTCATCGCATAGGCGCGCATCTTGATCTGGAAATAGGCGTCGATGATCTCGCGGCAGGTGCGCAGATATTCCGCGCGGATGACGTTGCGCTGGACGATTTCCAGGCTGCGGCCGTGGGAATAGCTCTGATAGGCGGCGACGCCGAGCGACAGGCCGGCGAGGCAGAGCGAAACGGCGGGCAGTGCTGCATGGGTCGAGGCCATCAGCCGGCGGCCTCCCGGATGATGGGTGCACCGCCGACGACGCGGATCGCCCGGCGGCGGACCAGCCACCACTGGACGGCGATGACGATCAGGCCGGAGAGGCAGGCCGCACCGAACAGCGGCAGGTCGGACCAGGCGAGCTCCAGGCCGCCGGACCAGATGTCCAGCGCCACGACCGCGGCCGTCAGCGCCAGATACAGGGCGACGAGGCCGAGCGCCGCCATCGAGACGCTGTGCGGACCAGGCGCGGCGATATAGGCGATGACGAGCACCAGGGTGACCACCGAGGTCACCAGCGCCTCGGCCATGAAGGCCAGGATGAAGGTCTCGTCGCCGCCGGTCCTCTCGGCGATCAGGGTGATGACCGCCGCGCCGGCGATCAGCGAGCCGATAAAGGCCAGGAGGAAGGTCATGAAGGTTTTCATGCGGCCTGCCTCCATTCCGGAGCGTCCATGACGAGGCGGTGCGGCCCGCCCCGGGCCGAACATGTCGCGGGCCTGCCCGTCCGCTCGCGGCGGGCAAGCCCTTATGCCTCACACAAGCATCCCCATCGGGCTCTCGATATAGCCCTTGAACGCCTGCAGGAGTTGGGCGCCGAGCGCGCCGTCGACGGCGCGGTGGTCGGTCGACAGCGTCACGCTCATGACGGTCGCCACCGCCGGCGCTCCGTTCTTCACGACGACGCGCTGTTCGCCGGCGCCGACCGCCAGGATGGTCGCATGCGGCGGGTTGATCACGGCGGCGAAGTCCTTGATGCCGAACATGCCGAGATTGGACACCGCCGAGGTGCCGCCCTGATATTCCTCGGGCTTTAGCTTGCGCACCTTGGCGCGTGCCGCCAGGTCCTTCATCTCGTTGGAAATGGTCGACAGCGTCTTGTGGCAGGCGTCGCGGATCACCGGGGTGATCAGGCCGCCGGGGATCGACACGGCGACGCCGACATCGGCATGTTTGTGCTTCAGCATGGAGCCGTCGGTCCAGGTGACATTGGCATCCGGCACGGCGCGCAGCGCCATGGCGAGCGCCTTGATCACCATGTCGTTGACCGACAGCTTGTAGGCCGGCTTGCCGTCATGGAGCGGCGCGGCCTTGTTGAGCTGCTCGCGCAGCGCCAGGAGCGCGTCGAGCTCGGTGTCGAGCGTCAGGTAGAAATGCGGGATGGTCGACTTCGCTTCCGTCAGGCGGCGCGCGATGACCTTGCGCATGTTGTCATGCGGGATCTCTTCGTAGCTGCCGGGCTCGAACAGCTTCTTGACCGTCTCGTCCGACATGGCCGAGACCGGGGCAGGTTTCGGTGCGGCGGCGGGAGCAGCCGCCGGGGCCGCGGCAGGCGCCGGCGCGGCCTTGGCGGTGCCGCCTGCGGCGGCCGCCTTGACGTCGCGCTCGATGATCCGGCCATGCGGCCCGGAGCCGATCACCTGCGAGAGGTCGATGCCCTCGAGCTTGGCGACGCGCTTGGCGAGCGGCGAGGCGAAGAGCCGGATGCCGGAGGCGGCCGCGGCGAGGCTGGCGGGGGCCGGCGGCAGCTTTTCCGCAGCGGGCGCCGGCGCGGCCGGAGCCACCGGGACTGGTGCTGCAGCGGCGGGCGCCGGAGCCGGTGCCGCGGCCGGTTTCGGCGCCGCGGCCCCTGCCCCGCCGCCGACGGCCTTGGGATCCTCACCCTCGCCGGCGATGACGGCGATCAGCTGATTGACCGGCACGTCCTGCGTGCCCTCGGCCACGACGATCTTGGCCAGGATGCCCTCGTCGACCGCCTCGACCTCCATGGTCGCCTTGTCGGTCTCGATCTCGGCGATCACGTCGCCTGACTTGATCTTGTCGCCTTCCTTCTTCAACCACTTGGCAAGGTTGCCCTTTTCCATGGTCGGCGAAAGTGCGGGCATCAGGATGTCGATGGGCATCAGCCCCTCCCGTAAAGCGACTTAAGCGTGGACGAGCTCGACGAGGCGACCATCGGGGTCGCGAGCGAAGAGCGCGTAATAGGTTGGCCCGAACTGCGGCAGCTCGCGCGGCGGCCCGAGGATCTCGGCCCCCAGCGCCGCGAGCGCCGCGTGGATCTGGTCGATGACGCCTCGGCTGGCGGCCCGAAAGGCGGTGTGGTCGACCGCGGCGCGCGGATCGGCCGGCTTGTGGACATGCATGTCGGTGACCCCGAGCATGTGGACCGCGACGTCACTGGCGGGATTGCGCCAGATCGTCGCCGGCCCGGTTCCGTCCTGCCTGACGAAACCGAGAGCCGCCAGCACGCAGCGATAGAACGCGGCTTCGGCGCGCTCCGGATCGCTGACGGTGATGGCGACGTGGTGAATGCTCATCGATGCGTTCACTTGAGGGCTTGTGTCGTGCCGGCACTCGACGGCGCGTCGAATTCGGCATCGAGCATGTTGCGGATGCGCTCCAGCGTCACGGCCTCGGCCGTGCCGGTCTCCATCGCATATATGCGGGCGACGTGGCGCGCGATCTCGGCCAGCGCCATGCCCCAGGCCTGCGGATCGTCGAAGGTGCGGCGCAGGGCGACATGCAGGCTGCCGTCGATGACACCGGCGCGCAGGATCTCCAGGCCGCCTCTTTCGAGCGCGGCCGGGGGAAGCTGCAGGACGTCGAAGGGCACGCTCATGCCCGTCTCCCGATCAGCGGTAAGTGATCGCCTTGACCGCCTCGATCACGTCGGCGACGGTCGGCAGCGCGAGCTTTTCGAGATTGGCGGCATAGGGCATCGGCACGTCCTTGCCCGAAACGCGGGCGGGCGGCGCGTCGAGATAGTCGAAGGCGCGCTCGACCACGCGGGCGGTGATTTCCGCGCCGATGCCGTTCTGCTGCCAGCCCTCTTCCACCGTGACGATGCGGCCGGTCTTCATCACCGAGGCGACGACGGTCTCTGTGTCGAGCGGGCGCAGCGTGCGCAGGTCGATCACCTCGGCGTCGATGCCGAGCTTCTCGAGCTCGGCCGCGGCCTTCTGCGCATAGGTCATGCCGTTCGACCAGGACACGATCGTCACGTCCTTGCCGGCCCGGGCAATGCGCGCCTTGCCGATCGGCAGCACGAAATTGTCGAGCTTGGGCACCTCGAAGGACTGGCCGTAGAGGATCTCGTTTTCCAGGAAGATGACCGGATTGGGATCGCGGATCGCCGCCTTCAGGAGGCCCTTGGCGTCCGACGCCGTATAGGGCGCGACGACCTTCAGGCCCGGCAGGTGCGAGTACCAGGACGAGTAGTCCTGGCTGTGCTGCGCGCCGACGCGGGCGGCGGCGCCGTTCGGCCCGCGGAAGACGATGGCGCAGCCCATCTGGCCGCCCGACATGTAGAGCGTCTTGGCCGCCGAGTTGACGATGTGGTCGATCGCCTGCATGGCGAAGTTGAAGGTCATGAACTCGACCACCGGCTTCAGCCCGGTAAAGGCCGCGCCGACGCCGACGCCGGCGAAGCCGTGCTCGGTGATCGGCGTGTCGATGACGCGGCGGGCGCCGAATTCCTGCAGCAGCCCCTGGGTGACCTTGTAGGCACCCTGATATTCGGCGACCTCCTCGCCCATCACGAAGACCGCGTCGTCGGCGCGCATTTCCTCGGCCATGGCGTCGCGCAGGGCCTCGCGCACGGTCATGGTGACCATTTCGGTGCCGGCGGGGATCTCGTCCGATACCGGTGCGGCCGCGGCCGATACGGGCGCGGGCGCCGCGGCCGGGCTGGTGACCACGGCGGGAGCCGCGACCGGGGCCGGCTCGGCGACGGGCGCCGCGGCCGGTTTCGGCGCGGCGGAGGCCGCGGAGGCATCCTCGCCATCGGCGAGCAGCACCGCGATCAATTCGTTGACCGGCACGTCCTGGGTGCCCTCGGGCACGATGATCTTGGCCAGGATGCCTTCGTCGACCGCCTCGACCTCCATGGTCGCCTTGTCGGTCTCGATCTCGGCGATCACGTCGCCCGGCTTGACCTTGTCGCCTTCATTCTTCGTCCACTTGGCGAGATTGCCCTTTTCCATCGTGGGCGAGAGCGCCGGCATGAGGATGTTGATGGGCATGGCAGGCTTCCGATCGGGGGTGAAAAGGGGTCAGGACCGCGCCGTGGCGACACCGACTGCGAGGGCGGCGACAAGGGCGGCGAAGAAGACGGCGAAGGCCTTGAAGAACAGGGCCAGGTGGGCTCTCGCCCCGTCCGGCATGTGTTTCAGCGAGCCCAGCCAATTGACATAGCGGCTGAAACCGAGGGCGCGGAAGCTCTCGGCATGGTTGGCGACGATCCAGGCGCGGATGAAGGAGAAGACGGCGACGATCCAGGCGGCCACGGCCACCGTCACGACAAGCACCGTCAAAATTCCGGCCGCCGTCACCTGGGCCACTTTCACTTCAGGATATCGGTCCAGAGCTCGGACGGATCCGGCTCGGGGTCGTTGGTGGCGAATTCGGCGCTTTCGGCGACGATGTCGCGGACCGCGGCGTCGAGCTTCTTCAGTTCGTCCTCGGAGACCTTCCAGGTCTTCAGGAGACGCTCGCGAACCTGTTCGATCGGATCGTGCTCGGTGCGCATCTTCTGCACCTCGTCCTTGGTCCGGTACTTGGCCGGGTCTGACATCGAATGGCCGCGATAGCGGTAAGTCTGCATTTCCAGGATATAGGGGCCCTTGCCGGCCCGGCACCATTCCATGGCGCGCAGACCCGCGGCGTGGACCGCGCGGATATCCATGCCGTCGACCTGTTCGCCGGGGATGGAGAAGGACAGGCCGCGCTTGGAGAAGTCGGTCTGCGCCGAGGCGCGGCTCACCGCGGTGCCCATGGCGTAGCGGTTGTTCTCGATGACATAGATGACCGGCAGCTTCCACAGCGCGGCCATGTTGAAGCTCTCATAGACTTGGCCCTGGTTGGCCGCTCCGTCGCCGAAATAGGTCAGCGAGACATTGTCGTTGCCGCGATAGCGGTTGGCGAAGGCGAGCCCCGTGCCGAGCGAAACCTGGGCGCCGACGATGCCGTGGCCGCCGTAGAAATGCTTTTCGGCGGAGAACATGTGCATCGAGCCGCCCTTGCCGCGCGAATAACCGCCGCGCCGGCCGGTCAGCTCGGCCATCACGCCGTTGGCGCTCATGCCGGTGGCCAGCATGTGGCCGTGGTCGCGATAGCCGGTGATCACCTGGTCGCCGGGCTTCGACGCCATCTGCATGCCGACGACCACCGCCTCCTGGCCGATATAGAGGTGGCAGAAGCCGCCGATCAGGCCCATGCCGTACATCTGGCCGGCCTTTTCCTCGAAGCGGCGGATCAGCAGCATTTCGCGATAGGCGTCGAGCTCCTGATCGCGTGTCCATGTTTGCTGTTGGGATTGTTTTTTGGCCGCCCCGGCTTTCGAAGCCGAGGTCTTGGCGCCGGCTTTCACGCTCGTCGTCGCGGTAGCGGCCATAGGGTTCCCCTGCGCATCAACTCGTTGAACGACAGATAGCGCGGCGCAAGGCCGGAGGGAAGCGGCGCCTTCCGCTCGTTGTGCAGCGCACAAACCATTGGCGCGGCAAGGCAATCAAGGGGTTAACTGAATTATGGTTCACGCAGTGACGTTAACCGATTTTCGGTTGATGTGACGCGTGCGTGACCGGTTGGCTCAACGCCGCCGCTCGATCAGGATCAATTCGCGCGGGTCGGCGAAATTCAGGATTTCGCGGGCGCGCTGGTCGAGCATGTCGGGATCGAGCGCTTCGGTGCGCATCAGGACGACCCGCCGGTCGACCTCGGCCTTCTCGCGGCGCAGCGCCTGCAGCTCGGCGTTCAGGTCGGAGATCTCGACCAGGAATTGCTGCTTGGCGCGGATGCCATGGTCGCCGTGATAGGCATGAAAGCCGAAATAGGCGATCATGACCGCGGCCAACGCATAGAGCGTCGCGGCTTGCAGAATGCGATGAAGTCTCGTGCGGATGACCATGGCCGGATCGTGCCCCGAATCCGGTTTCAGGAGCGTTAATCGTTCCTGAATTTGGCCAGTTGGCGCTGCATGGATGGCCAGGTCGCGGCGATCAGCAGGCCGACCACGATGGCGACCACGCCGGTCGCGGCGAGCGGGCCCGGGATCTCGCCGAGCACGGGAATGCCGATCAGCGTGCCCAGCACCGGGATCATCGGCGGAAAGCGTGCGGCGGTGGCGACGCCCAGCGTACGCGTGCCATAGGTCCAGAGCAGCAGGCCGATGACCACGTTCATGATGCCCTGGTTGATGCCGTGAAAGGCGATGGCGCCCCAGGGCGCCGCCGAGAGCCCGGGGCTTAGCCATAGGAGATAGACCGGCAGATAGACGGTCGACAGAACCGAGACGATGGCGGCGCCCGTTATCGAGGGCACCTGCCAGCGGCCGCAGAGCCAGGTGAACACGCCCCAGCCGAGACCCGCCACCATGAAGATCAGATCGCCGGCGAGCGTGTTGGCGCCCTCGGCGCCGGTCGAGCCGGCAATGGCGATGGCGACGAGGCCCGACAGGACCACGACGAAGCCGACCAGCACGCCGCCGGGCACCCGGGCGCCGAGCCCGATATAGGCGAGCGTCGTGGCGGTGACGGCGACCATGCCGGGCTGAATGGCCGAGGCGTGCGCCGCGGGCGAATAGATCAGGCCGATATTGGACAGGACGGTGAGCGGCACTCCGCCGGTCAGCGCCAGGGCAATTCCCCTGCCCCAGCCGAGCCCGGCGCAATCGGTGACGCCGGCGCGGATGAAGAACGGCAGCATCACGGCGCCCGCGAAGATGAAGCGCAGCGCCGCGATGTCATAGGCCGACAAATGGGTCGCCAGGCCGAAACGCACAGAGACGAACTGGCCGCCATAGATGGAGACCGCGGCGGCCATGGCGATCATCGCGAGCGTGCGGGGGGACAAGCGTGACATTGCGGCGCAGCATTCGCCGATTGCCGGCAGCCCCACAAGGAGGCATGGAGCAGGTCGGCCATGCCGGTGGCCTTCCGGACGCCCCGCGGGCGCGTCGTCCGGGACTTGCCCGCCAGGACTTGCCGGCCAGGACTTGGCTCCGACCGCGATCCAGAGCAACATGGCGCCGGTCGCCACGACATGTGGCGGAAATCAGCTTGGACTAGACTCGCTTGGGAACGGCCGGCACGGCTGACCGGCGAATTGATCTCCCTGGAGCCCGATGATGATGAAACGCCCTCCGATCTTCGCAACGCTTGCGGCGCTCGCCGCGCTGACCGTCTTCGCCCCGACAGCCGATGCCCAGAAGCGCTCGAACGCGGAGCGGGGCCAGGACGGCCAGTCGGCGCCGAGCGGAACGGTCGGGCGGATCATGCCGCAACAGATGGCCGCGGTGCTGCGCAATCGCGGCATGCAGGCCGAGGTCCTCACCGAGAACAACCGTTCGCGCATCCGCACCATGATCGGCGGCCGGCGGGTCACGGTGTTCTTCTATGCCTGCAATGACGGCGGCTGCCAGTCGATCCAGTACCGGGCGCTCTACGAGAAGAACGACCGCTTCACGCTCGCCTTCGTCAATGCCTGGAACTACGAAAAGCGCTTCGCCAAGACCTATCTCGACAGCGACAACGATCTTGTCCTGGAGTGGGACGTCGATTTCGACGGCGGCGTCAATGTCGGCTTCATCTCGGAATCGGTCGCCACCTTCCAGACCATGATCAATGCCTTCGACCGCTTCACGCCGCGCAACAGCAGCGGTGGGTCGAATTCGGGCGGTGGTTCGAGCGGCGGCTCGAGCAGCCGCTCGACGAGCCCGGCTCCGGCTCCGGCCCCGACGACACCGCCGGCCGACCCGACCGCCCCGCCCGCGACCGGCGGCAAGGGCGGCGGCAACCCGACCGAACGGCGGACCTGAGCGTTCAGGCGCGGCGGTTCATCCGTACCGCCGTGCGAGACGATCAGACTTTTCATAAAAAAAAACGGCGGGCCGAGGCCCGCCGTTCTTGTTTTCCAGAGCTGATCGCTCCAGCCAATCTCTCAGCCCTTGGCCTTCAGCGCGCCGCGGCCGGCGTAGCGGGCCTGCGGTCCGAGCTCTTCCTCGATGCGGATCAGCTGGTTGTACTTGGCCGTGCGGTCGGAGCGGGCGAGCGAACCGGTCTTGATCTGTCCGCAATTGGTGGCGACCGCGAGGTCGGCAATGGTCGCGTCCTCGGTCTCGCCCGAGCGATGCGACATGACGGCGGTGTAGCTGTTGGAATGGGCCATGGCGACGGCGGCCAGGGTCTCGGTCAGCGTGCCGATCTGGTTGACCTTGACCAGGATGGAATTGCCCAGGCCCTGCTCGATGCCCATGGCGAGGCGCTTGGTATTGGTGACGAACAGGTCGTCGCCGACCAGCTGGCACTTCGCGCCGACGAGGTCGGTCAGGATCTTCCAGCCTTCGAAATCGTCCTCGGCCATGCCGTCCTCGATCGTCCGGATCGGATAGTCGGCGACGAGCTTGGCGAGATATTTGGCCTGGGCCTTGGGATCGCGCACCTTGCGCTCGCCCTCGTAGTGATAGGCGCCGTCCTTGAAGAATTCGGTGGCTGCGCAATCGAGCCCGATCACCACGTCGTCGCCGGCCTTGTAGCCGGCCTTGTCGATGGCGGTCATGATGAAGTCGAGCGCGGCCTGGGCCGATTTCAGGTTCGGAGCGAAGCCGCCCTCATCGCCGACATTGGTGTTGTGGCCGTCCTTCTTCAGCGCCGCCTTCAGCGTGTGGAAGATCTCCGAGCCGGTGCGGATGGCCTCGGCGACGGTGGGCGCGCCGACCGGCAGCACCATGAATTCCTGGAAGTCGATGGGGTTGTCGGCATGGGCGCCGCCATTGACGATGTTCATCATCGGCACCGGCAGGACGTGGGCGAAGGAGCCGCCGACATATTTGTAGAGCGGCAGGTCGCGCGACAGGGCGGCGGCCTTGGCGGTGGCGAGCGACACGCCGAGAATGGCGTTGGCGCCGAGCCGGGCCTTGTTGGCCGTGCCGTCGAGCGCGATCATGACATTGTCGATCTGCACCTGGTTGGTGGCATCCATGCCGCCGAGCGCGTCGAAGATCTCGCCATTGACCGCGTCGAGCGCCTTGCGCACGCCCTTGCCGAGATAGCGGGCCTTGTCGCCGTCGCGCAGCTCGACCGCTTCATGGGCGCCGGTGGAGGCGCCCGACGGAACCGCGGCGCGCCCCTTCGAGCCATCTTCCAGCACCACATCGACCTCGACGGTCGGATTGCCGCGGCTGTCGAGGATTTCACGGGCGATGATGTCGATGATGGCTGTCATTGCGGCCTCTCAGGTGGCGGTTGACGGGGCGTCGGCGCGTTCTACAGCAATGCCCGCCCCTTTCAAGACTTGGCGGGGCCGTGTAGGACCCCGGCAAACGCATAGACAGGACCCAAAGGAGGTCTCCATGACCGATCTCATGCTCGGCAAGTCCGTCGCCATGCCCGCCTCCCCGGAGGAAGCGGTGCTCGACCGGGTGCCCAATCCGCATCAGGACACCAATTACGTCACGCGCTTCACCGCGCCGGAATTCACCTCGCTCTGCCCGGTGACCGGCCAGCCGGACTTCGCCCATCTGGTCATCGATTTCGTCGCCGACGCCTGGCTGGTCGAGTCGAAGTCGCTGAAACTCTATCTCTCCTCGTTCCGCAATCACGGCGCCTTCCACGAGGACTGCACGGTGGCCATCGGCAAGCGCCTGGTCGGCCTGCTGGCGCCGCGCTGGCTGCGTATCGGCGGCTATTGGTATCCGCGCGGCGGCATTCCCATCGACGTGTTCTGGCAGACCGGCGACGTGCCCAAGGGCGTCTGGATTCCGGATCAGGGGGTGGCTCCCTATCGCGGGCGCGGCTGACGATCGCGGGCGCGGCGGCCCCGTGGTCTGCTACACTGGCGCCTGCGAATCGTGAAAGCCCATGGGCCATGCCGTTAAGTGCCAAGACCGCCAAAGCCGACGACCAGGACGAACTGAAGGCCGACGGCCTGACCGACGAGCCGCCGCAGCGGCTCTTGTCGCGGCTTGCCACCTGGGCCGGCGTCGCCCTCATCTGCTCGGGCGCCGCCATCATGGTGGCGCGCACCGATGCCGGCAGCCAGCGGCTGTCCCGCCTGCTCGAACCGGCGCCTCCGCCGGTCGTCCAGCGCGCCGAGGCGCCGCGGCCGGCCGCCTCCGATCCCTTGATGCTTTATGAGACGCGCCGGCTGGCCGATGCCGTGCGTTCGCTCTCGGTGGAACGTGAGGCCCTGGCCGAGCGTGTCGCGGCGATGGAGCGCATGGCCGGCCAGGGCGGCGGTGACATCACCGCCTCGATCCCGCCGCGCGAGCCGGCGGTCGCCGCCGCGCCCGCGCGTGAGCAGGTGATCCTGGCGCCTGCGCCAGTGATCGCGGCGCCCACGCCGGTGCCGCGACCGGGAGTGCGCCAGATTGGCCTGCCGGTCGAGGCCCCGGCGCCCGCGCCGGCCGCCGCTCCGGCCACGGCTGTCGCGCCGGCGCCTGCCACGGCGACGGCCGCCCAGGAATCGACGGCGATCCGCACCGATTTCGGCGTCGATCTCGCCGGCGAGCTGTCGATGGATGCGCTCAGGTCGCGCTGGCAGCAGTTGCGCGCCCAGCACGGGCCGCTGCTCGAAGGCCTGCGGCCGCTGGTCGCCGTCCAGGACGGGGCGCGGGCGGGAACCGTCGACCTGAGGCTCGTCGCGGGACCGCTGGCCAATGCCAATGCGGCGACCCGGCTGTGCGCATCGCTCGCCACCGCAGGAGTGAATTGCAAACCGACGGTTTTCGACGGACAAAGGTTGGCACTCAGATAGAGCGGGTCCCGGTCGGCCGGAGAAAACCCGCCGACGAGGGAGGAAGCGCGCATGGCATCCAGGCCGTTTGCTTGGGAAAAGTCATACCCGGATGGCGTATCCTGGGACACGCCGATCAATATCACCTCGCTGGGTGACCTGATCGACGGCGCGGTGAAGGCCCATGGCGGCCGGACCGCTTTCGAATTCCGCGACGTCTCGATCACCTATGCCGATCTCGGCCGGCGGGCCGACCAGTTCGGCGCGGCGCTGAAACGCGCCGGCATCGGCGCCGGCACCACGGTTGCGCTCTACCTGCCGAACACCCCGCATCATCCCATCAGTTTCTTCGGCGCGGCCAAGGCCGGTGTCCGCCTGGCGCATCTGAGCCCGCTCGATGCCGAACGGGTGCTGGCCTACAAGCTGAGGGATGCCGGCGCCCGCGTGCTGGTCACCACCGACATCGCGCCGCTGTTCGGCATGGCGCTGAAACTGTTCGATGCCGGCCTGCTGGATCGGCTGATCGTCGCCGAGGATGCGAGCTGGGGACCGTCGGGCGTGCCGGTGCTGCCGATCCCGCTGAAGCCGGGCATCACCACATTCGCCCATTTCGTCGAGGGCGCCGTGGCGCCGGGCGCCTGGCCGATCGTCAAGCCCGACGACGTCGCGCTGCTGCAATATACCGGCGGCACCACCGGCATGCCCAAGGGCGCCATGCTCAGCCACGGCAACCTGACGGCGGCGGTGTCGATCTACGATGCCTGGCAGCAGGCGCTGCCGAACGGCAATCCGGAGGACGACAAGGTCATCCTGGTGCTGCCGCTGTTCCATATCTATGCGCTGACCAGCGTCATGCTGCGCCAGGTCGCGCGCGGCTCGACCATGCTCCTGCGCATGCGCTTCGACGCCGAGCAGACGCTGGACGATATCGAGAAGCGCAAGGCCACCGTGTTTCCCGGCGTGCCGACCATGTGGATCGCCCTGGTCAACCATCCGCGCTTCGCCAATACCGATCTGTCCTCGCTGAAATATGCGGCCTCCGGCGGCGCCGCCCTGCCGGTCGAGATCGCCCGGCGCTTCGAGGGGCGCACCGGGCTGCGCCTCACCGGCGGCTGGGGCATGACCGAGACCTCGCCCTCGGGCACCAATGTGCCCAATACCGGCGTCCCGAAACCCGGCACGATCGGCCTGCCCCTGCCCGGCATCGAAATGGATGTGGCGGCGCTCGACGATCCGCGCCGCGTGCTGCCGGTGCGCGAGATCGGCGAGCTCAGGATCAAGGGACCGAATGTCACCCGCGGCTATTGGAACCGGCCGGAGGAGAGCGCCGCGGCCTTCGCTGACGGCTACTTCCTCACCGGCGATATCGGCTATATGGACGAGGACGGCTTCTTCTTCATCGTCGACCGCAAGAAGGACATGATCATATCGGGCGGGTTCAACGTCTATCCGCAGATGATCGAACAGGCGATCTACGAGCATCCGGCCGTCGCCGAGGTCATCGTCATCGGCGTGCCGGACGGCTATCGCGGCGAGGCGGCCAAGGCCTTCGTGTCGTTGCGCGACGGCGCCAAGCCGTTCACGCTGGAGGAATTGAAGGTCTTTCTCGCCGACAAGGTCGGGCGCCATGAAATGCCGGCAGGCCTCGAATTCCGCGACAGTCTGCCGAAGACGACGGTGGGCAAGCTGTCGCGTGCCGAATTGCGCAACGAGATCAAGGCGGCCGGCGCGGCCTGACGCCGGGCGCCGCTGCATGCGTGGGCGTCCGCCCTGGCGGACCGGAGGCGCGCATGAGCCGGAGTGACGATCCCGAAAGACCGCTGCCGGGTGGCAGGATGGACCTGCTGGTGAAAGCGGGCGACCGGATGCGCTCGGCGGTCGGGCCGGCGCTCGGGATCGGCGGGCGGGCGCTGGTCCTGGTCGTGGTGCTGGGCTTCATTCACGTCTTTTCGGTCATGGTGGTGACGCAGGTCGCGCGCTCCAACCCGTCGCTGCTGCGCGGCCATGGCCGGGTGGCGGCGCTGCTCTGCGGCGGCGGCGGCGCAAGCCTCGGCATCGATTTCGGCCGGGCCGGCAATGGGCGGCGGCGGGGCCTGGATGAATGGATCCGCTGCCGCGGGCCCGACGCGGTCGAATGGGCGGGAGCGGGGCGCCGGGCCGTCTGGCTCTCCGGCCTCGTCCTGTCGCTGCCGCTCGGGATCCTGGCGCTGATCCTGCTCGGCCGCCTCGGCCAGCGCGCCGGGCAGCCGAAGGGGGCGCAGGACATGTCGCGGTCGATCGGCCGCGGCGAGCGCATCGCGCTCCTGGTCACCGCCTTGCTGGTCTCGCTGGTGCTCGCCTTCTCGACCGCCTCGCTGGTTCTCCAGGTCAACCGCGAGGCCATTGCCGCCTCGCCCCGGATGGGCCGCCTGCTCTGTGGCGACGGCCTGAGGGTGCAGGTGGTGCGCGGCCGCGGCCGGCGGGTGGCCTGCATCGACCGGATCGGCCAGGAGGTTCGCGGGCCGAACAATGACGCGTTCCTGCGCTTCTCCCTGCCCTTCATCCTGGTCTTTGCCTTGCCGGCTCTGGTCATGGCGCTGCGCCTGAAGGGCGCGCCGAGGCCGCCGCCGGACGACGGGCCGGTCCGGCGCGAAGGTCCGGACCGGATCTGATGCTTCCGCCGGGCCGCAGCCATGACATGGCGCGCCTTGCCGCCGGCGGTCCGCTCATGCTGTGTGGCATCTCCCCCAACAAGGTTCACGGAGCGCCGCATGCCTGCCACGGCCGAGACGCGCCGCGCCTATCTCCTGCTCCTCGTCATGCCCCTGTTCTTCTCGTCGAACCTGGTCATCGCGCGCTGGGTCGGCGACGGCGTCTCGCCGTTCACGCTCGCCTTCCTGCGCTGGGCCGTGGCGATCGCGGTGCTGCTGCCGTTTACCTGGCGGGCGCTGGTCGCCCATCGGGCGGCGCTGCGCGCCAGCTGGCGCCGCATCGTCCTGCTCGGTTTTCTCGGCATGTGGATCTGCGGCGCCGGCGTCTATATCGCGCTCATCGCGACCACCGCCACCAACGGCACGCTGATCTACACGACATCGCCGGTCATGGTCCTGCTGATCGAGACCGTGGTGTTCCGCAGGCCCCTGTCGTTCTGGCGCCTGATCGGCGTGGCCCTGGCCCTGGCGGGTGTCGCGGTCATCGTGCTGAAGGGCGACCTCACCGCCTTGCTGAGGCTCGAATTCAATCTCGGCGATCTCGGCATCGCGGCGGCTGCGGCGGCCTGGGCGGTCTATTCCGTGGTCCTCAAGGACCGGGCCCTGGCACTGCTGCCGACGCTGCCGCTGTTCGCGGCCATCGCCATCGCCGGCGTCGTCACCCTCGCCCCCTTCGCCCTGTGGGAGGTGCTGCATCACGGCGGCCTGCCGGCGACCTCGGGCGCCTGGGCGGCGGTGGTGGCGCTGGCGCTGTTCTCGGCGGTCGGGGCCTTCTCGCTCTATCAATACGGGGTCAAGGTGGTCGGCCCGACCATCACCTCCTGCTTTCTCTATCTCCTGCCGGTCTATGGCGTCGGCATGGCGGTGATTTTCCTGGGTGAAAGCCTGCACTCCTACCATTTTGCCGGCATGGCCCTGGTACTTGTCGGCCTGATCGCAGCAACGCTGCCGGCCGACATCCTGGCGTTGCTCGGCAGGCGCCTGGGTATTACCAATTCAGGCGTGATCCCTCATGAAGACCCCTCCTCATCGCCGTAATTTGGGCTATAACCGCCCCCACGTTGGATCGACCGTGCCGCCCCGGCGAGGTTTTCCGCGTCCCGCGACCAAAGCACCCCTGACATGCCTAGCCGCCGTGATTTTCTCGAGACCTTGATGGCCGCCCCGGCGCTCGCCATGCTCGCTCGTCCCGCCGCCGCGCAGACCGCACCGCCGCCGCCGTCGCCGCTGCAGGCCGCGGCCGCGGCCGTGTCGGATGGCCAGCCGGTGTCGCGTCAGGCCTTGCTGGATTTTGCCCGGGAAGTGTCGAAGGCGCCCTATCAGGCGCCGCGCGCCGATATTCCGCGCGCCCTGACGCAATTGACGCTCGAGCAATATCGCCAGATCCAGTTCAAGCTCGACAAGCGCCTCTGGGCCGGCGAGAACCGCGGTTTCGCGCTCGACCTCTTGGCACCGGGCAATGTCTTCACGACGCCGGTGGCGATCCGCACCGTCGAGAGCGGCATCATCAAGGATCAGCGCTTCTCGGCCGACCTGTTCGACTATGGCGGCGTGCCGCCCCTGCCGGCCGATGCCGCCCTGCCCTTTACCGGCTTCCGGGCTTTCGCTCCGCTGAACCGGCCGGACCAGATGAACGAGGTCATGGCCTTCCAGGGGGCGAGCTTCTTTCGCGCCATTGCCCGCGGCCAGACCTTCGGCCTGCAGGCGCGCGGCCTGATGCTGAACGTCGCCGAGGCGCAAGGCGAGGAATTTCCCTCGTTCCGCGCCTTCTGGATCGAGCGTCCGGGAATCGGCGCGACCAATCTGGTGATCCACGGCCTGCTCGATTCCGACAGCGTCACCGGGCTCTATCGATTCGCGCTGCGTCCGGGCGACATCACGGTCTGCGATGTCGAGGTGACGCTGTTCCCGCGCGTCGATCTCGGCCATGTCGGCATCGCGCCGCTCACCGCTAATTTCCTGTTCGCGCCGAACGACCGCACCAATGTCGACGACGTGCGCAGCGCCGTTCACGACATCAGCGGGCTGCAGATGTGGAACGGCAATGGCGAGTGGGTCTGGCGGCCCATGCACAATCCGGACACGCTGCAGATCTCGGCCTTCGTCGACCAGAATCCCAGGGGTTTCGGCCTGCTGCAGCGCGACCGCCGGTTCGAGGCGTTCAACGATCTCGACGCCCGTTTCGAGCGCCGACCGAGCGTCTGGATCGAGCCTCTCGGCGATTGGGGCCAGGGCCAGGTGCAGCTCATGGAGATCCCCGTCAACGACGAGATGAACCGCAATATCCTGGCCTATTGGCGGCCGAAGACGCCGCTGGCCAAGGGCGGCGAACATGCCTTCACCTATCGCATGCACTGGTGCTGGTCGCCGCCGGAACGGCCGGCCCAGCCCTATGTCGTCGCCACCCGGACGGGGCGCGGCGCGGGCGGTGGCCGGCGCCGGCGCTTCATGGTCGACTTCACCGCGGAGGAATTCGCCGATCCGACCCGTGGCGCCGGCCTGAAACCCAATCTCACCACCCAGCGTGGCAGGGTCGGCAATGTCGACGGCCGCTTCGTGCCGGAGTTGAGACTTTACCGTGTCGGCTTCGAACTTGACCCCGAGGCTGCTACTCAAGTGGAACTGAGGCTCGTCCTGGAACGCGACGGGCAAGCACAAAGCGAGACATGGCTCTATCGATGGACGCCCTGACGGATCAAATCAGCCTGCCGCCGCTGGCGCGGGACAGGGGCGCCATGCCGCCGCAAGCACCGCTCGCCATGCCGGTGGCGCCCTTGCGCGCCTGGCGCAAACAGGACCAGCGGCCGCTCGTCGCGCCCGAGCGGTGGCGCACGCCGTGGTTCGCGCGCCTGATCACCTTCGGCGGCATGGCCGCGATTTCCGGCTTCGGCGGCTACCAGATGTACAAGGTGGTCGAAGCCGGCGGCGTGACGCTGCTCGAATGGCTGTTCATGATCCTGTTCGTGGTCAATTTCTCCTGGATTTCGCTGGCCTTCACCAGCGGCATCGTCGGCATGGGAAATCTGCTGCGCCACGGCATCACCGCCAAGCCCACCTTGCCCGAGCGCCTGACGGCACGCACCGCCGTGGTCATGCCGATCTACAATGAAAGCCCGGGACGGGTGTTCGGCACGGTGCAGGCGATCGCCGAGGACGTCATCGCGACCGGCCATGGCGCCTCGTTCGACTTCTTCTTCCTGTCCGACACGACCGATCCGGATATCTGGATCGCCGAGGAGCGGGCCTTCGTGGCGCTGCGCGAGCGGCTTCCCGGCATCGGCATCCATTATCGCCACCGCCAGAAGAACACCGCCCGCAAGGCCGGCAACATCGCCGATTTCGTCACCCATTGGGGCGGCAACTACGCCCATATGCTGGTGCTCGACGCCGACAGCGTGATGACCGGCGAGACCATCGTGGCGCTCGCCGACGCGATGGAGAAGGACCCCGACGCCGGCATCATCCAGACGCTGCCGCGGCTGATCAACCGCAACACCCTGATCGCCCGGCTCCAGCAATTCGCCGCTGGCGTCTATGGGCCGCTCTGCGCGGCGGGCCTTGCGGTCTGGTCCGGACGCGACGGCAATTACTGGGGCCACAACGCCATCATCCGCATGGAGGCCTTTGCCGGCTCGGCCGGCCTGCCGGACCTGCCGGGCAAGCCGCCCTTCGGTGGCCATATCCTGAGCCACGACTTCGTCGAGGCCGGCCTGATCCGGCGGCGCGGCTATGCTGTCTACATGCTGCCCCAGCTCGGCGGCTCCTATGAGGAAAGCCCGCCCTCGCTGATGGATCTGGCGATCCGTGACCGGCGCTGGTGCCAGGGCAACCTGCAGCATTCCCGGGTCATCCTGTCCAAGGGCCTGCATTGGGCGACGCGCCAGCATCTGGCCACCGGCATCATGAGCTATGTGTCGAGCCCGCTCTGGCTGATCCAGCTCCTGGTCGGCCTGCTGCTCGCCTTGCAGGCGGCCTTCATCCGTCCCGAATATTTCACCAACCAGTTCACCCTGTTCCCGGCCTGGCCGGTGTTCGACGCCGAACGCGCCTTCAACCTGTTCATCTTCACCATGGTGATCCTGCTGGCGCCGAAAGTGTTCGGCTGGTTCGTCACCCTGGTCAACGGCCCGGCGCGGCGCGGTTCTGGCGGCGCGATCCGGCTGACCATCTCGGCGGTGCTGGAGATCTTCCTGTCGGCCCTGCTGGCGCCGGTCATGATGCTGGTCCAGGCCGGCTCGGTGTTCTCGATCCTGTCCGGCCGCGACACCGGCTGGAAGACCCAGCGCCGTGACGACGGCTCGATCCCGCTGCGCTCGATCATCGCACGCCACTGGCGCCACACCTTGCTCGGCGTGGTCGCGGCAATCGCCGCCTTTTCCATCTCGCCCTTCATCTTCGCCTGGATGTCGCCGACCATTATCGGCCTGTGGCTGGCGGTGCCGACCTCCTGGGCCTCGGCCTCGGCCGGCCTCGGCTGGGGCCTCAGGCGGCTCGGCCTGCTGCTGATCCCGGAGGAATCCCGCCCGCCCGAACTCGCCGAGCGGGCCTTCCGGCTTGGCCAGGAGTTCGAGGCGCTCGGCCTGGAGGATCGCAAGGCGCTGGATCTCGTCCATGCCGACGAGGATTTCCGCGAGCTGCACCAGCAGATCATCCAGGTGCCGCCGCCGCGCGTTCGCGGCCGGATCGACACCGACCGGGTGATCGCCGAGGCCAAGCTCACCGACGCCCAGTCGATCGAGGATGCGCGGCAATGGCTGTCCGGCCGCGAGACCGTGCTGGTGCTGCATGACCGTGCGCTGATCGCGCTGCTCGCGGCGCTGCCGGATGGTGGGGCGAAGGCGGCGTGAGGGGGCGAGGCCCATCATGGCGATCATGACGGGTTGATCTTTGTGCAGACAAGTCGTGGATGCCCGGGACAAGCCCGGGCAAGACGATGTGTTCACCTCGCGCTGCGCTGGGCCACGGCGCGGGTCTTGCGCCCGGTTGATCCGACACTCGCTTCCAGGACGAAACGCTCGTCCTGGCCGGGCTCGTCCCGGCCATCCACGACTTGAGCCACAAGGCAGATCACCGTCTGACTTTAGGTGCGCTGCACAAAAATCGTGCAGCCGGCCGCCGCCGGTCTGGGCAATACGTCGCCATCGCTTCTCCTGCATATGTGAAGAATAAGCACTATCGCCTTGGTATCGTTCGTTGATCCAGTCAGCGCGACCGTCTGGCACCTCGCTTGCTTCTGATGTCCTGATCTTTTTCGGCCGCCAATGACGCCGGCCCCTCGCTTGTCCAGACGGGGATCGGATGTCTCAGGAATTCAGCGCGGACCAGAAGCGCTATCTCGAAGGATTCGTGGCGGGTGCCGCCGCGTCACGGGCGGTCGGCGGGCTTGGTGCCGCGCCGGCGCAAGGCGGCACGGCGGCTCCCGGTGGGCCGGATGCGGACCATGTCGCCGCGCAGGATGCCCAGGTCGCCGCCGGCAAGAAGCTGGTCGACCAGGAAAAATGGAAGCGCGAGCAGCATCCGTTCGAGGCCTATCGGCGGCTCGCCCGAGAGGCTGCGACGGGCAAGCTGCCGGCGCCGGCCGATAATTTCCGCTGGCGCTATTTCGGCCTGTTCAACGTCGCGCCGGCCCAGGACAGCTTCATGCTGCGCATGCGGCTGCCGAACGGCATCCTGAAGGCGCATCAATTGGAAGGCGCAGCGGTGCTGGCCGCGCGCTTCGGCGGCGGCTATCTGCATGTCACCACCCGCGCCAATCTGCAGATGCGCGAGATCCGGCCCGAGCATGCCGAGCCGCTGCTGGAAGAGCTGATGGATCTCGGCATCGTCGCCAAGGGCTCGGGCGCCGACAATATCCGCAACGTCACGGGCTCGCCGCTCGCCGGTATCGACGGGCAGGAGCTCATCGACACCCGGCCGCTCTGCCGGCAATGGCATTTCCACATCCTGGCCGACCGCACGCTCTACGGGCTGCCGCGCAAGTTCAACGTGTCGTTCGATGGCGCGGGCGTCTCGCCGGCCCTGGAAGAGACCAATGATATCGGCTTCCAGGCGGTCGCGGTGCGCGACGGCGCCGGTGTCGCGCCCGGCATCTGGATGCGCCTGGTGCTCGGCGGCATTTCCGGCCATTCCGATCTCGCACGGCCGACCGGCTGCTTCTGCCGGCCTGATGATGCGACCGCGGTGGCCGACGCCATCGTGCGCGTCTTCATCGACCATGGCGACCGCTCCAACCGCAACAAGGCGCGGCTGAAATATGTGCTCGATGCCTGGGGCTTCGACAGGTTCATCGCGGCGGTCGAGGACAAGCTCGGCCGCAAGCTCGACCGGATCGACGAGGCTCACGTCGCGCCGCGCCGGCCGACCGATCGCGCCGCCCATGTCGGGGTGCACCCGCAGAAGCAGGCCGGCCTCAACTGGATCGGCGTGGCGCTGCCGGTCGGCAAGCTGACGCGCGACCAGGCCGAGGGCATTGCCGACCTGGCGCGGACCATGGGCGACGGCGATATCCGCCTCACCGTCTGGCAGAACCTGATCCTGTCCGGCATTCCCGACGCCAAGGTGGCGGCGGCGGAAGCGGCTGTCACCGCGCTCGGCTTGTTGACCCGGGTCAGCCCGATCCGCGCCGGCCTCGTCGCCTGCACCGGCAATGCCGGCTGCAAGTTCGCCGCAGCCGACACCAAGCGGCATGCGCTGGAGATCGCCGATCATGTCGAAGCGCATGTCGCCGTCGACGTGCCGGTCAATATCCACCTCACCGGCTGCCATCATTCCTGCGCCCAGCACTATATCGGCGACATCGGGCTGATCGGCGCCCGGGTGCCGGTCAATGAGGACGGCGACACGGTCGAGGGTTACGACATCGCGGTGGGCGGCGGCTTCGCCGAGAATGCCCGCATCGGCCGCGTCCTCTGGAAGGCGGTCAAGGCCGGCGACGCGCCGCGCCATGTCGAGGCCCTGCTCCAGACCTATCTCGCCCATCGCCACGGCCCGGATGAGAGCTTCCAGGCCTTCACCATCCGCCACGCGCTCGAGGCGCTCGACGGCCTCGTGGCACCGGCGCTCGCCGCCGCGGCGCCACTCGCCGTGAAGGAGGCCGCGGAATGACCATGCAGTCCGCCACGCCCATCCTCTCCCTCATCCCCGACAGCGCGCCGTTCTCGGCCGAGCAGCGCATGTGGCTGTCCGGCTTCTTTTCGGCGGCGCTCGCGCCCGGCGGCGCGCCGGGCGCGGTCGCCGTCGATGCGCCGGCCGATATCGCCGGTCCTGCCCTCGCCTCGAATGACGAGGCGCCCTGGCACGATCCGTCCATGGCGCTCGACGCGCGCATGCAACTTGCCGAGGGGCGGCCGATCGCGCCCCGCCTGATGGCCGCCATGGCGCAGCAGGATTGCGGCCAATGCGGTTACAGCTGCGCCGACTATGCCAATGCGCTGGCGCTGAAATCCGAGGAGCGGCTGAACCTCTGCGTGCCCGGCGGCAAGGAGACGCTGCGCATGCTGAAGGCCCTGTCGCCCGATATCGGCGCGGCGGGCGCGCCGGCGCCGGACAAGGCCGCGGCGAAGCCCGCCGGCGGCGATCACGGATCGGCCACGCCGTCAGGTGCCGTGCCAGGCCGGTCGCGCGAGGCGCCGGTCGAAGCGCGCCTCGTCGCCCGCAAGCGCCTCAACGCGGAAGGTTCGGAAAAAGAGACCTTCCACGTCGAGTTCGATCTCAGCGAAAGCGGCCTCGACTATGTCGTCGGCGACGCCTTCGGGCTGCTGGCCCGCAACGATCTCGGTCTGGTCGACCAGATCATCGCCATGCTCGGCGCGTCCCATGTCACCGAAATCAGCGGCAAGACCCTGCGGGACGTGCTGATCGAGGACGTGTCCCTGGCGCCGGCCCCCGATTCGCTGTTCGAGCTGATGTCCTTCCTGACCGGCGGCGCCCAGCGCGCCAAGGCCCGGGCGCTGGCGACCGGCGAGGATCCGGACGGCGATGCCGCGACCCTCGACGTTCTGGCCGTGCTGCGGAAATTTGCCGGCGTCAGGCCGCATCCGGAAGCCTTCGTCGAAGCGTTGGAGCCGCTGCAGCCGCGGCTCTATTCGATCTCGTCGTCGATCAAAGCCAATCCGGGTCGGGTCTCGCTGACCGTCGATGCCGTGCGTTACGTCGTCGGCAAGCGGCGCCGGCTCGGCCTTGCCTCGACTTATCTCGGCGATCGCGCGGCTCTCGGCGAGACGATGAAGGTCTATGTCCAGCGCGCCCATGGCTTCGCTTTGCCGGCCGATCCGAAGACCCCGGTGATCATGGTCGGCCCGGGCACAGGAGTCGCGCCCTTCCGTGCCTTCCTGCAAGATCGCTGGGCCGACAAGGCGCCGGGGCCGAACTGGCTGTTCTATGGCCACCAGCGCCAGGCGACCGATTTCTTTTATGCCGACGAACTGGCCGCGATGAAGAAGGCCGGCGTGCTGTCGCGCCTGTCGCTCGCCTGGTCGCGCGACGGCGCCGACAAGGTCTATGTCCAGGACCGCATGCGCGAGAACGGCATGGAGCTATGGCGCTGGCTCGCCGAAGGCGCCCATTTCTACATTTGCGGCGACGCCAAGCGTATGGCGCGGGATGTCGAGGCGGCTCTCGTCGACGTGGTCGCGAAATATGGCGCGCGTTCGATCGACGAGGCGATCAGCTTCGTCCAGGGGCTGAAGAAATCCGGCCGCTACCAGGCCGACGTCTATTGAGGCCGCCAATGACCGCCCCTCGCCCGCCGCGCCGCCCCGAACCGGTCCATGCTGGACGCATGGCGCCGCTGGCGGTGCTGCCCCTGTTCATGAAGCTCGGCGGGCGCCGCGTCATCGTCGCCGGGGGCGACGCGGCCGCGGCCTGGAAAGTCGAATTGCTCGCCGCGGCGGGAGCCGAGGTCGCGGTCTATACCGTGGATCCGGGCGATGAGATGACGGCGCTGGCACAAGCCGGCAGGGCCGGCGCGGTGACGCTGCACCGGTGCCCGTGGGGAACCGGGGCCTTTGCCGGCGCGGCGCTCGCGGTCGGCGCCATCGCGGACGCGGCGGAAGCCCGGGCCTTCCGCGACGCTGCCCGCGCCGCCGGCGTGCCGGTCAATATCGTCGACCAGCCGGATCTTTGCGACGTGCAGTTCGGCGGCATCGTCAATCGCTCGCCCCTGGTCATCGGCATCTCCACCGATGGCGCCGCACCCGTCTTCGGCCAGGCCATCCGGACCCGGATCGAGGCGATCCTGCCGCACGGCCTGGCGCGCTGGGCGGAGGCCGCCAAGGCCTGGCGCGCGGCCTTGCAGGGCCGCCGCCTGCCCTTTCACGCACGCCGCCGATTCTGGGAGCTGTTCTCCCGGGTCGCGCTGGACGTGCCGGATGCAAGGCCCGACCAGGTCGTGGCGGACAGCCTGGTCCGGGCCGCCGAGATGGCGCTGAAGACGCCGACGGGCCGGGTGATTCTGGTCGGTGCGGGCCCTGGTGATCCCGAGCTTCTCACCATGAAGGCGGTGCGTGCGCTGCAATCGGCCGATGTCATCGTCCATGACGACCTGGTGGCGCCCGACATTCTCGACGTGGCGCGGCGCGAGGCGCACCGGATCAGCGCGGGCAAGCGCGGCCATGGACCGTCCTGCAGCCAGGCTGAGATCAACGACCTGGTGATCACGCTCGCCCGCCAGGGCCGGCGAGTCGTGCGGCTGAAGGCGGGCGACCCGATGATTTTCGGCCGCGCCGGCGAAGAGATCGCGGCCATCGCGGCGGCGAACATCCCGGTCGAGGTGGTGCCGGGCATTACCGCGGCGCAGGGCGCGGCGGCGAGCCTCGCGCTGTCGCTGACCCATCGCGACCATGCCCGCCGGCTGCAATATGTCACCGGGCATGGCCGCGCCGGCGGCCTGCCCGGCGACCTTGACTGGCGGGCGCTCACCGATCCCGCCGCCTCCACGGTGGTCTACATGCCCGGCAAGACCTGGGTCGACATGGCGGAAGCCCTGCTGCGCCAAGGGCTTCGGCCGGAGACGCCGGCGGTCGCGGTCGCCAATGCGACCCGCGCCGACGAGGTCGTCGTCAGGGCATCGGTCGCGACCCTTGCCGCGCGGCTGGCGGCCGAACCGTTTGCCGGTCCCTTGATCATTCTGTATGGCGAGGCCTTCGGCGAGGAGGCGGTCGCCCGCGCCGCGGCGGCCTCCGCGAGGCCGGGCCCAGGCACCCTGCCCGCGCACCGGGCAGCGGCGCCTTTTTCTTGACAAGACAGGCCCGACCTGTCACATCGGCCGGCAATCAGCCGGCGGCGACGCGGCGGGCACGGGCCTGCTATTCCCATCGTTCGGCGACGTTTTTCTCGCGAGGACGACCATGGCCAAGGCCGCCACCATCAAGATTAAACTCATTTCGACCGCGGATACCGGCTTCTTCTATGTCACCAAGAAGAACTCGCGGACGATGACCGACAAGCTGTCGAAGAAGAAGTACGACCCGGTCGCGCGCAAGCACGTCGAGTTCAAGGAAGCCAAGATCAAGTGAGGTGAAAGCCTCATCGTCTTGATCTGACTGATTAAAATGGCCCCGTTTCGGGGCCATTTTTGTATCCGGCATGTGCTCCCGGCGGCTTTCCGGGACAGGCTCGCCCGCGATGAGGTCACCGCAAGCGCGGCAGGTCCACCGCCGTGATGTGCTTGAGATCGACCAGAACGAGCCGGTCATCCTCGACGTCCAGGCGCGCCAGTGCTTCGCCTCCGGTCGGGCAGCAATTGGCGTCCGGCTCACGCCAGAGCGACATGCGCGCCGTCATGGCGGCGAAATCGTAGTCGACGGCCTTCCGGACATCCATGTCGGCCGGCAGGCGCGTCCGCAGATCGTCCTTCCAGCGCTCGAGTTGGACCTCGCGCCAGGTCGTGCCGTCGCGCCGGTAGAGCAGGTCCGCATTGCCGGCTCCGACGTCCCGGCCGGCAATGGCGAGAAACTGGCGATCGCGGTGCTCGACCAGCCGCGGCGCCTGCCAGTCATAACCCTCGTAGGACCATGCGACGATTGCGGTCGCCCGGCGCGCCGGCGCGCGCACGACGATGCCGCCGCGCACGCCCTGCTCGGGCGTGAAGCCGCGCTGGGCCTGCCAGACGAGATCGATCGCGCCATCCTCGCTGGCGAGGCGTCCGCCGGCCAGAGGCCGGCAATTGCGCAGCGCCACTCCCCAGCAGGCGCCGTCACGGCCGGTCGCGCGGCGGATCGCACGGGCGTAGCGCAGTTCGGTTTCCAGCGTGGCGACCTGCTGGCTCAGCTCCGCCGTGCGTTCGTCCTCGCTGTGGCTGGGGTGGGCGGCGAGCCTTGCGTAGACCGGCCGCCGGGCTGCCCAGGTCGCCGGGCGCGCGGCTTCGGCGAGGACCTGCGGCCAGAGCTGGTCAAGCCGGTGCTGGGCCGCCGCCTGGTCGCGGCTGGCCACCGGAGCGGTCGATGACGCGGTCGCGGCCGCGACGGCCCGAGGCACGGCGGCTGCGAGGGCAAGGGCCGCGAAGATGAAGCCGGAAAGGATGAGACGTCGCTGCACGCTGCACCTGAGCATCGAATGGACGGCCACGCCGCGAAAGACGCGTGCCGGCACCAGCCTGGGTCCGGACGCGGGCGCCCGCCAGATTGGCCGAACTTCCGTGGCGTTGCCAGCCGCGAGCGGGTCGGGCGCAATTCGTGAGGGTCTATGGGGTGATGGGCCTGCGGCGGGGGTGGTGGCCGGCCGGGCTATCATCGATGCGGAGAGGCCATCCCCATCGGACCCGACCGGCCGACCCTACGGACCCAGGAAATGCGGCGGACCTGAGCACTCCGCAGGGTATTGGAACCCGGCGAAACGGATCATGTCTTCACTTGACTGGAGGACGATGGATCCGATCTGCATTGAACCTAGCCGAGCACCGGCAGGGCTTCAACGAAACCGGACGATCAGGCGTCGTAAAGCTTCTCTTAACCTAAAGGGACGTGGTTTACGGCCAAGCTCGGGCGACGCTTCATCGCGGCGCAGCCGAATCGTGGCTCGACCAGGCGTGTCACGCCGCGTCGAGCACCACGCGGTTGCGGCCGTCGCGCTTGGCGCGGTAGAGCGCCTGGTCGGCCCGCTTGATCACCACGTCGGCGCCGTCGTCGCTCGACCTGCGCTGGGCCATGCCGATCGACACGGTGATGTCGATGGCGCGGGCGCCCTTGTGGATCGGAAACGGCTCGCCGGCGACCCGGGCGCGGATGCGCTCGGCGACGATGGATGCGACGCCTGCATCGGTATCCGGCATGATCACGACGAATTCCTCGCCGCCGAGGCGGCAGGCGAGATCGATGCCCCGGACATTCTTGCGCACGCGCGCGGCGAATTCCCGCAGCACCTCGTCGCCGGCGTCATGGCCGTAGGTGTCGTTGACCGATTTGAAGAAGTCGATGTCGAGAATCAGCACGGAGAGCGGCTTGCCGCGCATCGCCGCCTGTTCGACCAGGGTACCGAGATGGCTCTCCATGTAGCGGCGATTGTGCAGCCCCGTCAGGCCGTCGGTGATCGCCATTTCCATGGACTGCTGGACATTGTCGCGCAGCCGCTCGGTGTAGCGCTTTTTGCGGACCTGGGTCCTGATCCGGGCCGACATCTCGTTCCGGTCGATCGGCCGCATCAGATAGTCGTTCACGCCGATATCGAGGCCGCGCATCAGCCGCGCATCGTCCTCGGGCTCGGCGATGACCAGGATCGGCAGGCCGCGCGTGCGGTCGAGGGAGCGAATCTGCGAGCACAACCGGAGCGGGTCGAAATCGGCGAGCCCGAGCGACACGATGACCAGGTCATATTCGCCTTCCGCCGCGCGGAACAGCGCCTCCTGGGCCCTCGGCTCGACATCGACATGCTGCTGGTTGCGCAGCGCCTGGACGATCCGGTCGTAGGACGAGGCCCGGTCGTCGACCACCAGGATCCGGCCGTTGAGGCCGGTATCGGCGACCGCCTCGACGAGGGGATCGCGCATGCCGATCTCTTTCGAGGTCACGGCGCGCATGCGCAGCTCGTCCTGGACCATCTTCAACCTGACCAGCGAACGCACCCGCGTCACCAAGGCGAGGTCGTTGACCGGCTTGGTCAGGAAATCGTCGGCGCCGGCTTCCAGCCCCTTGATCCGGTCGGACGGCTGGTCGAGCGCGGTGACCATGATGACCGGGATGTGCTGGGTCACCGGATTGGCCTTCAGGCGGCGGCAGACCTCGAAGCCGTCCATGTCGGGCATCATCACGTCGAGCAGCACGATGTCGCACTGCGCGCGTTCGCAGATCGACAGCGCCTCCGGCCCGGACATAGCGGTGATCACATCGAAATATTCGGCGGAAAGGCGTGCTTCGAGCAGCTTCACATTCGCCAGGATGTCGTCAACTACAAGGACCCGCGCGGTCATGATGTTGCTTCCTCGGCTGTCAGGCCGCGCCTAAGAAATGGCGGACGGTTTCGATGAACTTCGCCACCGAGATGGGTTTGGACAGATAGGCCTCGCAGCCCCCGGCGCGGATCCGCTCCTCGTCGCCCTTCATGGCGAAGGCGGTGACCGCGATGACCGGGATGTGCTTGATCGTCTCGTCTTCCTTGATCCAGCGGGTGACGTCGAGGCCGGAGACCTCGGGCAGCTGGATGTCCATGAGAATCAGGTCGGGCCGATGGCTGCGCGCCAGCGCCAGCGCCTCGGTGCCGTTGCGCGTCTGGATGGTCTGATAGCCATTGGCTTCCAGAAGATCATGGAAGAGCTTCATGTTGAGCTCGTTGTCTTCCACGATCATGACTGTCTTGGACATAAATGGATCCGTATCACCGGCGGGTGCGGCATGGTTGCCGGACCTTGATGGATGAGACACAAGCTAACCGGGATTCCTTTCAGAAAGGCAAACCATGGCGCGACGTCGCGAGGATGGCGGACGAGAGGCGGCCGAAGCCATGGCCGTGCAGGCACTGGGCTTTCTGGCGGCCGAGCCGGACCGACTGGACCGTTTCCTGGCACTTGCCGGCATCGATGTGGGCGCGATCCGCGATGCCGCCGGCCAGCCGGGCTTCCTGGCGGCCGTCATGGACTATCTGATGAGCGACGAACCGCTCCTCTTGGCCTTCGCGGCCAATGAAAATCTCAAGCCCGAGGCGGTCGTGCGCGCCGCCCACGCGCTCGGTTCCGTGCCGTGGGAGCGCGGCTTCGCCTGAGCCCTGCCGGATGCGATCATAACAGGTTCGCTCGGTCGCCTCCACTTGCCCGTCCGGGCCTGACCGTCCGCCCCTTGCCCGGCCTCCCGTCGAGGTCCAGAATCGCCCGATGGCCACCCTCGCCTTCTGCCGCGACTGCATGACCGGTCTTGCGCCGCAGGCGGCTCGCTGCCCGGCCTGCGGCTCGCCGCGCCTCGTCCGCCATGCCGAACTGGACAGCCTGTCGATCGCCCATATCGACTGCGACGCCTTCTACGCCACGATCGAGAAGCGCGACGATGCTTCGCTCGCCGACAAGCCGCTGATCGTCGGCGGCGGCAAGCGCGGCGTCGTATCGACCTGCTGTTATATGGCGCGCATCCATGGGGTGCGCTCGGCTATGCCGATGTTCAAGGCGCTGGAGCTCTGCCCCGAGGCGGTGGTGATCCGGCCGAACATGGAAAAATACGCCCGCGTCGGTCACGAGGTGCGCGAGGCCATGCGTTCGCTCACGCCGCAGGTGGAGCCCCTCTCGATCGACGAGGCCTTTCTCGACCTGACCGGCACCGAACGGCTGCATGGGGCCGCCCCTGCCCTGGTGCTCGCGCGTTTCGCCAAATCGGTCGAACGCGGCATCGGCATCACCATTTCGGTCGGTCTGTCGCACAACAAGTTTCTCGCCAAGATCGCCTCCGACCTCGACAAGCCACGCGGCTTCGCCGTCATCGGCAGGGCCGAGACGTTCGATTTCCTGGGCGCCAGGCCCGTCTCGCTGATCTGGGGCGTCGGCCGGGCCTTGCAGGAGACGCTGGAGCGTGACGGTCTGAAGCGGATCGCCGACCTCAGGCGTTTCGACGAGGCCGAGCTGATGCGGCGCTACGGCGCCATGGGGCTGAGGCTGGCGCGGCTTTCCCGCGGCATCGACGATCGCAAGGTGTCGCCCGACGAGGAGACCAAGTCGGTCTCGGCCGAGACCACGTTCGACCTGGATATCCGCGATGGCCGGGTGCTGGAGAAGCGGCTATTTCCGCTCTGCGAGAAGGTGTCGGCGCGCATGAAGGCGCAGGGCTTTTCCGGCTCGACGGTGACGCTCAAGCTGAAAAGCGCCGATTTCAAGCTGCGCACGCGGTCGCGGTCGCTCGGCTCGCCCACCGTGCTCGCGGCCCGCCTGTTCGAGGTCGGCCGCGAGATGCTCATGAAGGAGGCCGACGGCACGGCCTATCGGCTGATCGGCATCGGCCTGTCCGATCTCGCCGGCCTCGACAAGGCCGATCCCGCCGACCTCGTCGACAGCTCGATCGCCCGCAACGTCAAGGTCGAAGGCGCGGTCGATGCGTTGCGCGCCAAGTTCGGCAAGGCTGCGGTGGTCAAGGGCATTACGCTGGATGATTAGGGGCGAATGGCGAATGGGGGATGATGCCGGACGCGCAGCGCGCGTAAACCCTCGCCCGCGTCTTCGCGGGAGAGGGTGGCCGCGGCAGCGGCCGGGTGAGGGTCGCTGCGTCCGCCCGTGCCGTGCATTTCGGCTGGAAATGA
The DNA here is from genome assembly GCA_017304475.1 of Hyphomicrobiales bacterium. Taxonomy (GTDB): domain Bacteria; phylum Pseudomonadota; class Alphaproteobacteria; order Rhizobiales; family Phreatobacteraceae; genus Phreatobacter. The sequence continues at coordinate 88,549 of JAFKKV010000035.1, read as the reverse complement.
TGGGCCGGCCCGCTTCAGACCCTCACCCGGCGCCTGACGGCGCCACCCTCTCCCGCAAGCGGGCGAGGGTCTACGCGCACCAAGCGTGTCGCTTCATCCTTGCTCGCGGGCCCAGCCGCCCTGCCCCGCCTCGCCTCACCTGTTGCAGGCGTTTTCGCTCAGCCAGTCGATCCGGGTCAGGGTGCCGCGCAGCGAGAACTCGCCGTAATTGACCACGAGCTGGCGCGATACGCCGTTCTCGTAGAGCTCGAAGGCGATCGAATAGGCCGGCGTCGCGCTTTCCTTGCCGGCCTCGAAATAGCTGATCGTCACCGGCCAGCGGGCGAGGCCCATCAGCCGGGTGTCGCGGGCGGCCTCCTCGACCGTGCCGCTGCCGGGCTCGATGCGCCGGCCGATCACGGCGGTGGCGTTATAGAGCTTCACGCCGGTCTCGGCGCCGTCATAGACCTTGACCTCGAGGATCGGCTGGCCGGCGCGCGCTGCGTCGATGATCCGGCGCAGGTGCTCGGTCGGGAAGATGGTCGCGCCGTCGATCTCGGAATTGACCGGGCGCGGCTTGGTCACCGCGATGCGGATCGCGCCGGCGGCGCGCGTCGCATTGCCATCGGTCTCGTCGCGCGGCGCGCCGTTCTCGGTCGAGCGTGAGGTGAAGCGGAAGGCGGTGCCGTCGCCTTCCTCGAAATTGGCGGTGCGCACGTCCATCACGACCTGGTTGCCGTTGACCACCAGCTCGACGACCTGGCGGAAGCTGGTCGAATAGCCCTCGCAGAGATTGCCATTGGTCTCGAAGAGGATGCGGCCGCGCGCGGTGTCGATGCCGCGCGCCGGGCGGCGGTCGTCGAGGCTGAGGTCATAGACCCCGCGATGCGGCGTCAGCACCGGCTCCGCGGCCCGCGCCGCCGGCAGCGGCAGGCTGAACAGGAAGACTGCGGCGGCAAGCGCGAGCGGGCGGAAAGAGATCATGACGCGGCTCCAGGACTCAAAGGTCCGAATGCCCAGCATAGGAGGGCGGATCGGAGGCGACAACGCGGCGCCGATGTGTCGGGCCCGGGCCGCATCCCGGAAGGGTTGCGCCGGTCGCGAAGCGGCATGGATGCGTCGCGTTTCGGCCGCCTTGCGCGGCCGGCCACCTTGGGGCACGTTCCGGCGCCATTCCCCGTCCTGAAGCGCCAAGGATCCGCCATGTCGATCATCGCCAAACGCCTCGCCGAACTCGGCATCACCCTGCCGGCGCCGGTCGCGCCGATCGCCAATTACGTGCCCTTCGTGCGCACCGGTAATACGCTGGTGATCTCGGGCCAGATTTCGCTCGGGCCGGATGGCCTGATGGCCGGCAAGCTCGGCGGCGGCGTGTCGATCGAGGACGGCCAGAAGGCGGCCCGCCAGTCGGCGATCAACGTGCTCGCCCAGATCCAGGCGGCGGTCGGCAATCTCGACAATGTCGTTCGCATCGTCCGGCTCGGCGGCTTCATCAATTGCACGCCCGATTTCGTCGATGGCCCCAAGGTGATGAACGGCGCCTCCGACCTGATGGTCGAGGTGTTCGGCGACAAGGGCCGGCATGCCCGTTCCACCGTCGGGGTCGCGGCCCTGCCGGTCAATGCCGCGGTCGAGGTCGAGGCGCTGGTCGAGGTCGCCTGATGCCGGCACCGCACGATCTCGGCTGGCTGACCGCGCGTCCGATCGCCCATCGCGGCCTGCATGACGCGGCGGCCGGCGTGATCGAAAACTGCCCCGCCGCCTTTTCGGCGGCGGTGGCCGGCAATTACGCCATCGAATGCGACGTGCAGCCGAGCGCGGATGGTGAGGCCGTGGTGTTCCACGACCACACGCTCGACCGGCTGACCGTCGAAACCGGGCGCGTCGACGCGCGCCCGGCCGAGGTCCTGAAGGCGGTTCGCTTCAAGGCCACCGCCGAGCACATGCTGACCTTGCCGGAGCTCTTCGACCTGGTCGCCGGCAAGGTGCCGCTGGTCGTCGAGATCAAGTCGGAATTCGACGGCAAGCTCGGCCTGACCCGGCGTGTCGCGGAACTGGCCGCGGCCTATCGCGGGCCGCTGGCGCTGATGTCCTTCGACCCGGCGCCGATCGCCTGGCTGAAGGACAATGCGCCGGGCCTGGTGCGCGGCATCGTCGCCGAATCGGATTACCAGCGGCCGCATCTGACGGCGGTCGAGCGCGACGTGAAGCGGGACCTGGCGGCGCTGACGCATTTCCCGGCCACCGATCCGCATTTCCTGTCGTGGAAGATCGCCGACATGCCCAATGCGGCCACCGTGCTGTTCCGCAGCGCGCTGAAGCGGCCGGTGATCTGCTGGACGGTGCGCAGCGATGACGACCGTTTGAACGCCGGCCGCCACGCCGACCAAGTGACGTTCGAGGGCTATCGGGCTTAGAATAGCGGCCGATGAGCGCCCCGCCCTTCACCATTCGCATCGTCTCGAGCCTCGCCGAGATCGCAGCAGCCGACTGGAATGCCTGCGCCGCCGATGAGGCCGGCGCGGTGGATCCGTTTCTCGACCACGCCTTCTTCCTGTCGCTGGAAGAATCGGGCTCGGCGGTGCGTGCCACCGGCTGGCTTGGCCACCACCTGGTGCTGGAAGACCAGGCGGGCATGATCCAGGCGGTGATGCCCTGCTATCTGAAGAGCCATTCGCGTGGCGAATATGTCTTCGACCAGGGCTGGGCCGAGGCCTATGAGCGCGCCGGGGGGCGCTATTACCCCAAGCTGCAGGCGAGCGTGCCGTTCACGCCGGCAACCGGGCGGCGGCTGCTGGTGCGCGCCGGACCGGACCGGGACAGCGTGCAGACAGCGCTCGCCGCCGGCGCGGCCCAGGTCGCGTTGCAGCGCGGCGTCTCGTCATTGCATGTCACCTTCTGCACCAAGGAAGAATGGGACCTGCTGGGGCTTGCCGGCTACCTGCAGCGCGCCGACACGCAGTTCCATTTCGACAATGCCGGTTATGCCGATTTCGAGGCCTTCCTGGCGGCGCTCTCGTCGCGCAAGCGCAAGGTGATCCGGCGCGAGCGGCGCGAGGCGCTGGAGGGGCGCGGCATCACCATCCGGCGGCTGACCGGCGCCGACCTGACCGAAGCGGTCTGGGACGCCTTTTTCGCCTTCTACATGGATACCGGCTCGCGCAAATGGGGCCGACCCTACCTGACGCGCTCGTTCTTCTCGCTGATCGGCCAGCGCATGGCCGACCGCATCTTGCTGATCATGGCCGAGCGCGACGGCCGCTACATTGCCGGAGCGATCAATTTCATCGGCCGGGACGTGCTTTACGGCCGTCACTGGGGCTGCGTGGAAGAGCACCCCTTCCTGCATTTCGAGGTTTGTTATTACCAAGCCATCGAGCACGCCATCGCGGCGGGCCTGCAGCGCGTCGAGGCCGGCGCGCAGGGCGAGCACAAGCTTGCTCGCGGCTATCGGCCGGTGGAAACCCACTCGGCCCATTTCATCACCGATCGCGGCCTGCGCCGCGCCGTCGACGACTACCTGACCCGCGAACGCGGCTATGTCGCATCCGCCATCGACGAGCTCGACGCGCTGGCGCCGTTTCGCAAGGCTGAAGTCGAGACCGAGTGACGGCCGAATCCGGGCGGCGATTCCGCCCGATGTTTTCTGAACGGCAGCTAAATGCGGCGATATCGGCAGTTCAGATTGGCCGGCTCATTCTGCGTGTCAGTCGGGTCGTCCGACCACGTCACGCCAAGGAGATTTCCATGTTGGATCGTCGCGCTTTCTTCGCAACCCTGATCGGTGGCGTCGCCGTCGCAGCCGTCGCCGGCAGCAAGGCCGCCGAAGCCCGTCCGCTGAGCGCCCAGCCGGTTGCACCGGTCGCGCCGGCCCCTGTCGCCGAGGCCGCGGCCGCTGGTGACGCCGTCGAGATGCAGCGCCCGGCCGCCCAGCCGCACCGCCATCCGCGCCACCGGCATGCGCACCGGGTTCCGCCGCGCCATCGTCATCATCGCCATCACCGCCGTCCCGCTGTCCGGCCGCGCCGCCATCGCCACTGACGCGTGAGCCTCGCCGCCCGGGCCTCCCATCCGAGCCCGGGCGGAACCAGGTGATCGTGCCGGACGTAAATGAGGAAACATCCTGAAGCAGGTTGCCGGGATGGCCCCGGATCCGACGCCTCGGGATGCTTTGATCATCCTGCCCTGGAGGACATGAGATGCTGCACCGTCGCTCATTCCTGGCGCTGGTCGCCGGAGGCCTCGCGGTCGTCACAACCCAAAAGGCCGATGCACAGACTGCCCTGTCGAGACTGCCTGAAACCGCCGCCGATGCCCCGGCCCTGCTGACGCCGGCCGCCGATGGCCCTGGCCGAGCGGCGGGCGAGCCGCGCGAAATGCAATATTGGTACTATCGCCGGCGCCGCTACTGGCGCCGCCGCTATTACTGGCGCCGCCGCTATTACTGGCGCCGCCGTCGCTACTGGCGTCGCCGGTACTATTGGTAAGCGTCTTTGCCAGCGCTGGCGCCACCATCTGTGAGCGCCAGCAACTCTTCGGGGGTATTTCCCGACACAGACGGGAAATATGCCGCTGTTAGGTCTTTGGGGGTTCCGTAGCGTCGATCGCGTCGCGGAAGCCCCTTTTCCTCTCATTCTGGAGACGTATCCATGTTGCATCGCCGTTCATTCATGGCGCTCCTGGCCGGAGGCATTGCGGTTGCCGCGGCCGGCCAGGCCGAAGCCCGCGCCGTTTCGCCGGTCCCGGCTGGAGCCGCCCCCGCCGCCGATCCGACCGCCCTGGCCGCCGGCGCGACCGAGGGTGCCGCGCCCGCCGCCGGCGAACCGCGCGAGATGCAGTATTATTACCGCCGCCGCTATTGGGTGGTGCGCCGGCGTTACTATGTGCGCCGCCGCTACTGGCGCCGCCGCTACTACTGGTAAGGCCTTTCGCCACGTGCCGGCGCCGCGCTTTGCGCGGGCGCCGGCAACCATATCCGGGCATTTCCAGGCATGTTGAGGGGAAATACCGATGCCAGCGCGCGCGGATTCCGTAGCATGCGCTCGTAACGGATCTTCTTGCCAACATCCCTTTCTGGAGACGCCCCATGCTCGATCGTCGTTCGTTTCTGGCTGTTTTCGCCGGTGGTGTGGCCGTAGCGGCTGCCGCGACTCAGGCGGAAGCCGCCCCGGTTTCGGCCGCGCTGACTGGACCCGCCGCCGATACGCCGCGCACGGTCGCCGGCCTGCGTGAAGGCCTTGCCGCCACGGCCGCCGAGCCGCAGGACATGCAGTATTATTACCGTCGGCGCTATTATCGCCGGCCGGTCTATGTGGTTCGGCCGCGCATGGCCCGCCGCTGCGTCTGGACCGGTTACGGCCGCGTCTGCCGTTGGGTCCGCGTCTGGTGACGCGCTTGGCCGCGGTCGCTTGACGACACGGCAACGGACTGCCACACCCTCGCACCGTCAAGCGCGAGGGTGTTTTCATGTCGACATCAGCCTATGATCCGAACAATATCTTCGCCAGGATCCTGCGCGGCGAACTGCCCGCGGAAAAGGTCTACGAGACCGACCGGGTCCTGGCCTTCATGGACATCATGCCGCGCGCCGACGGGCATGTCCTGGTGATCCCGAAGGCGCCGGCGCGCAATCTTCTCGATATCACCCCCGAAGACCTCGCCGATCTCGCCAAGGGCGCGCAGGTGGTGGCCAAGGCGGTGAAGGCCGGCATGGCCGCCGACGGCCTGACCATTCAGCAGTTCAACGAAAGCTCCGGCGGACAGGTGGTCTTCCACATCCATGTCCACATCCTGCCGCGCTGGGAAGGCGTCGCGCTGCGCCCGCCCGGCACCATGGCGACGCCGGACGTGCTGGCCGAGCATGCCGCGCGCATCCGTGCCGGGTTCAAGGCCGCCTGAGCCGGAGGCTATTTCAAGCCGAGCCACCAGGCCGAGCCGACAATGATCGTTTCCGCCGTCGCGACGCCCAGCAGCACCGAGCGGCGGGAGGCCCAGTAGACCGCGACGCCGGCGATCATGGCGCCGGCCCGCCAGGACAGCGGCAGGCCGGCGAGAATGCCGGCGGGGAAGAAGGCGAGCTTGGCGACGACGGCCGCCAGCGTCGCGGTGGCGACCGCGCGGACCCACAGGAGAAGCTCCGAGCCCTCGCTCAGGCCGCGCCCGACCACCAGGCCGAGCCAGCGCCAGATCTCGCTCGGCAGGAAGCCGGCGAGGATCAGCGCCAGATAGGGCGTGAGATCGCTGCCGACCAGCGTCATGCGGCAGCCCTCGCCCGGCGCAGGCGCGCCAGGCCATAAGCGAGCGTGCCGCCGCCGAGACCGGCCCACAGAAGCTCCAGCCCGTCGCCGGCCAGGGATGCCAAAGGCAATGCGGCGAAACCGACGCCGATGGCGAGCTGGTCCGACAAGACCCGCGCCGTCGCGAACAGCGACAGCAGGAAGAAGATCGGCGTCAGGAACAGGAGGGCCGCGGCGAAGGCGTGGGGAATGATGCCGGCGAGGCCGTAGCCGGCGGCGGTGGCGAGCGTCGCCGAGGTCAGAAGCCCGGTCGCCAACCCCAGGAAGAAAGGCACCCTGCCCTCGGCATCGACCTTGGGCAGCAGCCGCAGGCCCTCGACCCAGATCGAAATGGCGACCATGTGGGCGCAGAGCATCATGGTCAGCGGATGGCGCGGCTTGCCCGCGCGCAAATAAGGCAGCAGCGACACGACCATCGGCAGCAGCCGCACCGAGGACAGCCCGACCGTCAATCCGACCGCCAGCCAGGTGCCGCCGGCGCCTAGGCCGTTGACCAGGATGAGATGGGCGGGACCGGCCCAGATCAGCAGCGTGGCGAGCATGGCCCAGGCCAGCGGCATGCCGAAATCAGCGCAGACAGAGCCGATGCCGATGAAGGTCGCCGCGAGGATGACCGCCGGCAGCGCCACCGATTGCCTGAGGCCCCTGCGGTACCAGCCGGCAGGCGTGATCGGGACGAAATGGGGCGCGGCTATTGTCATGAGGCCGGGGCAAAATCGGTGACGGCCGGGTCAAAGGCAAGAGCCGGGCGCGCATGCGGTGCATGCGGTCGCTTGCGCGGGTGTCGAGGGATAGCACTGTACGTCATCCCCGGCCGAGGCGAAGCCGAGGGGAAGAGGATCCAGGGGTTGCAGAGCAGAAACGGAGGCGCTGCCAAACCACCTGAACGGGATAGTCGACGGATGAATGTCATGCGCGGGTAGCGTTGTCTGTCGACTCCTGGATCCCCTTCCCCTCGGCTTCGCCTCGGCCGGGGATGACGTAGAGTCTGGGCTGACACCCCACCCATCCCCAAAGCAAAACCCCGGCCTGGCGGCCGGGGTTTCGGGTATGTCATCGGCCGTCGCGGCCGGGCGTCACTCGGTCTTGAGCGGCACTTTCGGCACCGAGCCGGACGGCCGCTTGGGCTCGACCGGAACCGGCACGCCGCCCGCGCCGCCGCCCTTGGGCTTGCGCTTCGGCGCCGCTTTGGGGCCGCTGCGCTTGGCCGCGCTCGCCCGCTTGACGATGGCGGTGATGTCGGGCGCCACCGGCTCGGGCTTCGGCGTCACCGGCCCCTGCGGATGGTCGAAGCCGAGGACCGGGAAGCCCTCCTCGTCCTTCTCGACGACCACGCGGACGTGGCCGCCATTCTTCAGCCGGCCGAACAGCAGGTCCTCGGCCAGCGGCTTCTTGATATATTCCTGGATGACACGGGCCATCGGCCGGGCACCCATCTGCTCGTCGTAACCGCGCTCGATCAGCCATTCCTTCGCATCGGGCGACAGCTCGATCGTCACCTGGCGATCGGCAAGCTGAGCCTCGAGCTGCATGACGAACTTCTCGACGACATTGCCGATCACCTCGGACGACAGGTGTCCGAAGGCAATGACCGCATCCAGGCGGTTGCGGAATTCGGGCGCGAACAGCCGGTTGATCGCCTCGCTGTCGTCGCCGGTCCGCTTGGTGCGGGTGAAACCGATCGCCGGCTTGGCGAGGTCGGCGGCGCCGGCATTGGTGGTCATGATCAGGATGACATTGCGGAAATCGACCGACTTGCCGTTGTGATCGGTCAGTTTGCCGTGATCCATGATCTGCAGCAGGATGTTGAACAGATCCGGATGCGCCTTCTCGATCTCGTCGAGCAGCAGCACGCAATAGGGATTCTGGTCGACGCCGTCGGTCAGGAGCCCGCCCTGGTCGAAGCCGACATAGCCGGGAGGCGCGCCGATCAGCCGCGAGACGGTGTGGCGCTCCATATATTCCGACATGTCGAAACGTAGCAGCTGGACGCCGAGGACGGAGGCCAATTGCTTGGCGACCTCGGTCTTGCCGACGCCGGTCGGGCCGGAGAACAGGTAGTTGCCGATCGGCTTCTCCGGCTCGCGCAGGCCGGCGCGGGCAAGCTTGATCGAGGCCGAAAGTGCCTCGATCGCCTTGTCCTGGCCGTAGACCACCCGCTTCAGCGTGGTCTCGATGTTGCGCAGGATTTCCGCGTCGTCCTTGGAGACGGTCTTCGGCGGGATCCGCGCCATGGTGGCAATGGTCGCCTCGATCTCCTTGATGCCGATGACCTTCTTGCGCTTGGCCTCGGGCACCAGCATCTGGGCCGCACCCGATTCGTCGATCACGTCGATCGCCTTGTCCGGCAGCTTGCGATCATGGATGTAGCGCGCGGAGAGCTCCACCGCGGCCTTGATCGCCTCGTTGGTGTAGCGCAGCCGGTGATAGGTCTCGAAAGCCGTCTTCAGGCCCTTCAGGATCTCGATCGTGTCGGGCACGGAGGGCTCGTTCACGTCGATCTTCTGGAAGCGCCGGACCAGCGCCCGGTCCTTCTCGAAATATTGGCGATATTCCTTGTAGGTGGTCGAGCCCATGCAGCGCAGCGTGCCCTGGGCGAGCGCCGGCTTCAGCAGGTTGGAGGCGTCCATGGCGCCGCCAGAGGTGGCGCCGGCGCCGATCACCGTGTGAATCTCGTCGATGAACATGATCGCCTTGGGGTGGGCCTCCACCTCCTTGATGACCTGCTTCAGCCGCTCCTCGAAATCACCGCGATAGCGCGTGCCGGCGAGCAGCGTGCCCATGTCGAGCGAGAACACGGTGGCGTCGCGCAGCACGTCGGGCACGTCGTTCTCGACGATACGCTTGGCCAGGCCCTCGGCAATGGCGGTCTTGCCGACGCCGGGATCGCCGACGAACAGCGGATTGTTCTTCTGGCGGCGGCACAGCACCTGAATGGTGCGGTTGATCTCGGTATCGCGGCCGATCAGCGGGTCGATCCGGCCCTCGCGCGCCTTCTTGTTCAGGTTGACGCAATAGGTGTCGAGCGCGTCGCCCTTCTTCTTGTCGTCAGGCGACTTGTCCTTGGCCTCTTCCGGCTCGTCGGTGCCCTTGGGCAGGCGCGGCTCGGCGAGGCCGGCGCGCTTGGCGATGCCGTGCGAGATGTAGTTGACCGCGTCGTAACGGGTCATGTCCTGCTCCTGCAGGAAATAGGCGGCGTGGCTCTCGCGCTCGGCGAAGATCGCGACCAGCACATTGGCGCCGGTGACTTCCTCGCGGCCCGACGACTGGACGTGGATGACGGCGCGCTGGATGACCCGCTGGAAGCCGGCGGTGGGCTTGGAATCCTCGGACCCGTCGGTGATCAGGTTCTCGAGTTCGGTATCGATATAACCGAGCAGGCTCTTCTTCAGCTTGTCGAGGTCGACGCTGCAAGCCTTCATCACGGCCGCCGCGTCCTGGTCCTCGACCAGCGCCAGCAGCAGGTGCTCAAGCGTTGCATATTCGTGCCGGCGCTCGTTGGCGAGCGCCAGTGCCCGATGAAGTGATTGTTCGAGACTGCGTGAAAATGAGGGCAAGGGAACCTCTTAAAAATTCAATGCGTCGACGGACTCTACGCGAAACCGGCCTACTTCTTCTCCATCACGCATTGCAGCGGATGCTGATGCTTACGTGCGAAATCCATCACCTGGGTCACCTTGGTCTCGGCGACTTCATAGGTAAAGACGCCGCACTCGCCGACGCCGTGCTGGTGAACATGCAACATGATGCGGGTGGCATCGTCGCCGTTCTTGTTGAAGAATTTCTGCAGCACATGGACCACGAACTCCATCGGCGTGTAGTCGTCGTTCAGCAGCAGCACCCGATAGAGGCTCGGCCGCTTGGTCTGCGGACGCGTCTTCGCGATGACCGAGGTGCCCGGTCCGCCCGGGTCCTGGTCGCGCTCGTCGCGTTTGCCGGCCATGGCGTTCGCGGGCTCTGCGCCCGCGGGCCGGAAGGGAAAGCCAGTGTGGATCAGCACTGCATCATTCGTCATGGTGGAGCTTGCGTTTCGGCGGACCGAGACGCCCGAGAATATCCAGTCGGTGGAACGGATGCCAGAATCATGCCGGTATGCCGCGCCAAGACTAGGCGGAAGAGTATGGGTAATAATAGGGATGCGACGGGCGGGCCGCTAGAGCGTCGATCGGGTCAAAGGTGTGACGATGTCGCGCTGCCAGACGGCCATCGTCACATCCGCTCGCGGATCGATCAGCGTCTCGGCCGAGACCTGCAGGCCGTGGCCGGCCAGCACCGTCCCGGGCAGGCCTGAGCCAAAGCAAGGCCGGCCCTGGGGAATGACCACGCGGCGGGCCGTGGACAGCACGAACCTCGCATAGCCGATGCCAAGGAAGTGATCGAACACGCCGGTGCCGCCGGTGACCGCGACAGTGCCGCCCGAAATCCCCAGGAGCCCGGCCACATGATTAAAAGTCACGTGCTCGGGGTTCCAGAAATGTGCGCAGCGATCGTCGGGATCGACGATGAGGCCGGTCACCGAACGGGTCAGCACCAGGCGGCGGCGCCCCGGATTGGGATGCCGCCGGTGGCCGATACGCCCGAGCACGACCAGTTCGGCCCGGTCGAGCGCTGCCTGGAACAGGCGCCAGTCGGCATCGTTCATCAGCGCGGCGGGCATCGACCCGTCGGCCGCGGCGATCATGCCGTCGGCCGAGACGATGGCATGGCCCTCGATGGCGATCGCGGCCGGTGCCGGCGCCATGTCAGGCCGCCTTCCTGGTCTCGGCGATCTTCACCAGGTTGCGCAGGATCACCGCCGCGCCGCGCAGCCGGTCGTCCGGTTTGGGCCAGTCGCGGATGAACACGATCTTCTGGTCCGGCCGCACCTTGGCGAGCGAGCCCTGCTCGCCGATATAGCGCACCAACCCCGCCGGATTGGCGAATTTCTGGTCGCGGAACGACAGCACGATGCCGCGCGGGCCGGCGTCGACCTTGTCGACATTGGCCCTGCGGCAGAGCGCCTTGACCACCGCCACCTTGACCAGATGCTGGACCTCGTCGGGCAAGGGCCCGAAGCGATCGATCATCTCGGCGGCGAAGGCGTCGATCTCCTGGTCGGTCTCCAGGTCGCCGAGGCGCCGATAGAGCGACAGGCGCAGGCTGAGATCCTCGACATAGTGGTCGGGGATCAGGATGGGCGTGCCGACCGTGATCTGCGGCGACCACTTGTCCTCCACCGTCTCGTCGACCCCGCCGGCCTTCATCATCGACACCGCCTCTTCCAGCATCTGCTGGTAGAGTTCGTAGCCGACCTCCTTGATATGGCCGGACTGGTCGTCGCCGAGCAGATTGCCGGCGCCTCTGATGTCGAGGTCGTGCGAGGCGAGCTGGAAGCCGGCGCCGAGCGTATCGAGCGATTGCAGCACCTTCAGGCGGCGTTCGGCCTGCGGCGTGATCGGCTTGCTCTCGGGCAAGGTGAACAGCGCATAGGCGCGCGTCTTCGAGCGGCCGACCCGGCCGCGCAGCTGGTAGAGCTGGGCAAGGCCGAACATGTCGGCGCGCCAGATGATCAGGGTGTTGGCGGTCGGGATATCGAGCCCGGATTCGACGATCGTCGTCGATACGAGGATATCGACCTTGCCCTCGTAGAAGGCGCCGATGCGGTCCTCGAGCTCGCTCGCCGCCATCTGGCCGTGGGCAATGATGAATTTCGCCTCCGGCACATGTTCGCGCAGGAAGGCCTCGACCTCGCCGAGATCCTCGATGCGCGGGCAGACGAAGAAGGCCTGACCGCCGCGATAGCGCTCGCGCAGCAGGGCTTCGCGCACGACCAGGGCATCGAAAGGCGTGACGAAGGAACGCACCGCCAGGCGGTCGACCGGCGGCGTCGCGATGATCGACAGGTCGCGCACGCCGGTCATGGCGAGCTGCAGGGTGCGCGGGATCGGCGTCGCGGTCAGTGTCAGCACATGGACCTCGGCGCGCAGCTGCTTCAGGCGCTCCTTGTGGCCGACGCCGAAATGCTGCTCCTCGTCGACGATGACGAGGCCCAGGTCCTTGAAGGCGATGGCCTTGCCGAGCAGCGCATGGGTGCCGACGACGATATCGACGGTGCCGTCGGTGAGGCCTTTCTTGGCGGCCGCGAGCTCGACCGAGCCGACCATGCGCGAGGCCTGGGCGACATTGATCGGCAAGCCCTTGAAGCGCTCGGAAAAGGTCTTGAAATGCTGGCGGGCGAGCAGCGTGGTGGGCACCACCACCGCCACCTGCTTGCCGTTCATGACGGAGGCGAAGGCGGCGCGCAGCGCCACCTCGGTCTTGCCGAAGCCGACATCGCCGCAGACCAGCCGGTCCATCGGTCGGCCGGAGCCGAGATCTTCCAGCACGGCGTCGATGGCGCCGGCCTGGTCCTCGGTCTCGTCATAGGGGAAGCGGGCGGCGAATTCGTCATAGGCGCCATCCGGCGCGACCAGTTTCGGTGCCTCGCGCAGCGCGCGGGCGGCGGCGATCTTGATCAGCTCGCCGGCCATTTCCAGGATGCGCTTCTTCAGCCGGGCCTTGCGGGCCTGCCAGGCGCCGCCGCCGAGCTTGTCGAGCTGCGCCTCGGCATCCTCCGAGCCGTAGCGCGACAGAAGCTCGATATTCTCCACCGGCAGGAACAGCTTGTCGCCGCCGGCATAGTGGATCTCGACGCAGTCATGCGGCGCGCCGACGGCGGTCACGGTGCGCAGGCCGATGAACCGGCCGATGCCGTGATCGACATGGACGACCAGGTCGCCGGCCGACAGGCTGGTCGCCTCGGCGATGAAGTCCTGGGCGCGCTTGCGCTTCTTCTGCGCCCGGACCAGCCGGTCGCCGAGAATGTCCTGTTCGCCGATGACGGCGAGATCGGGGGTCTCGAAGCCTTCCTCGAGGCCGAGCACGGCCAGCGCGATCTCGTCGCCGCGCAGGGCCTGGGCGGCGCCCCAGCTCGCCACCGGCCGCGCCGCGCGCAACTCGTGATCGCCGAGGATCTGCAGCAGGCGGTCGCGCGAGCCCTCCGACCAGGCCGCCACGACGATGCGTTTGCGCTCCTTCCTGAGCGCCGCGATATGGGCGACCACGGCATCGAAGACATTGGCGTTTTCGTCGGCGCGCTCGGCGGCGAAGGAATGGCCGCGCCGGCCTTCGAGATCGATCATCGCGCCGTCGGATGCGCCGGCGAGCGCGAAGGGCGACAGCTTGACGACCGCCTCGCCGCCACGGCGCCGGTCCCAGTCCTCCGGCGTCAGATAGAGCTGGTCGGGCGGCAGCGGCTTGTAGGTGGCGCCGCCGGCATTGTGTTCGAGCGCGGTCTTGCGGGCATCGTAATAGTCGGCGACCGTGGTCAACCGCTCCTTGGCGGCCTCCTCGACCAGGGCGTCGAGCACCACGCCGCTGCCGGGCAGATAGTCGAAGATCGTGTCGAGCCGGTCGTGGAACAGCGGCAGCCAATGCTCGACGCCGGGATGCCGGCGCCCTTCCGACACGGCTTCGTAGAGCGTATCGCCCTTGGTCGAACCGCCGAAGGCGCGCACATAGGCGAGCCGGAACTTCACCATGGTCTCGGTGGTGATCTGCACTTCCGAGGTCGGCACCAGGTCGAGCCGCTTCAGCTGGCCGGTGGTGCGCTGGCTCTCGGGATCGAAGGCGCGGATCGATTCCAGCGTGTCGCCGAAGAAGTCGAGCCGGATCGGGGCGTCGAGACCCGGCGGATAGAGGTCGAGAATGCCGCCACGTACCGCATATTCGCCCACCTCGCGCACGGTCGAGGTGCGCAGATAGCCGTTATTTTCCAGCCAGGCCGACAGATTGGCCATGGACAGCACATTGCCGGGCGCGGCCGACAGCGATTGCGCCGCGAGCAGCCCCTTGGCCGGCAGGCGCTGCAAGGCGGCATTGATGGTGGTCAGCACGATGGCCGGCGTCGCCCGGCCGGTGATGCGGGCGAGCCTGGAGAGGGTGAGCATGCGCCGCGCCATGATCGCGCCATTGGGCGAGGCGCGGTCATAGGGCTGGCAGTCCCAGGCCGGCAGCGACAGGATTTCGATGCCCGGCGCGAAAAAGCCGAGCGCCGTTTCCAGCGCCTGCATGCGCGGACCGTCGCGGCAGACGACCAGGAGCTCGGGTGAGGCCTGGTCGCCCTTGGCGTGCAGCTGGCGCGCGAGATCAGCGATGACGAGCGCGTCGAAGCCCTGCGGCACGCCTGCGAGGGTCAGGCGGCCGCGCGAGGCGACGACATCGGCGGGGGATCGTTTGGCCATCAGCCGCGCCAGGCTCCCTTGCCTTCGGAATGGAATGTCTTGAGCGAGCGGAACACCGCCGTGTCGTAATTGGCCGGCGTCTCGGCCTTGTCGGTGACCCAGGCGAACAGGTCGCGGTCTGGCACCTCGATCAGCCGCTCCCAGTCGTCGAGCTCGGCTTCGGTCAGCTCGCCGATATAGGCATCGGCATAACGACCCATGATCAGGTCCATCTCGCGGGTGCCGCGATGCCAGGACCGGAACAGGATCTTGCGGCGACGCGGATCGAGATCGGCGCTGGAACGGGTGGTTCCGGTCATGGCGGGCTCCGAAGCAAAACGGCGAAAGCCGGGGACGCTGTCTGCGCCGCCCGGTTCGGCCGCTGTCCTAGCAAAGCGCGGGGGCGCTGTCAGCGCGGGAAAGCCGCTATACATTGCCGCCATGCGTCCCGCGCGACTCGACCCACTCTTTGCCCCCATTGGCACGCTGAAAGGCGTCGGCCCGAAGCTCGAAGCCCTGTTCAAGCGGCTTTTGGGCACGGAAGGCCCGCCCCGCGTCGCCGATCTCCTGTTCCACCTGCCTTCCGGCCTGATCGACCGGCGGGCCCGGCCGACACTTGCCGAGGCCCAGGCCGGGCAGATCGTCACTGTCGAGGTGACCATCGACCGCCACCGCCCTGCCCCGGCGGGAAAATCCCGCGCGCCCTATCGGGTCCAGTGCTCCGACCATACCGGCGACCTGACGCTTGTCTGGTTCCACGCCCATCGCTCGCGCATCGAGGATCTCTGCCCGGTGGGCGAGACCCGCATCGTCTCCGGCACGATCGAGCTGTTCGACGGCATGCGCCAGATGGTCCATCCCGACCGGGTGGTGACGGCGGAGCAATTCGCCACCATGCCGCTGATCGAGCCGGTCTATCCGATGACCGAGGGGCTCGGTTCGGCGCTGATCCGGCGCGCGAGCGACGCGGCGCTCGCCCGGCTGCCGAAACTGCCGGAATGGCAGGACCGGCATCTCCTGGACCGGCGCGCCTGGCCGGATTTCGGCACGGCGCTGCGCACGGTTCATGTGCCCCGCGAGCCCGAGGACTTCGCGCCGGAAGGGCCGGCATGGTCGAGGCTGGCCTATGACGAATTGCTCGCCAACCAGCTGGCGCTCGGCCTGGTCCGGGCCAATCTGCGCCGGCCCGCCGGGCGGCGCAATGTCGGCGACGGTTCGATCCGGGCGCGCCTGGAGGCCGGCCTGCCTTTCGCGCTGACCGGCTCGCAACAGCGCGCGATCACCGAGATCGCCGCTGATATGTCGGCGGAAACCCGCATGCTGCGCCTGCTGCAGGGCGATGTCGGCTCGGGCAAGACGGTGGTGGCGCTGATGGCCTGCGCGGCGGCGGCCGAGGTCGGCCGGCAATCGGCCTTGATGGCGCCGACGGAGATCCTGGCCCGCCAGCATGCCAAGACGCTGACCGCGCTCGCCGGCCCGTCCGGCCTGGAGATCGCCGTCCTGACCGGCCGCGAAAAGGGCCGGGAGCGCGAACGCATCCTCAGCAAGCTCGAATCCGGCGAGATCTCGATTGTCGTCGGCACCCATGCGCTGTTTCAGGAGAGTGTGCGCTTTCACGACCTCGGCCTGGCCGTGATCGACGAGCAGCACCGCTTCGGCGTGCATCAGCGCCTGGCGCTGGCCGCCAAGGGCGAGGCCGTCGACCTCCTGGTGATGACCGCGACGCCGATCCCGCGCACCCTGGTGCTGACCTATTTCGGCGACATGGATTCGTCCCAGCTCACCGAAAAGCCGGCCGGCCGCAAGCCGGTCGACACCCGCATCATCGCGCTCGACCGCCTCATCGAGGTGGTCGACGGCATCGGCCGGGCGCTGGAGGCCGGGCGGCAGGCCTATTGGGTCTGCCCGCTGGTCGCCGAGAGCGAGGAGACCGACCTCGCGGCGGCGGAAGAGCGCTTCCAGGCGCTCGGCCAACGCTTCGGCGCCAAGGTCGACCTGATCCACGGCCAGATGAAGGGCGCCGACAAGGACGCCGCCATGCTGCGTTTCCAGCGCGGCGACAGCCAGCTCCTGATCGCCACCACGGTGATCGAGGTGGGTGTCGACGTGCCCGCGGCCTCGATCATGGTGATCGACCATGCCGAGCGCTTCGGGCTGGCCCAGCTTCACCAGCTGCGCGGTCGGATCGGCCGCGGCGAGACGGCTTCGACCTGCATCCTGCTCTACAAGGGCCCGCTCGGCGAGGTCGCCCGCAAGCGGCTCGACATCATGCGCGAGACCGAGGATGGCTTCCGCATCGCCGAGGAAGACCTGAAATTGCGCGGCGAAGGCGACGTGCTCGGCACCAAGCAGTCGGGCATGCCGGGCTTCCGGCTGGCGCGGCTCGAACATCACGGCGGGCTCCTGGAAACCGCCCGCAACGACGCCAAGCTGGTGATCGAGACCGACCCGAAACTGTCCGGCGAGCGCGGTGACGCCTTGCGCGACCTGCTCTATCTGTTCGGCCGCGACGAGGCGATCCGCCTGGTCAAGGCGGGCTGATCATGACTTTTTGGCCGGATCGGTGCAGCGGTGATGGAGAGAGCGGAGCCATGGCGGCTTGGCAACACGTCCTCATGCTCGCACCACTTCGTCTTGCCCGGGCTTGGCGCGGGCATCCACGCATGCATCTGCCAGCGGCAATCAATCCGTCATGACCATTGTGCAGCGGTACTAGGCCCCGATGAGCCGGCCCTTGAAATATCTGATGATCGCGGCCGGCTGGGTGTGCGTGGCCATCGGCATTGTCGGGGTGATCCTGCCCGGCATTCCCGGTACGGTCTTCCTGATCATCGCCGCCTGGCTGTTCGCCCGCTCCTCGCCGCGTTTCGAGCATTGGCTGGTGACCCATCCGAAGCTCGGGCCGCAGGTGGTCAAATGGCGCGCGACGGGGGCGATCGCGCCGCGCATCAAAGCGGTGGCGATCGGCTCCATGGCGCTGTCCTGGGCCATCGTCTGGCTGACCGCGCCGCCGATCGCCATTGCCGCCTCGGGCCTGTGCCTGGCAGGCTCTGCCCTTTACGTCGGGACGAGACCGAATTCATGACCCGGATCATCTGCGCCGGCATCACCACGCTCGATTTCATCTATCAGCTCGACGCCATGCCGGTGGCGGCGGTGAAATATCGCTCGCGCCACATGACCACCTCGGGCGGCGGGCTCGCCGGCAATGCCGCGACCGCCTGCGTCCGGCTCGGCGCCGAGGTCAGCTTGATCGCGCGGCTCGGTGACGATCCGCCGGCCCGCACCATGCGCGAGGAACTGATCGCCGACGGCGTCGATTGTTCGCTGGTGCGCGAATGCCCGGGCTATCGCTCACCGGTCTCGGCTGTCATGGTCGATCCATCGGGCGAACGCATGGTGGTGAGCTATTCCGATCCCGACATTCCCGCCGACACGGACTGGATTCCCAGCGATCTCGGTCGGCGCGCGGATGCGATCTATGCCGAGACGCGCTGGATCGAGGCGGCCTTCACCGTGCTGCCGCAGGCGCGCGCGGCCGGCATTCCCTCGGTGCTCGACGCCGACCGGCGGCCGACCCGGCCGGAGGTGGTGGCGCTGGCGAGCCATGTCGGCTTTTCCGAGACGGCGCTGCGCGAGCTCACCGGCATCGACGACCTCGCTGCGGCACTCGCCCATGCCGCGCGCGATGCCGCCAATGTGCTTCTGGTCACCGACGGTCCGCGCGGCGCCTGGTTCATGGACGGCGACAAGGTCGTCCATGCCCCGGCCTTTCCGATCAAGGCGGTGGATACGCTCGGTGCCGGCGATACCTGGCATGGCGCGCTTGCCGTGGCGCTCGCCGAGCGGCAGCCGCTGGCATCGGCGGTGCGCTTCGCCAATGGCGCGGCGGCGCTCAAATGCATGCAGTTCGGCGGCCGCAAGGGCATGCCGCAGCGAGCCGAGCTCGACTTGCTGCTGCTGGGTGGCTAGCGCGTGGGGGCGGCCATGAGGCGACGCGCCGTCCACTCGCTTCTGCCAATCGATCGCACAGCCATGTGCTGCGTCTTGGCCGTGCCTGCGACAAATCGGCAGATCCCGGATTTTGCGTGGGATTGCCGGTCCTTTTCGACGAAGAGCAACTGGCGGTTGCCGCGCACTTCGACTTAGTGTCTCCCGTTCATGTCGCATTGGGGATTCGGGCGGCAGGCGGGGCGGGGTGCGCAGTGCAGCAGCAATTGGGACAAACACGGGCGAGGGTCAGGCAGGCCCTTCTCGCGGCAACTGCCTTGACGGGCACCTGCATCGTCGGCCATCCCGACAGCGCGCTTGCCGCCTGCCTCGTCACCACCGGGCCCAACTCCCTTATCTGCGACACCACGGTGACGGACAACTCCACCAACGTGGACGGCGCGACCACGCCATCGAGTTCCTACATTCAGAACTTCACGGCCGGAAACGTGACCGGCGCGCTCAATACCGGGCAGTCCATCAGTGGCGGAGGGCTCGTCATCCAACTGAGCCAGGCCGGTGCCTCGCTCTCCTTCACCAATAATGGCGCGGTTAGCGGTGCCAATTCCGGCGCCAGCCTCAGACTCGTGTCGAATGGCGGCAACATCACCTATGCGGGCAATGGCAGCGTCACTGGCTCGAGCATGGATTTCGGCCTCGTGCTTAATACCACCAATGGCCCAGGCAATATCACGATGGGCACGAGCGCTACGCCCGTCACCGGCGCATTTTCCGGCTACTACGCGATCATCGCCAGGACCGGCGCGGGCGCGAGCGATATTGCGCTGAACGGCGGCAGCATCACGGCGATGGGTGTCGGCGGCGTCGGCCTCAGTATGACGAACGGCACGGGGAACATCAGCGCGACGTTGACGGGCAACACGGCGATCACAGCGACCGGCGGTTTTGCCACGGGCATTAACGCTGAGACCGCCGGGACCATCGCGATCACATCAGACGCCAATATCGGCAGCACGATTGTACCATTTCGCTGGGGGATATCCGCGAATGGGACGGGCGCTGGCAGCGTTGCCATATCGCAGACCGGCGGCACGATCTTGGCGACCGATGCAGGCATTGTGGCAGGCGGTGCGGGCCCGATCTCGGTTACCACGGCAGCGGGCAGTGCGATCACGATTGCAGGCAGCGGCAATGGTGTCCTGGCCAACTCGACTGGAAGCGGGGCGGTCACCGTCACGGCAGGCGGGGCAATCAGCGGGGTCTTGTGGGGCATCAATGCCGTGATCGGCAATGCGGCCAATGCAAACAACGTCACGGTCACGGCGAATGGCGATATCAGCGCCTCGATGAAGGGCATCGCGGCCACGACGATCGGCACTGGTAACCTCGATGTGACGGTTGGTTCCGGCGCGACCGTGCAGAGCACGGGCATCTATGGCGTGCACCTCTCGGGCGGCACCGCCAACACGCTCGCGAACAACGGCACGATCATCGGCCAGACCGGTGTGCAGACGACCAATGGCGGCACCACGGTGACCAATGCCGGCAGCATTACCGGGTCGACCGGGACCGCCGTGAACCTCACCGGCGGCAGCAACACTTTCGTCATGAGCGGATCGGCTGCCTCGCTGACCGGCAGCGCGGTCGGTTCGGGTTCCGACACTTTCCGTTTCGCCGGCACCGGCAGCAATACGTTCAATGTGAGCCAGATCGGCACTGGCTGGACGACGCTCGACAAGACCGGATCATCCAACTGGACGCTGACGGGAACCTCGACCTATGCCGGACCGGTGACGGTCAATGGCGGCATCCTGTCGGTCAACGGCGACCTCACCTCGGCGACGAGCCTCTCGGTCAATAGCGGCGGCACGCTCGGCGGCATCGGCACTGTCGGCACCACGACAGTTTATGCCGGCGGCACGCTCGCGCCGGGCAATTCCATCGGCACGCTGACGGTGAACGGCAATCTCACGCTCGCCGCCGGCAGCACCACCGTCATCGAGGCGTCGAGCTCCGGCATCGACCGGATCACGGTTTCGGGCACGGCCAGCCTTGCCGGCAGCCTCTCCGTAGTCCGCCTCGGCCCCAGCGTCACGTTCGGCACGGACTATACGCTTCTGTCGGCGGCGCAGGGACGCAGCGGCACCTTCTCCTCGATATCGGCGCTGCCGCCGGCGCTGCGCCCGACCGTCACCTATACGGCGAATGCCGTCATGATCAGCTTCGCTCCCGAGGCGCTGCAGCCGCTGCTGCCGGCCGGTACGGGGGGCAATCAGGCCAAGGTCGCCGAAGCCATCGATCGGGCTGTCGGCGGCGGTGCCAGCGTCTCGGCCCTGTTCCCGCTCTATACCGCTGCCCCGGCGGCGATCGCCGCCGGGCTCAGCGCACTCTCGGGCGAGGCCGCCACCGGCGCCCAGCAGGCCGCGTTCAACGCCGCGAGCCTGTTCCTCAACCTGATGCTCGATCCAACCGCCGGCAGCCGCGGCGCGACCGCCTCGGGCGCCGGCCCCTCGCTGGTGCAGATGGCCGATCCGCCGGGGCCGGCGACACCGGGATCTCGGGTCGCGCCGACCTGGTCGATCTGGACCAAGGCCTTCGGCCAGTCCAGCCGGACCAATGCCGACGCAGCGGCCGGCTCGGCCCGCACCTCCGGCGGCCTCTACGGCGTCGCGGCCGGCGCCGATTACCGGCTCGCGCCCGACACCCTGGTCGGCTTCGCGCTGGCCGGCGGCGGCACCTCCTATGGCCTCAACGGCCGGGGCGGCGGCACCGGCGATCTGTTCCAGATCGGCCTCTACGGCTCGACCCGCATCCAGGACGGTTATGTCTCGGCGGCCGCAGCCTATGGCTGGAACGGCTTCGACATCCGGCGCGACGTCAATATCGCCGGCGCCGAGGTCTATGCCTCGCGCGTCACCGCCCAGACCTATGGTGCCCGGATCGAAGCCGGCTGGCGCTTCGGCGCGGCCCTTGCCGGCTTCGGCAGCTTCGGCTGGACGCCCTATGCCGCCATCGAGGCCATCGGCTATTCCGCGCCGGGCTATAGCGAGGTCTCGCGCCCGGCGGGCGGCGCCTTCGGGCTCACCTTCGCCGCGAAGAACACGGCGACCGCCCGCACCGAACTCGGCGTCCGGCTCGACGGCAAGGCGCGCATCGGCGAGGGCACCGATCTCATCACCCATGGCCGGCTGGCCTGGGCCTACCAGGCCAATACCGAGCGCTCGCTCGACGCCTCGTTCCAGACGCTGGCCAATTCCGGCTTCACGGTGTTCGGCGCGCGGCCGTCGATGCACACCGCCTTGGCCTCCGTCGGTGCCGAATTGCGCTTCGCCAATGGCCTCAGCCTGACCTCGACCATCGAGGGCGAGTTCGGCGAGCGGCACCAGGCGATCCGGGCGAATGCCGGGCTCCGCTACGCCTGGTGAGACCGGGGCGGACCGCCGCGCGCGGCGCGAAGCCCGCGCCGGGGCCGGACGCGTCCGACGAGGCGGCGGTGGGTCTCGCAGGCCGCGCGGCTGACCCGCACGCATACCAGCAAGACGGCCAGGCCGCCTTCCTGAGGGCCGCGGGCGGGATGCATCGCGGGAAGGCTTCGGTTATGGTGCGCGCCGTGACAGCCCATTTCCGCAGTGCCTTCCTGGTCATCCTGCTTGCCGTCGCGACCTTCGTCGCGGCGAGCGGGTCTGTGCGCGCCAGCTCCGGCTCATTCGTCAGCAAGTTGACCGAGGCCCAGGCGCTGTTCCGGGCCACCACCACCAGCCTTCGGGCGGGCCGCGCCGAGGAGGCGGATGCCAGTCTGAAGCGCCTGACGGCGCTCTGGACCGACGCGACGACAGCCTATCGCGCCGATCCGCCGGCCCTGTTCGCCCGGGTCAACATGTTCCCCGAAATGCTCGACGGCTCCGGCGCGCGGCTGAAGCGCGCGGCCGACGCGTTGGCCGAAAAGCGGCCCGACGCGGCGCTGGAAGAGCTCTTGCCGCTGCGGCGCGAATGGATCCTGCTGCGCCGCTCGGCCGGCCTCTACGGCCTGGTCGAGTGCCTGGACGAATCGAGCGACGCGCTGGACGCCTTCATGGCGCTGAAGCGCAGCCCGCCCGACCTGACCCGCGCCGAGGCGCGTGGCGACGTCCTGGCCAAGGCGGCGGTCTATCGCTGGGCGCTGAAGCGCTGCGACAGCTATGCCGCGACCGAGGTCGTCACCGACGCCGAATATCGCCGGCTGGCCGATCCGATCGTCGCCGGCCTCGATGTGGTGGCGACCGCGGTCCGGCTGCGTGACGCCGCCCTGCTCGACCGCATCCTGGCCGACCTCAAGACCTTCGACACGCAACTCTCCCAACGTTTCGGCGGATAGCTCGCCGGCTGGACATCGCCGCCGGCCCCGTGTCTCCTCTTGCCCTGGATGCCGCCGAAAACGGCGCAACAAGACCGGCGAGACGGGAGAGAACGGACATGGCGAAGCGGTTGCAGGGCAAGATCGCGGTGGTGACGGCGGCGGGACACGGTATCGGCCGCGCCATTGCCGAGCTGTTCGCGCAGGAAGGCGCCATCGTCTATGCGACTGATCTCGACAAGGCCAAGCTCGAAGGCATCAAGCGGGCCAAGAAGCTGAAGCTCGACGCTCGCTCGACCAAGGCCGTCGAAGCGCTGGCCGCCAAGACCGGCCCGATCGATATCCTGGTCAATGCCGCCGGCTTCGTGCACCACGGCACGGTGCTGGAGACCAGCGAGGCCGACTGGGATTTCTCCTTCGACCTGAACGTCAAGTCGATGCACCGCACCATCAAGGCCTTCCTGCCAGGCATGCTGGAAAAAGGCGCCGGCTCGATCGTCAATATCGCCTCGGGCGCCTCCTCGGTGCGCGGCGTGCCGAATCGTTATGCCTATGGCGCCAGCAAGGCGGCGGTGATCGGCCTGACCAAGTCGGTGGCCATCGACTTCATCCGCAAGGGCATTCGCGCCAATGCGATTTGCCCGGGCACCATCCAGTCGCCCTCGCTCGACGATCGCATCAAGGCGCTGTCGGCCTCTTCAGGCCAGTCGCTCGAGGCGACCCGCAAGGCTTTCATCGATCGCCAGCCGATCGGCCGGCTCGGCACGGCCGAAGAGATCGCCCTGCTGGCGCTCTATCTCGCCTCGGACGAGGCGAGCTATACGACCGGGCAGATTCACCTGGCCGACGGCGGCTTCGCGCTCTGAGCTGCGGGGCAGATATCAACGCCTGATTTGCGGTGCCCCGGGCGGGGTCCATTGATGTCCGGGGCTCGGTTGGAAGGCCGCTCACGGTAGAGCACGTGACTTTTAATCATGTGGTCGAGGGTTCGATCGAAGAGCCGTGGGCTCAATGGCATCCGCTCATGGCGCGATCTGTCTCCAGCTTGGCTGACGGCGGCTTCGGCAGATATCAACGCATGATTTGCTGCGTCCCGGACGGGGTCCGTTGACTTCCGGGGCGCGATCGGCCAAACCCGCCGCCGGATGGGCGGGTAGCTCAGCGGTAGAGCACGTGACTTTTAATCATGTGGTCGAGGGTTCGATCCCCTCCCCGCTCACCATCCAAACACCACGCCTCGCCGGCCACGAACGGCGCCCGTCGTGGCCGCGTCGGCGTCTTCCGCGCGGTCGCCGCGCGCCGAATGGACGTGAGGCGCGGCGACCATGGTGACGGCAGCAAGACGCATCGATGCCCTGGACGGCCTGCGGGCGATCAGCGTGCTGGTCGTGATCCTCAGCCATCTCGGCCTGCACTCGTCGATCAAGCTGGACTATTCCGGCTCCTTTCTCGACCAGCCGCTGTTTCGGGTGAGCCAGTGGGCGGTCTATTGCTTCTTCGTCATCTCGGGTTTCGTCATCACCCGTGGCCTGATCGCCGAGCATGAGCGGGCCGGAGCGATCTCGATCGCGGGCTTTTTCATCCGCCGCGCCTTCCGCATCCTGCCGCCATTGGCCCTCTATCTCGTGGCGCTCAAGGCGCTCGCCATGGGTGGCCTCATCGCGGTGCCCGACCGGGACCTCGCCGTGGCCGCGGCCTTCGCCTGCAATCTCGGCGATCTCGGGATCGTCTGCGACAACTGGTTCCTCGGCCATATGTGGAGCCTGTCGTTCGAGGAGCAGTTCTACCTGGTTTTTCCCTTCGTCTTTGCCTTCGCCATCAAGGGCGGCCTGACGGGCCGGCTCTGCGCCGGCGTTACCCTGGCCGGGGTGATGGTCGCAACGAGGATCGCCGCGGGCGAAATCTATTTTCCCCTGCGCGGTTTCGTCATCATCGGCCTCGGCGTGATCGCCGCCTTCCATGAGGGCACGATCCGCAAGGTCTTCGCTTGGCTCAAGCTGCCGGGCGCATTGGGCTCCGCTCTGTCCTGGCCACCGCTCGTGGCCATCGGCCAGATGTCCTACGGGCTCTATCTCTGGCAGCAGCTCGCCTGTTATCCCCTGCCCGGTGCTGGCTACGGCTTCTATGCGCTGGCGCTTGCCGCCTGCTTCGGCTGGTGCTGGCTGTCGTTCCGCTTTTTCGAGCAGCCGCTGACCCGCCTCGGCGCGCGCCTCGCCGGCCGCCGCCAGGCCGCCGTGGGGTCGGCGGTGAAGCTTGGGGGATGAGATGCGGCGCGGAATCAACCCTCTCCCAGAGGGAGAGGGTGGCGCCGTCAGGCGCCGGGTGAGGGGCGTAACCCCTCAGGTCTGCAGCCGACGCTCACGCCGCATGCCGCCCCAACCGAAGATGGACGACCCCTCACCCGCCCGCTGACGCGGGCACCCTCTCCCTCTGGGAGAGGGTTGATTTCGTGGCGCTTTCGCCTTTGGGGCTTGGCCTTGGACATCAGGCGGATATTGTCGTTCTGACGCTTGGCCAGGTTCGGAGACCGTCATGACGCATTGTGACGACGACACGCTCTTCGGCTCCCCCGCGCTCGACCGTCGCGCCCTGGTCCGGCTCGGCGCCGCGGCGACCGCCGCCATGGCCCTGCCCTGGCCGGCCACCGCCCAGGAGATCGCCTCCGCGCGGGTCGGCGCGGCATCGCTGAAGATCCTGACCGACGGATCGATCACCTTGCCGACCGCGATGCTGGCGCGCGGCGTTGCGCCGGCGGAGGTGCGTGCGGTGCTGGCGCAAGCGGGCCTTGCCGTGGACACGACCCAGAACGCGCTGAACGTGCCCCTCCTGGCGCTCGGCCGGGATCTGCTGATGTTCGATTGCGGCGCTGGCCGCAACTTCCTGCCGACGACCGGGCGCCTGCCGCAATCGGTCGAGACCGCCGGGATCGATCCGGCCAAGGTGACGCAGGTGCTGTTCACCCACGCCCATCCCGATCATCTCTGGGGTGCGCTCGACGAGTTCGACACGCCGGCTTATCCGAACGCCACCTATCACATGGCCGAGGCCGAATGGGCCTTCTGGTTCGCGCCGGATGTCTTCGCCCGGCTGCCCGAGGAGCGCCATGCCTTTGCCGCCGGCGCGCAAAGGGTGCTGAAAGCGCTCGAGCCGCAGCTGAAGCGCTTCCGGCCGGGCGAGGACATCGTTTCCGGTGTGACGGCCTTCGAGACGGGAGGCCATACGCCGGGCCATGTCTCCTTCGAGGTCCGCACCGGCTCGGACAGCCTGATGATTCTCGGCGATGCCTTCACCCATCCGGTCCTGTCGTTCGGCCACCCGGACTGGGCGACCGCCTTCGACCAGGAACCGGAACGCGCGGCCGCGACCCGCAGGCGGCTGCTCGATCGGCTGGCGAGTGAGAAGGTGCTGGTGGCAACCTATCACCTGCCGGGCGGCGGTCTCGGGCGCGTGGAGCGCCAGGGCTCCGCCTATCGCTTCGTACCGGCGACCTGACGTTCCGCCTCGCCTCGAGGCGGAACGTCTGTTTCGCGCCGGTCAGGTCGGCTCGGCGACGAACCAGGCCGGCCGCGCCAAGGTGAGCAGGCCGCCATAGATCGCCGCCGCCGCGAGCGCCGTGGCCGGCGCCGAGAAGCTGGCGACCGTCGGTCCGGCATGGAGCAGCACGACGCCGAGGGCGGTCGCGCCGAACCAGGCGATCAGGCCGCAGGGGTTGAAGGCGGGCACCCGGTCGGCGCGATATTCGATCGCCGCGCCGAACAGCCGGTCATATTTGCCCGAGAGGATATGGGTCAGCGCGATGCCGACCCAGGCGACGACGAAAATGCCCTGATAGGCGAGCGCCTGCAGGATGTAGTGGAAGACATTGGCCAGCATCAGCCCATAGACGATGGCGCCGGCGACGAAGGCGAAAACCAGCTTACCGAGGCGCCGGCCGGTCACCTGGGTGACGAAGGCCTCCATATTGACGGCCGCCAGGTAGAAATTGGCGGTGTTGATGCGGGTTTGCGAGATCCAGACGAAGGCAAGCCCGCTCAGGCCCATGAGCTTCAGCAGCGCCAGCACCACCGAGACCTCGCTGAGCGCGCCGTCCATGGGAATGGTGGAGGCCAGGAAAATACCGACGAGGCCGTTGATGAAAAAGGCGACCAGGTAGAACGGCGCGCCGAAATTGAAGCGGGCGTGATAGTCGGCATCCTCCTGCCGGCCGAAGCGGGCATAATCGAAGGTGTACATCATGAGGATCCAGACCCCCATGTAATAGACGAAGCAGTCCCACCAGCCATTGGCGGGCGCGCCGCCGGCCGGGCCGAAACTCAGCCAGGCATTGCTGTAGCCATGGGTGGCGATGGCGAGCACCACGGCCGCGACCAGGCCGATGACGTAGAAGGGCAACAGCACGCCGTTGAACTTGTCGAGCCAGTTCTGAATGCTGCCGAAGATCAGCGGCACGCTATAGGCGACCACGATCAGGGCGGCCACGGGATAGGAGATCGACGGGAACACCGTGGAGATGGCGACCGCGATCACCGAACCCTCGAACACCGCGTAATAGATGGCGGTGGCGAAGAAGATCAGGGTCGCGATGGCGGCCCCGGCATTGCCGAACAGGATGCGCGAAAACAGCGCGACCGAAAGCCCGGTGCGAATGGCGTAGCGGCTCAGCACCGCATTGATCACGCCGTAGCAGATCACCGACAGGAGCATGCCGATGACGGCGTTGCGCGTACCGAAATTGAGCGCCAGCGTCGCCGCCACGACGATATAGAACATGGCGCTGCACACGGCCCACCAGGTCATGGTGAGCGGCCCGCGCCGCATGCGGGCGCCGTGTGGAACGGCGATCGCCGAATAGTCCGATGTCTGGTCTGACGCGTCGTCGCGCGTGATGGCTCCGGCCATAGCCTTGATCTCCCAAATGAATGTTGCTCTGGAGGGTGTGCTTGCACTGGACGGCCGGTTCTGACGCCGGCCTCGGCGATCGCCCCGGGCATGGGTCGCCGATGCGCCGCGTCGGGGTGACGGGCGTTCGCGCTGCCGGGACATCGTTTCGGGGAAGCGGAGCCGGCGCGTCGCACCGGCTCCGGAGGTTGGGTCGAGCGGCTGACGTTCAGCGCTGCCGGGTCAGGAGATAGCTGCCGCTGACATGGACCTTGGCGGTCCAGCCGGGCTCGATGACAATGGTCGTGGTCGGTTCCTCGATGACGGCCGGGCCGGTCACCACCGCATCGACCCCGAGTTTCGCGCCGTCATAGATCGGCGCCTCGATCGCCGTGCCTTCGGCGGAAAAGATCAGCGGCCGGCGTTCCTTGACGGCCGACGGTGCATCGCCGCCGCCGGTGAGCCTGGGCGCACTCGGCTTGTCGATATGGCCGAACAGCGTGCTCTCGATATTGACCACCTCGACCGGATTATGCGGCTCGCTATAGGTGTAGAGTTCGGCATGGCGGGCGTGGAAGGCGTCCTTGACGCGCTGGATCGTGGTTTCGTCGATGGCGAAACTGTCGATGTCGACGGTGCATTCATGGACCTGGCCGACATAACGCATGTCGAGGCTGCGGCGGCTGCTGATCCGGTCACGGGAGAAGCCGTCGGCCCGGAGGTCGCTGGTGCCCTTCTCCTCCAGCTGCCGGAACAGGCCGTCGACGCGGGCATAGCTTTCGGCATTGTCGAGCCTGACCGGACAGGTCGCCATGTAATTGTATTTGACGTCGGAAATGATCTGGCCGAAGGCGCAGAGGCCCGAGGCGAGCTTCGGCAGGATGATGGTGTCGATATCCATCTCGCGGGCGAGCGCGGTGATATGGGCGGCGGTCGCGCCGCCCGCGCCGACCAGCACGAAGTCGCGCGGATCGTAGCCGCGTTCCACCGAAACGCGGCGGATGCCGTTGACCATGTTGTTGTTGACGATGGTGAACATGCCATAGGCGGCGCGTTCTACCGAAATGCCGAGCGGATCGGCGATCTTCCGCTTGATCGCCTCGCGCGCGGCTTCGCCGTTCAGCGGCATCTTGCCGGCGAGCAATCCGGCCGGATTGAGATAACCGAGCACGAGATTGGCGTCCGAGACGGTCGGTTCCGTGCCACCCTGGCCGTAACAGACCGGGCCCGGCCGCGCGCCGGCGCTCTGCGGGCCCATCTGCAAGAGACCCATGGCGTCGATCCAGCCGATCGAGCCGCCGCCGGCGCCGAGCGTCTCGACCTGGATCATGGGAACGCCGATGCGATAGCGCAGGAAGTCGGTGTTCTTGTTGAGATTGGTGCGGCCGTCCTTGGTGAGCGTGATGTCGAAGGAGGTGCCGCCCATGTCGACGGTGATGACATTGGTCTTGCCGAAAGGCTCGCAGACGAAGGTGCCGGCCTGGGGCGCCGAGGCCGGCCCCGAATTGATCGCATAAACCGCCCGGTCGCTGACGATCTCGCCGACCGCCAGACCGCCGTTCGACTGGAAGTAGCGCACCGGCTGGGTCGCGCCGAGCTTGCGGAAGTAGGCGTCCACCGCGTCGACGTAACGCTTCATGATCGGTGCGAGATAGGCATTGGTGACCGCCGTCGAGGTGCGGGTATATTCGCGTGCCTGCGGGTAGAGTTCGCTGCCGACGGTCAGCACGACCTCGGGCAGCATGTCGCGCACGATTTCGGCGGCGCGGCGCTCATGGGCCGGGTTCAGCACCGACCAGACGAAGGAAATGGCGACGCTCTGGACGCCCTCCCTGCGGAACAATTCGCAGGCGGCGCGCACATCCTCCTCGCGCATGGGCGTGCGGATCTCGCCGGTCGAGATGACCCGCTCGCGCACGCCGCGCCGCAGATGGCGCGGCGCCAGCATGGGCGCCGGCGGATAATCCGGGTCGTAACGGAAGCCGTCCTCCTTGTGGCCGAGGCGGATCTCGATCGAATCCTCATGGCCCTCGGTGCAGATCAGGCCGGTCTTGGCGCCTTTCAGCTGGATCAGCGCGTTGAGCCCGACGGTGGTGCCGTTGATGCAAAGGTCGCAGCGCGAGATGATGTCTCGCGGCGAAAGGCCGAGATCCTCGGCGATCAACTTCAGGCCGTTCTCGATGGCGCGCGTCGGGTCGTCGGGAGTGGACAGGGCCTTGTAGAGCCGGGTCTTGCCGGTGTCGTCGGCCAGCACGAAATCGGTGAACGTGCCGCCGGCATCGACGCCGAGACGATAGGTGGTGCTCATGGTGATGGTTCCGGATTGTTGTGTTGGCCGGTGTCAGCGGGCGCGCAGGCGCAGCGTCGCGTCGTGGTCGACGCGCGGGCGCGGACCATCCGTGATGACCACGCCATAGTCGGCGCGGGCGCCCGCGATCGAGACCAGGCCGTTGCTCACGTCATCGAGGACCTTCTCGGCGGGCCGGGTGAAGGGATCGCCGTAACCGCCGCCGCCGGGGTTGAAATTGGCCGCGCGCTCGCCGGGCAGAATGGTCTCGATGACATTCTTCCGGATGATTTCGACACCGCCGTTGCGGCGGATCTCGATGCGGCCGACCTTGGGGTCGATCAGTTCGGAGCGCGCGCCGGCGGCGCCCATGGCGGGAATGCGCCGGCCCTCGCCGAAGGAAATGAAGGTCATCGGCTTGTCGAGCGGCTCGACCTCCCAGCAGGTGCCTGAGCCGCCGCGATTGGCCCCTGCCCCGCCTGAATCGGTGATCAGGCTGTAGCGGTGGATGATCACCGGATAAGAATATTCGAGAAGCTCGATATCGCCCGAGGTCAGCGCGCCGAAGCAGCATTCCGGGCCACAGGCGTGCCAGCCGTCCTGCTGGGGTGTGGCGCCGGCGCCCGAAATGATCGAGGCCAGCACCATGGTGACATATTCCTCGTCGTGGCGGGTGTCCCAGCCGGCGACGTTGCAGCCATTGGCATGGCCCCAGGAGGCGCTGACCTTGGCGGGCGCCGCCTGCTCGAAGGCGAGCCGCACGGCATCCGTCAGGGTCTCCATCGGCGTCGTCGTGCAGTTCATGTGCGGCGCCGGTTCCCTGGCGTTGCACAGGGTGCCCTTCGGGCCCATGTCGACGGTGACGCAGCGATACAGACCCTCATTGTAGGGCGGCGGCAGCTGGGCGAACATCATCAGGCCGAGATAGACGCCGGAATAGGAATTGCCCTCGTAGGAATTGATGAAATAGGGAATCTGCGGCGGGCTCGATATGGCGATGCGGCAGGTGTCGGCCTCGATGGTGACGGTGGCCGAGATCTCGAAATCGCCGAAACCGTGGCCGGCATCTTCCAGGATGGCGGTGCCCTTATAGGTGCCGTCGGGCACGGCGCGGATCAGCGCGCGCATCTGCCGGTCGGCCATGTCGAGCAGTTCGGCGATACAGGCCTGGACTTGTTCCAGGCCATATTTGTCGAGCAGCGCGATCAGGTTGCGCTCGCCGACCTGGCAGGCGCCGATCAGCGCGTTGAAGTCGCCCTCCTGGTCGCGCCGGGCGCGCATATTGGTGAGCAGCAGGTTCAGCACGTCGTGGCGGGGCTTGCCCCGGTCCCAGATCTTGACCGGGGGAATGCGCAGGCCTTCGGCATAGATCTCGGTGGCGGCCGGGTTGTAGCCGGCCGGCACCGGGCCGCCGATATCGGTCAGGTGGCCCTTGCAGACGGTCCAGAACACCAGCTCGCCCTTATAGAAGACCGGCTTGTACATGCAGGTGTCGATGATGTGGCTGCCGGCATAGGCCGGGTCGTTGTGCAGCAGCAGGTCGCCTTCGTTGATGTCGTCGCCGAAAAAGCCGGCGACCGCCTTCATGGCCGGGATCAGCGAGCCCAGATGGATCGGGATATCCTGGCCCTGCAGGATCATTTCCGGGTCGGCGTTGAACAGCGCGGTCGAATAGTCGTGCGCCAGGTTGAACACGCTGGAGCGCGCGGTCTTTTCCAGCGCCAGCGTCATCTCGCGCTGGGTCGTTTCAAGAACGCCGCGCACCACGGAGAGCGTGATCGGGTCGACGCGTTTGCTTGTCATGATTGGCCTCGTTCGCTTTGCGCTGCCGGGCACAGGCCATGAGCGCCCCCGCCGTGCCGAAAGCCGGCGGCCGGGATCGTTTCCTCGTTGCGGCGAACGAGGATTCCGTCGTGACGACAGGCGTTTAGCCTGCCGTCACCGCGCTCATGTCTGTGAAATCCGGCAACGCTCCCACTGCGGCGGATTGGTTCCGCCATTCGCAACTTTTTCGGATGCTTGGCAGGGAGCTTAGGCGCGTGGCGCGGGCGGTCTTGCGCCTGAGCGCGGTAATTCTTGTCAATCCGCGCAGGGCCGATGCGGCAGCAATCCGTCAGCGGCGGCGAAGGTCAGTCGCGCTGTCCCGGCGGGACGCACCGCTTGTCGCGGAACAGCGCCCATTCCTCGCAGATCCGTCCGTCAGGCAGATGACACATGCCGACCTGGCCGCCGCCTGCCGCCGTGACGATTTCCAGACGTCCGCCAAGCTGGCCGCAATGGACCGAGGCGGGATTGGCGAGGCCGACCGCACCGGGCGCCGAGGCTGCCGCGGCCGGGCGATAGCCGAGGCCGGTGGCCGTGATGATCGCGAAAAGGATGGTTGCACCACGTCGCGTGCCAGGCATGGGCCTTCCTTGCGTCCGATGTGGCACGCTCAATCGCGCGCCGCGCCCTGGAGCTGCCGGTTGCGATAATCCCGCGGCGTCATGCCGAAGCGGGCCTTGAACTGGCGCGACAGCTGCGCCTGGTCGCCGAAACCCCAGTCATAGGCGATCTCGGCGATGGTCCGCCGGTCGCCAGCATTGCCGAGCGCCTCGCGGCAGGCGAGCAGCCGCTGGTTGCGGATCCATTCGCCGAGGCTGAGATCGGAGCCCTGGAACAAGTCGTGCAGGTAGCGCACGGAAATGCCGCAGGCGCCCGCGATGTCCTCCGGCCGCAGATTGCGCTCGCCGAGCCGGCCGCGGACATAATGTTCGACGCGAGCAAGGTGGCCGGCGCGGACCGAGGAGCCGTTGCTGGTCAGCACGCGCTCGTCGCCGGCGACCGCCAGGATCAGCAGGTCGACCAGCTGGCCGCCGATCTGGCTGCGCTCGCTGGCCGACATGGCCGGCAGGCGGTTCGGCATCAGCCGCAGGAGATCGGCGAACAGGCCACCCGCCCCCGAATCGGCGTTGAAGGTCAGGCTGCA
This sequence comes from Hyphomicrobiales bacterium, assembly GCA_017304475.1. Classification (GTDB taxonomy): domain Bacteria; phylum Pseudomonadota; class Alphaproteobacteria; order Rhizobiales; family Phreatobacteraceae; genus Phreatobacter. Next base: position 55,617 of record JAFKKV010000035.1, on the reverse strand, counting down.
ATAGCGCTCGGGCATGCGCAGCCGGCCGAGCAGCGCCTCGCCCGGCACTTTCAGCACCCAGAGATCATTGGCCTCGCCATGGCTGAACTCATAGGGCTCGTGGCCGCGCTCGATCAGGAAGCCGCCGGGCGGGCAGCGAATGTCGCGCTCGCATTGCAGGAAGGCGACATCCGACAGGCTCGGCACGGTGACGAGATATTGCTCCTCCCGCTCATTGGCGAGGTGCCTGGCAGTGCGCCGGTACAACAAGGCGTCGGCGGTCAGCCGCGACAGCGAAACTTGGCCGAGCTGCCAGCGCGCGAGCTGGCCGCTGAACGTGTCGGGGCGGCGAAAACGCAGGTCGAGCGGAAAATAGGTGGCGGACACCATGTCCTGCCACCGTCCGTTACGCTCGGGCTGAGGTGTGTCCCGGGTGCTGAAGAACGCGTCCATCCAACCTTCGATCTTGGTCGATTTCGCCGATCTTGCAGCCGGACAGGCCAGACCGCAATACCGCCGGGATCGGCGCCCCCAGCTGTCGGGGCCTATTCGGCGGGAGGCCGTCCGCTGTTGCGCGCGGCGCCGAGGCCGGTCCAGGCGGCGCGCGCCCAGTCGAGGACCGAATCCTCGACCAGGATGACGATGCCGAGGCGGGCGCCGAGGATCATGCCGGCCACCGTAATCGGCCAGGTCGCGGCCATCAGCGAGCCGGCGGTGAGCCCCTGCCCTATGGTGCAGCCGCCGGCGAGCACGCCGCCGAAACCCATCAGCACCGCGCCGGTGAGATGGCGGCGCATCTCGCGCTGGTCGTCGAAGGCCTCCCAGCGGAACTCCCGGGCCGCCAGCGCCGATAGCGCCGCACCCACCGCGACGCCCGGCACGCTCATCATGCCGAAATCGGCGAGGCTGCCTTCGCCGGTCATCAATCCATAGAAGCCGCGGGCGACCGGCGAAACGAAGGTCAGGCTCTGGACCCGCACGATGCGGTCGAACACGTCGACCACGACGCCGGTGGCGATCCAGCCCGCGACCACGCCGAGACCGAGCACCAGGCCGGCGGTCAGAAGGCGCGGCGCCCGCCACAGGCGGCGGTCGCGGATAACCAGCCAGACGAGGCCTGCGGCCAGCGCGAGAGTCAGGCCGAGGCGCATATCGAAACCGCCGAGCCGACCGAGCACGTCGGGGGCGGCGCTCGGGCCGCCGCCAGGCATGGCGACCGCGATGGCCTCGACCCAGTCGATCCGGGGCCGCGCCAGCACGCCGCGCAGCGTTGCGTAAGCGACCGCGCCGAAGATCATCAGCGTGAACAGGCTGCGCAGGTCGCCCGAACCCAGCCGGATCAGCGAGCCGAAGGCGCAGGTGCCGACCAGGGCCATGCCGATGCCGAACAGGACCGCGCCGGCAAAGGCGCCGAGCCAGGCGATCTGGCTCGGCACATAGGTCGTTTCGGTGGGTTCGAACAGGCCGAGCAGGACCAGGAGCTGGGTGCCGGTCAGGGCCACGGCCAAGGCCAGGCCGAAGACCTTCATGCGGCGCCAGTCATGGCCGATCAGGGCGTCCTCGACGGCGCCGAAAGAGCAAAGCCGGGCGCGCTGGACCGACAGGCCCGCCGCCATGCCGACCAGAAAGCCCATCGCGCCGACGGCAGCGGCCGGCAGCCCAGTCATGCATCCTCCCAGGGCTTCTTGCGCGGAGCGAGCGTGTGCCCGGCTCCGTCATTCCTTGGCGGTCTTGGTGCCGCGCTCGCAGAAGATATCGTAGATGACGCTGATGACGCGCCGGACATTCTCGTTGGCGATGCTGTAATAAACGGTCTTGCCGTCGCGCCGCGTGGTGACCATGTCGTCGAAGCGCAGCCGGGCCAATTGCTGCGAGACGGTCGGCTGGCGCAGCGACAGGATGTTCTCGAGTTCGCCGACCGAGCGTTCCTTCTCGGCCAGCAGGCAGAGCAGCAGCAGCCGGCTCTCATGCGACAGGGCTTTCAGGAAGTCGCTGGCCTCGCGGGCATTGCGCATGAGCTGCTCGAGCTCGACGGAATATTCCGCGCCCGAGCGCAGTTCGTCCTCGATCGCCTTCGATACAATCACGGTCATCAGCCAGGCCTTCCCAGGGATGCGGCGCCCGGCGCGCGTCCCGTTGCGTTCTGCAAATCCTGAATCAGCTTGCCGAGCAAGCCCCAGAACATGCCCTCGTCCATATAACCCGTGATCCGGCCGACCTCGCGGCCCTGGTCGATGAGCACGAAAGTGGGCGTGAAGCGCACCGGCAGGGTCAGCGCCAGATCACGTGGCTGGCCGTTATCGAGATTGACCCGGCGCAGCGGCGCGGCCTTGCCCTCGTCAGTCACAGAATAATGCGGCGCCACTTCGCGGTCCCAGCGCGCGCACCAGGGACAGCCCGAACGTTCGAACATGACCAGTTCGGCCGCGGCGAGCCCGGGCATGGCGAAGCCCAGCCCGACACCGAGACCCAGCAATGAGGCAAGGACGAATTGCCGCCAAGCGCGTTTCATCGCTAAGATATAGACGCATTCGAATATATTTGCCAATGGAGGCCGGCGTGGCGCTGGATGTCTCGTTTGCCGGCGCTTTCCTCGGCGGCCTCCTGTCGTTCTTCTCGCCTTGCGTCCTGCCTTTGGTGCCGGCCTATCTGTGCTTTCTGGCCGGCCTGTCCTTCGGCGAGCTCGAAGCGAGCGGCGACGGCACCTTGGCCGGCCGGCGGCGGCTGGTCAGCCGTGCCGGCGCCTTCGTGCTGGGTTTCTCGACCATCTTCGTGCTGCTCGGCGCCACGGCTTCGGTGTTCGGCCAGGCGTTGACGCGCTGGTTCGACAGCCTGGCCGTGATCGCCGGCCTCGGCCTCGTGGTCATCGGCTTGCACATGGCCGGACTGGTCAGGATCGGCTTCCTGATGCGCGAGGCACGCGCTGAGGTGGAGCGCCGGCCGGCCGGCATTGTTGGCGCCTATGGCGTGGGCCTGGCCTTCGGTTTCGGCTGGACGCCCTGCGTCGGTCCGGTGCTCGCCGCCATCCTGATGCTTTCGGCCTCGGCCGAGACGATCGGCCGGGGCACCTTGCTGCTCGGGTTCTACGCCGCCGGCATGGGCCTGCCCTTCCTGCTGGCGGCCGCCTTCGCCAAACCCTTCCTCGCCTGGGTCGGCCGCTTCAAGCGGCATCTCGCGGGCGTGCAAAGGGCAACCGGTGTCATCCTGGTCGTGACCGGCCTGTTGATCGCCACCGGCCAGATGGCGCGGGTCGGTGGCCTGCTGATCGAGCTCTTCCCGGTGTTCAATCAAGTGGGCTGATTTGCAGGTCGGCTGAGCGGGCTATTTGTTCACCGGCGATTCGCGGTCGAACAGATAGGCCAGCACGTCGCGGATCTGGTCGACGCTGAGGAATTTCGTCGCGCCGAAGCGGGGCATGTTGGAACAGGCGACCACGGCCTGCGAATTGTAGATCTTGATATAGGCCTCGCGGATCAGTTCGGGGTCGAAATTGCGCTCACGGCCATAGGCCGCAAGGCTCGGCCCGAGCGTGCCGAAGCTCAACTCCTTCGGATCCATCTGGTGGCAGGCATAACAATTGCCGCCGGCGACCGTGTTGGCGGGATCGGAGAACTGACCGCCCCGGCCGCTATTGGCCACTTCGAAGCCGCGGCGCCAGTCGCCGAGGAAGCGTCCGTCGGGCGGCAGCACCACCGTTGCCCGCTCGCGCGCCTGGATGGCATCGGCCTCGGCGCCCGAGACGTGGTTGCGTCTTTCGGTGCAGGTGCGCTGGGTGTCGTCGAGCTCGACGCGCGCCTGCCATTCGGCCGGCGCGCGGGTGAAGGTGCCGCGAATGACCTGGTCGATACGGGCGGGATCGACCCGCGCGGCGGTGCTGTTCGGCGTCGGCGCGGCCGGCGCCTGGGCGAGAGCTGGCGCGGCCGAGACGATGAGGGCGCCGAGGATCGTGATGGCAAGACGGTTCATGACGACCTCGCTCAGCGCTTGATGGAGGGGACGTTGATCTCGGCCCCCGCCGCCTGGACGTTCAGATAGACCATCAGGGCGGTCAGCCCGTCCGAGGCATAGTCGGGCTCCGGCCAGCGCTGCTGGCGGAAGCAGTCCCAGAGCCGGTGCTGCATGGTGCGCAGCGCGCTCTGCGAGACGCGATAGGTCGGCCAGGAGCCGATGGCCTCCCGAGGTGCGGCACCGGGCTGTGAAAAGTCCGGCAGGCCCTGCAGGCGGATGCGTTTTCCCGGCTCGCCGTGGCAGGTGGCGCAGGCGAAATCCATCACTCCTGCCCGCCGGTAGAACATCGCCTCGCCGATCGCCGCCATCTCACGCTCCTTGGCGTGGGTGAGCTGGGGCTGGATGGTCATGCCGTTGGATTTGTTGGCGATATAGGCGACCAGGTCCTCCATGTCGGAGGCCCGGCCCGGCCCGGAGAACCGGCGCCTGACGACGTCGCTGACGTCGAGCCCCTGGATCTTGTCCATGCACCAGAGCAGCCGCTGCTCGAGGTCCATCACCCGGTTGGAATCGGCGAAATAGCGCGGCAGCCGGGCATAGGCGCCTTCCAGCTTGCCCGGCCCCTCGCCGAGATCGCAGGTTTCCAGCGAAACGTTCCTGGTGCCGCGCGCTTCGGCCCAGAGCGCCTCGCCGCGGTCGACCGCGAGATAGCCGGGATTGGCCATCGGATCGTTGATCATGGCGCGATAGCGCTCGATCTCGCGTTCGCTGGCATCCTGCGGCGCCTGCGCGGCGCTCATCGTGGCGAGCCCCATCGTCGCCAGGCTGCCGAGTGCCGCCGACACCAGGCCAGCCCATATCCACCCTGTCCGGGCCATGGTTCATCCTCCTCCGCATTCCCTCCGGCCACCCTCTTGTCCGGGGTGATCCGTCTCGTGACCGTCAGTCTAGAATGACCTTTACATTCACAAAAAACAATATCACGATATGTTTAAGCGTGCGGCCTGCAAGCCGCGCCGTCAAGATGCCCGCTTGAACGGGATCCGAGGAACCAAGGAGCACCGCATGGCGAGACTGTTCGCCCCCCAATCGAGACGCGCGGCCCTGCGCATGGCGGCGCTGACCTTCGTCGCGGCGGCGCTGGCGCCCCGCCTCGCCATGGCGGACACCAAGGCGGTCGAGGACGAGCTGAAGAAGCTTTATGCCGGCAAACCGATGGCCGAGGGCCGGGTCAAGCTGGACGTGCCGCAGATCGCCGAAAACGGCCTGGTGGTGCCGGTCACCATCGATGTCGAAAGCCCGATGACCGAAACCGATTACGTCAAGGCGGTGCATGTCTTCGCCGACGGCAATCCGCAGCCGGGCGTCTTCACCTTCCGCTTCTCGCCGGAATGCGGCCGGGCTTCGGCGTCCACCCGCATGCGGCTGGCGCAAACCCAGAACATCGTCTGCGTCGCCGAGATGTCGGACGGCTCGCTGTTCACCACCAAGGCCGAGGTGAAGGTCACCATCGGCGGCTGCGGCGGCTGAGCGCCCGGGCAAGGATTTGAGGAAACGCCATGTCCACCAGACCCACTCCCCGCGTCCGCGTGCCCGGCCAGGCCAAGGCCGGCGACATGATCGAGATCAAGACGCTGATCTCGCATGAGATGGAGAGCGGCCAGCGCCGCGACGGCGCCGGCAAGCCGATCCCGCGCAAGATCATCAACAGCTTCACCGCCTCGTTCAACGGCAAGACCGTGTTCCAGGCCGACTGGCATCCGGCCATCTCGGCCAATCCCTACCAGTCGTTCTTCTACAAGGTGAAGGAGAGCGGCGAGTTCAAGTTCGTCTGGAAGGACGATGACGGCTCCGAATACACCTCGACCAACAAGATCGCGGTCGCCTGAGCCCCGTCTCGTTCGCGAGAGCCGACACGCTTCCAGCTGCTGCGCGGCCTCGCGCGGCTGATCAGGGATGACATCATGATTTCGCGCAGGCAATTCCTGCAAGCGACGGCGGCTGCCCAGGTGCTGGCGCTCGGCGCCGGCCTCGGTCCGCTCGGCCGGGTGGCCGCCCAGCAGCGGCTGACCGAAGCCGACATCACGCGCTTCGATCCGCTGGGCACGGTGACCATCGTCCATGTCACTGATATCCATGCCCAGCTCGTGCCGCTCTATTTCCGCGAGCCCTCGGTCAATCTCGGCGTCGGCGAGGCCAAGGGCCAGCCGCCGCACCTGACCGACAGGGAGTTCCTGGCGCATTTCAAGGTCGCCGCCGGCTCGGCCGATGCCTATGCGCTGACCAGCGACGATTTCGCCGCGCTCGCCCGCAATTATGGCCGGATGGGCGGCATGGACCGGGTGGCGCGCCTGGTGAAGGCCATTCGTGCCGAGCGCGGCGCCGACAAGGTGCTGCTGCTCGACGGCGGCGATACCTGGCAAGGTTCTTGGACCGCGCTGAAGAGCCAGGGCCAGGACATGGTTGGCGTCATGGAGGCGCTCGGCGTCGACGCCATGACCTCGCATTGGGAATTCACCTATGGCGAAGCCCGGGTGAAGGAGATCGCCGAGGCCTCCAAGATCGCTTTCCTCGCCCAGAACATCCGCGACAGCGAGTGGCAGGAGCCGGTCTTCGAGCCGCGCAAGATGTTCGAGAAGGGCGGCGCGAAAATCGCGGTCATCGGCCAGGCCTTCCCGCGCACGCCGATCGCCAATCCGCGCTGGATGATCCCCAAATGGGAGTTCGGCCTGCGCGAGGACGACATGCAGAAACAGGTCGAGCAGGCGCGCACGGCTGGCGCCGACCTCGTCGTCCTGCTGTCCCATAACGGCTTCGACGTCGACCGCAAGCTCGCCTCGCGGGTCAAGGGCATCGACATCATCCTGACCGCCCATACCCATGACGCCATGCCCGGCGTGATCAAGGTCGGCGACACCATCCTGGTGGCCACCGGTTCGCACGGCAAATTCGTCTCGCGCCTCGATATCGAGGTGAAGGACAAGCGGATGAGCGGGTTCCGCTACAAGCTGATGCCTGTCTTTTCCGACGCGATCACGCCGGATCCCGACATGGCCGCGGCGATCGAGACGATCCGCAAGCCCTATGCGAGCGAGCTTGCCCGCGAGGTCGGCCGGACCGACAGCCTGTTGTTCCGGCGCGGCAATTTCAACGGCACTTTCGACGATCTGATCGCCCAGGCCATGCTCGCCGAGCGCGATGCCGAGATCGCGCTGTCGCCGGGTTTTCGCTGGGGCGGCACGCTCCTGCCGGGTGATCCCATCACCTTCGAGGCGATCAGCAACGCCACCGCCATGACCTATCCGGCCTGCTACCGGATGGAGATGACCGGCCAGCAGCTGAAGGACATCCTGGAGGATGTCGCCGACAATATCTTCCACCCGGATCCCTATTTCCAGGGCGGCGGCGACATGGTGCGGGTCGGCGGCGTCGGCTACGCCATTGATGTCGCCAAACCGGCGGGCCAGCGGATCTCCGAACTCACCCACCTGAAGACCGGCAAGCCGTTGGAACCGGCGAAGGCCTATGTCGTCGCCGGCTGGGCCAGCGTCAACGAAGGCACGCAGGGACCGCCGGTCTGGGAGGTCGTCGAGAAATACGTGTCGCGGGTGCGCAATGTGCGCATCGAACCCAATAGCGCGGTCAAGGTGACCGGCGCCTGAGGCGCCGGGTCGCGATGTCGAGGAGACAGGGATGAGCGGGCCATCGACCGTTTCGACCTTCAACCGCCGCGGCTTCCTGGGCGCGGCAGGACTGGCCGGCGCCGGCGTCGCCGCCTCGGCCCTGAACGCGCGCGCGGCGCCACCTTCAACGCCCGATCCCCTCATCACCGAGGTGCAGGACTGGAACCGGACGCTCGGCGACGGCGTGCAGGCCCGGCCCTATGGCAAGCCGTCGAGCTTCGAAAAGGACGTCATCCGCCGCGACGTGGAATGGCTGACGGCGAGCCGCGAGTCCTCGGTCAATTTCACGCCGCTTCATGCGCTCGACGGCATCATCACGCCGTCGGGCCTTTGTTTCGAGCGCCATCACGGCGGCTGCGCCGAGATCGACCCGACGAAGCACAGGCTGATGATCAACGGCCTGGTCGACAAGCCCCTGGTGTTCACGCTCGACGACCTCAAGCGCTTTCCCGGCCGGGTCAACCGCGCCTATTTCCTGGAATGCGCCGCCAATTCCGGCATGGAATGGCGCGGCGCCCAGCTCAATGGCTGCCAGTTCACCCACGGCATGGTGCACAATGTCTGGTATTCCGGCATCCCGTTGAAGACGCTGCTCGACGAGGCGGGGCTGAAGACCAATGCCAAATGGCTGCTCGGCGAAGGCGCCGACGCCTCCGGCATGACGCGCTCCATCCCGCTCGACAAGGCGCTGAGGGACTGCCTGGTCGTCTGGGGCATGAACGGCGAGATGCTGCGCCCCGAACAGGGCTATCCGCTGCGCCTGGTCGTGCCCGGATGGGAAGGCAATATGTGGATCAAGTGGCTGCGCCGGATCGAGGTCGGTGACCAGCCCTGGCACCACCGCGAGGAGACCTCGAAATATACCGACCTGCTCACCGACGGCCGCTCGCGCCGCTTCACCTTCATCATGGACGCCAAGTCGGTGGTGACCAATCCCTCGCCCCAGGCGCCGCTCCGGCATAAGGGGCCGAATGTCCTCACGGGGCTTGCCTGGTCGGGCCGCGGCGCGATCCGCCGGGTCGATGTCAGCCTGGACGGTGGCCGCAACTGGCAGACGGCGCGCATCGACGGCCCGGTCATGTCGATGTCGCTGACCCGCTTCTATGTCGATTTCGACTGGGACGGTCGCGAGATGATGATCCAGTCCCGCGCCGTGGACGAGACCGGCTATGTGCAGCCGACCAAGGACGAGTTGCGCAAGGTGCGCGGCACCAACTCGATCTACCACAACAACGGCATCCAGACCTGGCTCGTGCGCTCGAACGGGGAGACCGAAAATGTCGAGATCGGCTAGGATCGCGCTCGGTTTCGCGCTCGGCGCCGGCCTCGTCGCGGCGGGCACGGTGTTCGCCCAGCAACGCCCGCCCGCCCCGGCTCCGGCCGCTCCCGCCGCTCCCGCCGCTCCCGCCGCCGTCGTGGCCAGCGCGCCCGCACCTGCCAAGATCGGGCTCGGCCGCGAGGCGCACCCGGCCGAAGTGGCCGCCTGGGATACCGATATCCGCCCGGATGGCCAGGGCCTGCCGCCTGGCCGGGGCACGGTGAAGCAGGGCGAGGAAATCTATCTGCAGCAATGCGCCGCCTGCCATGGCGAGTTCGGCGAGGGGGCCGGGCGCTGGCCGGTGCTGGCCGGCGGGCGCGGCACGCTGACGGCGGACAATCCGGAAAAGACCATCGGCTCGTTCTGGCCCTATCTGTCGACCACCTTCGACTATGTCCGGCGCGCCATGCCCTATGGCAATGCCCAATCGCTGTCGAATGACGACGTCTATGCCCTCACCGCCTATCTCCTGAACCTGAACGACGTGGTGAAGGACGATTTCGAGCTGACGCGCGAGAATTTCACCAGCGTCCGGCTGCCCAATGTCGACGGCTTCTATGACGACGATCGCGAGACCACCGAGCGGGCGTTCTGGCGGGCCGATCCGTGCATGACCAATTGCCGGCCGGAGCCCCATGTCACCGGCCGGGCCCGGGTGATCGACGTGACCCCCGACAGCCGCAGCGGCCCGAGGGTGGAATGACCGCCCTGCCGCGCCGCGCCGCCCTGGCCTCGCTGACGGTCGCCATTGCCATGGCGGCCGTTACCGGTGCCTTGGCGCAGGCACGGCCCGGCGGCGACCGCGCGCTCGGCGAATATCTCGCCGGCGAATGCGCTGGCTGCCACCAGATGTCGGGCCGTTCCGATACCGGGATCCCATCGATCATCGCCTGGCCCGACGAACAGTTCGTCGCCGTCATGCGCTCCTATCGGCTGAGGGAACGCGACAATCCGATCATGCAGACCATTGCCGGCCGGCTCTCGGATGACGAGATGGCGGCGCTCGCCGCTTATTTCGGCAGCCTCGCGCCACGGCCGGCAAGCCAATGACCGCCCGGCATCCGCCGGGCGCTTCGAGGACGGAGGGAGAGAGCCATGTCTGATGTCGATCGACGCATGCTGCTCGGCGGAGTGGCGGTGGCCGGCGCGCTCGCCGCCTCCCGGCCGGCCTCGGCCGCCGTCCCCATGCTGCAGCTCGCCGACCTGAAGAAGGATGCGGACGTCGCCTGCCTCTACCACTGCGATTTTGGCGAACCGGCACGTTTCGTTCAGATGCTGACCAATATCGGCAATCACTTCTCCGCCTATGGCGCCAACCCGTTCGACCTGCAGCTCGTCGTGGTCGCCCATGGCGCCGGCGTGAAGTTCTTCTTCGAGACCCTCGAGGGCACGCCCTGGCGCGACGAGGCAGGCGTCCTGCCGACCTTCGAGCGGGTGGTGGCTCAGGCCAAGAACGGCCTGAAGGTGCATCTCTGCGACATCACCTTCCAAAGGCTCAATCTCGACCGGACCAAGGTCCGCTCCGCCGATTTCATGTCCTTCGTGCCGTCGGGCGTGGCGGCGGTCGGCGCCTTGCAAAGCAAGGGATACGCCTATTTGAAAGTGGGTTGAGACCCGTCAACCGTGACGCCGGACGAACCGGTGCGCGTCAAGCCAGGGGGAGAGAGACCATGTCGATCAATCGCAGGCGAATGCTTCAATCGGCCGGCGCTTTCGGACTTGCCGCGCTGGCGGCGCCGCCGGTCTTCGGCCAGGCCAAGCCACGGGTCGTGGTGGTCGGCGGCGGTCCGGGCGGCGTCACCGCCGCGAAATATGTCGCTAGGGATAGCCAAGGCGGCATCGACGTCGTGCTGGTCGAGCCGCAACGCCAGTTCACCACCTGTTTCCACTCCAACCTGTTCCTCGGCGGCTATCGCTCGTTTGAATCGATCACCCATGGCTATGACAAGGTGTCGGCCGCCAGCGGCTTCCGGATGAACCACCAGCCGGCGAGCCGGATCGATCGCGACAAGAAAGAGGTGCTCCTGGCCGACGGTTCACGCCTCGGCTACGACCGGCTGGTGCTGTCGCCCGGCATCGACCTCAAATATGATTCCGTGCCCGGCTGGGGCCGCGAGCATGAAGAGACAATGCCGCATGCCTGGCGGGCCGGCCCGCAGACGCAATTGCTCAAGCGCCGGCTCGACGCCGTGCCCGACAAGGGCGTCATCGTGGTGATCGCGCCGCCCAATCCCTATCGCTGCCCGCCCGGTCCCTATGAGCGGGTGTCGATGATGGCCCATGTGCTGAAGGCGAGCGGCCGGCGCGACGCCAAGATCTACGTGCTCGACCCCAAGGAGAGTTTCTCCAAGCAGGGCCTGTTCCAGGAGGGCTGGGAGAAATATTACCCCGGCATGGTCGAATGGCTCGGGCCCAAGGTCCATGACGGCATCAAGTCGGTGGATCCGAAGACCAATACGGTGGTCACGGGCTTCGAGACCTATCGGGACGCGGCGCTGGTCAATGTCATTCCGGCGCAAATGGCCGGGGCCATCGCGCGCGACGCTGGCCTTGCCAATGCCTCGGGTTTCTGCCCGATCGATCCGGCCAGCATGAAGTCGACCGTGGATCCGAACATCTATGTGGTCGGCGATGCCTGCATTCCCGGCGACATGCCGAAATCGGCCTTTTCCGCCAATAGCCAGGCCAAGGTCGCGGCCCTGATGGTGCGCGGCGAGCTGACCGGCGCCCGCACCTTCCCGGCGCGCTACACCAATACCTGCTGGAGCCTGATCGAGACCGACGACACGGTGAAGGTCGGCGGCCGCTACGAGGCCAAGGACGGCAAGATCGCGGCGGTCGAAACCTTCATCTCGCAGACCGGCGAAACCGCCGAGCTGCGCAAGCAGGCCCAGGCCGAGAATATGGGGTGGTACAGCGCCATTACCGCCGACATGTTCGCCTGAACCCGGGACGCAGCCGCCGATCCGGCCGGCTCGCGGCGATGCCGCGTGCCGGGATGGCTCGGCGCGGCCTCCTGCTCCCTATCCCTTGATCATCCAGCCAGGACCCATCATGCCTTTTGCCTCTCCCGCCGTCCTCCTGCGCGTCTGCCTCGGCACGCTTCTGGGCGCGCTTGCCCTGCCCGGCGCCGCATCGGCCCAGGACGCCGCCGCCGGCGAACGCGTCTTTGCCCAGTGCCGCGCTTGCCACCAGGTCGGCGAGACCGCGCGCAACGGCGTCGGACCGCAGTTGAACGGGCTGATCGGCCGGACCGCCGGCGCGGTGCCCGGCTACACCTATTCGGAAGCCTATAAGCGGCCCGAAGTCGCCTCCAAGGTCTGGTCGGAGGAGAATTTCGCCACCTATATCCGCGATCCCCGCAGCGTTACGCCGGGCACCCGCATGGTTTTCGCCGGATTGCGCCAGGACGCCCAGGTCCGCGATCTCATTGCCTTCCTGAGGCAGTTCGACGCCAGCGGCAAGCGTTCCCAGTAGCGCGCCGGCCGGCGGGCGAGCCGAGCGGCAGTTTCGGCTTTGCCCGGGTCGGCCTTTCCCTTACCATCGGGGCGTGACCTCAGGATTCACTTCCCGTGACTGGAAGGGCCGTGGCCGGCCGCGTGTCGATGCCACGCCGATCGGGCTGAGGCTTTCGCCCGACCTCTTGGCCATTCTCGACGCCTTCATCGCCAAGGACCGGCCGGGCATGAGCCGGCCTGCCGCCTTGCGTCATATTTTCCGCGAATGGGCGGTCGCCCATGACCACTTGCCGGCGGGGCCCGAGGGCACCGCATTGGAGCTCGAAGACCTGAATGCCGAAAATGATGGCTGACGACGCGTCCGCCGGGCCGCCGGGCTCGCCCCAGGGCCATTGGACGGTGAGCCGCAACTGCCTCCTGATCGTGGCCGGCCTGATCCTCGCCCAGGCGATCACGCTTTACGCCATGGGCCGCACGCCGATCTGCACTTGCGGCACCATCAAGCTCTGGCACGGCAATGTGCACAGTTCGGAAAACTCCCAGCAGCTGCTCGACTGGTATTCGTTCAGCCATGTCCTGCACGGCTTCCTGTTCTACGGCCTGGCCTGGCTTGTGTTTCCGCGCTCGACCTTCGGCCAGCGGCTGGTGCTGGCGGTCGGCATCGAGGCCGCCTGGGAGATTGCCGAGAACACCAATATGGTCATCGAGCGCTACCGGTCGGCAACCGTTTCGCTGAACTATTACGGCGACAGTATCGTCAATTCGCTCGGCGACATGGTGTCGATGATCGTCGGCTTCCTGCTGGCCAGGCGCCTGCCGGTCAGCCTCCTGGCCGTCATTTTCGTGGTGATCGAGCTCGGGCTGGCCTATGGCATCCGGGACAATCTGACACTCAACATCATCATGCTGATCCATCCGATCGAGGCGATCGCGAAATGGCAGGCGGCGGTGCCGGTGCAGTGATCGGGTCGGGTGGCAAAGGTCTTCGCGCGCCTTTTCCGTGACGAGCAACCAGTTGGACCGAACTTGGCGGCGTCGTGTCGATCAGCCCAGGCGGAAATTGTCCATTTCGGTCTCGCCCGATAGATATGGACTGTTCCCCGGGCGAAATTGCACCGAATTCGTGGATGGCCGGGACAAGCCCGGCCAAGACGAGAACTGTCTTGGAGCGAGGATCACGGGTCGACCGGTCGCAAGAGCAGCCCCGTGGCCCGGCACGCTGTGAGGTCAACACATCGTCCTGCCCGGGCCTGTCCCGGGCATCCACGACTTGTTTTCCTGCCGATGACCAAAGCGAAGGGGACTAGCCCCGCGGCGGATAGGCGCGCAGGAACATGGCGGTGGCCGCCCGGACCGAGGCCCTGAGGTCGCTCTGCGCGGTGAGCGGGTCGAAACCGAAAATGATCCGCCGCACCGGTTCGCTGATGCACAGGTCGAGGAACTGGCGTGCCGCCGTGACCGGGTCGTCGAAGGCGATGCGCCCGGCGGCGTCGAGATCGGCGAAATAGGCGGCGAGCCGCGCATTGCCCACCCGCGGACCGGCGTCGTAGAAGGCCCGGCCGACTTCCGGCAGGCGCGGCGCGACACCGACCACCATGCGGATCCGGGCGACCGATTCCGGCTCGCACAGCGCAGTGGCGAGACGCACGCCGAGCTCTTCCAGTTCTCCGGCAATCGAGGGGGCTGTGCGGTCGAGGTCGAACAGGCGTTCGGCCTGCTCGCGCCGCTCCAGCCCGACCAGCGCTTCGAACAGATGTTCCTTGCTGTTGAAATAGGCGTAGATCGTGCCTTTCGAGACGCCGGCCGCGCGGGTGATATCGTTCATGCTCGCGGCTTCGAAGCCGCGCTCGAAAAACACCCGGCGCGCTCCCTCGAGGATCTGGCGCCGTTTGGCGGTGTCCAGAATCTCGGGCGCAGCACCGCCATCGGTCTCGCGCGCTCTGGGAATGGCGACGTCGCTCAAAATTGTGATCCTCAAAATCGAACCGAACGGTTCGGTTTAGCCTTGTAGAGCGCATTTAACAGGTGTATGTCAAGCGCGATCGAACCGAACGGTTCGGTCAAAAGGCCGCATGGGGCCTTACGGATATGGAGATCAGCATGGCCGATGTTCGCGAAGGCGCGGCGCCGGGCGGGTATGTCCAAGGACGGCGGGCGGAAGCGCCCGAGGCCAATCCCGCGGCGCAGGGCACGCCGGTCCTGCCCCCCTCCCCGGTTCAACCGGCAGCTCCGGCGAAATCGTCGCGCAAGCGCTTCGTCCTGGCCCTGATCGCCGCCGCCGTGATCGGCGCCGGCGGCTGGTTCGGCTATAATTGGTATGTCGAGGGACGCTTCCTGGTGTCGACCGACGATGCCTATGTGAAGGCCGACACCACCATCCTGGCCGCCAAGATTTCCGGCTATGTCACCGAGGTGGCGGTGCGCGACAATGTCGCGGTGCGCGCCGGCGACGTGCTCGCCCGCATCGACGACGGCGACTACCGCCTGGCGGTCGAGGCAGCCGCGGCCAAGGTCGCGACGCAGGATTCGACCATCCAGCGGATCGAGGCGCAGCGCGTCGCGCAGGACGCCGCCGTCGCCCAGGCACGCGCCCAGCTCGCCGCGGCGGAAGCCGATACCCAGCGCACCGTTTCGGCGCTTGCCCGCGCGCAGCGGCTGATCAGCCAGGAATTCGCCAGCCAGGCGGCGGTCGATACCGCCAAGGCCGACCGCGATCGCAATCTCGCCCAGGTCGAGCAAGCCAAGGCGGCGATCACGGGCGCGGAAGCGCAAGTGGCTGTTCTGAAGGCCCAGCGCAGCGAGGCCGAAAGGGTGAAGGGCGAATTGCAGAATGCCCTCGATCGGGCCAAGCGCGACCTGGACTTCACCGTGGTGCGCGCGCCTGTCGACGGCGTGGTCGGCAATCGTGTGGTGCAAATCGGCCAGTTCGTGCAGCCGGGCACGCGCCTGCTGGCGCTGGTGGCGACCGCCTCGATCTATGTCGAGGCCAATCTGAAGGAAACCCAGGTCGGCCGCATCACGCTCGGCGACAGCGTCGACGTCTCCGTCGACGCCTTTTCCGGCCAGCCGATCCATGGCCGGGTCGAGAGCATCGCGCCGGCCTCCGGCGCCATCTTCTCGCTGCTGCCGCCGGAAAACGCCACCGGCAACTTCACCAAGATCGTCCAGCGCATCCCGGTGCGCATCGCGCTCGACCCGCAGGCGGTGGCCCATGGCCGGCTCCGGCCGGGCATGTCGGTGATCACCACGATCCGCACCGGCCGGGAGCCCGATCCCGCCCGCGTCGGGGTGATCGACCAGGGTAGCCGCGCCCCGGCGCGCCTGGGCGCGACCGAACAGAACGGCCGCGTCCAGCCATGAGCGCGGTCTCGACCAGCGATGCGGCACCGGCGCCGGCCAAGCCCGCCGAGGACCGCATCGAGATCGGCCGCCTGCTCGCCTTCATCGCCATGGTCTTCGGCATGTTCATGGCGATCCTGGACATCCAGATCGTCTCGGCTTCGCTCGCCGAGATCCAGGCCGGCCTGTCGGCCAGCGCCGACGAGATTTCCTGGGTCCAGACCTCCTACCTGATCGCCGAAGTGATCATGATCCCGCTGTCGGGCCTGTTGTCGCGGGCCCTGTCGACGCGGGTGATCTTCACCATTTCGGCCGCCGGTTTCACGCTGATGAGCGTGATGTGCGCCATGTCGACCTCGATCACCGAAATGATCATCTGGCGCGCTTTGCAGGGTTTCCTCGGCGGCGCCATGATCCCGACGGTCTTCGCCACCGCCTTCACGATCTTTCCGCCGTCCAAGCGGTCGATCGTCTCGCCGCTGATCGGCATGGTCGCGACGCTCGCGCCGACGATCGGCCCCACCGTCGGTGGCTATCTGACCGACCTGTTCTCCTGGCACTGGCTGTTCCTCGTCAACGTGCCGCCCGGCATCATCGTCACGGTGGCGGTCTGGCGGCTGGTCGATTTCGACAAGCCCGACTATTCGCTGCTCAACCGTTTCGACTGGTTCGGCCTGATCTCCATGGCCGTGTTCCTCGGCGGGCTCGAATATGTGCTGGAGGAAGGCCCGACCAAGGACTGGTTCCAGGACGAGATCGTGTTCGTCGTTTTCGTCTGCATGGCGGTCAGCTGCGTGGTGTTCTTCTGGCGAGCCTTTACCGCGCCGCAGCCGATCGTCGACCTCACGACCTTCACCAACCGCAATTTCTGGTCGGGCTGCCTCGCCTCCTTCGTCTGCGGCATCGGCCTCTACGGCCTGACCTACCTTTACCCGGTCTATCTCGCTCGCGTCCGCGGCTTCTCGGCGCTGATGATCGGCGAGACCATGTTCGTCACCGGCATCGCCATGTTCCTGTCGGCGCCGATCGTCGGCCGTCTGTCGACCAAGATGGACCTGCGCATCATGATGGCGATCGGCTTCCTGCTGTTCGCGCTCGGCACCTATCAGGTCTCCTTCATCACCAAGGACTGGACCTTCGGCGAATTGATCGTGCCGCAGATCCTGCGCGGCGCGGCCCTGATGTTGTGCATGGTGCCGATCAACAACCTGTCGCTCGGCACGCTGCCGCTCGACAAGATGAAGAATGCCTCCGGCCTCTACAACCTGACCCGCAATCTCGGCGGCGCCGTCGGCCTCGCCCTGATCAACACCTTGCTCAACGACCGCACCGACCTGCATCTGCAGCGGCTGCACGAGCAGGTCGCTTGGGGCCGGTTCCGCGCCGAGGAGACGCTGAATTCGCTGACCCAGGCGTTCCAGTCGCTCGGCTCGGATGCCGATCTCGCCGCGCTCAAGCAATTGGCCGCCATGGTGCGGCGTGAGGCTTTCGTCATGGCGATCGGTGACGTCTTCTTCGCGCTGACCGTGCTGTTCGTCCTGATGGTCGGGCTGGTGCCGATCATGCGCAAGCCGCGGCCCGCGCCGGCCGGTGGCGGCGGCGCGCATTAGGGCTGCTGTTTAGCGATTGCGACGGTTTGACTGGATAGGCGCGGCGAGGCGTTTCGCGTGCTTTTCAGTGGGAACCGATCGTAGCGACGCGCGCCTTGAAGTCGTGGTTGGCCGGGACAAGCCCGGCCAAGACGAGAATTATCCTTGGCGCGACGGGCACTGGACCAACGGGCGCAGGATCCGAACGGTCCCCTCGCGCGCCGTAAGGCCGCCCCATCGTCTTGCCCGGGCTTGTCCCGGGCATCCACGAATTCCTTGCACCAAAATCAATAGTCACGGTGCGGCGAATACCAGCCGCCACCCTCAACCAAGCTTGCCGATCGCCGCCATCACCGCTTCGTCGATGTCGACGCTCTCGGCCTGGCGCTGCTCGGCCTCCCATTTGCGCTGGCCCGGCGCGACGACGCGTTCGGTGCCGGCGGCGCGTTTCGATGCGAGGAGCCGGCCGCGGGCCTGGGCCGCGCGCTGCGGCAGCGCCTGGCCTTGCCCGAAATGGCCGGCATGGATGGCGATGAACAGGAACGAGCAGTCGTTCGGCACGGTGACATCGCCATAAAGCGGGCGAACCTCGGCCCCGGAGGCGCCGCCCGACAGCAGGCCGCAGAGCAGGTCGATCATCAAGGCGAGCGCGAAGCCCTTGGGCCCGCCGGTCGGCAGCAGCATGCCCTTGATGGCAGCTTCCGGATCGGTCGTCGGTTCGCCGTCCGCGGTGACCGCCCAGCTCGCCGGGATCGGCCGCCCTGCCCGCGCCGCCATGCGGATCTTGCCGAGCGCGCCTTCGCTCGTCGCCATGTCCATGACGATGGCGGGGGCATCGGCCGTCGGCACGGCGATGGCGACCGGGTTGTTGCCGACGAGGGCCTCGGCGCCGCCGGGCGCCGGCATCATCGGTTTGGTGTTCGACAAGGCGATGCCGACGCAGTTCGCCGCGGCCGCCTGCAGCGCGTAGCGGCCGGCCGCGCCGAAATGGAAGCCGTGGCGGACCGCCACCGCGCCGATGCCGAAGGCTTTCGCCTTCTCCACCGCCAGCGCCATGGCCTGTTCGGCGGCGAGATGGCCGAGCATATGGCCGGCATCGAGCACGGCGACGGCGGCCTGGTCGGTGACGAGGGTTGCCCGGTCGGCCATCGTCACCGAGCCGGCCTTGATGCGGTCGAGATAGAGCGGCAGGTGCATCAGGCCATGGGAGCCGAGACCCTGCTGCTCGGCCTCGACCAGTGCCTTGGCCATGCGCGCGGCAGCCTGTTCGGGGAGGCCGGCGTGGGTGAACAGGCCGACGATCTCGGCCCTGAGCCCCGCAACGTCGCGCCGGACCTTGCCGGGCGCCGGCGCGGGCCGTTCTGTTGTCATGGTCATCGCGTCATCCCCTGGATCGATCCGGCCGCGACATTACGGCCATCGGGTGCATCTGGCTGCGGGTGGGCATGATATTTCGCTAGCCGAAACGCATCGGCTTTCCATCGATACCGGCTGTGTTGATCGCTATCGTTCCGTCAACACGAAGGGACGACCATGGCGATCACCTACGATCTGGTCAAAGAGGTGACCGCGAACCTCTACGAATGGTCGCTGAAGCGCATTCCGCAGAATTCCAAGGAAGCGCTGAAGCGCGCCCAGGAGACGGAGTCGAGCGCCAGCGCGCGCCGGACGCTGGCCTTCATGCTCGACAGCGCCGAGGTCGCCGAAAAGACCGGCCGCTTCGTCTGTTCGGATGCCGGCATTCCCACCTATTTCGTGCGCATCGGCACGGGCGTGCGCATGGAAGGCGACATCAAGCGGGCGATCGTCGACGGTTTCGATCACCTGGTTCAGACCATCGATCCGCCGATCCTGAAATTCGTCACCAATCCCCTGACCAATGAGCGCAGCTACAAGGGCAAGGACATGCCGATCGTGTCCTATGACCTCGTCGACGGGTCGGACGCGCTCGACATCACCTGCTCGCCCAAGGCGCTTGGCTCGGGCCGCTGGGCGGCGCTCGAAGTGTTCAGCTATCCGACGCTCGACGTGATCGAGAAATTCATCATGGACTGCGTGCTGAAGGCCGGCGGCCAGCATTGCCCGCCCGTCGTCATCGGCGTCGGCATCGGCGGCAGCTTCGACCATGCCGCCAAGATCGCCAAGGAAGCGAGCCTCAGGCCTTTCGGCCAGCGCAATCCCGAGCCCATGGTCGCCGAGATGGAGGAGCGCCTGCTGAAGGCGGTCAATGCCACCGGCTTCGGGCCGATGGGTGTCGGCGGTTCGACGACGGCCTTCGGCGTCCATGTCAATTATTCCTCCGGCCACGGCTTCACGCCGGTGGCGGTCTGCTTCAATTGCTGGATCAACCGGCGCACCCGCGCCCTGATCCACAATTCCGGCACGGTCGAGCGCATCGAATGACCATGGCCCCCGATACCGAACTGCCCAGGGTGACCCTGCCGCTGACGCGCGAAGCGGCGCAGGCGCTGAAGGTCGGCGATCTCGTCCTGCTCGATGGCGAGCTGGTCATCACCGCGGGGTTCCCGACCCACCAGCGCATGGTCGCCTGTCTCGACGCCGACACGCCGCTGCCGCTCGATCTCGCGGGCGCGGCCTTCGTCCATATGGGCATCTGCTGCCGCGAGGATGGCGAGCGGCTCGAGCCGCTCTATGTCAATCCGACCACCTCGACCCGGTTCAATGCGCTGATGCCGGCGCTCATCCGCAAGCTCGGCCTGACCGCGGTCGGCGGCAAGGGTGGGTTGTCGGCGGAGAGCGTCGAGGCGATGCGCGAGGTCGGCTGCGTCTATTTCTCCATTGTCGGCGGTGCCTCGGCGCTGCTCTCGGCGAGCGTCCAGGAGATCGTCGAGACCGGCTGGGACGACCTGATCATGCAGTTCAGGCTGACCCGCATCCGGATCTCGGGTTTCGGGCCGGTGACGGTCGCCATCGATGCCCATGGCAACAGCCTCTACGAGAGCCTGCTCGCCTCCGCCACGGCGCGGATGCCGGCCATTCTCGAAACCATCAGCCGCCGCGACTGAGCGGCCGGGCGTCCCTATCGGAGTAGACCATGAAGGTGATCGAGATCACGCGCCCGGGCGGGCCTGAGGTTCTCGCCATGGCCGAGCGGCCGAAACCGCTGCCGGGGCCGGGCGAGGTGCTGATCCGGGTCAAGGCGGCGGGCGTCAACCGGCCGGATATCCAGCAGCGCCGCGGTCTCTATCCGCCGCCGCCCGGCGCCACCGACCTGCCCGGCCTGGATGTGGCCGGCCTGGTCGAGGCGGTCGGCGACGGCGTCGCCTGGCCCAAGGTCGGCGATGCCGTCTGCGCGCTCGCCAATGGCGGCGGCTATGCCGAATATTGCGTGGTTCCGGCGCCGCAATGCCTCACCATCCCCAGGGGATCGAGCTTCGTCGAAGCGGCGGCGCTGCCGGAAGTGTTCTTCACCGCCTGGAACAATGTCATCTGGCTCGGCCGGCTCGGCCAGGGCGAAACCTTGCTCGTGCAGGGCGGCACCAGCGGTGTCGGCATGGCGGCGATCCAGATAGCCAGGCTCTTGCGCGGCGCGCGGGTCGTCGCCACCGCCGGCACCGAGGAGAAGCGCGCGGTCTGCCGGACGATCGGCGCGGATGTCGTGGTCGACTACAAGGGCGACTGGCCGGCCGCGGTGCGCGCCGCCATCGGCGACCACGCGGTCGACGTGGTGCTGGACGGCCAGGCCGGCCCCTATACCGAGAAGCAATTGTCGCTGCTCGCCTTCGACGGCCGCGTCGTGCTGATCGCCAGCCATCTCGGCGAAATGGCCGAGGTCAATGTCCGCAACATCGTCCGGCGCCGGCTGACCCTGACCGGCTCGACGCTCCGGCCGCGCAATGCCGAGTATAAGGGCCGCATCGCCCGCGAACTGATGGACCAGGTCTGGCCGCTGATCGAGGCCGGGACGCTGAAGAACCATATCTGCGCCGTGTTCCCCTTCGCCGAGGTGGCCAAGGCGCATGAACTGATGGATGCCGGCGAGCAGATCGGCAAGGTGGTGTTGAGCTTGGGCGAATAGCGAATGGCGAGTGGCAACTGCCGAGTGGGGATGAAGCGGCGAGCTCAGTGCGCGTCAACCCTCGCCCGCTTGCGGGAGAGGGTGGCGCCGCATAGCGAGTGCGAACGCATCTCGCGTTCGCTCGATGCTATGAGGCGCCGGGTGAGGGCCTGAAGAGGGCCGCCCTTTCATTTCCAGCGGGAACGCTCGGCGCGCGCCGACGCAGCGACCCTCACCCGGCCGCTGCCGCGGCCACCCTCTCCCACGAAGACGTGGGCGAGGGTTCGCGCAGTGTTGTTCGTCAGGCTGCGCCTCCCACACTCGCCACTCGCCACTCGCCATTCGCGCCCTTCCGCCCTATGACCGTTGCCGTGACAGTTGCGGCAGCGGAGGTCCGGATTTGTCGTCATTTCCTCCGGTCCAGTCGGTGGTCCGCGCGCTCAATCTGCTGGTCGAGGTCAACCGGGCCGGCTTGACCACGGTCGGCGATCTGCATCGGCGCACGAAGCTGCCGAAGCCGACGATCGTGCGGCTGCTCGAGACGCTGGTCGCCGCCGGCTATGTCTATCGGGACGAGCGGTTGCGCGGCTATCAGGTCACCTCGCAGGTGGCGGAACTCAGTTCCGGCTTCCACGGCGCGCCCATGGTGATCGAGGCGGCCAGGCCCTGGGCGGCGGCGCTCACCCAGCAGATCAAATGGCCGACCGCGGTCTGCGTGCTCGACCATGATGCCGTGGTGGTGCGGTTCTCGACCATTCCCGACAGCCCGATTTCGCCGTTTCACGCCACCATCGGCTATCGGCTCAGCCTCGGCGCCCGGGCGCTCGGCCGGGCCTATCTCGCCTTCTGCCCCGACGAGGAACGGCGCATCCTGATCGCGCTGATGAAGGTTTCGCCGGACCCGGAAAACCATCTCCTGTCCGACGAGGAGCTCGACCGTCTCATCGCGACCGCGCGCCGCAAGGGCTTCGCCGAACGCGATCTCGAGGTCGAGCCGAAGAGCTCGGCGACCGTCGCCGTGCCGTTGATGCTCGGCGAGCGGGTGCTGGGCACCTTCGGGATCACTTATTTCCGCTCCGCCGTGGCGACCCCGGAGGCGCGTGCCCGCCTGGTGTTTCCGCTGAAGGAGGCGGCCGCCGCGATCGAGGCCGAGCTGCGTCAGAAAAGCGCACCGTTTCGGCAGGAGAAATAGAGAGGGATTTTCCCCAGCCATGGCGGGCTGGCTGGCAGGTTCGCGGCCACGAAGATCGATCCGATCGATCCACCTTTAGGGCAAGGAAACCGCTGACATGGGCACTCTCTCGCGCCGCACGCTGACGGCGTCGCTCGCTTCGCTTGCCGCCGGCGCCGCCATTGGCCGCCCGGCTTTGGCGCAGAGCTGGCCGACCCGGCCGGTCACCATCCTGGTGCCGTTTCCGGCCGGCGCCTCCACCGACGTGGTGGCGCGGCTCATCGGCGAAAAGCTGCGCCAGGACCTCGGCCAGGGCTTCGTGATCGAGAACAAGGTCGGCGCCGGCGGCAATATCGCGGCCGGCGGCGTCGCCCGCGCGGCGCCCGACGGCTACACGCTGTTCCTGTCGTCATCCGGTCCGCTGTCGAGCAACAAGCTACTCTACAAGTCGCTGAACTATGATCCGATCGCCGATTTCGAGCCGATTTCGCTGGTCGGCGACGTGCAATGCGTGGTCGCCACCCATACCTCGGTGCCGGTCAAGACGCTTGCCGAGCTCATCGCCTATGGCAAGGCCAATCCGGGCAAACTGACCTTCGGCAGCCCCGGCTACGGCCTGATGGGCCATATTGCCGGCGAACTGATCCAGCGCACCGCCGGCTTCCAGATGACCCATGTGCCTTATCGCGGCTCGGCGCCGCTGGCCAACGACCTGGTCGCCGGCAATGTCAATGTCGCCGTCGACTTCCTGCCGACCTATATCCCGCATATCCAGTCCGGCTCGATCCGCGGCCTCGCCGTGACCTCCGACAAGCGCGCGCCGCAGGTTCCGGAGACGCCGACGCTCGCGGAAGCCGGCATGACCGGCCTCAATGTCACGTCCTGGTTCGGCCTCGCCGGCCCGAAGGGCCTGCCCCAGGACATCGTCCGGCGCCTCGCGACGATCGTCGGGGATTATGTCAAGACGCCGGAAGCAACTGCCAAACTCGAGCTGATCGGCGTGCGCACTATCGGCGGTTCGCCGGAGGATCTGCGCAAGGCGCAGGCCGGCGAGATCACCAAATGGGAAGGCGTGATCCGCAGCGCGGGAATTTCGCTGGAATAGCGGCAGGGCAATCGCGGCCGTTCCGCATGATCGGGCGAAGCCGTCTTCCCGCGATCCGGTGAGCAAATGCGCGCCACCTGGACAGGCAGGCAAAATGATGGCAGTTTTGTATGCATGATCAACAGCTTCGCCCACGCCCGACTTCTCGGCACCATCGATTAGACGGTGGTGGGTCGCTTGCGCGCATTTTAGATGGTGCAACCCGCCGATGAGGCGGGTTTTTTGTTTCTGTCTCCTCGGCCTATCAACGAATAGAGACGGAAATGGCCTATGATCCGAAGCGGATTGAGCCCAAGTGGCAGCGTTACTGGCACGAGAACGCGACATTCGGGACCAGCGACGATCGCTCCAAGCCGAAGTTCTACGTGCTGGACATGTTTCCTTATCCCTCCGGCGAGGGCCTGCATGTCGGTCACCCGGAAGGCTATACCGCGACCGACATCATGGCGCGTCACAAGCGGATGCGCGGCTTTAATGTCCTGCATCCCATGGGCTGGGATGCCTATGGACTGCCGGCGGAGCGCTATGCGGTGCGCACTGGTGTCCACCCCTCGATCACGACAAAGAAGAACATCGCCAATTTCAAGAGCCAGGTGCAGCGCCTCGGCTTCTCCTATGACTGGGGCCGCGAACTTTCCACGACCGACCCGGACTTCGTGCGCTGGACGCAATGGATCTTCCTGAAACTCCATGAGCGTGGCCTCGCTTACCAGGCGGAGGTGCCGGTCAACTGGTGCCCGGCCCAGGGCACGGTTCTGGCCAACGAAGAGGTCAAGGACGGCCGGTATGTGGAAACGGGTGAGGCCGTCGAGCGTCGCCTCATGCGGCAATGGATGCTGAGGATCACGGCCTATGCCGACCGCCTGCTCGACGACCTGGACGCGCTCGACTGGCCCGACGGCATCAAGGCGATGCAACGAAACTGGATCGGCCGATCGGAAGGAGCGGAGATCACTTTCGCCATCGGGGGCGCCGGGGAGCTGCTGACCGTCTATACCACGCGACCCGAGACGATCTGGGGCGCGACCTTCCTGGTCCTGTCGCCGGATCATCCGCTCGCGTCCAGCATCGCAAGCGCGGCCCAGCGCGATGCCGTGGCGACTTATCTTGCCCGCGGGGCATCGCTGAGCGACGTCGAAAAGTCGCAGGAGCGCGCCAAGACCGGCGTGTTTACCGGGGCTTACGCCGTCAATCCGGCAACCGGCGCGCCGATCCAGATCTGGATCGCCGATTACGTGTTGATGGGTTATGGCAGCGGCGCCGTCATGGCCGTGCCCGCGCATGACGGCCGTGACCACGCCTTCGCGCGGACCTTCGGCTTGCCGATCGTCGGCGTCATCGACGCTCCGCAAGCGGTCGATATCCAGAAGGAGGCCTGGGAGGGGGATGGCAGGCTGGTCAATTCCGGTGCCTGGACCGGACTTGACGCGCCGGCTGCAAAGACAGCCGCCATCGCCTGGCTCGAACAACAGGGCGTCGGGCAAGGCCGTACGCAATACCGCCTGCGGGACTGGCTGTTCTCACGACAGCGATTTTGGGGCGAACCCTTTCCGATCCTGCACCGATCGGACGGTGCGATCGTGCCGCTGCCCGACGATGCCCTGCCCATCCTGGCGCCGGAGCTGGACGACTATAAACCGACGGAGGCGGGCGATCCGCCGCTGGCGCGCGCGACCGAATGGGTTCGTACGAGCGATCCGGTCTCCGGATTAGGGGCGCTCCGGGAGACGAACACCATGCCGCAATGGGCCGGGTCCTGCTGGTACTATCTGCGCTTTGCCGATCCCGACAATCGTCAGGCGCCGATCGATCCGGAGAAGGAAAAATACTGGTTGCCCGTCGATCTCTATGTCGGCGGCGCGGAACATGCCGTCCTCCACCTGCTCTATGCGCGCTTCTGGCACAAGGTGCTCTACGACATCGGCGTCGTCTCGACGAAGGAGCCGTTCCGGAAGCTGTTCAATCAGGGCATGATCCTCGCCTTTTCCTACAGCGACACTTCGGGGAAATATTATCCTCCGGCCGACGTCAGCGAGCGTGATGGTCAATGGTTTGCCGGCGACAAGCCGGTCAGCCGGCAGATCGAGAAAATGTCGAAGTCGAAATTCAACGTCGTCAATCCTGACGAGGTGATCGACATTTACGGTGCCGATTCCATGCGTCTCTACGAGATGTTCATGGGGCCGCTCGATGTCGCCAAACCCTGGCAAATGTCTGGCGTGGCGGGCGTCAGCCGCTTCCTTCACCGTGTCTGGCGCATTGTCAGCGATGACCAGGACGGCCTGAGCGGCCAGATCTGCGAGATCGAGCCGCCGGCCGAGATCACGCGCCTCATGCACAAGACCATCCGCTCGGTGGGCGACGATATCGAGGCGATGCGGTTCAATACGGCGATCGCCAAGCTCATGGAGATGGCGAACGCGCTCGTCGCGCTGGAGCGAAAGCCGCGCTCGGTCGTGGAGGTCTTCGTGCTGCTGCTCGCGCCCTTCGCGCCGCATATCTGCGAGGAATTGTGGGCTTTGCTGGGCCATGACAGGTCGCTGGCCTATGAGGCATGGCCCCTGTTCGATCCGGCCTTGGCGGATGATGCGCTTCGCGAATATGTGGTGCAGGTCAATGGGAAACTGCGACACAAGGTTCTCGCCGCCTCAGGTCTCTCCGCCGCCGATCTCATTCGGACGGTCCGCGCCGATCCCGGCGTCATCGGCCTTCTGGAGGGGCGGCAAATCGTCAAAGAGGTGGCGGTACCGAACCGCCTGGTGAATTTTGTCGTGACGAATTGATCGTCGCAAAGCCGAACCGGCGTCGCGGCAAAGCTGCCGCGACCGGCCAGCCATCAGCTGGTTCGCCGGCGGAGCCATTGTCGTAGAGCGACGACAAGCCAGAGACCCCGAAAAATCGTCGTCACCAATCGAGCCCGCTTTCACCGCAAAGTTGCATAAAGGCCGCAACGCGGGAGGTTTCGGCATCCGGATGCGCCGGGGGGCTCCCTTTCGAACGGGTCATTTGCTATCGCCTCGGTGGAAGAGCATTGGCGCGTCGAGGTTGACTTTGCCTAAGTAAGTCCCGGTCTCAGTCCAGTTTCACCCGTGCCGCCTGACAGCACAATGCTGTCGGCGCATGACCACGTCCATCGGGTGGCGGCAAGAGACCGGTTTGGCATTGTCAGAACGTGCCATGCGCAGCGCCGCTGCGCGAGCTCTTCAGCCGCCCGAAACATCGCCACACCGCGCCCGCGAGGGCTTTCTCCTGCACGCTCTTGGTGGACTTCCGAACGGAAGACCAAGACGATATGTGCAATTCACTTCGGGTCCGATGGAACATCGTTCCCCAAACAGCTCCCCGGCCCTGGATCGCGTGCAGTGGATGCGGTGGCCCGCGGGCCTTCGAATCCAGTGGCAAGATCCGGCTCAACGCCAATGGCCGCAGGCTCGACGCCTGGCTCATCTACAAGTGCCTGACCTGCGACAAGACCTGGAACCGGCCGATCTTCGAGCGGCAGAATGTCCGCGACATCGATCCCGCCGTCCTGGACGCGCTGCAATCCAATGATCCGCAATGGATCCGGGCGGAAGCGTTCAACCTCGCGGCGCTGCAGCGCAAGTCGCAGCGCGTCGAAACGTTTTCCGAAGTCGATATCGAGAAGGAGATCCTGCATGAACCCAGTCATTGGACGACACTGGCCATCGCATTGACGGTGCCGTTTCCGGTCGGCATGCGCCTCGACCGTTTGCTGGCCTCCGCGCTCGCGGTTTCGCGCGCACGGCTCCAGGCGCTTCACGCGCTCGGCTTGCTGCGGACCAATTCGGACCGCGCCGACATCTTGCGACGGCCTGTCAAGACCGGGGTCGAGGTTGCGATCGACCTCGCCTCCGAGGCCGACCGGGAGCACCATTGGAGGTCCTCGGCAACGGGACATGGGCCGTAGAGAGGGATGTCAACCCGCATTCCCTGAACAGGCCGCGCTCTTGCGGTCAAAAAAAGCCGGCTCAGATCCTGAGCCGGCTTTTGGTGTTCGGTGCTGGTGTTTTTCACCGACGCTTGTCGCCATGCACTCTACGTCATCCCAAGGCAAAGCGATTGCTTTGCCGGGGGCTGAGCGAAGCGAGGGGAAGGGGATCCAGGAGTTGCTGGGCTTATCGCCAACTGTGGCGAAATCACAATGACACGCGCGGAGGGGGACGAGAAGCGACTCCTGGACCCCCTTCCCTCGCCCCGCCAGAAGCAAGAGCTTCTGCCGGGGCTCGCCGGGGGTGACGTAAAGGTTCACGTCCGCATCCCCGGCCGCGCCGAGGACTTGCTGCTGACCTCAGTCGAGGTTCAGCAGCTTCGCCGCATGGCCGCCGATCATGGCGCGGATGTCGGTCTTCGACACCTGCAGGTCGAGCAGCGTGCCGACCACCGCGCGGAAACCGTCGACCGGGCGCGGCGAGCCGACCAGGCCGAGATCGGAGGAAAGCACGGTGCGGTCGACGCCGGCGACCTCGATCAGCCGGGCGAGCTGCTCCGGGCTGAACTTCTTCGAGCGGCCTTCGACGAACATGCAGATCGAGTGCTCCATATAGGCGCCGAGCGCCACGAGCCCCCGGATATCCTCTTCCGTGCAGCCGACGATATAGGTCGGGTGGTTGACCAGCATCTTCTTGACGCCGCGCGCGCGGGCCTCGTCGAACACCAGGAACAGTTCCTGGGCCGAGAGATGGCCGCCGGACAGGATTACGTCACCCTCGGCGATCAGGTCGAGGATCTGCTTGACCGGATCAGAGACCTTGCCATTGGCGTCGAGCGCGGTCAGCGGCACCGGATCGAGCATTTTCTGCGCGGTCTTCGGGAAGGTCTTGGCCTGGCCCGAGGCCTGCACCGCAATGTGATTGGCCGCCGACAGCGTCGGCATCCAGATGATCTTGGCGCCGAGCTTGATGGCGTGATCGACCGCATGCGGGTTGAAGCCGCCGGAGGCATTGTTGAGCGCGAGCCCCGAATACAGCTTCACGCCGGCTTCCGGGAACAGCTTTTCCAGGATGATGGCGTGGGCCGTGCCGAGATAGAAATGGTCCTTGTAGAGCAGCGCGCGGAACTTCGCGGCCGCGCAGTCCATCAGCGCCTCGTGATGGTCGAGAATGCGCGGCATGGCGGCCGGGCCTGAATGACAGTGCAGGTCGATGGCGCCGACCAGCAATTCCTTGATTTCGGCGGCGCGCGGATGGGCCTGGGCCTGAACGGGGGCGTCCGACATGATGGTCTCCTTCGTCTCAGGCCTTGGCGCCGGGCATGGGATAATCGTCGGCGTTGAGCACCCAGCCGGGCTTTTCCGAGAAATCCACCCGCGGCGGCGAGAAGATATCGATCATCTGGTTGAAGCCCGGCAGCACCGAGCGCGAGGTATGGACCGAGGGCGGCGGGATGATGGTCAGCGAGGGGGCGGCCAGAAGCTCATGCTCGTCCTCGCGCCAGACATTCATGTCCGGGGTCCAGGGCCAGCGGATGTCGTGAACGAAGGCGCCGTCGATGACATAGGAGCCCTGTTCGAAATCGTCATGGTGATGCGGCGACAGCTTGGTGATGTCGCGCAGGCCGATGCGCGGATCGAGGAAGTTCACCATCAGCGTGGTGCAGCGGAAGATCCGGCCGAAACGGCCCTGCTCGCCCTTGATCTCCAGGCTGTAATGGCGCACCCGCCAGCCGGCCGGCGGCTCCGGCCAGGGCTGGAACGGCGGCAGGTTCGGATGCGGCTTGGCATAGGAAGCGGCATTCGACGACAGCGCGGCGAGATCGGCCGACTGGCTGGAGAACAGGCGCGCGATGCGTCCGCCCGACGACACGGTGATGGTGGAGTCGCCCGGCGGCACGAAGACGATGGAGAAACCGGGAATGTCGACGGTCTCGGTCGCCGTCTTCACCTGAACCTTGGTCACGGCATCGGGAATGATGATGCAATATTCGTCGACCTGGCCCTTGCGCGCCAGCACGCCGCCGGGCGCCACCTCGGAATGGCCGACGATGAAATTCTGGCCACGGGCATACCAGGTGCGGCCGAAATCGCCCTGCTCCTGCGGTCCCTGGGCATAAAACCGGGCATATTCGGCGCCGGCGAATTCGGTCGCCGCCTTGGCGGCCGTCTTGGGTGCGCCGCCGAGCGTGGCGCGCGGGTCGGTTGCATGGAACATCGTGGTATCTCCGGTTCAGCGCCGCGCGGCGGCGGGCTGGGCAGGCAAGGGCGGGATTTGAACCAAGGTCAGGACTTGAGAGTTGCGAAATCGCCGAGCGTCTGGGCCGCGGCCTTTTTCAGGAAGCCCTGGTCCGACGAGACGATGAAGGCGCTGGCGCCCTGCCCAGCGAAGCCGGTCGCCTCAGCGACGCCGTCGACCATGACGCAGACCGGTTTGCCGGCGGCCTTGGCGGCGGCGATGATGCGGGCGACCGCGTCCTTGACGGCCGGTGCGTCGCGGTTCGGCGCGCCGAGCGCGACCGTCAGATCTCCGCGCCCGATGAACACGCCGTCAATGCCCTCGACGGCGAGGATCTGATCGATCTCGTCGAGCGCGGAGGGGTCCTCGATCATGGCGATGACCGTGGTGGTCGCGTCGGCCGCCGCCACATGGTCCCACATCTTGACGCTGCCATAGCGCCCGGCGCGCGGCGAGGCCGAGAAGCCGCGCGCGCCGCCCTTGTAGCGGCAGGCCGCGGCGATCTCGCGCGCCCTAGCGGCGCTCGCCACATGCGGCACGAGAATGCCGACGGCGCCGCAATCGAGCACGGACAGGATGCCTTCGGGCGAGGCCGAGGGCACACGCACGATGCCGGCGGTGCCGGAGGCGCGTGCCGCGAGCAGCGCGATGTCGGTCGCCATGCGGTCGAAGGGCGCATGTTCTTCGTCGATGACCACAAAGTCGAAGCCGAGATCGCCGACGATCTCGATGCCGTGGCTGGTCGGGGTCTTGATGAAAGTGCCGACAAGCGTCTCGCCGGCGGCGAAGCGCGCGCGAAATGATTTCGGGTCGGGGCGAGGCTCGCTCATGCAGGGGCTCTTTTCACGGGTTCGGTCAGCGCCGCACCTTGCTCTGAAAGCCGGGCGCGAACCATCGGATCGCGCGAGCGTTTCACGATGCGGAATGACCGCCCGTCGATGCTGCCGGACCGCCGGCGGGCGCTATGACAGGGCCAACGCGAAATTGCGGCGGAATCTTCGCCGCCCTGGGAGACGAGATGCTCATGAACCGGTTTGTTGCCCGCGCCTTGCGGGTGGTGGCAATGCTGGCTGCCGCCGCGACCATCGCCCTGCCCGCCGCCGATGCGCGCGCCCAAACCTGGCCGGCGCGGCCGATCACCCTGGTCGTGCCGTTCACGGCCGGCACCGCGTCGGATGTGCTGGCGCGCTCCTTCGCCGAATATCTCAACAAGTCGCTCGGCCAGCCGGTGATCATCGACAACCGGGGCGGCGCCGGCGGCAATATCGGCGGCGCGGCAGTCGCCAAGGCGCCGGCCGACGGCTACACCTTCCTGTTCGCGACCACCGGGCCGGCCGCGACCAACAAGCTGATGTACAGCAACATGCAGTTCGATCCCGAGCGCGATTTCGCGCCGGTGGCCCTGGTCGCCAAGCTGCCGGTCATCATCGTCGCCAAGCCGGGTTCGCCGATCACCGACCTCGCCTCGCTCATCGCCTATGCCAAGCGCAATCCCGGCAAGCTCTCGGTCGGCTTCCCCGGCAACGGCACGCTCGGCCACATTACCGGCCTCCTGCTCGGCCGCGCCGGCGGCATCGACTTCAACGCCGTGCAATATCGCGGCAGCGCCCAGATCATCGCCGACCTGCTTGGCGGCCATATCGATATCGGCATGGATTCGATGGCCGCCTATGTCACCAATATCCAGAGCAACCAGCTCTCGGCCCTGGCGATCGCCACCGGGCGGCGCTGGCCCGGCCTGCCCAATGTGCCGACGGTCTCCGAGGCCGGGCTGCCCGGCTTCGAGGCCTCGGTCTGGTATGCGGTGATGGCCCCGACCGGCACGCCGGACGCGATCGTCGCCCGGTTCAATGCCGAGACCAATGCCTATCTGACCAGCGACGCCGCGCGCGAAATGTTCGCCAAGCTCGGCCTGGAGCCGTCCGGCGGCACGCCCGACGACCTCAGGGCCTTCATTCGCGCCGAGATCGGCAAGTGGGGTCCGATCATCAGCGACGCCAATATCCGGTTCTGATCGCGCGATCGGCGTCCTGCCGGCTTGCCAGGGCGGGTTCAGGCGATAGGCTTGAACCCGCGCCAACCCGGAGACGCCGCTCATGATCCTGCGCCGGATCGCCTTTTTCCTGGCTCTGCTCAGCGGCATTCTGGCGTCGCAACTGCCTGAATTCGCCCAGCAATATCGCCAGAGGCTGGGCGGCGCGATCGACGAGATCAAGCGCGTCGTGGCGAATTTCGACGCGGATGCGGCCAGGCTGAGTCTCAGCCGCGACCAGGGGCTGGAACGGCTGAAAGCCAATGGCGACCAGTTCATCCGCCAGCGCGGCGAGCAGTTGGAACAGGACATCGCCCGCGGCGACCGGCTGGAGCGGCAATTGCAGGCCTATGCCGAGGCCGGCCCGTTCCGCCGGCTCGGCCTGTTCGCGACCGGTTTCGAACCCGACATCGCCCGGCGCGCCTTCGCTCATTTCGAGCCCGCGGTGCCGGTCACCAGCGAGGGATTGATCAGTGCCGGCGGCGGTTTCTTCGCCGGCTGGTTCCTGTGCGGGCTCGTAATGGCGCCTTTGCAGCGGCGCAAGCGGAAGATAGCGCCCAAAACCGCCTGACCGGCTGCCTCAAGCGGTGACCAGCGGTGCCTTGGTGCCTTCGATGAGCGCTCGCTTCTTGCCGATCTCCAGCGCGACATGGTCCATGAAGGTGCGCACCCGCGCGGTGTTGCGCAGGTCCGGATGGGTCAGCAGCCAGAGCGCGCCGGAATGCTCGGCCCTGGGTTCGCTCAAGGCGATGAGATTGGGGAAGGTCTGGGCGATGAACCAGGGCAGGATGCCGATGCCGGCGCCCTCGGCCACCGCCTCGGCGAGACCCAGAATGGTATTGATGCGCCAGCCGATCCTGTCCTCGCCGACATTCTGCGCGAGCCATTTCGCCGGCCCCAGATTGCGCAGGTTGTCGCCGACGCCGATCCAGCTGTGGGAGCGGTAATCGGCCGGGTCGAGCGTGGTGATGCCGAGGCTCTTGGCCGCGAAAATGCCCCAGGGAATATTGGCGACCCGACGCCCGACCAGGGTCTCCGGCGGATCATTGGTCGCGCGGATCGCCACGTCGGCGTCGCGTTTCGACAGGTTGAGCGACTCGTTGCCGACCACGATGTCGAGCGTGATGCCCGGATTGAGCTTGCGGAAGGAGGCGAAGATCGGGGTCAGCAGGTGCACCAGCAGCGTATCGTTGGTGGTCACCCTGAGGTCGCCCTGAGGACGCAGGTCCTGGCCGGTCAGGCGCCGCTCGAAATCAACGATCTCGTCGGCCATCTTGTTGGCCAGCTTGACCATTTCCTCGCCGGCCGGGGTCAGCGAATAGCCGGTGCGGCTGCGCTCGAACAGCCTTGCGCCGAGCCGGTCCTCCATGGCGCCGAGCCTTCGGAACACCGTTGACTGGTTGACGCCGAGCAACTCGGCCGCGCCGGCCAAGGACCGGGCGAGCGAGACCGCCAAGACGGTCCGGTAATCGTCCCAAGAAACGAGCGGCGGTGTCATTGTTATGCATTCTCCTGGCGCCTTGCGTAGATGCAAGCAAATCCTTGCGATTGAGTCAATTTACTTGCGGGTCCTGGATTGCCAATTTGTGACAGCCGCGGCGGCCAGCCGCCTTTCCCAGCCTTTCCGCCGAAGGATCCCCTGAAAATGATCGACGAACGCACCGCCCCCTATGGTCTCCTCGTGCTGCGCATCGCATTGGGCGCCATGTGGATCTCGCATGCCCTGCTGAAATATGTCGTCTTCACCATGCCGGGCTTTGCCGGCTTCCTGGGGTCCCAGGGCCTTCCGGGCTTTCTCGCCTGGCCCATCGTGCTGGCCGAATTGATCGGCGGAGTGCTGATCATTGCTGGCTTCTACGGCCGCCAGGTCTCGATCCTGCTGCTGCCGATCATGGCCGGCGCCTTCATGGTGCACCTGCCGAACGGCTGGCTGTTCACCGCCGCCAATGGCGGCTGGGAATATCCGGCCTTCCTGATCATCGCCTCGGTCGCCCATGCGCTGATCGGCGACGGCGCGCTGGCGCTGAGGGCGCGGCCGCTGCTGTTCTGGCAGGCCGGAACCGCGCCGGCGCTGCGCTCGGCCTGAGCCGATCCGAGCCGGTCAAATGGCCGTGATGTCGCGGCCGTGGGGCGCCGGCATCCCGCTGCAATCTCAGCCGATGCTGGTGGTGCTGCCCCGCACCACCAGCGTCGGCGCGATGACGATGCGTTCCGGCGTCAGCGCCGGATTGACCATGCGGGCGAGCAGCCGCTCGCAGGCCCGCCGGCCCATTTCGGCCTGATGGTTCTTCACCGTGGTGAGGCCGGGTGCCCAGAGCTCGGCCTCCTTGACGTCGTCGGAGCCGACCACGGAGAAGTCGCGGCCGGCCTCGCGGCCGCGATGGCGCAATCCGAGCATCACGCCGAAGGCGGTCAGGTCGTTGAAACAGACCGCCGC
This sequence comes from Hyphomicrobiales bacterium, assembly GCA_017304475.1. GTDB lineage: Bacteria > Pseudomonadota > Alphaproteobacteria > Rhizobiales > Phreatobacteraceae > Phreatobacter. The sequence continues at coordinate 21,352 of JAFKKV010000035.1, read as the reverse complement.
CGTGGGCGGCTCGGCGAGATCCAGCAAGGCATGAATGCCGGCAAAGCCGAGATCGCGCGTGCCGAAGCCCGCGACCATCAGCTCCGGCTCCACCGCGATGCCGCGCTCGGCGAGACAGGCGCGATAGGCATTGCGGCGGTTCGCGCCGGTCGACATGGCGTCGGTGCCGCCGATAATGGCGATGCGCCGGTGCCCGAGCTCGAACAGGTGGTCGAGAGCCGTGCGGGTGCCCAGCGCATCGTTCGAGCCGACGAAATCCAGGCCGACATCGGATATTTCGCGCGAGACCTGGACCAGGGGAATGCCGGCATCGGAGACGTCGGTGAGGGACGCCGCGGCGGCGCCATTGGCCGGGCAGACGATCATGCCGTCGGGGCGATATTCCTTCAGCGTGCGCAGCACCCGGTCCTGCTTGGCCGGATCGTCGCAATAGGTGCCGAGCAGCACGGTGTGGCCGGAGCCGGCCAGCGTCTCCTCGATCGCGGCGAGCAGCTCGCCGAAATAGGGATTGACGATATCGTTGAAGCCGACCGCGATCATATTGGTGCGCGCGGTGCGCAGGCTCGCCGCCGAGCGGTTGTAGATATAGCCGAGCGCGCGGGCGACCGCCTGGACCTTGTCGCGGGTGGCGGCCGCCACCAGCGGGCTCGACCGGAGCGACAGCGAGACGGTGGCGGTGGATACGCCGAGTTCGTCGGCGATGTGCTGCAAGGTCACCCTGCCCCGCGCGGAGCCGTCAGCAAAACCGGACATGGGACATCTCCGCCTGCGCCGAACCTAAAGTTTGAATTCAAGATTTGAAAGCGGGCCCCGATCGCTTCAACCCTCGTTCTTTCGACGGATCTCCCGCGCCGCCGGCCGGTCGGCGAAAGGCTGATCCCCGTCGGGCAGGCTTGCGCGGCTGCGTGAATTCCCTATTTTCCGGGCAGATCAGGAATTTGCCAGTGGTTACTTATGTGGATGCCGGGACTGCGCCGATGCGCAAGAACGGCCAGATCAAACTTTACGGGCCGGAAGCCTTCGACGGCATGCGCGCGGCGGGACGCCTCGTCGCCGAATGTCTCGACATGCTCGTCGGCGAGGTCGATGTCGGCGTGCCGACCGACCGCATCGACCAGCTCGTGTTCGAATTCGCCATGGATCATCGCGCTTATCCGGCGACGCTGATGTATCGCGGCTACGAGCGCTCGACCTGCACCTCGATCAACCACGTGGTCTGCCACGGCATCCCCAACGACAAGCCCCTGCGCGACGGCGACATCGTCAATGTCGACGTGACCTTCGTGCTCGACGGCTGGCACGGCGACAGCTCGCGCATGTATGCGGTGGGCGAGATCCCGCGCCGGGCCGAGCGGCTGATCGACGTCACCTATGAATCGCTGATGCTGGGCGTTGCCGCGGTGAAGCCGGGCAATACGGTCGGCGATATCGGCCATGCCATCCAGTCCTTCGTCGAACCCCAGCATATGAGCGTGGTGCGCGACTTCTGCGGCCATGGCCTCGGCCGGATGTTCCATGACGAGCCGAACATCGTCCATCTCGGCCGGCCGGGTGAAGGCAGCGTGCTGAAGCCCGGCATGTTCTTCACCATCGAGCCGATGATCAATCTCGGCCGGCCGCATGTGAAGGTGCTCTCCGACGGCTGGACCGCGGTAACCCGCGACCGTTCCCTGTCGGCGCAGTTCGAGCATACGGTCGCGGTGACCGAGACGGGCGTGGAGATCTTCACCCTGTCGCCCAAGGGTCTCGACAAGCCACCCTACAAGAGCGTGGGCTAAGGTCGGGCGCTGCGCGTAGGTCCGCGCCCGCTTGCGGGCTTGCGACATTCTCTACGTCACCCCCGGCGAGCGAAGCGAGGGAAGGGGGTCCAGGGGCCAACAGGCTGCGCTTTCAGCGCATAATCCAGGAGATTTAGCGGTGTCGAGCGAAGGGCCCTGCACCCCCTGGACCCCCTTCCCTCGCTTCGCTCGCCGGGGGTGACGTTAGGTACTCGAACGGCGCGTTGTGTGGATCCGGCATGCGCTTGCGAGAGAGGGCGGCGGATGAGGGGCCAGATGGGCCGGCCCGCTCAATCAGGCCCGGAATTCACGTCACGCGCCGCCGCCACCCTAAAGCCGCCTACCCTGCTCCTGGTCGGTTTCGCGGATGATGCCCATGAAGCGCCGGATGATGCGCTCGGCCAGGCTCATCGCGCGGTCGACCTCCTGGTCGCTCGGCAGGTTGAGGCTCTGGCCGTCTGTGCCGGGGCGTGCCTGAGCGGTGGCGCCGCCGCGCTTCAGCGCGTCGTTTTCGGCCTTCAGCCTGTCGATCTCGGCCTGAAGCGCGGCCCGGTCGTCGGCCACCAGCCGGCAGGTGAAACTGCCGTCCTGGCGGCTGCAGAGCGAGATCTGGCCGGTGCGGCCATCCAGGCGCAACAGGCCGTCGGGTGTGTCGCGCAAGGTGAAGCGGCCGGCATCGGGGTCGCGCGGCGCGGGCGCCGGAGCCTGGGCGAAAGCCGCGGCCGGCAAAAGGGCAAGACCGAGAGCGAGAGCGACTGGGCGCATGACAGCCTCCTTGTCGGGGCCGATCATAGCCTGCTTCATGACCGCAGCGTGGCGATGGTTGGGGTGTCCTGCCTCGCTCTCACCAGATCTTAAGCGATTGGACCGCTACCATCGCTGGCGTGGTGAATTCGGGATGCGCCACGCTATCCCGCCGCAGGAGGTGCCGAGATGGAGGCTGCTTCGACCAAGCTTCGGGTCGGCGTGACTGACGTTGTCCCGGGCAGCCCCGCCGCGTCCGCCGTCCGCCCGCGTCTCCTGGATATCGACACCGCCAAGGGCATCGGCATCCTGCTGGTCGTGCTCGGCCATGTCGTCTCGCAGCAGACGCCAGCCGGACATGACTGGTATCAGCAGCTGAAGACGGTGATCTATTTCTTCCACATGCCGTTCTTCATGTATCTCAGCGGCTATGTGCTGGGCTATGCGCTCAACCCCGCAAAGGATGGCGCGCTCGCCTATGTCCTGAAGCGCTGCGACCGGCTGCTCCTGCCGTTCTTCGCCTTCGGCCTGATCATCATCGCCGGCAAGATGGTGTTCTCGCAATTCGTCTTCGTCGACAACACCCAGGACAGCCTGGCCGCCTATCTCGACGGCCTGTTCATCCATACCGCCAGAAGTCCGGCGACGTCGGTCTGGTATCTCTACGCGGCTTTCATCTATTCGCTGGTGTTCCGGCTCGTGATCGTCCCCTTCCCGCGCATCCTGCCGGTGCTGATCCTGGCGAGCGCGGTCTTGACGCAATTCGAGGTCGAGAGCCTGTTCTATGCCGACCGGGTGCTGCGGCACCTCGTCTTCTTCCTGATCGGGGTCTGGATCGGCCGGCACCGCGAGGCCATGGAACAGCTGTTGCGCGGCTATGGCGGAGCCCTGCTCGCACTGTTCGTCGCAGCCCTTGCCCTGGCCTGGTGGAACGGCAATCCGCCGGCGGTTTTCGCCGCGGCGCTGGCGTCGATCCCGGCTTTGCACGGCGTCGCCTTGTGGCTTGCCGAACGCAACGACCGGATCTTCCTGCTACTCGGGCAGTACACGATGGCGATCTATCTGTTCAACACGATCTGCATCGGCCTGGTGAAGGGTTTCGGCTTCCTGCTGGTCAAGTGGGACGGCAATGCCTTCTATGGCTATTTCATCCTGCTGACGGCGGCCGGCATCGGGCTGCCGATGATCATTCGCTGGGTGATCGATCGCATGGCGCCGCCGCTCGCGCGCTATCTGCAGTAACGGGCAAGGCTGCCCCCGGCGGCCGTCAATGTGCGCCGGCGGGAGCGGTTCTTTGCGACTTCCGCCGCTTCAGCAGCCGCTGCAGCGGCTTTTCGACAAGCAGGTGGAAGGCGACGCCGGCCAGCACGCAGAGCACGAAGGTCGCAATGGCCAGGACGGGCGTGTCGAGGCCCTCGGACGTCAATAGCCCCAGCCGCCGCCAAATGACGACGAGCAGCGAAATCGCCAGGCCATGGCTGAGATAGATGGCGTAGGAGGCTTCGCCGATGAAGCCGGCCAGGGGAACCGGCGGCAGCACCTTGCCATCCTCGAGCGCGACGCCGCCCGCGACGAGACAGAAGGCCGGCAGGCCCCAGACCAGGATGCGGTGCCAACCCTCCGGCCCCTCCCCGGTCATGGCGGCAAGACCAAAGCCCACGAGACCTGCCAGGACGAGCATCGCACCGGCCGCGCCGCCGAACCGGAAACCTCGGAGGCGCAGGTGGCCGAAGGCGTAGCCCGCCAGGAACTCGATGAGGAGAGGATCGGTATAGATCCTGGCCCAGGCCTGGGACGACGGCAGCCATTCGCCGGCGGCCAGGAAGGCGACAAGAACGACGGTAATGGCCAGGAATCGCTGCCGGACCGGCAGGGCGACGGCGATCAGGACGATGACGTAGAAGAAGGCCTCGTAATTCAGCGTCCAGCCCTGATAGAGCACCGGAAAGATGTCGCTGGTGCCGGGCTTGAATGTCGGCAGCATGGCCAGCGACATGGCGAGCCAGTCCGCCGAGAGCGGCAATCTGGGAAACAGTCCGGGCGCCACCGCGACCGCGGCGGCCAGCACCAGCGTGCACAGCCAATAGAGCGGCAAGATCCGCGCCGCGCGGTCATAAGCGAAACCGAGCGGCGTCACGGTGGCCGAATTGGCGGCCAGCGAAATGACGAAGCCGCTGATGACGAAAAAGACGTCCACGCCGGCCGAACCGATCGTCCATGCCGGCCCGACGACGTGGAACGCGACCACCATCAAGGCGGCGACGGCGCGCAGATACTGGATCGAGTTGAGCCGGCCGGAGGTTGACACTGTCATCGCCGGGGAATGCCGATGGAGGCGATATCCGGCCCGTCGAAGGGCCGGTCCTGCCTGTTGGAGGTGGACCTCATGGACGTCTCATTCTGGACCACCGGGTTGGGGCGGATGCCGTATCGGCATGCCCTAGCAAGATCGTGACCAGAGGTCACCCAGGCGATGCGAGGCCGGTTGCCGCAGGGGCACGGCTCCCTGTGCGAGGGCTCATGAAGCCCCAGCGCGGAACCCGGCCCGCTCCGGTGCCCCGGGGCCGCTGCCGCTCCGGTTGCAGCTTCACCATAGGACAAGCTTTGGCTTGTCGTCCGGCGGCCACGCGGCGTAAATGATCCCGCTTCACCGCGATGCATCGCCATTCGACTTTAGCGCGGGTGAGTCTTCGGGCAGGCCGGGTCGATGTCGCAAGTCACCTCCTTTCATCTCGACGGCAGCCCGGAGAGCCTGGGGCGGATCGCCCGCGCCGGTCTCTTCGCCGCCGTCTGGTGTCTTGTCTGGATCGGCCTCGAACCCTTCGGCGATCTCGGCAGCCAGGACCTGCTCGGCCTGACCACCGGCAACGACCTGTGGATCTACGTGTCGTTCGGTTTGCTCGGCGCGATGATCGTCGGCGCGACGATCGGGCGATGGCGGCATTTCATGACGGCGCTGACCGATCGGGCATTCATCGCCCTGGTCGTCTATATCGGCTTCAACATCGTCACCTCGTCGGATTTCGCCGGTTCGCTGCGCCGATATCTGCTGTTTCTCGCGGTGGCCCTGATCGCCGCCCTGGTCAGCCTCCTGCCGAAAGACCGCGACGAATTCGCCCGTCTGATCGTCGGCTGCGCCCTGTTCGTCACGCTTTTGAGCTATCTCGGCGTGCTGCTGTTTCCGCAATTCGCCGTCCACCAGGCGACCGACCTGGTGGAGGCGCGGCTGGCGGGCGACTGGCGCGGCGTCTTCGGCCACAAGAACCTGGCCGGCGGCGTGTTCTCGACCATGGTGTTCATCGGCATTTTCGCCGCGCGGGTCGGCCTGGTCGTGCCGGGCATCGCGCTCGCCTGCCTTGCCGGCCTCTTCGTGCTGCTGTCGGCCGCGAAGAGCTCGATCATCATCGTGGTCCTGACGCTCCTGGTCTCCGCCGCCAGCGCCGGCGTCAAATCGACCTTCGGCCGCGCCCTGGTGGTGTTCACGCCGCTTGTCGTCCTGCTCTGCCTTGGTGTCGGCTCGGTGATCAGCCCGGCCATCGGCTCGGTCGTCAGCGCCCTGCCCTTCGACGCGACCTTTACCGGGCGCACCGACGTGTGGACCTTCGCCTTGGAGAAATTCGCGGAACGGCCGGTGACCGGCTACGGCTTCCTGTCGTTCTGGTCGCTCGAAAGCACCAAGTTCGGCATCGAGGACGATGAGCAATGGGCGGGCTCCGCCTCCAACGGCCATAACGGCTTTCTCGATACCGCGCTCAATCTCGGCCTCATCGGCCTCGTCCTGACCGTCATCGTCCTCGTCGTCCAACCGTTCCTGAACGACGTGAAGGCCAGGCGCGCGGGTGCCGATCCGATCATGACGACGCTCTTCTTCCAGCTGTGGCTGTTCGCCATCTACCTGTCCTGCATGGAGAGCTTCCTGTTTTCCCGCACCGATCCGGTCTGGTTCACCTTGCTGGTGGCGATTTTCGGTCTGCGGATGAACGCCCGGTTCCGCGTCGTTCCGAACCAGGCTTCCCCTTCCCCTGGCGGTGGATCCTGACGTCATGCCGAAGCTCGAGATATCGCGGCGCAGCCTGATCGGCGGAATGGGCGCTGTACCGCTGGCCGGCCTGGCCTGGCGCCAGGCCGAGGCGCAGACGGCCCCGACGCGCAAATGGAGCGTTCCCTACGGCGCGGCCGTGCGCGGCGGCTCGCTGACCGAGGACGCGGACTATCGCGCGACGCTCGCGGCCTATTGCGACCACCTGGTGTCGGAGGGCGGCCTGAAATGGTTCGACCTCCGGCCGACCAGGGACCGGTTCGACTTCTCCGAGGGTGACCGCTATCTCGCCTTCGCCCGCGCCAATGGCATGACGTTTCGCGGCCATACGCTGGTCTGGCACGGAGCGCTGCCGCCCTGGGCCGAGGCGATCGACAATGCCGTGGTGGCCGAACGCGAAATGATCCGCCATATCGAGACGGTGGTCGGCCACTATCGCGGCAGAATCGCCAATTGGGATGTGGTCAACGAGGCGATCGCCGACGATCCCCAGACGGCGCCGGGCCTGCGCGACAGCCTTTGGCTGCGCCGCATCGGGCCCCGCTATGTCGCCTTGGCGCTGCGCGCCGCCGCGCAGGCCGACCCGGGCGCCAAGCTGATCATCAACGACTACGACATCGAATTCATCGGCGACCGCTACAAGCGCAAGCGCGAGGCCTTTCTCAGGCTGATCCGCTCGCTGCGCGCCGACAACGTGCCGCTGCACGGCGTCGGACTGCAGGGCCATCTCAGCGACAACCAGATCGACCAGGCCGGCCTGACCGCCTTCGTCAACGAGATCAAGGCGATGGGCCTGGAGTTCATGGTCACCGAGCTCGATGTGGTCGACAACAAGATGCCCGGTCCGCCCGACATGCGCGACATGGTGGCCGCCGCCCGCGTCCATGATTTCCTCGGCGCCATCTTCGCCGCGATGAAGCCGAGCGCGGTGCTGACCTGGGGCATTACCGACAAGTACAGCTGGGTGCCGATCTATTTCAAACGCGGCGACGGCCTGCCGAACCGGCCCTTGCCTTTCGACGTCCAGTACAAGCCCAAGCCGATGATGCAGGTCATCGAGCATTTCTGTCGCTGACACCCCATCCAGGACCGCGCCTGGCCTTGCTTCGGCGGCGCCGAGGCAGGCCGGCCCGAAGGACATGACATGACCGTCAAATCCGCGATCGCCGAACCGGCCGCCGTCTCGACCACGACCGGCTTCGCCCTGATCTGCCTTGCGCTGGCCCTGGTCCTGATCGTTCCGGTCTGGCTCGTCGATATCGTGCCGACCCAGGACGGCCCGATCCACCTGACCCAGGCCGACATGATCGCGCGTTTCGGCTGGGGTGGCGCGCTGTCGGAACCGACCCGCACCTTCTACGAATGGAATGCCCGGATCGAGCCCAATTACAGCGTCTATATCATTCTGGCGGCGCTGATCCGGATGACCGGCGACACCTTGCTGGCGCAGTCGGTCTATCTGACGCTCTACGGGCTGTTCTCGGTGCTCGCGGCCTATTGGGCGACACGTGCGGAAACCGACCGCCCGCTGCTGCCGTTCCTGCTGCTCATGCCGCTCGCCTTCGGCCTGTACATCCATTTCGGCTTCTTCAACTACGCGCTCGGCCTGCCGGCTTTTCTCGCCTTCGCGGCGCTCTGGCGCGGGATCGGCGAGCGGCGCACGCCGTGGACCTTCGCGGCCCTCGCCGTGACGCTGTTCGCGCTCGGCCTGACCCATCTCGCCACGCTGGTGGCGGCCTGCCTGCTGATGGCGGCCGGCGGACTGGCGCGCGCGCTCGCCCGGCCGGATGGCGAGGGCGTAGGCGCGACGGCGCGGCGCCTGGTCGGCGACGGCGTCTGGTCGGTCGCCGCCGCCTTGCCGGCCCTGGCTCTGATCGTCGCCTTCCTGGTCGCCTACCCCTCGGCGACCACCGACGCGGCCAATCTGCGCTACTCGATCTTCTCGGTGGTGCGCCGGCTCATCACCTTGCACTACCTGTTCAGCTATACATGGTGGGAGGTCGTGGCGCTGGCGCCGCTGATCGGCGGCATGGCCTATGCGGCGATCCTGGCGCTGAGGCGCTGGCGCGGCGGCGACCTGGTCTGGCCGCTCTTCACGGTGCTCGTCCTGCTGGTCTCCGCCCTCGACCTGAGGACCGCGCAGGGCGTGCCGCTGGCCGAGCGGCTGGCGCCCTATACCTGGATCGGCGTGGCGCTGGCGATCGCCGCGCGGCAGCCCGCGCCGCATGTCGCCCGCATCCTTTCCGTCCTGGCCTTCGTCGCGCTGATCGCCCAGAGCGGCATTCGCACGGTCGCCTATTTCGCCTGGGCGGAGACCTCGAAGGCGGCGCTCGCCGCCGGGCGCAGCCATCCCGGCCAGAGCTTCGCCGGGGCCGACCTGACCGAACTGACAAGCGCCAACTATGCCTGGCACGTCCAGCCGGGCGTGCATATCCATCAACTGGCCGCGCTGACCTCGGGCGGCGTCGGCATGGGATCGGCGCTGCCGTCCATGCGCTTCTACGGCTATTACCCGCTGCGCTACGTGCCGGCGCAGGATTTCATCTTCGCCCTGCCGAAATGGGAACTGGAGCCGGGCCTGGTCTCGTTGTCGGCGTTCCGCAGCGAGCACCAGGGCGCGCCCAAGGTGCTGATCATCGTGGCGGCGGGCGAGAACGGCGAGGCTCTGGGCCGCTTCCACGGCTACCGGGACTGCGCCGCGACGCAGGGTGCGCGGCGATCGTTCCTGACCTGCACCGGGCCGAACTGAGCCGGAACCTCACGCGCGATCGGCGCGCGGCCTGAAGGTGAACGAGCGATGGCCGAGGAAATTGGCGAGTGCGCCGACGCCGATGGCGACGCCGTGAGCGCCGGCATCGACCAGGCCGCCGCCCGAGCCGAGCAAGGTCTCCAAGGCGCCCCTGAGACCGATGGCGACGCCGAACACCACCACCGCGCTCAGCCCGTTGACCAGCACGAAGCCGATCGCCTGTTCGGCGAGCGTCGCCTCGTGATCGGTCCAGACGACGGTGCGGTAGAGCACGAAGCCGACCGTCATGCCGATGGCATAGGCCAGCACGACGGCCATTTCGAACGGCATGAGCGACGACAGCGCGATGCGGGCCGCCCAGTTGACGAAGGCGGCGAAGCCGCCGCAGACGAGGAAGCGGCCGGCCTCGCCGGTCAGGCGCGCCAGGACGGCGCTCCGCCAGGACGGGCCGTTCAGACCGGCCATGGCAGAGCTCCACCGAGATGGGCGGCCAGGAAGGCCAGGACCAGCGACCCGCCGAGCAGCAGGCTCGGCCTGTCCTTGATGGCGAAGGTCACCGGGTCGTCGTCGAGCTGGCCGCGCTGCGACAGGAGCCAGATCCGCATCTGCCAGAGGAAGATGATGACCGGCGCGCACCAGAGGAAATTGGGGGCGGTGTAATGGCCGGCGCGGAAACCCTCGGCCATCAGGTAGAGGATCAGGATCAGCACCGAGCTCGCCACCGCGGCAAGCCCCATGGCGAGCAGCAGCGGTTCGTCGAGGGCTTGATAACCCCGGCCGCGCAGGGCGACGCCGTGAATTTTGGCGCGGGTCAGCTCGGTATGGCGCTTCGCCGTGGAGAGCGACAGGAACAGCGCGAAGGAGAAGACGAAGAGCCAGGGCGAGATGATCGCGCCGATGGCGACGACGCCCAGCAGCAGGCGCAGCGTGAACAGGCCGGCGAGCATCGAGACGTCGACGATCGGCACGCGCTTCAGCCAGAGCGAATAGGTGAGCGTCGCCACGACATAGAGCGCGGTGACCAGTACCGTCGCCGGCCCCGCCAGCGCCGCGAAGCCGAAGCCCAGCGCCATCAGCACCGGCAAGCCGAGCAGCGCCTGGTGGATGGCCAGCGCGCCGCTGGCGAGCGGCCGCTCGCGCTTCGACCAGTGCTGGCGATCATGCGGCAGGTCGAAGAGGTCGTTGACCAGATAGGTCGCCGAGGCGACGAGGCCGAGACCGAGAAAGGCCAGGGTCGCGGCGATCCAGGCCTTCGGAACGAAGAGCATGCCGGCGAGCGGGATGGGCGCGAAGATCAGCGCGTTCTTGGCCCATTGCTTCAGGCGCAGCGCCCGGGCCCAGACGGCCGCGGCCGAACGTTCCTCGCCGATCACCTCGGCCGACTTGCCGAGCGCCTGGGCGCGGGCGGCGACCGAAGCCGAAGCGCGCACCACGATAATGGAATGGGCCGCCGCGAAGACCGGCAGGTCGGCAGCGCTGTCGCCGGCATAGTCGAAACCGCTGGGGAAGGCTTTGCTCAGGGCTTCGGCCTTGGCCCGCCCCTTCAGATTGGTGGCGCCGTCCGACGCGATGACCCGGCTGATGAAGGGAAAGCGCTCGGCCATGGCATGCGCCAGCGTTTCGGTGGTCGCGGTGGCGAGAACGACGGTGCGGCCGGAGGCGGCCGCGGCGCGCGCCAGCGCGACGACGCGCTGATCGACCGGCAAGGTGGCGATGTCGGGCGAGGCATGAAGCGCCAGCCGCTGCTTCAGGACGGCCCGCCCCTGCAGCGCCCAGAGCAGGATCGAAAAGACCATGAGCGGGTTCTGCCGCAGCGCCGCGACGATGCATTCGAGCAGCATGTCGGTGCGCAGCAAGGTCTCGTCGAGATCGAGCACCAGCGGGCGCCGGACATCCGGCGATGACGTCGCCTCCGGCGCGGGCTGAGCGACAACGGCACGGCCTGCCGCCTCAAAACCGGACCTCTCGTCCTGTTCCGGGGCAATGATTGTCGCGCGATGATACATGGCTCGTCTCCGCCGCCTCTGGAGACCAGCTTTCGCAATATCGGTGCCAGCGGTTGCGGCGGGGCGGCCGGGGATGCCGGAGCGCGCAAGCCAGGGCATGATCGCCGCGTGCTTCGCGCCGATGGGGCCGGCGGCTCTACTGCTGAAAATAGACGACCATCTTCAGGTGCCGGTACTCGTCCACGGTCAGTATTTCGTGCGTGAACCCGCGCTGCTTCCGATCGGCATCAAGGATGGTGCTGATGCCCCGGGCGTAGCTTTCCATGCCGGGCTGGGCGAACCATCGGCGGAAATCCGGGGACAGCTTCTTCATGTCGTCGACGAGGGCAAGCATGGCCGGGTCGTCGGGCGCGGTTGCCAGATCGCAGCGAAACTGCGCGAGCAGTTTCGGCGCCTCATCGCCCCAGTGGGGAAAACGCCGGCGGAACTCCGGATCGGCGAAAATCAGGCGGAGGATATTGCGGTCCGGTTGCTCGCGGTTTGCGAAGCCGAACACATCGTCGGCCCCGGCATTCCAGGCGACGACATCCCAACGCAGGTTGGTGACATAGGCGGGTCGCGCGACGAGATCATCCAGCAAAGCCTGGATGAGCGGGCTCACGGAGGGCCATTGATAGGCTTCGGGCGGCGGCGGGCGCCGATGCGCCAGCAGGAAAAGGTGGCTGCACTCGGCATCGTCCAGCTTCAGCGCTTTCGCCACCTTGAGCAGAAAGCTTTCCGAGACCTGGATGTCTCGCCCCTGCTCGAGCCACGTGTACCAGGTCAACCCGACACCCGCGAGCGTGGCCACTTCCTCTCGCCGCAGGCCGGGCGTGCGGCGGTGACCGGTCGAGGGCAAGCCCGCATCGGCCGGCGCGAGCCTTTTCCTGTGGCGCATCAGGAAGTCGGAGAGGTCGGTTCGGGTGCGCGCGAGCGTGCGATCGGACAAGGCTATTGCCTCTGGTAACAGGATAATTTCCAATATTGTAACAGGATCAGCCTGCCTCGAATGTCCGCCCGCGACAAGGAGGCAGTATGACTTCGCATGGCAAACCCGACCTTTCCCTCTTCAACACGGCGGCTGAAGGCGCCCATTCACCCCCCGCGACGGCCGGAGCACGCGAATGGCTGGGACTGGCGCTGCTGGCCTTGCCGACCATGTTGCTGGGTCTGGACCTCACGCTTCTTCACCTCGCTTTGCCGGCGCTTGCCGCCGATCTGCAGCCGACCAGCCTGCAGGCGCTCTGGATCATGGATGCCTACGGTTTCATGATCGCCGGTTTCCTCATCACCATGGGGACGCTCGGCGACCGTATCGGCCGCCGCAAGCTCCTGATGATGGGCGCGGCCGCCTTCGCCGTCGCCTCGGTCGTCGCCGCCTTCTCGACCAGCGCCGGCATGCTGATCGCGGCCAGGGCATTGCTCGGGATGGCCGGCGCCACCCTGATGCCATCGACGCTGGCGCTCATCACCACCCTGTTCGCCGATCCGCGGCAGCGGGCCCTCGGCTTCGGCATATGGGCCACCATGTTCGCGCTCGGCATGGCGATGGGACCGGTCGTGGGCGGCGCGCTGCTGGAGCATTTCTGGTGGGGCGCGGCTTTTCTGGTCGCTGTGCCCGTTGTCGGCCTGCTGCTTCCGCTGGCGCCGGTCCTGCTGCCGGACCATCGGGCATCGCAGGCCGGCAGGCTGGACCTTGCGAGCGTCGGCCTTTCGCTCGTCGCCATGCTGCCCGTGGTCTATGGCATCAAGCAGATCGCCAAGGGCGGCTTCGGCCTGCATCCAGCCGGTGCGATCGCGCTGGGGCTCGCCTTCGCCGTTGTGTTCGTGCGCCGCCAGCGACGCCTCGCCGATCCCTTGCTCGACATGTCGCTGTTTGCGAACAGAGCCTTCAGCGTAGCCTTGATCGTGCTCCTCCTCGGCCTCGTCGCGGTCGGCGGCACGATGCTGCTGGTCACGCAATATCTGCAGCTGGTCGCCGGATTTTCTCCGCTCGTCGCGGGTCTCTGGATGGGACCGCCCGCCTTGGCCATGGTCGCTGCCGGCGTCACGGCGCCGCTCCTTGCGCGGCGGGTCCGGCCGGGCTTCGTCGTGGCCGGAGCGCTGGGACTGTCGGTTGCGGGTTATCTCATGCTGACCCGACTGGATAACGGCGCTTCGGGCGTCGTCATTGTCGTCGCGGGTTTCTCGCTGGCCTATCTCGGGCTTGGCACGATCGCCGCGTTGGGGACGGACCTCGTGGTTGGATCGGCTCCGGTGGACAAGGCAGGCTCGGCCTCGGCGATGTCCGAGACGGTGCAGGATCTCGGCGTATCGCTCGGCATCGCCGTGCTCGGCAGCCTGGCCACCGCCGTCTATCGCCGGACGATGCTCGACCGCATACCGGAAAGCCTCGGTCAGGGCGCGCGCGAGGCCGTGGGCGACAGCTTGTGGGCGGCATCCTCGGTTGCCTCGGAACTGCCCCCCGGCCTGATGGAAGAGGCGCAGGCTGCGTTCACGGCGGGGTTCAGCGGCGCGGCGGCGTTCAGTGCGGTGAGCGTTTCCATTCTCGCCGTACTCGCCGCGGTTTCGCTGCGGCATATCGGTGTGGTTGGCGGGAGCGAGCCACGCCAGTGACGTTCGCGGCGCGCAGCCTTTGCCTTGGACCACCGGCGGTCAGCCGCCGGCTTCCTTGCCGGGCGGCCTCCCGAAAGCAGGCAGGCGCCCGCGTGACGATGTCAGGCGCGGGCGAGGTCGGCGGGCATGCGCGCCTTCCGGGCCATGGCCTGCGGCCACCGCCCCGGCACGTCCTGCGGGCTGATGCCCGCATGGTGCGGAAACGCCGCGCCGGGCCGGCCGATGGCGATATGGGACAGACCCGCCGCCGCCACCGCCGCTGGTTCGTAGAGATTGCGCAGATCGACCAGGACCGGCTGGCGCAGGGTCCGCCGCAGGCGTTTCAGGTCGAGCGTGCGGAATTCCGACCATTCGGTCAGGACCAGCGCCAGATCGGCGCCATTGGCCGCGTCGAGCGCGCTCGCGGCCATCTCGACCCCGGGCAGCAGCGCCTTGGCATTGGCCATGCCGGCCGGGTCATAGGCGCGAATGCGGGCTCCGGCCTTGATCAGTTGCGGCAGGATGACGAGGGACGCCGCCGAGCGCATGTCGTCGGTGCCGCCCTTGAAGGTCAGGCCGAGCACGCCAATGGTCTTGCCGGCGACCGAGCCGCCCGCTGCGCGAATGATCTTGCGGACCATCTCGCCTTTGCGCGCATCGTTCACCGCGACCGCCGTCTCGACCGAACGCAGCGGCATGCCGGCATCCTGCGCGGTCTTCATCAGGGCCAGCATGTCCTTCGGAAAGCAGGAGCCGCCGAAACCGGGTCCGGCTTTCAGGAACTGCGCGCCGATGCGGCTGTCGAGGCCGATGCCCAACGCGACGTCCTCGACATCGGCGCCGACCTCCTCGCACAGATTGGCGATCTCGTTGATATAGGTGATCTTCAGCGCCAGGAAGCAATTGGCGGCATATTTGGTCAGTTCGGCGGTGCGCCGGCTGGTGAAGACCAGAGGATGGCCGGCCGTGGTGATCACGGCATAGATGGCGGCCATGGCGTCGCGCGCCCAGATCTCGTCGGTGCCGACGACCACCCGGTCGGGATGCATGAAATCGGCGATGGCGACGCCCTCGCGCAGGAATTCCGGGTTCGACACCACGGCGAAGTCGCCATCCGGCCGGACGGCGCGCATGATCTCCTCGACCTCGTCGCCGGTGCCGACCGGCACGGTCGACTTGGTGATCACGACGGTACGGCCCTCGAGCGCTCCGGCGACGTCCCGGGCGACCGCGTGGACCTGGGTCAGGTCGGCATGGCCGTCGACCGGGTTCGGCGGCGTGCCGACGCAGATGAACACCGCGTCGGCGGCGGCCACCGCCGACGGCAGGCTGGTGCTGAAATCGAGCTTCTCGGCTTCCGCGATGCGCTCGGCCAGGCCGGTCTCGTGGATCGGCATCTCGCCGCGGTGCAGCATCGCGATGCGTTCGGCGTCGCGGTCGACCACCGTCACCCGGTGGCCGAGCAGCGCCAGGCAGGTGCCGGTGACGAGGCCGACATAGCCGGCGCCGATCACGGCGATGTTCATCGATGGCGGCAGGACATCCTGCGATGCCCGCGCCCGCCGCGCGGCCCGCGGCGTCCCCGGAACGTGCATGTTCATCTGACGGCCCTGACCGGTTGTTCGCCCTGGGCCAGCAGCCCGTCGAAATAGGTGATGGTCTTCAGCAGGCCGTCGCGCAGCGCGACGGTCGGCTCCCAGTCGATCAGCTGCTTGGCAAGGCTGATATCCGGGCGGCGCTGGCGCGGATCGTCGACCGGCAGGGGTTCGCGCACCAGGCGCGAGCGCGACCCGGTCAGCGCGATCACCGTCTCGGCCAGCGCCCGGATGGTGAACTCGCCGGGATTGCCGAGATTGACCGGCCCGGACACGTCGTCGGCGGTCCGGTCCATCGTGCGCATCAGCCCCTCGACGAGGTCGTCGACATAACAGAACGAACGGGTCTGCTCGCCGTCGCCGAACAAGGTGATCGGCTGGTTGGTCAGCGCCTGGATGATGAAATTGGACACGACGCGGCCGTCATCGGGCTGCATGCGCGGGCCATAGGTGTTGAAGATGCGGACGATCTTGATCGGCAGCTGGTGCTGCTGCTTGTAGGCGAAGAACAGCGTCTCGGCGCAGCGCTTGCCTTCGTCGTAGCAGGCGCGCGGGCCGATCGGGTTGACGTTGCCCCAGTAGCTTTCGACCTGCGGATGGACATAGGGGTCGCCATAGACCTCGCTGGTCGAGGCCTGCAGGATCTTGGCCTTCAGCCGGTTGGCGAGGCCGAGCATGTTCATGGCGCCCATGACCGAGGTCTTGACCGTCTGGATCGGGTCGCGCTGGTAATGGATCGGCGATGCCGGACAGGCCAGGTTGTAGATCTGGTCGACTTCGACATGCAGCGGCACGGTGACGTCGTGGCGCATCAGCTCGAACTTGCGATGATCGAGCAGGTGCATGACGTTGTCGCGCCGGCCGGTGAAGAAGTTGTCGACGCAGACGACCTCGTGCCCGCCCTCGAGCAGGCGCTCGCAGAGATGGCTGCCGATGAAGCCGGAACCGCCGGTCACCAGGACGCGCCGGGTCTCAGAGGACGGAGCCGACCGTTTAAACATCGGGGTGATGCTCATGCGCTGTATCCTTCCGAGGCATGCTTGCTGACGAGGAACCGGTCGCGGAGCCAGGCGAGCAGGCAGCCGAATGCCAGGCCCGCGACGAGAGCGCCGGCCAGAACCAGGTTCGAGGGTGGATAGGTGACCCGGAACGCCGCGGCGGCCGGGGTGATCACGCGGAAATTGGCGGTAGCGATGTCTTCCTGCTCGCTGCTCTGCTTGGCGCGGGCGAGCACGTTTTCCAGCACGGCGCGGGAGGCGTCGGCGTCGCGCTGCAATTCGCGCATGCGGACCTGCGCCTCGTTGTTGCCGAGCGACAATTGCTTGAGCCGGCTGAGATTGTCGGAAAGCGTGGCCTCGCCCCGGCGCGCCAGGTCGAGTGCGCTGCGTGCCCGCTGGATCGCCAGCCGCACCTCGGTGTTGAGCTGCTGCTGGATGATCGCGCGCTGGGCGTCGAGGCTGCGGATCTCGGGGTGCCGCGGGCCGAGCTGGGCCCCGATATTGGCCTTGCTGCGATCGAGCTCGGCGAGGCTGGAGCGCAGGCTGACGATGACGGGCGAATCCAGGCCGTCGGCCGCCGATGCCGCGCCCGCACCGTCCTGGGCCAGCCGCTGGGCCTGGTCGAAACGGGCCTGGGCCTCTTCGCGGCGCAAACGTGCGGCGCCCAGCCTGGCGCTGAGATCCTGCAATTGCTGGTCGTCGATGAGTACGCCCTGGGTGCTGACCAGATTGTTGGCGCGCCTGTAGGCCTCGACCCGGTCTTCCGCCTCGGTGACGTTCTGGCGCAGCGAGGCGAGCCGCGCGGTCAAGGCTTCCGTGGTGTCGCGGGTCGAGCTGGAGGTGGCGGAGGCCTGATCGGCGAGATAGGCCTCGGCGACCGCATTGGCGATGCGCGCGGCCTTCTGGCGGTCACGGGAAAAGGCGCTGACCTCGATGACATAGGTGTTGCCGACACGCTTGACGAGCAGCAGCCGGCGCAGCCGCTCCATCGCGGCCTCCGCGGGCTGGGCCTGGGGCCGTTCGCCCGATGTGCCGCCCGCGAAGGTCTCGCGCAGCGATTGAATGAGGCCGGCGCCGCCGGCCCTGGCGAATTCCGGATCGGCGGCGAGGCCGAGCTTGTCGATCACGCGTCCGAGCACAGCATCCGAGCCGATGATCTCGACCTGGCTGTCGACCAGCAAAGTGTCGGCGCCTTGCGAGGACGAGCCGAGGCCGGTCGGCACCACTTCGGTCTGCAGCACGCGCTTGGCCCTGGGATCGATGAGCAATTGCGTCTTCGACAGATAGAGCGGCGTGGCGAGCACGAGGAAGGTCAAGGCGGCGGCCAGGAACAGGCAGATGGTGCCGGCGATCCAGAGCTTGCCGCGCCACAGGATGGCGAACAGGGCCGCGACATCCTGGCCGAAGGCATCGAATCCCGTTTCGACGCGGGCCGGCCGAAACTGGGCCGGCTCCGCGAGCGCAACGTTCATCCGATAGTGGTTCGCGAGCATGATGCGCAACCAGTCCTGTGCCAAATTGACACCGACCGACCAGAAATGGGCCCGCCGCTGTCTCGTTTACCAAGCATTGCAATGCCCGTGCCGGTCATCCGTGCCGAAGAATGCGCTTCAGGCGTGCCCGGATGCGGGGATGCTGGCGCAGGCCGACCTTGGCGTGCCAGACCAGGGCGTGGAGCCGGCCACGCAGGCTCCGTGGCCGGACGATCTCGTAGAGGATGCGGTCGTCGACGCCGAAATGCTGCTTGTAGGGCTCGTCGCCGATCGTCAGGTCGAAATAGCCGATGCCCTCTTCGGCGAAGGCGACCATGGCCTGGTAGATCAATTGGCGGCCGGGCCCGTATTTGCCGAAACGCTCCATGTCGAAGGAGGGAATGAGCAGCAGAAAGGCCTTGTCATGCACGAGGCCCAGCCCGCAGGCGATCACCGCGGGGCCGGCGGTCAGGCTCATGACCCGGGCATAGGGCTGCGCGGTGTCGCCGCGGACGAGATCGCGATAGAAGCCGGCCCACATGGGATCGGCGATCACGTCGTTGCGGCCGAGCGCGGCGAAGCGCGTGGTGCGCTGGTCGTAGAGCGTCTCGAACAGGGTTTCGGCCGCCGGCTCGGCCTCCTTGAAACTGAAGGCGAGCGGACCCGTCGCGGCCAGGTGCCGGGCGTTGCGCCGGATCTCGCCGATCTGCTTCTTGCTGATCGCGGCCGCAGCATGCTCCACCCAGGGATGGCGGATCGGCACGCCGTGCGCACGCACGTGATAGGGCGCCAGCGGCTGGAGCTGCAGCAGCGGATTGGCGATCGCGCCGACCTGGTCCGGCAGCTTGCGCAAACGGACGATGTCGCAGGCCGGAAGCGCGCGTTCGATCCGCCGCCAGAGCGCGCGCAGGTCCTCCGGATCGATCGTCCAGCCGGGATCGACGACCGGCGCGCAATAGTCGGCGACCCGGATATCGGCGAAGCTGATCACCGTCAGGCCGTCGTCGCGATAGCGGCAGAGCGGCAGGATCATCAGGGGCGGCGCGCCGGTTGCGGGGCGCACGACGACGACGAGCGGCTCGGCGCGCCGATGCCTGACGAAAGCTGCATAAAGCGGCGCGACATAGTCGTAGCGCTGAAAGGCGGTGACGGCGCCCCTGCCCTCCAGGTCGCGCCATTCGGCTTCCAGCGGCAGGGCATCGGCGTGAATGTCGATGATCAGGTCGGCGATCATGATGCGCCGGCTGCGGCCGCATCGGTCAGGCGTTCGACATCGGCCCGATAGCGCGCCAGGTTGAGGGCCGGATCGAAACGCTCGAACAGGGTCGGCGCGGCGTCGCGGATATTCTGCCGGTAGCGCGCATTGTCCTCGACCAGCCGCACCAATCCCTCGGCGATGGACTCGACATTGCCGGGCTCGACCGCGACGCCAACATCCAGGCCGTCGAGATAGCCGTCAATGCCGGTGGCGCGCGTGTAGAGGATCGGTGCGCCGGCAAACAGCGCTTCGGGGAACACCATGCCGAAGGTTTCGTTGTGCGAGGGCATCGCCATGGCCAGGACCTGGCCGAAATCCGCGAGCAGCTCGTGATGGTCCCTCGGGCCGCGCAGGAAGGCGCGTCCGGCGAGGCCATTGTCCTCGATCAGGCCGCGGACCCTGGCCCGCGCCGCCTCCGGGCCGTCGCCGACGATATCGAGGACCACGCCGGGCATGCCGGGCGCGACGCGTGCGAAAGCGTTGAGCAGTTCGGGCAAACCCTTCTTGTCGATGGCCGTCAAGGTCATGGCGCAGACAATGCGCTTTTGCGGCTGCGTCACCGGGATGTCCGGGCGCGTATTGAAGACGATATTGGGCAGCAGCCGTGTCCGGCCCGGATCGACGCCGGTCACAGCCTCGAAACGCTGGCGGAACCAGGCCGAGACGTAAAAGATCCGCGTCGCATCGCGCGCCATCCGTCGAAACAGCGGCCGATAGGTCGGCTTGGTCGAGAAGACCTTGCCCTCGACTTCGCCGCGCACCGAGAAGAACAGCGCGGCGCGAGAGGCGCGCGCCACCATCCAGGCGGCGATGCCCTCGAAGGTGAAGCGGTGGCTGTGCACGATGTCGGGCCGGATGGCCTCGCTCTTCAGGAAACGCCGGATGCGCAGGGCGAGCCTCGCCTGGCAGGCGAGCATGCCGATGCCGAAAGGCGGCGCGAAATAGCCGTGGGCGATCAGGCGCCGCCCGTCGACCATTCCGAGGTCGCGCCAATAGGTCCGGCGGGGATTGTCGATGCGCTGCAGCGAGACGACGACCTGGTCATAGTCGGTGAGACGGTCGACCAGCCGTTCGACCGCATTGGTCGTCGGCGTCCGCAGCGGATTGGGGTAATCCGAGGAGATATGCAGGAGGACCGGCCGCGGCCGGGCCTTGGCAGGGGAAACATGGATCATGGCCGGGCCCGCAGAACGATTTCCCGGCCGAACAGCAGGATCAGCGGCCCGACGCCCAGGACATAGCGGCGCCAGAGGCGGCGCGGTTCGCTGACCAGGCGATGCAGCCATTCGAAGCCGAGATTCTGCATGGATTTCGGCGCGCGCGGCTTCAGGCCGCCGACGAATTCCATGGCGGCGCCGATGCACAGGCCGACGCCGGTCGCACCCTCAGTATGGGCGATGGCGAAGGCGACGCGTTCGGACTGGGGCGCGCCGACCGCGATGAACAGGAAGCGCGCCCGGCTCTCGGCGCCGAAACGGACGCAGTCGGCGAAGGCGGCGAGATCGTCGACGAAGCCCATGGGCGGGCAGTGCCCGACGACGTCGAGCAGCGGGTAACGCTCGGCGAGGGCCGCGAGCACCGCCGGCCGCGAGGCGATGACGGCGATCCGGTCGCCTGGCTGCAGCACCCGGTCGAAGATCTGCTCGACGACGTCGGTGCCGTTCAGGTGCGGCAGCCGCATGCCGAACAGAAAGCCCAGGCGGCGAACGATATGGCTGTCGCACCAGGACTGCCAGGCACCGTCATAAAGTGAAGCAAGCTCGCGCTGCCGCCTGAGGCGGGTCAGGTGGTCGACATTGGGCGTGACGATATAGCGGAAGGGCTCGTGCCCATCGGTGGCGGCGAGCGAAGCAAGCACGGCATCGACCGGCGCGAGATCATAGGGCGCACCAAGGAAGACGACGCGATCCGATGGCGTCACTGCTGCGGTCATGACGTTGCACTGTCCTTTGCGATGGAGCGATCGTGCCGGAAACTGTCCCGTTATGGCACGGGGCATGGCGGGGCGAGCGGTCTTGATCCCGTGTCACGCAGGTTCCATGCCGGGGCGGACCGGCAGGTTTCGGGACGAAGGGCCTGTTCTGCAACTTGCAGACAGGTCGGTTGCCCTTCGAGATGTCTCGCCGGAACCACCGACCT
>JAFKKV010000034.1 GCA_017304475.1 Hyphomicrobiales bacterium | reverse complement strand
AGCACCCGGGCCACCACCCGCTCACGCAGATCAAGGGAATAGGGCTTCGGCATATCTGCTGGCCTCCGCCCAGCAGATAGTTTGAATCAGAACCGAAGCTCCAAGGGAATCCCCCTTCGATTCAAACTGAGCCGATCGCGCTCTAGCGGCCGATGAGGTGTGAGGTTTCACATGCACTGATCGACCTGCGATACGCCCATCGGGTCGCGTCGCGCAGGCTCCGGCAACCGGCGCGCAACCAGACCTGATCGCGCACCGGCCATGTCCTTAGAAGTGAACGATGACGTCCATCGAGCCGACGATCGCACGGCTGCGCGTCGGCGCGATGCCGGCATTGGAATTGCCGTTGAAGGCCCGGCCGTCGAGCGACCAATAGACCGCGAGTTCCGGCCGGATTTCGACTTGCGGCGAGAACCAGTGCTGCCATCCGAGCCCGGTATTGACATAGCGGGTCTTGGTGCCGGTCCGCTGGCCCTGCATGTCATCGAAATATTCGGCGCGGAACGAGATATTGTCCAAAGGCGTCGCCTTGTAGTTCAGATAGGTCAGGAAGGTCTGGACCGACGACGTGCAGGAAATCGCCGTCGCATTGGCGCAGAAGGCCAGTCCCGGCGCGTTGAACGGTTGCGACTGCGGCATGCCGCCGGCGAGATAAGCTGCCGCGATCGCGGGGTTGTTCGCATTGCCGACGCCATGCTGGTAGGAGCGATAGGCCTCGAAGGCGATGTGCCACTGGTCATTGAACTTGTGATAATAGGTCAACCCGAACCATTGCAGGTTGTTGTAGCCCCACTGCCCGCCATTGATGCCGTTGGCGACGGCATAAAAACTGTCCTTGCCGGTATCGCTGGTCCAGCGCACGCCCGCCGACAGGCTCGGGGTGGCACCCGGATCCTTGCGAAAGGTGCTGCCGGGATAAAGCGCATTGGGGAACGGATTGGCTACCCGCTGGCCCATGTTCCACGGCATGGTGTCGGTGCCAACGGTGAGGCCGAGCTGCACCATCCAGTTCCTGTTGAGCGCCAGCGTCGCATTCAGGCCGGTATTGGTATAGTTGTCGAACGTATAGGTCATCGAATGTGAATACATATAATTGTTGGGCGCCAGCTGCGCCTCGATATCGGGCAGTGAAATGAACCGCCCGAACCGCAGCAGCAGGCCTTCGGCGATCTGCGGAATGAACAATTCGCCATAGGCCATGGGAATGTCATAGCCGTAGGGGCTGTTCCTTTGCAGCAGCTGGCCGCTGAACAGGCCATAGGCTGACGTGTAGCGGTAGTTGGTGCCGAACATCGGGGCGATCCGGAAGCCCCAATCGATGTGGTCCTTCTGCACCGTATCGGGCAGGCGCTCGATATAGACGACCGCCTGGTCGAGCTGGACGGTGTTCGGATTGTAGCTATAGGCCGCGGGCGCATTGCCGCCTTTGACCGTGTTCGAGCTGAGATTGCCGCCGGCATTGATCCAGCCATAGACCTGGATATGGCTGTCGTTCAGCGCCCGGCCGAACGGCGTGTTGGCGATCGCCGTCATCAGCGGACTGTCGACCGAACTCGGCCGGGTGACGCCGATCGAGGTCGAACCGCCATAGGGCCATTCGGTGAACGGCATGGGCGGCGTCGTCTGGGGTGTTGCCGGCCAGCCGATGCGGCGCGAGGCCGGAGCGCCCGGATCGGCCGGCGGCGCGTCCCGGCCCCATTCGAGCCGGTAATAGTTGAAGAAGCGGCCGAGGACATTGTCGCCAAGGGTGGCGTCGAGACAGGCATGGTCCTGGTAGGGATCGCCGCCGCCTGAGCAGACCGGATCGGCCGGCCTGGTCACGGCCGCATCGGCCGCCAATACGGGCGAGGCTAAGGCGAGAACGGCGAAGGACATTGCAGACAGACGAAACATGAAAGGCCCCCGTCTCGAGCACCATCTCGAGCGAGCCGCCAATCCATCGGATCGGATATAAGCTTTCCATATTGCGCTGCAGCGCCAGATGTAAATGACTCATAAGGCATTGGTATTTCTACAGAAATGGCAATTTTGCCACATGCGCGAAATCCCTTGCGTGGAACCACCTGCGTGAAATTGCGCAGCTTGATCGTTTCCCGGAAGAGCCAACGGCCGGCTCATCCGGGAAAGGCGCGAACCGGTGCGCTATCGCTGGCAATGATGAGAACTGGGTCTACGCCTCAGCCCCCCAAAAAGGGAGCACGGAGGCCGGCCGGAGGCAGTTGAGATCACAGCGGACGACTTTCCGCTTCGGGAAATCCGGCGGATAGCCGGTTAGCCGGCGCTCTGCGACATCCGCCACAACAGACGGTCGATCAGTCGATCGGGAAGCAACCAGGTCAGGAATACGATCACCTTGGCGCCGCCGCCGGTTGCGTAGCGCGGGCGCGGATTGCGCGCCGCCACGGCCTTGCCGATCGTCCGCGCGACGACTTCGGGCGGAGAGGCCATGGGCGAAGCTTCGGCGCTTCCCAGCATCGCGGCATGGCGTCGCGCATAGGGGCCGTAGGCCGTGGCTCCCGATCGCGCAACCAAGCTGTCGCGCGCGATTTCGTTCCATTCGCTGCGGATTGCGCCGGGTTCGATCACGATCACACGAATGCCAAAGGGCTTGAGTTCGAGCCGCATGCAATCGGAGAGCCCTTCCACCGCGAACTTGGTGGCGTGATACCAACTGCCGAACGGCTCGCCGAGTTTGCCCCCAACTGACGTGACATTGACGATCGTTCCAGATTTTTGCGCCCGCATGAGCGGAATGGCGAGCTGGCTGAGCCGCGCCAGGCCTATCAAGTTCACTTCGACCTGACGGCGGGCCTCGTCCATCGGCACATCCTCGAGCGCGCCATAGCTGCCATAGCCGGCATTGTTGACCAGCACGTCGAGCCGCCCGCCGGCAGCGCGTTCGACTTCCGCCACCGCCGCGACGATCGAGGCGTCGTCAGTGAGATCGAGCGGAACAAGTGCGACCCCCAAGGCCTCAAGCGGCTTCATTCGGTCGAGCCGCCGGGCGGCGGCGAAGACCCTGTACCCGTCACTGACGAGTTGACGGGCAGTCGCTTCGCCGATCCCCGACGATGCGCCGGTCACAAGAGCGGTTTTCATCACGATTTTTCGACTCCAATTCGATAGAGCCGAACGCCATAAGGGTGGAGTATGGTCCATGGTCAAGAGGTAATCGCGTCATGCTGATTTCGGAATTTGCGCGCGCGGCGGGAATGAGTGTCGATACCGTCCGCTTTTATGTGCGCCAGGGGCTGCTCCGCCCGCAGACGGGCATGAAGGGCGGCGCCAATCCCTATCAGATATTCGACGCTGAGCAGGTCAATGGCGCGCGCGTCATTCGCTTGATGCAGAGCCTCGGCTTCTCGTTGAAAGAAATCGGCGGCATTGCCGAGGAATATCATCGCGGCGATATCGCGCCCGCGCGCGGGCGCGCGATCATGGCCAGCCAGCTCGGCAAACTGGAGGCCAAGCGGGACGGGCTCGACGCGATGATCGCCTATGCGCGCGCAAAGATTGCCTGGATGGACGGCGGGAACCAGGGCCCGGAGCCCAAACTGGCCGGGTTCGGCGCATGTGACGTCGATGGGACACAGCCCGCGACTTCGGCTGCCCGCTGAGCCACGTGGATTCGGGTTGCCGACTTTTCCGTCAATTTTCGCCGATCCATTGATCGTCGAACGCGTCAACCCGCAGAGTGGCTCATGTTCGAAGGCTTATCGCCGCTTCCAGGAGGAAATCGGCGGCGTTCATGGATCTGTGCCGAAGTGGCGCGCCGTCGCGGACGCGATCCCGGGCCGCCGTTTTGACGCTCGCTTTCCCTGTGCTGGCTTTTTCCAAAAGGCCGGGATCTACGGCATGAACGTCGAGAACATGCCCGAGCTCCATTGGGAATACGGCTATTTCACCGTGCTCGGGGTGATCGCGACCGCCTGCGCAGGTCTGTTCTGGCGATTTCGACGCGCCGGATGGCTTTAGGCCGCAGCCGCCGTCGCGGCTGCCCTGAACGACCGATGTTCCGATTGCCGCCCGGGTAGCCTAGATTGCCGCCGCTTGGGCCGGGGGGCCTGCAGCCGTGCCCGCCGGGCACCAGAGCGAGTGTGACGATTGAGGCTCATGGACATCCTGAGACCGCGGCGACGCCCCGTCGCCCAGGCGGAGCCCGCGGCCGGGCCGGCGGCCGGCGCCGGCATCGCCTTCGATCGCGTCAGCCTCGCCCGTGGCGAGCGCCCGATTTTCGACGGCTTCTCGCTCGACCTGCGTGAACAGCGGATCGGCCTGATCGGCGACAATGGCTCCGGCAAGAGCAGCTTGCTGCGGCTGGCCAACGGCCTGCTGGCGCCCGACGGCGGCACCGTCGCGGTCAATGGCCGCGATACCGTGCGCGACCGCAAGACCCTGCATGAGGAGATCGGCTTCGTCTTTCAGAACCCCGACCACCAGATCATTTTCCCGACGGTCGGCGAAGAGGTCGCCTTCGGCCTGACCGAACGGGGCAGCACAGCCGCCGAGGCGCGGCGCGCGGCCGAGGATCTGCTGGCCGCCAATGGCTGCGCCGGCTGGGCCGATCGCGCCATCCACGAGCTGTCGGAGGGCCAGAAGCAGCTCGTCTGCATTCTCGCGGTCATCGCGCCCGCGCCGTCGATCCTGCTGCTCGACGAACCCTTTTCCAGCCTCGACCTGCCGACCCGGCTGTCCCTGTCGGCAAGGCTTGCCCGGCTGCCCCAGCAGATCGTCATGGCGAGCCACGATCTCGATCTCATCGCCGGTTTCGACCGGGTGATCTGGCTCGACCAGGGCCGCGTTCGTGCCGATGCCGCGCCCGGGCAGGTGCTGCCGCTCTACCGCGAACATGCCGGTGCATTGGGCAGCGCCATGCTGGAGCGCGGCGCGGCATGATGGGCGGCTATCTCGCGCGCCAGACCTGGCTGCACCGCCAGCCGGCGGGCCTGAAGCTCATTGCGCTGGCCGGCGTCAGCATCGCGCTGCTGCCGGTGCAGGACTGGCGCATTCTGGCGCTCGGCCTGATGCTGGTCGCGGCTTGCTATCTGGCGCTCGGCGGGCAAGCCGCGCGCCGCCTCACCCTGTTCCGGCCGCTCCTGCCGCTGCTCGTCATCATTTTCGGCCTGCAGGCCTATTCCGGCGGTTGGGACCAGGGCGCGAGCGCGGTGCTGCGCCTCGTCGTCATGGTGCTGGCTGCCGATCTCGTCACCATGACCACCACCATGACGGCGCTGATGGCCGCCATCGAGCCGCTTCTGCGCCTGTTGCGGCCGCTCGGCGTCGATCCGCGCAAGCTCGCCCTGGCGGTCGCCCTGGTCCTGCGCTTCGTGCCGGTGCTGCTGGCCAATTGGCGGGCCCGGGAGGAAGCCTGGCGGGCCCGCTCCCAGCGCCGGGTCCCGCTGCGGATCGTCGCCCTGTTCCTGGTCGAGACACTGCGCCTCGCCGATCGTGTCGCCGAATCCCTCGATGCCCGCGGCTACGGCCAATCCCGGCATCAGCCCTAAGGAAATCCCCATGGAAACCCGCTCTCTCGTCCGGATCGCGCTGTTCGCCGCCCTCATCGCGGTGCTCGGACTGCTGCCGACCTTCCATCTCGCCTTTGCCGGCGGCGTGCCGATCACCGCCCAGACGCTCGGCGTCATGCTCGCCGGCATCGTGCTCGGCGCGCGCCAGGGTGCGCTGGCGGTCATCCTGCTCATCTTCGTCGTCGCCCTCGGCGCGCCGCTCCTGGCCGGCGGACGCGGCGGCCTCGGCGTGTTCTTCGGCCCCTCCGTCGGCTTCCTCATCGGCTGGGTGCCCGGCGCCTTCGTCGCCGGCCTCCTGATGGACCGGCTCAGGCGGCTGCCGATCTTCCCGGCAGCGCTCGCCGCCGCGGTCGTCGGCGGCATCCTGGTCATCTATGCCTGCGGCATTCTCGGCCTGATGGTCATGGCCCGCATGAGCCTCCTTCCCGCGATCCTGGCGGTCACCGCCTTCATTCCCGGCGACCTCTTGAAGGCGATCGCCGCCGGCCTGCTGGCGGAAGCCATCCAGCGGACCTATCCGGTGGCGCTCGGACGCGGCCGGTGAGCGTCACAGCCGCGCTCGGCCGGCACGCCGCCGAGGCTCCGGGGCGCGATGCCCTGGTGTTCGAGGATGCGCGCCTGTCCTGGCGCGACCTCGATCACGCCGCGCATCGGCTGGCCGGCCTGATCGCCGCGACCACCCCGGCCGGCGGCGGCGTCGCCCTGCACCTGCCGACCGGTCCGGCGCTGGCGCTGATCTTCCTGGCGGCGGCGCGCGCCGGGCGGGAAGCCCAGGTCCTCGACCCGGATTGGCCGGAAGCCATGACCCGCGGCATCCTGGCCGAACTCGCGCCGGCCGTCACCGTCACGGCCGAGCCCGGCCTTGCCGGTGAACGGACCATCGTGCTGGCCGATCCGCTGGCGCCCTTCCAAGCCGTTGAACCGGCTTTTGCCGTCGCGGCCGAACAGGCCTTCGGCCATAAGGCCCGCGCGGCGCGGGTTGCCGAACCGGATGCCGGGCTCCCCTTCTATGTCGGTTTCACCTCCGGCTCGACCGGATTGCCCAAGGGCTACCGCCGTGATCACCGGTCCTGGACCGAGAGCTTCCGTGGCGACGCGCAGGAATTCGGCATCGGCCCCGACGATGTCGTCCTGGCGCCGGGAACCCTCACCCATTCGCTGTTTCTTTATGCGCTGGTTCATGGGCTCCATGCCGGCGCCCGCGTCGTGCTGTGCCGGCGGTTCCGCCCGGATCTCGCGCTGCGCCTGATCGAACGTGAACAGGCGACCGTTCTCTACGGCGTGCCGACCCAGCTGCAGCTGATGCTCGATGCCGCCGGGGACAAGACCTTCGCATCGCTCCGCTGGGTCCTGTCATCGGGTGCGAAATGGCCGCGGCAGGCCAGGCAGGCGCTGTCGCGCGCCTTTCCGGAGAGCCAATTCGCCGAATTCTACGGCGCTTCGGAGACGAGCTTCATCACCGTCGCCAAGGCCGCCGAAGGCGTGCCCGAGACCTCTGTCGGCCGCGCCTTTTCCGGCGTCCGCGTCACCATTCGCGACCGGGCCGGCCGGCGCATGCCGGCGGGCCGCGCCGGCTTCGTTTTCGTCGAAAGCCCGTTTCTCTTCATGAACTATGCCTGTGGCGAGACGGCCGACCTGCTCCGCCAAGGCGATGCGTTGTCGGTCGGCGATATCGGCTATCTCGACCGACAAGGTTTCCTGCATCTCGTCGGCCGGGCCGCCCGCAAGATCGTCACCTCGGCGAAGAACGTCTATCCCGAGGAGATCGAGCGGGTGCTGGAAAGCCATCCGGCGGTGGAGGCAGCGGCGGTGCTCGGCGTGGCCGATATCAGGCGCGGCGAACGCCTGGTCGCGCTGGTGCGGCTGCGCCCGGACCTGGCCGTCGCCGGCGCCGCGCTGATCGCACATGCGCGCCTGGCCTTGCCGCTCTACAAGGTGCCGCGCCTTTATGCCGAGGTGTCGGACTGGCCGCTGACCCGCTCCGGCAAGACCGATTTCGAGGCGCTGGGCCAGACCTGGGCGGCCGGCCGCTTCACGAGACTGCGGTGACCTCCGCCTTCGTCATCGCCGCCCGACGGACCGCCGTCGCGCCGCGCGGCGGGGCTTTCGCCGGTATCGAGGCGATGGAGCTTGCCGCGGCAACCATCGTCGCGGTGCTTGCCGATGCCGGCATGGCGCCCGATGATGTCGACGAGGTGATCCTCGGCAATGCGCTTTATGGCGGCGGCAATCCGGCGCGGGTCGCGGCCCTTCGGGCGGGACTTCCCGACGCCGTGCCGGCCGTCACCATCGACAGCCAGTGCTGCGCCGGCCTCGACGCCGTCCTGCTGGCGGCCACACGGATCAAGGCCGGCGAGGCCGATATCGTCATCGCCGGCGGCGTCGAGAGCTTCAGCCGGGCGCCGCTGCGCCTCAGCCGCCCGAAACAGGCCGGCGAGGCCCCGCAGGCCTATGACCGCCCGCCCTTCACGCCCTGGCCGGAGCGTGACCCCGACATGATCCCGGCCGCCGCCATGCTCGCGGCGGAATGGGATATCGGCCGCGCCGCCCAGGAGGCCTTCGCCGTCGAGAGCCACCGCAAGGCCCTCGCGCATGGCGCGGCGGCCGGCGAGCTGGTGCCCATGGCCGGCCTGGCCCGGGATGATTTCACCCGCCGGCTCGACGCCCGCCTCTGCGCCCGCCTGCCCTTGCTGGCGGGAAGCCCGGGCCATGGCGTGACGGCCGCGACCATCGCCGTCGAGGCCGATGCCGCCGCCGCCGTGCTGGTCCTGTCGGATCGGGCCATGGCGCGCTGCCGGCCGGCCGGCCGGCCCGTCGCGATCATTGGCGGCACGCGGCACGGCGGCGATCCCGAACGCCCCGGGCTTGCCCCCATCGCCGCCGCGGAGCGGACGCTGCGACGCGCCGGCGTGCCGGCCGGAGCGATCGTCGCCGCCGAGATCATGGAAGCCTTCGCGGTCCAGGCCATGGCCTGTATCCAGGGGCTCGGCCTCGATCCTGATAGCGTCAACCGGGGCGGCGGCGCGCTCGCCCGCGGCCATCCGATCGGTGCCTCGGGGGCCGTTCTCGCCGTCCGCCTCTGGCACGAATTGCAGGCCGAGCCGGCGGAGGCGCACGGCATCGCCGCGATCGCGGCGGCCGGCGGGCTCGGCTCCGCCCTGCTCATGCGCCCGACCTAGCTCGGATCGCGCCGAAGCGACGGTGCCCAGCCTGTTGATACGATTAAGCTTTCCGCCACTGCCTCGGATTGCCCGCATCCTGGCAGCCCCAGGGCGGCATGGTCTTGCCCTCGAACCGCTCCCGCAGCCGGTTGCAGCCCCAGGCCTGGATCGGCGCCGGCATATAGCGGTTCAGCTCGATCCCGACCTCGTCGAACGGGCTCGTCGATGTCTCGACCCAATCGTAATATCGCTTGCCGATCAGGCCGGCGAAACCAATGACGAAGGCCACAAGAATAAGTCCGAGCTTTTTCATGCCATGCCCTGTCCGAAGCGCCCGCACATGCCGGCGCCGGACCGGTAGCACCCGGCCCCGCCGGCATCAACCTTGCCGCGCATCGAAAGCCTCTTCCGGCGAGCCGCGTTCAGTCGCGGTCCGGCGCCCCCAGCGGGAACAGCGGACGATAGGGCCGCGCCTCGTCGACCGCCCGGGCGAAGGACGGCCGCGCCAGCAACCTCTGCCGGTAGCGCCGGACATGCGGGAAGCGGTCGCCGAGCGGATGGGTCCAGTCGGCATAGAACAGCGCCGGCGCGGCGGCACAATCGGCGAGGCTGAAATCCGCCCCTGCCGCCCATTCGCGCTCCGCCATCCGCTGGTCGAGCCAGCCATAGGCCGTGTCGAGCATGCTCCGCGCCTCGGCATCGCCATAGGCGTCGCGATCGGCCTCGGGACGGATGCTGTTGAAGACGATCTTCTGCTGGGGCGTCATGACGTAATTGTCGAAGAACCGGTCCATCATCCTCACCTCCAGCGCCGCGTCCGGCTGCTGCGGGATCAGCCTGACCGGCCCGGGATGATGGATCGCCAGATGCTCGATGATGATGCTCGCCTCCATGACGGAGCGGCCGTCATCGACCAGCAGCGGGAAACGCCTGAGCGGCCAGAGCGCGGCGAATTCCGTATAGATCTCCGGCGCCTCGGCCGACAGCATGCGGAACGTGAAGGGCGTATCGTTCTCGTAGAATGCGATCAGCACCTTCTGGCAATAGGACGAAAAGGGATGGGCGTAGAGTTCCAGGGCCATGGCGCTTCCTGACTGATCTTTATTTGCAACCGGTTGCGTTATAGGTTCGCGAAATTGGTTTGGCAAGCGTGGCTCGCGACGCTCACGTCCCCTCCGCCCTCGTCGTCATGACGGGGCTCGGCCCGGTCATCCACGCATTGCCTTGGGCGAAGGGTAAGTCGTGGATATCAGGGACAAGCCCGGGCAAGACGCGGTGAAAGTCGACGAGCGCAGCCGATCGGCGGTTTCTGCCTCCATTGGGCCGCCGAATAGGCCTCTGACCTCGCCCCCCGGCTCCCACCGCACCGCCCTTTCGTCTTGGCCGGGCTTGTCCCGGCCATCCACGAATTGCCTTGGCCGGGACGAAGGCGTGGATATCAGGGACAAGCCCGGGCAAGACGCGGTGAGAATCGACGAGCGCAGCCGATCGGCGGTTTCTCCTTCCATTGGACCGCCGGATAGGCCTTTGACCCCGTCCCCTCGCCGCGGCTGTCCCATGCGCGATCGACTGCTTGCGCAAGATCGGTCGGAGGCTTATTTAGAATCATTCCAATGTGAGATCGATCATGCTGCCCCACTTTTCATTTCCGGGCTTTTCGTCGAAGCGCCGCTTCGACAGCCTTGCCGAACACGAGATCCTCGCTCTCGCGATCTCCTCCGAAGAGGAGGACGGCCGCATCTATGCCGCCTATGCGGCGAAGCTGCGCGGCGAATATCCGGCTTCCGCCGCGGTCTTCGACGATATGGCGGCGGAAGAAGACGAGCACCGGCGGCGGCTGATCGAACTCTACCAGAAGCGCTTCGGCGAGGTGATCCCGCCGATCCGGCGCGAGCACGTGGCCGATTTCTACACCCGCAAGCCGGTCTGGCTGATCGAGAATCTCGGCCTCGAACGGATCCGTGAGGAAGCCGCCGACATGGAGCGGCAGGCCCAGGACTTCTATCTCGGCGCCATCACGCGCTGCACCGATGCCGAGACGCGCAAATTGCTCGGCGACCTCGCCGCGGCCGAAGCCGGCCACCAGGTCACCGCCCAGGAGCTCGAGGCCAAACATCTGGGCCAGGGCGAGCGCGAAACCGAGGACGCAGCTGCCAAGCGCCAGTTCATCCTCACCTGGGTGCAGCCGGGGCTCGCCGGCCTGATGGACGGCTCGGTCTCCACGCTCGCGCCGATCTTCGCCACCGCCTTCGCCACCCAGAACCCCTGGACGACCTTCCTGGTCGGCCTGTCGGCGTCCATCGGCGCGGGCATCTCCATGGGCTTCACCGAGGCAGCCCATGACGACGGCAAGCTGTCGGGACGCGGCGCGCCCTGGAAGCGTGGTCTGGCCTCGGGCGTGATGACCGCCATCGGCGGCCTCGGCCATGCCCTGCCCTATCTCATCCCGTCCTTCTGGACCGCCACCGCCATCGCGCTGATCGTGGTGTTCGTCGAGCTCTGGACCATCGCCTGGATCCAGAACCGCTTCATGGAGACGCCGTTCGCCCGGGCCGTGTTCCAGATCGTGCTCGGCGGCGGCCTCGTCCTGGCCGCCGGCATCCTGATCGGCGGGGCCTAGGTTGCGCCGGTATCCGGCTTGGCCGCCAGGCAGAGTGTCGTCACCCAGATGATCCGGGCGACCGCCTGGGTCGGATTGTCGAACATGTGCGGCACGATGCTGGGAAAGCGGAAACTGTCGCCGGCATCGAGCTCATGGGCCTCGTGGTTGAGCCAAAGGCGCAGCCGGCCCGACAGCACATAGCCGGCCTTCTCGCCGGTATGCTGGAAGAAGTCGGTGCCCGACGAGCCGCCCGGATTGAGGGTGAGTTCGTAGAATTCGATCTCGCCCTTCTCGGCCGGCGTCAGCGCCTCCTTCAGCACGCCGCTGGCGGTCAGCCGCAGCAGCCGCCGGTCGTTCCTGCGCACGATGTAGCGCGACGTCTCGTCGGTCTCGTGCGGCTCGAAGAAATAGGAGATCGGCACGGCGAGCGCGATCGACAGAAGCCGCAGCGTGCGGATCGACGGCGTCGCCAGCGCGCGCTCCAGCTGGCTGATCATGCCGGTGGACAATCCCGTGCTCTTGGCCACGTCCTGGATCGACAGGCCGGCGCGCTGGCGCAGCAGCCGCACGGTCTCGCCCAGGCGCTGATCGCCGGCATCCTGTGCGGCCTCGTCCTTGGCCGTGCCCGCCGCGCCCCCACGGGCGCTTCGAATGCTCATTCCAACCTCCCGATATCCGCGGCCCCGCCGGTATCCATGCCGCACCGGCCGCGCGTTGAGATCATGGCTCCCGGAACTTCCCTGTCCACGCAAGATGGCATTGACAGGGATATTTAGCCATGTTGAACTTGCTATCACATAATTCAAAACTGCTGAAGATACGCATCACCTCGGCCAGACCTCGGCCCCGGCTCGCCCGGACCGGGTTGTGTGAGCCGCGGGACGCGTGCGCGCGGCGGACGGAGGCGGAACCATGGCAGACGATTTCGGGCCTTTCGGTCAACCCACCAGGCGCGGAGTGCTGGCGATCGGCGCCGGCGCCGCGGCCGGTCTCGCCACGCAGCGCACGGCACTGGCGCAGCCGCGCCGGCCGGACAAGCCGCGCGGCCAGGTGGTCGCGGCGCTGTCGCAGGAGCCGACGGTGTTCAACCCGCTGATGCCGGCGATCGAGGTCGATCAGGGCGTCTGGTGGCAATTGTTCTCGCCGCTCTGGTTCATCGACGCCCAGGGCCGCTTCGTGCCCGACCTCGCGAAAGAAGTGCCCTCGGTCGAGAATGGCGGGCTGTCGGCCGACGGCCTGACCTGGAAGGTCAAGCTGCGCACCGACGTCAAATGGCATGACGGCACGCCGTTCACCGCGGAAGACGTCAAATACAGCTTCGACCTGATCAACAATCCGAATTTCCGCGTGCGCAACCGTGTCGGCCACAGCCTGGTCAAGGACATCAAGGTGGTGGCGCCCGACGAGATCCACTGGCGCATGGAGAGCGCTTATTCGCCCTATCTCTCCATCCTGGCGCTGCATTTCATCGTGCCCAAGCACATCCTGGAAAAGGCGTCTGATCCGAATACCGCGCCGTTCAACAACGCGCCGGTCGGCACCGGCCCGTTCCGCTGGGGCTCGCGGGTCGCCGGCGATCACATCCAGCTCAACGCCCATACCGGCTACCACCTCGGCGGCCCCTATGTGGAACGCGTCATCTTCAAATATATCCCCGACCTCACCGTGCTCTACACCCAGTTCCGCACCGGTCAGGTCGACTATACCGGCACCCAGGGCATCCTGCCGAATTTCGTCAAGGAAGCGCAGGGCCTGCGCGGCCGCAAGGTCTTCGTGTCGCCGACGGCTTCGGTGGAGCATATCGCGCCGAACCTGGAATTCGGCCCGCTGGCCGACAAGACGGTGCGCCAGGCGCTGTATCTGGCGATGAACAAGAAGGCGATCATCGACGCGCTCAATTACGGCCTGCCGGTGCAGACCGAAACCTTCGTGCCGCAACAGGCCTGGCCGTTCCAGACCGGCCTGCCGGCTCATGCCCATGATCCCGCCAAGGCCAATGCGATCCTCGACGCGGCCGGCTGGGTGCGCGGCTCCAACGGCATTCGCGAAAAGGCCGGGGTGAAGCTCGAATTCACCAATTCGACCACCTCGGGCAATGCGGTACGCGAACAGACCCAGCAATTGCTGATCCAGGACTGGCGCGCGGTGGGTGCGGCCATGCGCATCAACAACATGCCGGCCGCCGTCATCTGGGGCGAATACTGGCAGCAGTCGAAATTCCAGTCGATCATCGTCGGCGTCAATTTCATGCTGGGCAGCGACCCCGACGTGACGCCGCGCTTCGGCTCGGGCGCCATCGCCGCCAAGGGCGGCCGCGGCTTCAACACCTACCAGTACCAGAACCCCGAAGTGGACAAGCTGCTGGCGCTCGGCGCCAAGCAATTCGACCAACCGTCGCGCAAGACCACCTATGGCGAGGTGCAGAAGATCATCCGTGACGATCTCGCCATCCTGCCGATGTTCCAGGCCGTCCTCTGCGAGGGCGTCAAGGACGGGCTGCAGGGTTTCACCCCGAACATCAACTGCTCCTCCAATTGCTGGAACATGCGCGATTGGTTCTGGGCCTGACGGCCGGCTGAGCGGGAAGGCCCGACATGGCAAAGTTCGCCCTCCACCGCCTCGGACAGGCCGTCGTCCTCCTGCTGCTGGTGTCGATGATCGGCTTCGCCATCCTGCATCTCGCGCCGGGCGGCCCGCTGTCGCAATTCGCCCTGTCCTCGCAGATGAGCCAGGAGGATCTCGACCGCATCGCCAGCCAGCTCGGCTTGGACAGGCCCCTGCCCGTGCAATATCTCGACTGGCTCGCCCGCATGCTGCGCGGCGACTGGGGAGTATCGTTTCGCGACGGCGAGCAGGTGCTCTCGGTCATCGGCTCGCATCTCGGCGCCACCATCGAGCTGATGGCGACCTCCACCCTGATCGCCATCCTGCTCGGCTGCTGGATCGGCATCCTGGGCGCCATCAAGCGCTATTCGCTGTTCGACACGCTGGCGACCGTCGGCGCCATGATCGCGCTGTCCATCCCGACCTTCTGGTTCGGCCTGGTGGCGATCTATATCTTCTCGGTCGAGCTCGGCTGGCTGCCGGCCGGCAACCGCCATACCGTGGGCGACGCCTCCTTGCTCGACCTGCTGCACCACCTGATCGCCCCGGCCATCGTGCTGGCGCTGGTCGAGACCGCCATCTGGGCGCGGTTCATGCGCTCCTCCATGCTCGACGTCATCGGCCAGGACTATATCCGCACCGCGCGCGCGAAAGGCCTGCCGGAATGGCGCGTGCTCTCGGGCCATGCACTGCGCAATGCGCTCTTGCCGATGATCACGGTCGCCGGCCTGCAGTTTCCGACCCTGCTCGGCGGCGCGCTGGTCACCGAGACCGTGTTCACCTGGCCCGGCATGGGCCGCCTCTTCCTCGATTCGATCGGCTACCGCGACTATCCCGTGGTCATGGGCATCCTGATGTTCTCGGCCGTCATGGTGCTGATCGGCTCGTTCCTCGCGGACATGCTCTATGCCGCGGTCGATCCGCGCATCCGGGTGGGCTGACCATGGCAGGAGCCCCGACATGACGGACACCGCCGTCCAGTTCGCCCCGCCCGCGACCGGCAGCGCCGCCTGGCGCCGTTTCCGCCGGCACAAGCTCGCCATGGCGGGCGCCGTCACCATTCTCGTGCTGGCGCTGGGCTCGGTCTTCGGGCCCTGGCTCCTGCCCTTCGACGACACCTATATCGACATCATGCAGCGCTTCGCGCCGCCCTTCTCGGGCGCCCATGTGCTCGGCACCGATGAGCTCGGCCGCGACATCCTGGCGCGCCTGATGATGGGCGGGCGCATCTCGCTCGCCATCGGTTTCGTCGCCATGGCCATCGCCATGGCCATCGGCATCGTCGTCGGCACGGTCGCCGGCTTCTATGGCGGCTGGATCGGCGCCGTGCTGATGCGCTTCGTCGACGCGGTCCTGTGCTTCCCGGCGATCTTCCTGCTGCTGGCGCTGGCCGCCCTGATCGATCCTGGCGTGCTCTCGACCACCTTGCTGATCGCCGCCACCGCCTGGATGAATGTCGCGCGCATCGTCGAGGGCCAGATCCGCTCGCTGCGCGAACGCGATTTCGCGGTCGCCGCCGAAGCCATGGGCTCGTCCGACCTGCGCACCATGTTCCGCGAACTGGTGCCCAATGCCATGGCGCCGATCGTGGTCGCAGCCACCTTGAACGTCGCCAAGGCGATCCTGCTCGAATCCTATGTCAGCTATCTCGGCTATGGCATTCAGCCGCCGGTGGCGAGCTGGGGCAATATGCTCAACAACGCCCAGATCTACCTGACCAGCGCGCCTTGGCTGGCGATCCTGCCCGGCATCGCCATCACGCTCGCGGTGACCAGCTTCAACTTCATCGGCGACGGCCTGCGTGACGCGCTCGACCCGCGGATGGACATCCGATGAGCGCCGCCCCCTTGCTCGCAGTCGACGGCCTGACGGTACGCTTCCGCACCGACCGCGGTGAATTCGAAGCCGTCTCGGACCTGTCGCTGACGCTGAACCGCGGCGAGACGCTGGCGGTTGTCGGCGAATCCGGTTCGGGAAAAAGCGTCACCAGCCTCGCCGTCATGGGCCTGCTGCCGAAATCCTCGGGCTGCCGCGTCACCGGCGCGATCCGGCTCGCCGGCGCCGATGGCGGCACGCGCGATCTCCTCGCCATCAGCGAGGACGCCATGCGCGGCGTCCGCGGCAAGGACATCGCCATGGTGTTCCAGGAGCCGATGACCTCGCTCAACCCGGTCAAGTCGATCGGCGGCCAGATCACCGAGGCCATCCGCCTGCACCGTCCGATGGATCGCCGCGCGGCCGAGGACGAGGCCTGCCGCCTGCTCGACCTGGTCGGCATCCCCGCCCCGCGCCAGCGGCTGATCGCCTATCCGCACCAGCTCTCGGGCGGCATGCGCCAGCGCGTGATGATCGCCATGGCGCTGTCGGGCGAACCCTCCATCCTGATCGCCGACGAGCCGACCACCGCGCTCGACGTCACCATCCAGGCCCAGATCCTCGACCTGATCCGCCGGCTGCAGGAGACCACCGGCATGGCGGTGATGTTCATCACCCACAATCTCGGCGTGGTCGCCGAAATCGCCGACCGGGTCATGGTGATGTATTCCGGCCGGGTGGTCGAACAGGCCGAGGTCCGGCCTTTGTTCAAGCGCCCGCTGATGCCCTATACGTCGGGCCTGCTGCGCTCGGTGCCGCGGCTCGACCTCGCCGGCCGGCGCCTGAGCACGCTCGCCGCCATCCCCGGCAATGTACCCGACCCGCGCTTTCCGCCCGCCGGCTGCGCCTTCCATCCGCGCTGCGCCGACCAGGTCGCCGGCCGCTGCGACACCGAGGCGCCGGCACTCGAGGAAGCCGCCGGCGACCGGCGCGTGCGCTGCCTGCGCTGGCGCGAGCTTGCGCCGGAGGCGGTATCATGAGCGCCGACTTGCCCGTGAGCGCGGAGGCCGCGCCGATCCTCGAGGTCGCCAATCTGCGCAAATGGTTCCCGGTCGGCGGCGGGCTGTTCGGCCGCGGCGCGCGCCAGGTCAAGGCCGTCGACGACGTCTCCTTCGCCATGCGGCCGGGCGAAGTGCTGAGCCTGGTCGGCGAATCCGGCTCGGGCAAGACCACCGTCGGCCGCACCGTGCTCAGGCTGACCGAGCCGACCGACGGTCTCATCCGTTTCGAAGGCACCGACATCACCCATATGTCGCGCGGCCAGCTCCGGCCGCTGCGCCGGCGCATGCAGCTGGTGTTCCAGGACCCCTTCGCCTCGCTCAATCCACGCATGACCATTGGCGAGATCGTCGCAGCCCCGCTCGCCATTCACGGCGTCGGCAGCCGCGAGGAGCGCGCCGCCAAGGTCACCGAGACGCTGCAGCTGGTCGGCCTCTCCAGCCATTTCGCCGAGCGCCACCCGCATGAACTCTCCGGTGGCCAGCGCCAGCGCGTCGGCATCGCCCGCGCGCTGATCCTGCGGCCGAGCCTGCTGGTCGCCGACGAGCCTGTCTCCGCGCTCGACGTCTCGATCCAGGCCCAGGTGGTCAACCTGCTGCTGGAGCTGAAGGACCTGTTCGGCCTGACCATCCTGTTCATCGCCCATGACCTGGCGGTGGTCGGCCATATCTCCGATCGTATCGCGGTGATGTATCTCGGCCGGCTGGTCGAGATCGCGCCGACCCGCACGCTGTTCGAGGCGCCGCGCCATCCCTATACCGAGGCGCTGTTCTCGGCCGCCCCGATCCCCGATCCGGAGGTCCGGCGCGGCAGGATCATCCTGACCGGCGACATTCCAAGCCCGCTCGCCCCGCCCTCCGGCTGTTCCTTCCGCACCCGCTGCCGTTATGCCCAGGACGCCTGCGCGGCCGCCGTGCCGCCCCTGCGCGACCTCGGCGCCGGCCATTTCTCGGCCTGTATCCGCGACGACATCGTGCTGCAGGCCACCGTTTCGGACGCCTCCGACAAGGTGCCGGCATGACGCGCCGAACCATCACGATCACCACGACTTGCCGCACATTCAGGAGTGCACCCCATGTCCCCGCCGCTTAACCGCATCACCAGCGACGAGCGCCTGCCGGAGGCCGCCGACGTGGTGGTCATCGGCGGTGGCGTCATCGGCGTCTCCGCCGCCTATCACCTGGCCAAGAAAGGCCATTCGGTGGCGCTCGTCGAGAAGGGCCATGTGGGCGCCGAGCAGTCGAGCCGCAACTGGGGCTGGTGCCGCCAGCAGGGCCGGGCGCGCGCCGAAATCCCGCTGGCGCGCGAGGCGCTGCGCCTGTGGGACGAGATGCAGACGGACAGCGGCCAGGATGCCGGCTTTCGCCGCACCGGCGTGCTGTTCATGACCAAGGACCCGGCCGAGGTCGCCGCCTGGGAGCGCTGGGCCGCGATCGCCCGCGAGGAACAGGTCCATTCGACCGTGCTGACCCCGGCCGAGATC
Source organism: Hyphomicrobiales bacterium (assembly GCA_017304475.1). GTDB lineage: Bacteria > Pseudomonadota > Alphaproteobacteria > Rhizobiales > Phreatobacteraceae > Phreatobacter. The sequence continues at coordinate 101,574 of JAFKKV010000034.1, read as the reverse complement.
GCCGAGAAACTGCCGGGCAATACCGAAAACTGGACCGCTGGCCTCTATACGCCGAGCGACGGCCGCGCCGAGCCTTCCATGGCGGTTCCGGCGCTCGCCGCCGCCGCGCGCAAGCATGGCGTCACCTTGCACCAGGACTGCGCCGCGCGCGGCATGGAGACCGAGGGCGGCCGGGTCAGCGCGGTGGTCACCGAAAAGGGCCGGATCCGCACCCAGTCGGTGCTGCTCGCCGGCGGCGCCTGGTCGTCGCTGTTCTGCCGCCGCCACGGCATCGACCTGCCGATCGGCCTGGTCGACGCCACCGCCTGCCGCACCGCGCCGGCGCCCGAGGTCACCATGGGCGCGCTCGGCACATCGGATTATTGCATCCGCCGCCGGCTCGACGGCGGCTTCACCCTGGCGCTGCGCGGCCGCGGCACGGTGCAGCTAACCCCCGACATCCTGCGCTACGCCCGCACCTTCTGGCCGACCTTCCTGGAGCGCCGCAAGGGCCTGAAAATTCGCTTCGGCACGACCTTCTTCGAGCAGCTGATGCGCGACAGCAACTGGAGCTTCGACAAGCCCTCGCCTTTCGAGGCCGAGCGCGTGCGCGATCCCGCCCCCGACATGCAGCTGGTCGAGGCGGCGCTCAAGGGTCTCGCGGCCTCCAATCCGGCCCTCGCCGAGGTCAAGATCGCCGAGGCCTGGGGCGGCACCATCGATTCCACCCCCGACACCGTGCCGGTCATCTCAGCCGTCGAGAAACTGCCGGGCCTGACGCTCGCCACCGGTTTCTCGGGCCACGGCTTCGGCATCGGCCCGGGCGCCGGCCGGCTCGCCGCCGACATCGTCGCCGGCGACACGCCTTATGTCGACGCCAGCGCCTATGACTACAAACGCCTGATCGACGGCCGGCACCTGGCGCCGGTGGGGTTGTTTTAGGCAGGGATGGATTGTGACGGGTGCCTTGCAGCGAGGTTGGCCGTCCTTCGAGGCTCGCTGCGCTCGCACCTCAGGATGAGGATTGTGGTGTATTGCACCTGCGTGGGTGCCGGATGCGCAGCGTTGGCGACGCTTCGTGGGCAACGTTAGTGCCGCTCACCCAACCCTCCTCATCCTGAGGTGCGAGCTCTTGCGAGCCTCGAAGGACGACTGACCGAACTGCAGCGCACTTCTTTTGAACTCCCGACCGGAAGCATAGTCATGACCGTTCTCTACAAGGCCAATGCCACCCGTGGCGCGGTCTGGGCGCGGCTCTTCGCAGAGCGCGCGCCGGGCATGCCCTTCCGGGTCTGGCCCGATATCGGCGATCCCGCCGCGATCCGCTACCTCGCCGCCTGGCAGCCGCCGGAGCGGATCATGGAGACCTTTCCCAATCTGGAACTGCTGTTCTCGGTCGGCGCCGGCGTCGACCAGTTCGATTTCTCGATGCTGCCGCCGAGCCTGCCGGTCATTCGCATGCTCGAGCCCGGCATCGCCGAAAGCATGGCCGAATATGTCACGCTCGCCGTGCTCGCCTTGCACCGCGACCTCGTGCCCTTCATCGACCAGCAGAAGCGCCAGGTCTGGCGGGAGATCCAGGTGCGCGCGGCGGCGAGCCGCCGGGTCGGCATTATGGGGCTCGGCCAGCTCGGCCAGGCCGCGCTCGACAAGCTCCGGGCTTTCGGCTTTCCGCTCTCCGGCTGGAACCGCTCGGCGCGCGCCATTGACGGCATCACGTGTTTCACCGGCGAGGCGGAGCTGGACGCCTTTCTCGGCCAGGTCGACATCCTCGTCTGCCTGCTGCCGCTGACCGAGGCCACCCGGCACATTCTGAACGCCCGGCTCTTCGCGGCGCTGCCAGCCGGCGCCGCCCTGGTCAATTGCGGCCGCGGCGGCCATCTGGTCGAGGCCGATCTGCTCGCGGCGCTCGGCTCGGGCCATCTCGCCGCGGCAGTGCTCGACGTGACCGAGCAAGAACCCTTGGCCCCCGGCCATGCCTTCTGGGATCACCCGAAAATCCTGCTGACCCCCCATGTCGCCAGCATGACCCGCCCGGAAACAGCCGTCGATTTCGTGCTCGACACCATCGCCCGCCACCAGGCCGGCGAGCCTTTGCCGGGGCTCGTCGACCGGGCGAGCGGTTATTAGGAAACCGCTTGAGAACGCGTCCTCGCGCGCTCACATCGTCTTGGCCGGGCTTGTCCCGGCCATCCACGAATTCGACCCGCTCGATCATCGAAGCACAAGTCGTGGATGCCCGGGACAAGCCCGGGCAAGACGATGCGTTGACGTCGCGTCCGTTTGGCTGCGGGATGGGTTCGCCCGATCGCTCGCACATCCTCGCGGATCATTCTCGTCTCGGCGGGCCCAACCCCGGGAATGCCGAATGCCGGCAAAACGCCCGGATGGCCTTCCCGAACAGCCTCCGGGCAGCGCCCCTGCCCCACCTTAGAACCGCTTCAAAAGACCTCGGCGATGGCTTATGAACGCCGCATCGATCGAGGATCTCACCATGAACGCTCCGCTCACCGCCGGTTCCTATCAGCTGTTTCCCCTGGCCAAGGACGAAACGACCTATCGCAAGCTGACCTCGGAGGGCGTGCGGGTCGAAAAAGTTCTCGGCGAGGAGGTCGTGGTGGTCGACCGCGAGGCGATCCGGCTCCTGTCGGAGACCGCCTTCATCGACATCAACCACCTGCTCCGGCCGAGCCATCTCGCCCAGCTGGTCAAGATCATCGACGACCCGGAATCGACCGCCAACGACAAATTCGTCGCCTTCGACCTCTTGAAGAACGCCAATATCGCCGCCGGCGGCGTATTGCCCATGTGCCAGGACACCGGCACCGCCATCGTCATGGGCAAGAAGGGCCGGCGCATCTGGACCAGCGGCGAGGACGAGGCAGCGGTCGGCCAGGGCGTGCTCGACGCCTATGAGAAGAAGAACCTGCGTTATTCGCAGCTCGCGCCGCTCTCCATGTTCGAGGAGAAGAACACCCGCAACAACCTGCCGGCGCAGATCGAGATCTATGCCGAGGGCGACGATGCCTACAAATTCCTGTTCATGGCCAAGGGCGGCGGCTCGGCCAATAAGAGCTTCCTGTTCCAGGCGCCGCCCTCGATCCTGACCCATGACCGCATGGTCAAGTTCCTGCACGAGAAGATCCTGACGCTCGGCACCGCCGCCTGCCCGCCCTATCACCTCGCCATCGTCATTGGCGGCCTCTCCGCCGAGCACACGATGAAAACGGCGAAGCTCGCCTCCGCCCGCTATCTCGACGGCCTGCCGACGGCGGGCTCGGAATTCGCCCATGCCTTCCGCGATGTCGGCATGGAAGCGGAGATCCACAAGCTGACCCAGGCCATGGGTGTCGGCGCCCAATTCGGCGGCAAATATTTCTGCCACGACGTCCGCATCATCCGCATGCCGCGCCATGGCGCGTCGCTGCCGATCGCCATTGCCGTGTCCTGTTCGGCCGACCGCCAGGCCATGGGCAAGATCACCCGCGACGGCGTATTCGTCGAGGAGCTCGAGCATAATCCGGCGAAATATCTGCCCGAGATCGACACCGAGGCGCTCGGCGGCGAGGTCGTGCGCATTGACCTGACCCGGCCGATGTCGGAGATCCTGGAAACCCTGTCGAAACACCCGATCAAGACGCGCGTCTCGCTCACCGGCCCGATGATCGTCGCCCGCGACCTGGCGCATGCCAAGATCCGCGAGCGGCTCGATGCCGGCGAGCCCATGCCGCAATATTTCAAGGACCACCCGGTCTATTACGCCGGCCCCGCCAAGACCCCGAAGGGCTTCGCCTCGGGCTCGTTCGGCCCGACCACGGCCGGTCGCATGGACGGCTTCGTCGACCAGTTCCAGGCCGCCGGCGGCTCCATGGTCATGCTCGCCAAGGGCAACCGCTCACGCGACGTGCGCGAGGCCTGCGCCAAGCATGGCGGCTTCTATCTCGGCTCGATCGGCGGCCCCGCCGCGCGCCTGGCGCAGGACTGCATCCGGAAGGTCGAGGTCCTCGAATATGCCGAGCTCGGCATGGAGGCGATCTGGAAGATCGAGGTCGAGGACTTCCCGGCCTTCATCGTGGTCGACGACAAGGGCAATGATTTCTTCAAGGAATTGAATCTGGGGTGAGTGGGCGAGTGGCGCAGACGCGAAAAGCGCCGCGAAATCAACCCTCTCCCAGAGGGAGCGGGTGGCAGCGGCAGCTGCCGGGTGAGGGGTCGTCCATCTCCGGATAGGGCGATGTGCCCGACGCGCATTGGCGCTCACCTTGAAAGCTTACGCCCCTCACCCGGCGCCTGACGGCGCCACCCTCTCCCTATGGGAGAGGGTTGGTCGCGAGGCCCCTCCTCCCCATTCGCCATTCCCTACTCCCCATTCGCCCCGGTGAAGAAATCGATGAACGCCCTGAGCGCCGGGCGCATCTGCCGTCGTGACGGGTAATACAGAAAAAAACCTGGAAATGGCGGGCACCAGTCGCCCAGCACGCGCGTGAGCTTGCCCGAGGCGATCTCGTCGGCGACCATCGCCTCCATGACATAGGCAAGGCCCGCGCCGGCGAGCGCGGCGGCAGTGATCAGCCGGCCCTCGTTGAACACCAGACGGCCGTCCACCGCGATCTCCAGCGCCTCGCCGTCCTTCTCGAACTCCCAGCGATAGAGCCCGCCGCCGGTGAAGCGGCGGCCGATGCAGACGTGCCGGCGAAGATCGCTTGGATGCAGCGGCGGCGGAAAGCGCTGAAAATAGTCCGGCGTCGCCACCGCGGCCATGCGCATGTCGGGCCCGATCCGGATCGCGATCATGTCCTGTTCCAGGCTCTCGCCGAGCCTCATGCCGGCGTCGAAACCCGAGGCCACCAGGTCGACGAAGCCATCTTGCACGACGAGTTCCAGCGTCACGTCCGGATAGGCCGCGGCGAAGTGGCCGGTCTGCGGCGCGACCATCAGTTCGGCCGCCTGCAAGGGCACGCTCAATCGCAGCCGCCCGGCCGGCCGGCCACCGGCGGCCGCCGTGTCCTCGAGGGCCGCCGCGATCTCCTCCAGCGCCGGGCCGATCCGGGCGATCAGCCTGCTGCCCGCTTCCGTCAGCGCGACGCTGCGGGTGGTGCGCGCCAGGAGCCGGACGCCGAGCGCGGCCTCCAGCCCGCTCACGGCGTGGCTGACCGCCGAGGGCGAGATGCCGAGCTGGGTCGCCGCGCCGCGGAAACTGCTGTTGGCAGCGACGCTGGCGAAGACGGTGAGCGCGGGCAGGTCGGTACGGGCCATTCATGAATGATATCGAACAGCCCATTCATTCCAAAGCCAATTATGCCGAACAGCTCAACTGTCTAGCTTTCGCCCATTCCCTGGCCGATCCCGGCCGCTTCAGGAGCGAACCATCATGATCAAGCGCAAGCTCGGAACCGAACTCGTCGTGTCGCCGGTCGGCCTCGGCTGCATGGGCATGAGCCACGCCTATGGCGGACAGGACGAGGCGGATGCCATCGCAACCCTGCGGCACGCCGTCGATCTCGGCGTCACCTTGTTCGACACCGCCGAGGTCTATGGGCCCTTCGACAATGAGGTGCTGGTCGGCAAGGCGCTCCGCCCGGTCCGCGACCAGGTGGTGATCGCCACCAAATTCGGCTTCAGGATCGCCGACGAAGGAACCGGCCACAGCCGCATGGTCGGCGTCGACAGCCGGCCCGAGCACGTCAAGGCGGTCGCCGAGGCGTCGCTGAAGCGGCTCGGCATCGAGGTCATCGACCTCTATTACCAGCACCGCGTCGATCCCCGCGTGCCGATCGAGGATACGGTCGGCGCCATGGCCGAGCTGGTGCGCGAGGGCAAGGTGCGCGCCCTCGGCCTGTCGGAGGCCGGTGCCGCCACGATCCGGCGGGCCCATGCGGTGCATCCGATCGCAGCCGTGCAGAGCGAATATTCCTTGTGGACCCGCGATCCCGAAGACGAGGTCCTGCCGGTCTGCCGCGAACTCGGCATCGGCTTCGTGCCCTATAGTCCGCTCGGCCGGGGGCTGTTGACCGGCGCGATCCGCGATCGCACGGCACTGGGCGAGGACGACTTCCGCCGTGGTCTGCCGCGCTTCCAGGACGGCAATCTCGAACGCAATGTCGCGCTCGTCGACCGTCTCGGCGCGATCGCCGCCAGCCTCGGCGTCACCGCGGCGCAGCTCGCGCTCGCCTGGGTCCTGCACCAGGGCGACGACATCGTGCCGATCCCCGGCGCGCGGCGCATCGCCCATCTCGCGCAGAATGTCGCCGCCGCCAGTCTCACGCTCGACCAGGCCGTGCTCGACGCCATCGCCGAGGCCATGCCGGCCGAAGCCATTGCCGGCAAGCGTTATACGGAGGCCGCCTTGGAACTTGTCGGCCGGTGAACCGTTATCGACCTGAATGCGTAGATATCGACGGCCCGCCTGCGTGGCCGGCTCCGGGCACCATCCGGGCCGTTGATATGAGGTAAGTGCGTCAGCGGCGGCAGCCGAGCCCCAGTTGCCACTCTGTTACCGGGTGGAAACAGAGCCTCGGCTGCCCCGCAATCCCCACGAAACGGCGTCGGGCCAATGTGGCCGTCATGCCAGAGGGACACGCGATGCCCAGGTCGAACCAGGTTTTTGCAGCAGCCAAACCCGCCTCCGCCGACGCCCAGACCCTGGCGCTGATCGCGAGCTCACTGGTTCTGGCAACCATCGTCGCCTTCCTGGCGATGATCCTGACCGCCTGGCCGGCCGCGGCCCAAGGCCAGACCGCTTCGCCGCGGACCTTGCAGCTCGCAGCCCTGCCCCCCTCGGCGGCGCCGGGTCGCACGATGATGCAGGCGACCCCGACCGCGCAGATCGCCGCACCCGCCGCGCCCCGCCAGGTCGACATCCCCCGCACCTTACCGCAGACCGTGTCCTTGCAGACGGTGCCGCAGATCGTGCGTCCCTGCGCCGAGGAACTCGCCGCGGCGGACGCCGAGACCAATGCCACGCTCGCCAAATTCGAGGCGCTGGAAGAGGCCGAGATGGGCCTGCAATGCACGGCGCTGCGCGATCACCTCGCCGCCCTTTCGCGCGCCGTGACCGTCGCCGACCGTTGCACCACCGGCCATGAGCGCGCCACCAAGGTCAACCTCATCCGCCAGAACGCCGCCGAATGGCGCGGCGTGGTCTCGTCGAGCTGCCGGTAAATCTCAGCATCATGCAGCCTAAGGCCGTTGCCCGCATCGCCGTCGCGCTCGCCCTGACGGCGGTCGCCCCGGCCTTCGTCGCTGCCTCGCCCTCCGAGGCCTTTTGCGCCCGCGACCTCTCGGCCACCGACACAAGGCTCCGCCATGCCCTGGTCCGGCTCGAGGAAACCCGCAACCTTCCGATGCCCCAGCGCTGCACCGCGTTCCGCGATCACCTGCGCGCCATGACCCAAGCCGCCTCGGTGTTCGAGCGCTGCAGCACCGGCCGCACCAGAAGCGAGAATGTCGGCCAGATGGTCGGCTCGATCGCCGACTGGCGCGTGATCATCGCGCGGAATTGCCAGTAGGGTGCCATTCGCCACGGGATGACCCGCGCGAAACGACGGATCCAGCGCCCTGGCCAGCTTCAACGCGCGGACCACTACGTCACCCCCGGCGAGCGAAGCGAGGGAAGGGGGTCCAGGGGTTGCAGGGCGTCTTGCTCGACACGGCGAGACCGCTTCAACGATGCTCTGCGAGCGCGGATGAGGCGGTCCTGGACCCCCTTCCCTCGCTTCGCTCGCCGGGGGTGACGTCGTGGTCCACGCGCGAGCCTCGAAGGGCGGCAAACCGAGCCAATACTCCGACGCCCTGCCCCTCAGGCCTTCTTGATCTGTTCCTTCACCGCCTCGATCAACTGCTTGAGCGAGAACGGTTTTGGCAGGAAGGCGAAATGCGAGCCTTCGGGCAGGTCCTTCTTGAAGGCGTCCTCGGCATAACCCGAGACGAAGATCACCTTGAGGTCGGGATTGGTCTTGCGCAGCTCGACCAGCAAGGTCGGCCCGTTCATTTCCGGCATGACCACGTCGGAGACCACGAGGTCGACCGCGCCGCCGGCCTCTTCCATCACCTCCAGCGCCTCGACGCCGGAGGCCGCCTCAAGCACCGTATAGCCGCGCGAGGCGAGCGCGCGTGAGGCGAAGGCCCTGACCGCGTCCTCGTCCTCGACCAGCAGGATGGTGCCGGCGCCGGTATCGTCGCGCGCCGGCTGGGGCGGCTTCGGCGGCGCGGGCGCCGGCGTCACCTCGACGGCCGGAGCCTCGATCTTGCCGGAGACCAGCAGGGCCGCCGGCGGCGCCGGCACGGCCGGGCGCGCTTCCTCGGCTTCCTCGACATGGCGCGGCAGGAAGATCCGGAACGTCGTGCCCTTGCCGACCGCGGTATCGACGAAGATATAGCCGCCGGACTGCTTGACGATGCCATAGACGGTGGACAGGCCGAGCCCGGTGCCCTTGCCGACCTCCTTGGTCGAGAAGAACGGATCGAAGATCTTCTGGACTACCTCGTCGGGAATGCCGGTGCCGGTATCGCTCACTTCGATGAGCACGCAATCGGTCGCCGGCACTTCCACCGGATGGTCCTTGCTGTCGTAGCGCCGGATATCGGCGGCCGCCACGTTCAGCGTCTTGATGGTCAGCTTGCCGCCGTCCGGCATGGCGTCACGGGCATTGACCGCGAGATTGAGGATCACCTGCTCAAGTTGGGTCACGTCGGCGCGGATCGGCCAGAGGTCGCGGCCATGGACCATGTCGAGACCGACCCGCTCGCCGAGCGACCGGCGCAGCAGCATGGACAGGTCCGACAGCACGTCGCCGAGCTGGATCACCTGGGGCCTGAGCGTCTGCTTGCGCGAGAAGGCCAGCAGCTGGCGCACCAGGCTCGCCGCCCGGTTGGCGTTCTGCTTGATCTGGGTGATGTCGTTGAACGACGGGTCGGCCGGCTTGTGGTTCATCAGCAGCAGGTCGGCATGGCCGATGATCGCCTGCAGCACATTGTTGAAATCATGCGCCACGCCGCCAGCGAGCTGGCCGACCGCGTTCATTTTCTGCGACTGGGCGAACTGCTCCTGCAATTGCCGGAGCTCGGTGGTCTCCACCGCATAGACGATCGCCGCCTCGCCCGGCTGGTCGGGATCGTCCACCGGCGCGACGAAGAAGCGGGCGAAGCGATTGGCGTCGCCCTGCAGGGCGCCGTCGACCGGCACCAGGTCGCCGCGGCCCTCGGCGGCCTCGCCGATCGCTTGCGACAGCCCGGGCCTGGAACTGTCCTTGACCAGCGACAGGATCGAGCGCGGGCCGATCTCGCCCGCCGGCAGCAATTCGGCCGAGAGCCTGGCGAAGATCGGGTTGGACCGGCCGACATGGCCCGCCTTGTCGACGGTCGAGATGCCCAAGGGCGAATTGTTGAAGAAGCGGGCGAAGCGCACCTCGGCCGCCCGCAGGCTGTCGCCAGTATCGCTGCCGCGGCCGCGATGGATGACCAGCGTGCGCGACGAGCCGGCCGTGCCGTCGCCGGCAAAGGCGACCTTGTGCAAGAGGCGCACCGGCAAGGCTTCGCCGCCGCGCTTCTTCAGGTCGAGATCGAAAGTGGCGGTGCGCACCTCGCCGGGCGCCGGCGTCACCGTGCGCAGCAGCGCCGCGCCATCGGCCGCCAGGATGTCGGCGAGCGCCAGCCCGCCCGGGCCGACCTCGGCCAGGTCGTGGTCGAGCCAGCCGGCGAGCGTCGCGTTCATATAAGCGATCTCGCCGTTCGGCTCCATGGAGAAGAAGCCGGCCGGCGCGTGATCGAGGAAGTCGATGGCCTTCTGCAGGGTCTCGAAGGCGCTTTCGGCATTCTGCCGGTCGCGGCTGATATCCTCCACCGTCCAGACCGTGGCCTTGTTCATGCCGCGCGGCGCCGGCAGCCCGTCGCGCACCAGCGGCCGCACGCGCAGGCGGAACCAGCGTGCCCCCGCGCCGTCCGGCTGGCGCACCTCCTCCTGGTGGCGGCGGCCTTCACGCGCCGCCTGCGACAGGCGGTAGATCGCCTCCGACACCTCGGGCGCATTGGAAAAGGCCCGCTCGACGCCGCGCACGTCGCTTTCGCCGCTGGCCCCGGTCAGCTCCAGATAGCTCGGATTGGCATAGAGCACCCGCCCGGCCGGCTCGGTCACGACAGCCGCATCCGGCGTGCTGTCGACCATGGCCTTGGTGAAATCGTTGCGGCTTTCTTCGGTTGCGAAGCGCAGGATGCCGGCGGCATAGGCGAACAGCGAGAACACGCCCACGACCGACAGGATCGCCAACAGCCCGATGACATAGGGATAGGCGTTGTCGCGGCCGATGGTCAGGAAGAACAGCGCGGCGCCGACCAGCACCAGGGCGACCGCGAGCACCATGGTCGTCGAGCCCGACCGGTCGGCGCGATCGACGGCGCGCGGCACCGGGGGTTTCTGCGATGTGCCCGCCTTCGGGCGAGCACTTTTTTCGGCGATAGCCATGGCTTAACGTGCCGTTCTGGGAGCCAAGAGAGAGAATCCGGGCAAGCCCCTGATCTGATCGGTAGTGGTGCAGGTTCCCGAACGAACTGGCAAGGGCGCAGGCGGGTTTTCCGCCCGAACCGGGCTGTTTCCCTTGGCCGGCCATGCCGTCCATCACAGCCAATTGCGGCATCGGCGTCTTGACGCCGCACCCGCCTTCCCCGACCATTCCACTCGATGATTGCCGCTATCAGCTTGTTCAGCGCCGCGGCCCGAACAGGCGCCCGTCGATGGCGCCCAAGCCCCCGCAACGCCCCGCAAGCCGCGACACTGCCGCGCGCATCGTGGCGTGGCTAACGTCCTCCTCAGCGGCGCCCAGTGCAGCCGGTCCCCCAACGAGGAGTTCAGACATGGCTTGCAATCGCCTTCACTCCGCCCTCGCCGGCCTTGCCCTTGCCGCGGCGCTTGCGGCCCAGGCCGCACCGGCCGCCGCCCAGACCTATTATCGCGGCTATGATATCGGCCCAGATTACCAGGGCATGCTCAACCAGTCGATGCGCCAGCAGCAGGAGCTGAACGCGCGCATGCAGCAGAACACCCAGGGCATCATCGCCCAGGTGATGCAGGATCCGCAGTTCCAGGCGCTTTACCAGCAGCACCGCATGCAGGGCGGCCAGATGACGCCGCAGCAATTCGCCTATCAATATGCCGCCACCGGCCGCTTCAGCCGCGAGGGCACCGCCCGCTACCGCGAGAACGAAGCCCGCAACCAGGCCGCCGAGCAGCAACGCCTGCAAGGGCTGCGCGAGGCCGAGGCCGCCCGCGGCCAGGCCCAGCGGGGCTATCAGGACAGCTATCAGCGCAACAATGCCGAGGTCGGCAATCTCCTGCGCGGCAACTCGACCTATATCGGCCCGAACGGCCAGAGCTACGTCCTGCCCCATACCCAGCCGGGCCAGATCCAGCGCGACCCGAACACCGGCAATGCCTTCGTCATGGACAATCGGGGGCAGTATTACATGTACACGCCGAACGGCTGGCAGCCGATGCAGGCGCGGTGAGGGCTCGCGCCGCGACAGCCCCGCCCGGGCGGGAAAATCTCGCCCGGGTGTTTCGCAGCGGGGGGGCTTGGATCGAGGGGTTCGGACTAGCTCGGCGGCGTGGCGCTCACCATGGCCGCCTTTGAGCACAGCCAGTTGAGGGGCTATCAATTGAAGAACTCGGCGCTCGCAGGCCCCGCCTGGGCCGTTTAGTTCGCCGCCGCTAGCGCTGGCCCCGAACATGCCGTCCGCATCGACTGGTTCGGTGAGGACCATCTGGCGCATCAGGTGTTCGATCGCGGCTAGAGCCTACAGTCCGGCAACGAAGCACTGGTTGCCTCTGATATGAAGAGCGGCGCCTAGGGTCGCATCCAGGGCCCCTCTCCGCCCGGCCTCACCTTCGCCGTGGTGCTCGCCCCACCGCCGGCCGCAAGCCGTTGGTGCGCACCCTCTCGGACTGACTGTGGGGGGAGACGGCGGGGACGTTGAGGACGGAGCAGCGGCGACTCAAAAGCGTCTGATGAGCTGAGCAGCTTCTCGCGGGCTCTCGCCCAGGCAGCACGCCGCTTTACTAACTCGTCGCCCTTCAAATTCACGTCCTTCAGAAGTGAAATACTTGCGTCCGGTTTCACGCCATCGCCGCGTTAGTCTGGCGCGACTACGATGTGAATCGAACTGAAACGACTATTGCCCATTACCCTTGGGCACCATAATCCTAATGTTCGACATGTTATTGTCAGTTTGCCTGGAGTGAGATGTATGAGCGAGAATTCATTCGAGCAAAGACCGTTTGGCGACGCCGTGTTCGCTGAAAACCCCGAAAATCGCTGTCCCGTGCTGTTGCTTCTCGATAATTCTGGATCAATGTCCGGGCAGCCCATCGCTGAACTCAACCAGGGACTTCAGGTTTTCCGGGACACGTTGTTCGCCGACACGCTAGCGGCGAAACGTGTTGAAGTCGGCATCGTCACCTTTGGGCCGGTCCGTATCGAGAACGACTTTATCGGCATTCAGCATTTCCATGCGCCGACATTGTCGGTCGCCGGCGACACCCCGATGGGGACGGCAATTGAGCAAGGTCTCGACCTCCTTAAAGCGCGCAAGCAAGTCTATCGGAGCAACGGAATAACCTACTATCGTCCGTGGGTCTTCTTGATCACAGACGGTGGCCCGACCGACTCAATCGTTCGTGCAACTCAACTCGTCCGCGAAGGCGAGAGCGGCAAGTCGTTCATGTTTTATGCTGTCGGTGTCGAAGGAGCGAACTTCGACAAGCTCAAAGAACTGTCAGTCCGGGAACCGTTGAAGCTGAAAGGGCTACAGTTTCGCGAGCTCTTCCAGTGGCTATCCGCGTCGCTTTCGTCCGTCTCAAAATCAAATCCCGCCGACACGGTTCCGCTCGAAAACCCCACCGCTCCTTCAGGTTGGGCTACCGCCGGATGAGCCACAAGAACTGGAGCTGGGTCAGCGCCCGATCAACCGGGACGAGCCATATCCGGTCTGGGACGGCCTGCGAGGACTTCGGTGCTTGCCGTGAAGTTCGGATCGGACGCAATTCAACGCTGTCGGCGGTTGTTTCTGACGGCGCCGGCAGCGCGGTCATGTCGCGCTACGGATCGTTCATCGTGGCCAGGGTGTTCAGCAAGTTTGCCGAGAGGCATCTTCTCAATTGGCCGGGAGAGCCGTTTTCGCGTTCCAACGCCGACGAGCTTGTCGACGACATTCGCGATCGGATCGGAGCCGCCGCGTCTAGAACCGAAGCGCCGCTGCGCGACTACGCAGCTACATTGGTTGGGACCATTATCGGCCCCACTTGGGCCTCCATTGTCCACGTTGGCGATGGTTCATGTGTGTTCCGTCTCCGGGGTAGTCCCAGCTGGCAAGTCGCGAGCTGGCCAGCTAACGGCGAATACGCTTCGACCACCTACTTCGTAACCGATGACCCCGAACCCAACATCAGGATGAGCCATATTGACGGCGAGGTGGAAGAACTCGCGGTCTTCACCGACGGCATCGAGCGCCTCGTCCTACAGTTCGATACGCAGACGGCATTCGGCCCGTTCTTCGAAACGATGTTTGGACCATTGCGCACCGTAACGGCGGGAGGCCGCGATCGATCGCTGTCGCGCCAACTTCGCTCGTTCCTGGATAGCGCCGCGCTCACCGATCGGACCGATGACGACAAGACATTGATCCTCGCGCGCCGAACGTCCTAGACCGTGAAACACTCTCGGATAGTCAAGACAGTTGCCGGCCGCACTTTGGGGTTGGGCCGAGAGCTCGGCAAAGGCGGCGAAGGCGTCGTTTTCGCCGTCGATGGCGCGAACGAATTAGCCGCGAAGCTCTATCATGCGCAACACGCGGTCGATCGTCGCGAAAAAATCATGGCGATGGCCTCGAGCGGTTGGCATGCGCGCATCAAGGAGGTCGCCTTTCCAATCGACCCTCTTATGGGCGAGCACGGCGACTTTCTTGGCTTCACGATGGCGCGCGTCGGAGGCCGTCGACCGATCCACGAAGCCTATAGCCCGACCAGTCGAAAGTCCCATTTTCCTAGTGCAACCTTCCCATTTCTGGTCCGTGTCGCACTCAATATCGCAAACGCAATCGCCAAAGTTCACGAGACCGGCTGTGTCATAGGCGACATCAATCACTCGGGCATCCTTGTCGCTGACGACGCCACCGTGACGCTGATCGACAGCGATTCATTTCAAGTGCAAGCCGCGGGCAAGCTTTACCCTTGCAAAGTCGGGGTTCCCGAGTTCACCCCACCTGAGCTGCAAGGCCAATCACTCGATAAGGTCATTCGGGCAGCTAATCATGACGCCTTCGGCGTGGCCGTCCTGATCTTCTATATTCTCTTCATGGGACGTCATCCTTTCATGGGTCGTCCAACCACACAGGAAAATCCGCCTGAACTCGGCCCAGCAATCAAAACGTTTCGCTTCGCCTATTCGGCGCGTCGCTCCGAAACGCGCATGGAACCACCACCCAACGTGCCGACGTTGCGAGACGTCCCGCTCGGAATATCTGACTACTTCGAACGAGCATTCGGTCCTGGCGGCGTAACATCTCCCCGTCCAACGGCAGTAGAATGGGTCCGAGCCCTCAACTCTGCAGAGCAAGAGCTCGTCAGGTGTAGCACCAACTCCGCGCACCATTACTTCAAAATGGCGGCAGATTGCCCCTGGTGTCGCATGGAGCGCACGACTCCAGGTTTCCACGCATTCCTCCCGACCTCTTCTCTTCCTTCGGCGAGCCAGCAGGCTCTGAATGTCGGTCAACTGATAGCCAGAATAAACGGAGTATCCGATCCAGGGCCGGCCCCAGACTTGTCGTCTCTCATGCCGAATATCTTGCCTCCCGAATCATCGTTAGATGCGAACGCGGCACGAGGCAATATCCGTAGTAAGTTCACCTTTGCTACACTCTCTGGTTTTGCCAGCGTTGGGTGCTTCTTCGGCGGCCAGATTTTCGTCGGAGCGTGTCTCCTGGGAGGATTGGGATGGCTTGTTCACTCAGGTTTTCAACAGAAGCGCCCGTTCATATCTCGACGGAGTGAGGCGAACAGGAAGTGGGCCGATACCGTCAGTCAGTGGACAGCCACCGCCGGTAATTCTCTCTTTTATAAAGTTCGAGCTGACACGTTGACTCTTGTCGAACAGATCAAGCGAATCCCAGTCGAACAGCAAAGTGCTCTCAATGAGCTCGACCGGAAGCGCCGGGATCTGCAATTGGCGCGCTATCTCGAGGGCCATTTGATTGCACCCGCACGGGTCAAAGGGCTTGGTCCTACGCGAAAGAAGCGGCTTGAGTCCTACGGTATCGAGTCGGCGCTCGACGTGACCGAATATGCAGTGCGACAGGTCCCGGGTTGCGCATCGCTCGCCTTCGACCTCGTCGCTTGGCGGCGCTCAATCGAGCGCAAGTTCGTATTCAATGCCGCGGCTCCCGTGAGTCAGCAGGATATTGCTGCCGTCACCGCCCAGTTCACCCAAAAAAGCAGCGATCTCGAGCGCCGCATCAATCTCGGCATTGCAACCCTTCAGCAATCCGTGGCGACAGCGAAATCCTTGCGGACGTCGCCCGGGAATGCGACTCTAGAGATCTGGAGGCAGTTCAAGCAAGCCGAAGCCAATGTGTTGGCAGTTGAGACTGCAATCCCAAAGAGCGCCAAGATTTTCGGAGCGCTCGCGGTCCTTATCGGTTTTCTGATTTTCCTAAATGTCACCAAAGAACCTTGGGTCCAAAACACCAACAGACATGTAGATGGCTGGAGACAAGATACAGCAGTTGTCTCCCCACCATCGGCCGTGCGCCAACCGGCCGACGTAACTCCGCCTCTGTGGTCTACAGGAACGACCGCTGACGGGCGGAAGGAATTTATCGTTCGCGATGTGCTTCACTCGACGGTCGAGGGGCTCGCCTTCTCCTGTGGCGCCACGAACCGCTTTACGGTTCGAGCGATAAGGCGACTTGGCAGCGCCAACCTCGCCGTGACTGTCCGCACAACCCCGGCGGCGCCGCCACTTTTTATCATGGAGAGACAGGAAGAGGCGTCCGTAGCCGATGCGTTGATTGGCCGCGTTATCGAGCTCAGCCGGATATCGCGCCCATGGATCGAGGTTTTCCTTGGTCTTGGACCGGACGGGCCGACGACGGGCTTTCGCATCCCTCCATCCGCCGATGTCGTAGCTGCCCATGCCGCTTGTCGGCCGTCGCCCCCCTCGCCGACGACCGGTCAACCGCTACCCTTGCCACAATTGCCACCTCCGATCGACATCGGGCCGGCATCGGGAACGCCCCCCGGCCAAGTCACGGAACCGGGAATGCCGCTCGACATCCGCCCAACGACGACGCCACCACCAACCCAGCCACGCGCGACGCCAAGATCGCAAGAAAGGCCAGCTACCCCGCGACAGCAACCGCGACCCAATACAGAACGCGATCGAAATCTGAGCCGGGGGACCGGCGGCCTTTACTAAATCCGTACTCTCAATCGAAATGCGGATAGATCGGCCAACAAATCAGGCAATTCATCACACCACACTTCGGCATAAAACAACTTCAAGGAGCGAAAACGACGCTATCTTGGTTTTTGCTCACCGCTCTGTGCTCTGCCCGCCTCCCCCACCCCTGCACCCTCCGCGACACTGCCCCCCGCTCCCCTCCTCGACATCGCGCGCCGCCTTCCCCTAGGGTTGCGCCCGCTGGCGGCGCGCGCGTCGCCGTCCCCTCCCCCTCCGGAGCGATTTTCCGATGACCGAGACGACAATGTCTTCCGTCCAGCCGAACCAATCCGGCCCCTATGACCTGGTGATCCGTGGCGGCCGGCTGGTCGACCCCGAGACCGGGCGCGACGGCGTCGGCGATGTCGCCATTCGCGATGGGCGCATCGTCGCCATCGGCACGGTGGAACCGGGGGCGGCGCGCAGCATCGATGCGCGCGGGCTGGTGGTGGCGCCGGGCTTCATCGACCTGCACGCCCATGGCCAGTCGGTCGCCGCCGACCGCATGCAGGCCTTTGACGGGGTGACCACCTCGCTGGAGCTGGAGGCCGGCACGCTGCCGGTCAGCGCCTGGTACGACAACCAAGCCGGCAAGGGCCGCGTGCTGAATTACGGCACCGCCGCCAACTGGGTTTTCGCCCGCATCGCCGCGATGATCGGCACCGAGCCGGAGCCGGAGCTCGGCTTCATGGGGCGGAGCTCGCATGACAAACGCTGGGTCGACAATGTCGCGAGCCCGGCCGAGATCGACGAGATCATCGCCCGCCTCGCCGAGGGGCTCGACGAGGGCGGCATCGGTATCGGCATTCTCAACGCCTATGCGCCGGGCGCCGGCGTCAAGGAGCTGTCCGAGGTGGCGAGCCTCGCCGCCCGCTACGACGTGCCCACCTATACCCATGTCGCCTATGCCTCGAATGTCGATCCGAGGAGTTCGATCGAGGCCTATACGCGGCTCATCGGTTATGCCGGCTCGACCGGCGCCCATATGCATATCTGCCACTTCAACAGCACCAGCCTGCAGGACGTGGAACGCGCCGCCAAACTGGTCAAAAAGGCCCAGGACCAGGGCCTGAAGGTGACGGTGGAAGCCTATCCCTATGGCACCGGCTCGACCGTGCTGGGCGCCGCCTTCTTCGCCGATCCGGCCTTTCCCGAGCGCACCGGCAGCGGCTATGGCGCGGTCGAGATGGTCGATACCGGCCGCAGCTTCACCAACCGCGAGGAGATGCTGGCGGCGCAAGCCCAGGATCCCGGTTCGCTGGTGCTCTGGCATTTCCTCGATGTCGAGGCCAACCAGCGCCACCGCGACCTGCTCGACGTCTCGATCCTCTATCCCGGCGGCGCCATCGCCTCCGACGCCATGCCCTGGTCGCTCGCTGACGGCTCGTTCTATGACGGCGACGCCTGGCCGCTGCCGGCCAATGCCTCGTCGCATCCGCGCTCGTCCGGCACCTTCACCCGCTTCCTGCGCCAATGGGTGCGCGAGCGGCAGGCACTGTCGCTGATCGACGGTCTCGCCAAATGCACGCTCATTCCCGCGCGCATCCTGGAGGAGAGCACGCCGGCCCTGCGGACCAAGGGCCGCCTGCAGGTCGGCGCCGATGCCGATATCGTGGTGTTCGACTATGCCAGCCTGACCGACAAGGCGACCTTCAAGCAGATGAACCAGGCCGCCGAAGGCATGCGCCACGTGCTGGTCAATGGCGAGCCGGTGATATCAGGCGGCGAACTGATCACCGCGGCAAGGCCCGGCCGGCCGATCCGCAGGCCGCAAAAGGCCAAGGGCTAGGGCGAATGGCCGTTCCGGTCCTGCTCGTCACCGGCTTTCTCGGCGCCGGCAAGACGACGCTGATCAACCATTTGCTGACCTCGGCCGACGGGCGGCGCCTGGCGGCCGTGGTCAATGATTTCGGCGCGATCAATATCGATGCCGAGCTGGTCGCCGGCGCCGCCGACGGCGTGGTCAGCCTCGCCAATGGCTGCATCTGCTGCTCGCTGCAGGGCGACCTGCTGCGTACGCTGAGCCGCCTGCTGCGCCGCGACCCGCCGCCCGACGGCATCGTCATCGAGACCAGCGGCGTGTCGGATCCGGCCGAGATCGTCCAGAACCTGCTCGACCCCGTGATCTGGCGCGAGGCGGCGCTGGAGGCCGTCATCGCGCTCGCCGATGCCCGCGCGCTGACCGACGATCCCGCCATGCTCGACGATGCGCTCTGCCGGTCGCAGATCGCGGCGGCCGATATCATCGTGCTCAACAAGGCCGACCTGGTGAACCCGGACGAACTCGCCCGCGCCCGCGCCTTGCTGGCGCCGCTCCGGCCGGAACGGATGATCTTCGACGTGACCGAGGGCCGGATCGCTCCGGAACTCGCCTTCGGCGCCGAGCCGCATGCGCCGCGCGCGCCCGGCACGGGCACCCGCGCCCACGGTTTCTCGACGCCGCGCTTCGAGACCATGAGCTGGACGGCCGAGGCGCCGCTGTCGCTTGCCCGCTTCCAGGCGGTGATCGGCAAGCTCAGCCCCAAGCTGGTGCGCGCCAAGGGTTTCGTGGCGTTTCGCGAGCAGGCCGGCCGGCCCATGCTGTTCCAGCTGGTCGGCGAACGCGCCACGCTCGGCCCCGCGCCCGCGGGCCACACCGATGCGGCGCCGGTCAGGCTGGTGCTGATCGCCGAGAACGGCAAGCTCGACATGGATGCGACCCGGGCGATGCTGGAGGAGTGTATCGCAAGGGAGGGATAGTCGCGCTCAAAGCGAACCGGCTCCCCCAGACCGGCACCAGTCGACCGCCGCGACCTCCTGGCTGATCCAGGCGCGGAAGGCCTGCACATTGGGCAGGTTCTGTTTCCGGCGGGGGCAGACGAAATGATAGGCCCGCCCGGTGCGCAGCATGAGGCCATAGGCGATCACCAGGCGCCCGGTGCGCAGCTCGTCATAGGCCAGCACGTCATGCGCCAGGAACAGGCCACCGCCTTCGATGGTGACGTCGAGCGCGTGGTCGGGACTGCTGAAGCGCAGACCACGCTCGACATCGACGCCGGTGACGCCGGCCGCCGCGAACCATTCGGCCCAGCCCGGCAGCCCCAGGCGATAATCGTCATGGATCAAGGGCAGGCCGCCGAGCGCCGCCGGCGTCGCGAAGGGGCCGTGGGCCGCCATGAATTTCGGGCTGCACACCGGCACGAAATTGAGGTCGACCAGTCTTTCGGCCGAGAGTTCCGCATCCGGGGGCGCTCCGGTGCGCAGCATGCGAATGGCGACATCGACGCCGTCGGTACGGAAATCGGCAAGCGCCATGGATGAGGAAACCCGCACGTCGATGTCGGGATGGGCGGCGGCGAAGCGGTGCAGCCGCGGCGCCAGCCATTTGGCGGCGAAGCCGGTCGGCGTGCTGACCACCAGCACCCGCTCGTCACCTGGCGTTTCCAGGCCCGCCACGGCCTCGCGGATCTGGTTGAAGCCGGTCTGAAGTCCCGGATAGAGCTGCTTTCCCGCGCGCGTCAGCGCGATCGCCCGCACCCGCCGCTCGAACAGTTTCAGGCCGAGCAGCTCTTCCAGGCCGCGGATCTGGTGGCTCAGAGCACCGGCCGTGACATGCAGCTCCTGAGCCGCCTTGGTCAGGCTGAGATGCCTGGCCGCGGCCTCGAAAGCGCGCAGTGCATTGAGCGGCGGCATCGGCCCATGCATGAGATTACCTCAACTATCGGCTGAGATCTCATCCTTTGTCACGACGCTCCCCAGGCGTCAATGATGGCGTCGTCGAGAGCCCTGCCCCGGCCTGTTCCGGGTGATGGGCGAGCGAGCCAATCCGGAGCCGACACCATGGCCTATGTCACCCATTCCAGCTTCGACCCGCATGACGACACCGCGGCCCTGCCCCCGCACGGCCTGCTCGCGGGCGTCGGCCAGTGGCTGGCCCGGCTGATCGATCGGATCACCCAGACCAGCCAAGGCGATACCGAGCGGGCGATCGAAACCCTGGTCATGCGCTCGGGCGGCCGCCTCACCGACGGCATCGAACGCGAAATCGCCCGCCGCATGGCCGGATCGACGTCCCGCCGCGGCTGCTGGTGAGTGCAAAAAACCCTCTCCCAGAGGGAGAGGGTGGCGCCGTCAGGCGCCGGGTGAGGGGCGTGAGTTCTGAGAAGTGGTGCCGCCGCCTCGGCATGACCGACCGCCACATCGCCGTGTCGATGTCCTGCCGCGGCTGCTGGCGAGCCCGAAAAACCCTCTCCCAAAGGGAGAGGGTGGCGCCGTCAGGCGCCGGGTGAGGGGCGTGAGCTCTCAGAGCTGGTGCCGATGCTCGTCGCGCATGCCGCTCCTTCCGGAGATGGACGACCCCTCACCCGGCAGCTGACGCTGCCACCCTCTCCCTCTGGGAGAGGGTTGATTTGGCTGCGCTTTTCCTGCTTTCCCGCACTTGCTACACCGCCGCTCACTGCCGCCCGGCCGGCAACGCCGCCAGCGCGTCGGCCAGCACCTTGGCCATCGACCACGGCACCCCCTGCCGCTCGGTCTTGATATCCGCGACACGCCAGCCGCCATGTTCGAAGACCAGATCGAAGGAAAGATCGCTCGGCTGGCCGTGATTGGTGAAACGTGCGCGGACCACCGCGTTGTCGCCATCCAGCGAAACGAGAACGGCCGCGACGGCACCCAACTCAACATCATTGCCGTCGACGAAAACGTCCCAGTCGATCGTGCCCACCTCGCCGTCGGGCGTCGCCGCGCGGTCGGCATCCAGAAGCCCCTGCAGCCGGTCGCCATAGATGGGGCCGAGGTCGGGCCCCGGCTGTGCATGGCGATAGCCGTCATAGATCGCGACGATCCTGGCGACCGGATCCGGTCGCGTTTCGGCCTGTGCGGCTGAACAGACCAGCCCGAGGCCAACGGCCAGGATGAAGCGAAGCATCGAAATCTCCTTGGCCGCTTTCAGGTCCGGCCGGAGTTCTGTCGCGCCGGCGCCCCACAAGGTTCACCTCGCAGGTGAGGCCTCGCCCAAGCCTCGGTCGCCCTATCCGACACCCGCCAGCGCCCGCTCCACCGCCGCCTCGGCATGAATGCCGGTCGTGTCGAACAGCGGCACGGCGCTGTCCTCCGGCTTCACCAGCAGCATGATCTCGGTGCAGCCGAGAATGACGGCCTCGGCGCCGCGCGCGACCAGCCGGCCGATCACCGCCTGATAGGCTTCGCGTGACGCCGGCTCGACCCGGCCCTGCACCAGTTCCTCATAGATGATCCGGTGCACCACGGCGCGATCCCCGGCCTCGGGCACCAGCACGTCCAGGCCGAAGCGGTCGATGAGCCGGCCCTTGTAGAAGTCCTGCTCCATGGTGAAGGCGGTGCCAAGGAGGCCGACACGCTTGATCCCCCGGGCCTTGATGCGCTCGGCGGTCGGATCGGCGATATGGATGAGCGGAATGCCGACCGCGGCGGAAACCTGATCCGCCATGCGATGCATGGTGTTGGTGCAGATCAGGAAAAAGTCCGCGCCGCCGCGTTCCAGGCGCCGCGCGGCATCGATCATCAGCGCGGTCGCGTCATCCCAGCGCCCGGCATGCTGCAGGGCCTCGATCTCGCCGAAGTCGAAGGACCACATCAGGCAGCGCGCCGACCTGAGCCCGCCGAGCCGCTCGCGCACTTGCTGGTTGATGATGCGGTAATATTCGGCCGAGCTTTCCCAGCTCATGCCGCCGATCAGTCCGATGACGCCCTGCTGCGACACGATGAGGCCTTTTCCGCTGCTGTGACTGAATGCGAGTCGGCCGGCAGAATGGCGCGGCGCAATGGCGGATGGCAACGCGCTCCATCCGGGCAGTTCGCCGCCGATCGTCTTGCCCGGGCTTGTCCCGGGGATCCACGCATTCCAAACGGAACAAGTCGTGGATGGCCGGGACAAGCCCGGCCAAGACGAGGTGAAACGTCCCGGGACCGCATTCTCTCGGAGCGCTGCTTCAAATCCCTCTGGCGCCGTCTAGACTGCGATGACGGCAGCCGGACAGACAGGAGAATGCGCAGTGGGCCTGGGTGGCATAGGCAATCTCGACTACACCGTCCTCTTGTGCGGCAAGATGGCAGAAACGCGGGCGTTCTACCGCGACATCATGCAATTTCCCATCGAGGTCGATCTCGACAACTGGGTCAGCTTTCGCGTCGGCGCCGCCCTCCTGTCGCTCCGGCCGCGCGGCCCCTGGAGCGTCTGCGACGACGGCGCCGCCGTGCCCGGGTCGGCGGCGGTCCAGCTGGCCTTTCGGGTCGCCCCGCCGGCCGTCGATGCCTGCCATGCCGAGCTGGTCGCCAAGGGCGTGCCCATTCTGCGGCCGCCGACGGACCTGCCGAACTGGCGCCATCGCACCCTGTTCTTTCGCGATCCGGAAGGCAATATCATCGAGATCTACGCCGAATATTGACCCGGCCTGGGCCTGAGGAGCGAGCCGTAGCGGCCGCTGCCATCGGCATGCAACCCATGTCCGATATGGCCTATACAGGCCCGACGACAACGGGCAGGCACGCACCATGGACCGCATGAAATCGACCGACTGGGCCGCCGGGCTCGACACGCGGCTCGTCGGGCAGTTGCGCTTCATCATGGCGGCGGACCGGCTGAAATCGGTCACGCGCGGCAATCGCCTCGCCGACGGCTCGCGCCACGAGAACACCGCCGAACATTCCTGGCATCTCGCGCTCTGCGCCCTGGTGCTGCAGGGCCATGCGATCGACCCGGTCGATATCGACCGGGTCATCCGCATGCTCATCGTCCACGACATCGTGGAGATCGACAGCGGCGACACGCCTTTGTTCGATGCAGCGAATGCCGTCTCGCAGGCCGAACGCGAGCAGGTCGCCGCAAACCGGCTGTTCGGCCTGCTGCCGGCCGAGCAGGCCGCTGAATTTCGCGCCTTGTGGGACGAGTTCGAGGCGATCGAAACGCCGGACGCCCGCTTCGCCAAGGCGCTCGACCGGTTCCAGCCGATCCTGCTCGACCATGCCGTCGGCGGCGGCAGCTGGACCGATTTCGCCGTCGACGAAGCGCAGCTGCGAGGGCTCGTGCGCCCGATCGAACAGGGCGCGCCGGCGCTCTGGGTCGCGGCGGAGGCGATCTTCGCCGACGCCGTGGCGAAGGGCTGGCTGAAGCCGGCCCCGGCCGCGCCGGAGGCATAGACGGCGCGGCGCCCACCGGCGCGGCATCTCCACGCCTACCGCAGGCCGCCCTTCAGGCGCATGACGTAGCCGATCACCTCGGCCACCGCCTTGTAGTGATCCTCGGGGATCGGCTTGTCGATCTCGACGGTGGCGTGGAGGGCGCGTGCCAGCGGCTGGTTCTCGACGATCGGCACGTCGTTGGCGGTGGCCAGCTCGCGGATCTTCAGGGCGATCAGGTCGGCGCCCTTGGCGACGCAGACCGGCGCGGTCATGCCGGTCTCATAGCGCAGCGCCACGGCGAAGTGGGTCGGGTTGGTGATCACGACGGTCGCCTTCGGCACATTCGCCATCATGCGCTTGCGCGAACGCTCGCGGCGGATCTGCCTGAGCTTGCCCTTGATTTCGGGATTGCCGTCCGACTGCTTGAACTCTTCCTTCATCTCCTGGAACGTCATGCGCTGGCGCTGATACCAGCTGCGGTACTGGTAGACGTAATCGGCCGCTGCCAGCACGGCGAGGATCGCTACGACCGCGTAGAGCAGGCTCAGGATGATGGTGAGCGAGTGCGGCAGCAGCACCTCGATATCCATGCGCACCAGCGAATCGATCACCTCACGCTGCGGCCAGACCACGACGAACATCACCGTGCCGACGATCGAGATCTTGGCGAGCCCCTTCAGGAAGTTGACGAAGGCCTCCTTGCCGAAAATGCGCTTGAAGCCGGCCATCGGCGAAATCTTGGAGAATTTCGGCTTCAGGCTCTCGCCCGACAGCACCAGCCGGTGCTGGATCATGTTGCCGGCGATCCCGGTGAGGAACAGGCCGAGCAGCGGCAGGCCGATGGCCGCGGCGATCGCCAGGCCCAGGGTGACGAACAGGCCCATCAGCCCGGCCCGGTCGACCGAGACGAGATCGGCATTGGCCATCAGGTTCTTCAGGGGCGCGGTCAGGCTGCCGGCCGAACCGACGGCGGTGACGGCGATCAGCAGGGTCGCGGCGAACAGCATGAACCAGGAGACCAGGTCCTGGCTCTTGGCGACGTCGCCCTTCTGCAAGGCGTCGTCGAGCTTCTTCTGCGTCGGATCCTGTGTTTTCTGGTCCTTGTCGTCGTCGCCCTCAGCCACCGCTCACCTCCTGTTGACGGCGAGTTCGCTGAGCAGGCTCTCCAGATGGCCGGTGTAATGGACCATCATGACGCCGACGACCATCAGCAGGATCAGGAAGCCGACGCCGATCGAGATCGGCATGCCGACGAAGAACACCTGCATCTGCGGCATCAGCTTGGACAGCACGCCGAGGCCGACATTGAACACCAGCGAGAACACCAGGAACGGCGCGGAGAGCTGGATGCCCACCATGAAGGCCTTGGACATGACGCCGACCAGGAACAGCGCCGCATCGCCCGAACCCGGCAGCACGCCCGGCCTGAGCACGCTGAAACTGCTCGAGATCGCGGCGATCACCAGGTGATGCAGGTCGGTGGCGAAGACGATCGCCACGCCGAGCAGGCTCAGGAAGGTGCCGATCACCGCGCCCTGCTGGCCCTGGGTCGGATCGACCTGCATGGCGAAGCCGAGGCCCATGGCGTTGGCGATGACGACGCCGGCGGTCTGCAATGCGGAAACGGCGATGCGGCCGGCCATGCCGAGCGTGAAACCGACGGCGAGCTCCTGGAACAGGACGAGCACGATGCCGGCCGGCCGCGCCAGGTCGACCGCATAGAGCGGCCGGTGCAGCGGAAACAGGATCATGGTCAGGAGCACGG
Organism: Hyphomicrobiales bacterium; assembly: GCA_017304475.1. Classification (GTDB taxonomy): domain Bacteria; phylum Pseudomonadota; class Alphaproteobacteria; order Rhizobiales; family Phreatobacteraceae; genus Phreatobacter. Next base: position 76,203 of record JAFKKV010000034.1, on the reverse strand, counting down.
CGACGCCGAGGCGCACGCGCATCGGCATGGCCCTTTCGCCGAGGCCGGGCATCAGCGTCATCATGGTGCCGACGCGCGCGAACATCAGGACGAAGACCACGGCGAATTCGGGCGTGAAAGAGAAGGTCATCGGGTGAGCCTCCTCTCAGGTCCGGTCCCCTTTGGTCCGCGGGATCAGACCTGATTCACCCGCCCGTGACCACCTTCGCCATCACCCGGGTCATGCAACCGGCCATCAGGTCGCCCATGAAGGGCAGCACCAGCAGCATGGTGGCGAAGATGGCGATGATCTTCGGCACGAAGACCAGGGTCTGTTCCTGGATCTGGGTCAGAGCCTGGACCAGCGAGACGGCAACGCCGACCACCAGGCCGACGATCATCAGCGGCGCCGAGACCAGGATGACGGTGAGAATGCCGTCGCGCGCGACGTCGAGAATATCAGCGGGGGTCATCTGTCTGCGCGCTCTCGGGCGGTATCGGTTCAGGTCCAGGCGACGGAATGCACTGCAGGACGGCTGGCCGCCGCGCCGGCGACCAGCATCTCGTCAAGAGCCATGAGGCTCAGATCTGCATTCGCATGATTTCGTCATAGGCCTGCACCACCTTGTCGCGCACCGAGACCAGCGCCTCGATGGCGACCTCGGTCTCCGACACCGCGGTGACCACGTCGATGAGGTCGGCGCGTCCGGCCGCCATTTGCTGCGCGCGCTGGTCGGTCGCGCGCGTCGTCTGGTCGAGATGCTGCATGGCGGAGTTCAGCATGGCGCCGAAGCCCCCCTGGCCGCCCTGGCCGCCCGTGGCAGGGCGCTGGGCGGCGTTGGGCGAGAACAGCCGCGCGGCATTGGCATAGGCACTGGCAGCGATCGAGGATGTGGACATGGTCATGCCTTCAGAAGATCGATGGTGCGCTGCAGCATGCGGCGCGTTGAGGTGATCACGTTGAGGTTGGCCTCGTAGCTGCGCTGGGCCTCGCGCATGTCCATCGCCTCGACCAGCGAATTGACATTGGGAACCTTCACGTAGCCGCGCGGATCCGCGGCGGGATGATTGGGCTCGTAACGAGTCTGAAACTCACCCTGGACCGGGCGGACCGGGCCGAGCTGGACGGTGGTGGCCTGCAATTCGCGATCGAACGACGTGCGGAATGTCGGCACCTTGCGCCGGTAGGGATCGCCGCCGGCGGTCTCGGCGGTCGAATTGGCGTTGGCGATATTTTCCGAGACCACCCGCATGCGGCCGGCCTGGGCGCGCATGCCGCCGGTGGCGATGCGGATCGACCTGAGGAAATCCGTGGACATCGGTCAGCTCTCCCTAACGCTTGCCAATCGCCGTCCGGATCAGTCCGAGCGAGCGCTGGTAGAGGCCGGTCACGGCCTGGTAGTCCATCTGGTTCTGGGCGACCTTGAGCATTTCGTCTTCGAGATTGACCCGGTTGCCGTCCGGCGTGGTGACCACGCCGGCATCGCGGCGGACCTGGAACTGCGTTCCGCCCTGCACCGAGCCGGTAATGTGGCGCGCATCCGTGGTGCTGGTGCCGATGCCGGACCGGCTATTGCCCTGGACCAGCGCGTCGAAGCTCGGCGAGCGCAGATCGCGCGCCCGATAGCCCGGCGTCTCCGCATTGGCGACGTTTTCGGCGAGGAGCTTCTGGCGATCCTGGTGCCATCGCATGCGATCGCGCAGCATGGAGAAGATCGGGATATCAGCGGCAGCCACGGGATTCTCCTCGCCTTTCGATGGGCAAAGAATGCCGGCCACGTGGTTAACGACACGTTAATCGAAAGGCGCTATTAACTTTTGTCACCGTGGATTAACCATCCCGGGAGGTCGCGCCCGGCAAGCCTTGCCGGGCTCGTTAACCTCAACATAGACTTAACGGGCCTGATTGCGCCCGCTGCCGGCATGCATGGGATCGGTTCTGATGAATTTCATATCCAATCTTCTAGGTCCCAATGCGCCGCTCGCGGCGACCTTCATTGTCGCCTTCGCCGTGGTTCTCGTCCTGATCGGGCTGACCGCCTGGGTGTTCCGCCTGGTGCGCGGCCGGGGCCTGGGCATCGGCGCTTCCGCCCGCGGCCGCCAGCCGCGCCTGGCCGTGCTCGACTATGCCGATGTCGATGCGCGCCGAAAGCTGGTGCTGATCCGGCGTGACAATGTCGAGCACCTGATCCTGCTCGGCGGCCCGACCGATGTGGTGATCGAGAACAATATCGTGCGCGGCGTGCCCGTGCAGGCAAGCGCGCTGCGCGACATTCCCGCCGCGGCGGTCGCCGAGCCGCCGCCGGCCGTGCCGGCGACCGGTGAGGCCCAGACACGGCTGTCCATGCGCGAAGCCGCACGCCAGGCCGCCGGGGAATTGCCGCCGCCACCGCCGCGGCCGGTCAATCTGGACAATCCGACGCCGCCAAGGCAGGAGCCGAGAGCCGAAGCCAGGCCCGAACCCCGCCCCGAGCCTCGTCCGGAACCGCGATACGAGCCGCGGCCGGAGCCGCGCGCCGAGGCGCCCGTGGCCCAGCCGGTCGCGCCGGCTCCGGTGGCCCCGCCGCCTGCCCCGCCGGCGATCCAGCCCGCCCGGGTCGAGCCGAATCGCATCGAGACGAACCGCATCGAACCCGCCCGCGTCGAGCCGGTGCGGCCCGAACCGGTGCGGCCGGAACCGGTTCGCCCGGCGCCGCCGCCGCGCGTCGAACCCCAGCGTCTCGAGACAACCCGGCCGGTGACGCCGCCAGCACCGCCGCCCACGACGCCGGCAATGCCCTCGCCGCCGCCGCGGCCCCTGAATGTCGCCAGGCCGGAAACGCCGGCCCCGACCCCGCCGTCACAGGTCGTGACGCCGCAGGTCAAGGCGCCGCCCGCCCCGCCGGTTCCGCCGGCCCGGCCGTCGGCCGCGCCGCCCGACGACATTGCCGCCCGCCTGGAAGCGGCGCTGCGCAAGCCGATCGTACCGACCTCGGTCATGACCCAGAGGCCCAACGAACCGCGGCCTGCCGAACCCAAGCCGACGGCCACCATGCCGGCCGCGACGCCGCCCGCCCCTCCGGCCCGCACGCCGTCGGCCCCGACGCCCGCCGCCGCCGCGCCGCAGGCACCGACCGCCGAGCCGCCGAAGGCCCTGACGGCCTCGGAGAAATCGGTGTTCGACAGCCTGGAAGAAGAAATGGCCGCCCTGCTCGGCCGTGGCCCTGCGTCACCGAAAAACTGAGCTGGACAACCGGCTCCGCGTGACCGGAGCCCCGAGGCCCGGCCGCCCCAACCTGCTAAGCTCGCGCCAACGATTCGCGTCAGCGCGGGAAGCAATGCAGCCGATATCGACAGGACAGGCCTCGGGCACGGCCCGCCGCGGCGGCGCGTTCCGGTCGGCCGCCGGCCTCGCCGCGCCGGCTATGGCGATGCTGGGCCTGGCAGCGCTGGGCTTGGCAGCCTTTGGCGCAACGGCGGCCCAGGCCCAGGACGTATCGATCAATCTCGGCCAGGGCGCCGGCGTCAACGAGCGGGTGATCCAGCTCATCGGGCTGATCACCGTGCTGTCGGTGGCACCGTCGATCCTGATCATGGTGACCAGCTTCGTGCGCATCTCGGTGGTGCTGTCGCTGCTGCGCACTGCCATCGGCACCCAGACCGCGCCGCCCAATGCCGTGATCGTCGGCCTGTCGCTGTTCCTCACCGGCTTCGTCATGGCGCCGGTGTTCCAGCAGAGCTACGACACCGGCCTGAAGCCGCTGATGGACAATCAGATCGACATCCGCCAGGCCTTCGACCGCGGCTCCACGCCGTTTCGCGAGTTCATGATCAAACATGTCCGCGAGAAGGACCTGGCCCTGTTCCAGGAACTGTCAAACGAGCCGGTGCCGGCGACGCCGCAGGAGGTGTCGTTCCGCGTGCTGGTGCCCTCCTTCATGATTTCCGAACTCCGACGCGCCTTCGAAATCGCCTTCCTCCTGTTCGTGCCCTTCCTGGTCATCGACCTCGTCGTCGCCTCGGTGCTCATGTCGATGGGCATGATGATGTTGCCGCCGGTGACCGTATCGCTGCCGTTCAAGCTGATCTTCTTCGTGCTGGTCGACGGCTGGAACCTGGTCGCCGGCAGCCTGGTCAGGAGTTTCGGAACTTAGGCGGCCGAGAAGGGCGCAGGAATTGACCCTCTCCCAAAGGGAGAGGGTGGCGCCGTCAGGCGCCGGGTGAGGGGTCGTCCACCTCCGGACGGAGCTCCTTGCTCGACGAGCGCCGCGTCAATTCTGGGAGCTCACGCCCCTCACCCGGCAGCTGCCGCTGCCACCCTCTCCCTCTGGGAGAGGGTCGGTCTCCCGCGCGTCCTCCTTGTGCCATGCGGCAAACCTTGGCGCTAAGAAACCCGCGTCTTGTCAGCATCATGGGGACGACCGCTCAATCCGATCGTCAGGACGTTCCGGCCTCGCTCCGGCACAGCGCGTCACCGATCCGGCTGAGCATGTCCTGATAGGGAAAGGTGCGGCGCATGATTTGCAGCCGCGCACCGGGCTCGCCGACCAGCGACAGGCTGAGCCCGCCTCCGGCTTCCGCGCGGAACAGGTGAGCCTGGACCGCGTGCCGGTCGGCGCCGGCCCGCCGGTCGAATGTGCCGGTGAAGCGTGCCTGCCCGCGCTCGGCCGGGTCCGCCACCAGCCGCATGGCGAGATCGCCACAGGCCGTGCCTTCGACCCGTACCCCGCACCAGCCCGCGCCACAGCGGCTCAGGTCCAGGACGACGCCATATTTGCCGCTCGACCAGCGGCCGGCCAGCTCCTCCGGGGCCGCCGGCGCGATCCGGGCGGCGGCCCTGGCAGGCCTGTCATGGCCAATGGTAAGCTGCAGCATGGCAGCGACCGCGACAGCGCCGAGCACGACGGAAGCCCCGCCCATCAGCCTGCCGGCCGGAACGCCGGACGCCAGACTGCGGGATGGGTGCGCACGGGCGCGTGTGGCAATCAGCACGATCGTCCTCGCGGTCATGGTCGCTCTCCTCGTTCTACCTCTTGCCGCCGTCGCTGTCCTGACCGCTTTCGGCCAATTCGAACTGCCCTACGAACTCGCGGCGGTCGATGCCCGGCTCCCCGGCCTGTTCCCTCTCCACATGGCGAGCGCGGCCGCCGCCCTCGTCCTGGTGCCCACGGCCCTCTTGCTCAGGCGCCGGCCACACCTGCACCGGACCGCCGGCCGCAGCGCCGCCATCGCCGTCCTGATCGCCGGCGCGACCGCCGTGCCCGTGGCGCTTGCCGGCGTCGCCCCGCCCTGGGCCGTGGCGGGCTTCGTCGCCCAGGCGCTGGCCTGGCTCGGTTTCCTGTCATCCGGTTACGTCGCGATCCGGCGCGGCAGGGTTCAATCCCATGCCCGGGCTATGCTCGCCGTGACCGCGGTCACATCGGCGGCGATCTGGCTGCGGCCGGCCATGGTTTTCGCACGCCACGCCGATTGGCCTTTCGAGACCAGCTATGCGGTCATCGTCTGGGCGTCATGGCTCGTGCCGCTCGCCGTCGTGGCAGTGGGGGTGGGGGTGGTGCGCGGACGCTGGTGAGCTGCCACGCCACCCAAAGACCGCTCCTTGGCCTTGACGGGGAAGTCCGTATGCACGCGCGACGCGCAGCCCGAACAGAGTCGCGACTGGAGCCACAATACGTCACCCCCGGCCGAGGCGAAGCCGAGGGGAAGGGGGTCCAGGGGCCGCTTCACTCTGCTGGCGGCTGCATTTGCGCTGGTGGCTTCGCCGTGTCGAGGGGGAGCCCGGCAACCTCTGGACCCCCTTCCCCTCGGCTTCGCCTCGGCCGGGGGTGACGTCGGTGCTTGGCGTGAGTGGCCCGGTACGAAATGAGGTCCCTGTCCCGCTTACCCCTGCTCGGCCTGCCCTCGCCTACCCCTGGCGCGGCGTCCGCGCGGCATCGGCGGAGCCCGATGCGGGTGTAGCCGGCCGGCGCTGCTGGCCGGGCGCTTCGGAGGGATAGCGCTCGCGGTAGTTCTGCAGGAAGGCGTCGAGCGTGTCGCGGTCGGCGATCGACCGGGCGATTTCGCGATATTCGACGCCGCGCGCCTCGATCGGCGCGGTCACCACGTCGAAGGCGCGGGCATCCGGCGTCGTCGCCATCACGCCACGCCAGCGGCCGCGCAGCCGGTCGAGGCCGAGCCCCTCGTCGCTCAGGGCATAACCGATGGCCGCGCGCAGCAGGTGGCGGCGCTCGTCGTCGCTGAGCGCCGCGCTGCCGCGCCGCGCCGAGACCCATTTCTCGCTTTGTTCGGCGGATTCGCGATAGCGCTGCGCCGACCACAGGATATCCGCGCGCAGCATTTCCGATTCCGGGCTCTTGACGTCGCCGAGCAGTTCCAGCGCCTGGTCCGGCCGCCCGGCATCGGCAAGCGCGCGGGCCTCGAGCAGATAACGCTGGACCCTGAGCTCCTCGGGCAGATCGGCGAGCCGGGTGGTCCTCAGCGCCTGCAAAGCCGCGGCCGGCTTGCGGTTCATCAGATGCACCACGGCGAGCCGCGCGGCGACCTGCGAGCGCGCGGCGCCGGTCAGCCGGCGGTCGACCTGATGCTGCAGCAGCGAGGCCGCCTGGTCGAGCAGGTCCATATTGGCCAGCCGGTCGGCCAGCCTTCGGATGATCTCGTCGCCGCGCCGGCCCTGCGGGGTCATGTCGCGGAAATCGTAATAGAGCGCCAGCGCGTCGACCGGCTTCATGGCATCGGCATTGCCGTCGAGGAACAGCGCCTCGAAATGGCGCGCCACATCGTCCTGCATGCCGCGCACGGCCTCGGAGCGCGGGAACACCTTCATGGCATTGCGCATCGTCGAGAAGGCGTCGCGGAACCGGCCCTGCTCGGCATAGAGCTTGGCGAGCAGTGCCAGCGTGCGCGCCTCCACGTCGTCGCCGCGCCATGCATAGCTCATCACCTCGAGCTCGTCGGTCGCGGCCTTGCCGTCGATCTCGCCGAGCCGGTAGCGCAGCGCCAGGTGCCGCTCGTCGGCATCCGCCCTGACCGGAGCATCCGGACCACGCGAAGCCCGCGCATAGGACATCAGCGCCTCGCGGTCCTGGCCCTGGGCTTCCGCCAGCCGGCCGCGCAGCAGCGCGAACTGCTGCTCCGCCTCGGGCGGCACGCCGAGTTCGCGCAATTCGTCGAGACGTCGGGCGGCCCGCTCGACCGCGCCGGCATCGAGCGCCGCGCCGACCGCGCCGGTCAGGATATTGCGCGCGAACGGCGGCGGCAGGGTGCCGACCGGCGTCTCGTTGTTCTCGAAGGCCTCGTGGGCCTCCCGCGAACGGCCGTCCAGGGCAAGCGCCACGGCGCGCCAGGGCAGCACGTCGGGCGACGCGGAAATCGCAGGATGGGCCAGGTCGCGCAGGGCATCGGCCGGGCGATGCATCATCACCGAGACGACGCCGCGCAGGCCTTGGATCGAACCGTCTTCGGCCACCCGGCGATCCTGCCGCAGGATCGTCTCGATCACCGCGCGGGCCTCGGGCCAGCGCTGCTGGGCCATGTAGAAGCGCACGAGGTCGAGCCGCCGCGGCGTGCGCTGGGTGTCGTGGACGCTGGCCGCGCCGGTGACCAGGTCGGCCTCGCGTTCGCGGAACGGCGCCTTCTCGTCGACCGCCCACAATTCCAGGTCGAAGGCGATGGCACGGGGCCGGCGCACCGAACGGATCGGTGCCTGCGGCCGCGCGTTCTCCGCCGTCAGCATCAGGCCGCGCGGCCGCCCGACATTGACCCGGTCTCCTTCGATGGTCACGGCGATGTCGTCGGCGAGCGGCTGGAACACCAGGCCGTGGCTGCCGGCGAGCGCGGTGAATTCGACCATTTCGTAATTGCGCAGGAAGGACCGCGCCGGTCCGGCCCCGGTCACCACGATCAGTTCATCGCCGGCCAGCGGGTCGCTCAGCCGATGCACCGAACCGGCGCCGGCGAAGTCGGAGGACGCGATCAGCCGGTCGCCGACACCGCTGGCGCGGGTCAGGGTCACCGGCCGGGGCGGCTCGAGCACGGTATCGGCGAGCGTCACGATCCAGGCGGCTCCGTCGCGGCCGGTCGAGGCCAGGCTCTGCCGGTCGAGGCCGATACGGATCGCCGTGCCGTCGCGTGAGCGCGAGGCATCGACCGAGGTGAAGGCGCCGATGGCGTCCGACTGCAGGCCGGCGAGATCAATCGGCTCGCGCGCGTCGAACACCAGCCACAGGGTGTCGCCGCGCTGGAACACCGCGCCCGGGGTCTCCTGGTTGAACGGCACGAGGATGCGGATGGTGCCGCCGGACCGCCGGGCCTGCAGCATGACCGGACCGTTGGCGCGCGGCGCGGCCGACGCGGCGAGCACCGGCGGAACCGGCGCGCTGGCCGGCGACGGGGTCGTCGCGCGGGCCGGCGCCGCGGCGCGGGCCGGAGCGGCCGGCGGATCCGGCTGGGCCGCCGCCTCGACGTTCAGCGGTGCGACTGGGGCGGTCTCGACGCCGGCGGGAGAAGGCGCGGCAATGACTTCGGAGGCGACGGGCGGCCGGCTCTCGGCGCGCGCGGCGGCGGGCCGCGGCGCAGGCGCCCCGGCATCGAAGATCGGGATCGGCAGGCCGTTGCCCGGCAGGTTGACCACCGCCGGGGCGCTCGGCGCCGGCCGCGCGTCGTTGCGCGGCAGCTGGGCCATCGGCGCGGCCGCGCGCGGATCGCGCATGCTGAGGTCGACCACATAGGTGCCCTCCTCGCGAAACGCCCGGACATCGGCCTCGCGCTGGACGCTCAGGCGGATCAGCAGTTCGTCGGTACCGGTCGTGGCCTCGATCTCGGAGACGAAAGACGGCAGGCCTTCGCGGGTCTGGCGCAGATCGGCGGTGAACGGCTTGGCGACCCGGATGCTGAGCCGGTCGCCGGAACGGTCGAGCGATACTCCGACCGGCTCAGGCAGGGTCAGCACGAAGCGGGTGAAGGTCGGGTGATTGCCGACCCGGACGACGACCGGCGGCATGACCCGCGCCGCCCGTTGCGATTCCGCGAGCTGGGCGCGCCGCTCGGCGTCGCGCGCCCGGCGGGTCAGGTCCTCGACCACCTCGGCCGGCAAAGCCGGCGGCGCACCGCGCCAGCTGTCGGGCAGCATGTCGACGAACAGCCGTTCGCCGGCCTCCATCGAATTGACCGTGACCCGCTGGGACAGCGCGAAACGCAGCGACCGGCCGTCGGGGTCGCGGCGAACCGCCGAGACATAGCCGGCGAGCCGGGTCGACAGCGCATCGGTCTGCAGCGTGACGGGACGGCTGAAACTGACGATCAGCACGCCGCCGCTGACCTTGACCTCGGACGGCACCTGTTGATTGAAGCCGAACACGATACGGGCATAGCCATTGTCGGTCGAAGCCGAAATGTCGGCCCTGGCGGGCGATGCCGGCGCGGGCGCCGCCTGGGTCACGGCCTGGGCGAGCGCCGCGGGCGGCGCTGCAACCAGCATGCAAAGGGGGACAATCAGGCAAAGCTCTGCCAGGGTGGCTGCAAAGCGCCCCCCTGTCCGACCCCCGATGCACTCCGCGTTCCCGTCCATGGGTCCGCCACTCGCTACGCTTCGCCGGCCACACGATCCCGGCGTCCGGCTACTTCATGCGGCCGGTCATGCGCATCATCGCTTTGGGCTGTTAACAGGCCGTTTCGTCGATCGAAGAGAACCGCTCAGCGCGTCGGGCGGCCTTCGATTTTCGGCAGTTCGCTGGCGGGGACCAGGCGCGGGTCGGCGGCGGCCTGCTGGCCGGGGCGGCGGGCGAGTTCGATCGTCAGGCGCTGCGCCGGGGCTGCCTGCATCTGCGCCAGGATATCGGCGAGCTTGGGCGGACGCATGGCGCGCGCCACCTCGACCAGAACGGTCAATTCGAGCGTGTCGAAAATGCGCGCGGCATCCTTGGCGCGCATCGTTTCATACATGCTGACGAAACCACGGAAGCGCTGCTGCTCGGCCTCGTCGCGGCGCTGCTCCAGCCCGGCAATGCGGCTTTCCAGCTCCTTCAGCTCGTTGGCGCGCTGCTCCAGCCGGCGCTCGGCGGCGCGCAGCAGGTTTTCCCGCATGTCCATTTCGCGCTGGCGTCCGTCCAGCTCCTGGCGGCGCTCCTGCAGCCGCTCCAGGATGGCCCGTTCGGAGGCCGAGACCTGCGCCGGCTGCGGCAAGGCGAGATTGGGCGGTGCCGGATGGGCGGGGGCCGCCGCCGGCGCGGGCGGCGGCTGTGGCGGCGCCGGCACCGAGCCGGTGGTCAGCAGGGCGTCGGGGCCCGGGATCTCGCTCGATGGCCCGCGATCCTGGGCATAGACCACGCGTGGTCCCGGCGGGCGGAGATCGCCGCTGATCAATCCCACCGCCTTGAGGAACAAGAGGCTCCCCGCGGCGACGGTGACGATAGGCAGAAGGCGCAGTTCCTTCATTTCGCCTCCTCAGGCCGCCCGGGTGTTGATGCGCGCGGCGAATGCATTGGCCGCGGCAAGGGTGGAAGCCGCGCTGGCATGGGCAGGTATGCCGAGCGGCTCGCGCGGGGCGACCGTCACGGGGACGATGGGCGCTACCTGCGGCGCATTCTCCCGCTCCACCGCCGCCGTGCGCGCCGCCTCGGTGATCCGCGAGACGCGCTCCACCACTTCCTGGCCGGATTTCACCTCGCGCTCGATCTCGGCGACGAAACGTTCGGCGGTGCGCAGCCTTTCGCCCAGCGTGCCGTCGCATTCGCGCACCGTCAGCTTCAGCCCGTGAATGGCCCGCTCGGCGATCTCGGTGGCGGTGATCAGCTCCGCGATGGTCGCCTTGAGCGCCTGTTCGTCGGAGCGCAGCCTGAGCAGCCGCCGGTTGAGCACGATGCAATAGCCGATGGTCGCGGCCAGCAGGCCCGACACCATGAGTTCGACGATCAGCGAAACGATGAAGCTGGACATCAGAGCTCCTGGCCTCCCGAGGTGATTTGTTCGAACTGCGTCAATGTCGTCCTGGCACGCCGCAGCGGCCGCTGGACGCGCACCGCCACCTTGTCGCCGACCCGGCCCATGCGCCCCTCGGTCAAGGTCTGGTCGCCGCAGCGCACCTTGACCAGCGCATCCGGCTTCATGTCGAGCACCAGGGTGTCGCCGACCTTGAGGTTCATCAACTGGCGCAGCGGCAGGTCCGCTTCGTAGAGCACCGCCTCCACCGCCGTGCGCGCCTGGAAGATCTCGGTCGACAAATGGCCTTCCCAGACCGGATCTCGGCCGAGCTTTTCACCGACGAAAGTCTGCATCAGCCGATCGCGGATCGGCTCGATGGTGGCATAGGGCAGAAGGATTTCGACCGAGCCGCCGCGCTCTTCCATGTCGATGCGCAGGCGCACCAGGATGGCGGCGTTGTTCGGCCGGGAGATCGCCGCGAAGCGCGGATTGGTCTCGAGCCGGTCGATGCGGAAATTGACCGGCGAGATCGGCCGGAAGGCGACCTCCGCATCGGCCAGGATCACCTCGACCATGCGCTTGACCAGGCCCATCTCGATGGTCGTGTAGGGGCGGCCTTCGACGCGGATCGCGGTGACGCCGCGCCGGCCGCCGAGCAGCACGTCGATGATCGAATAGATCAGGCTGGAATCGATCGTCGCTATGCCGAAATTGTCCCATTCCTCGGCCTTGAAGATGGTTAGGATGGCCGGCAGCGGGATCGAGTTCAGATAATCGGCGAAACGGACGGCGTGAATGCGGTCGAGCGAGACTTCGACATTGTCGGAGGTGAAGTTGCGCAGCGAGGTCGTGAGCAGCCGCACCAGGCGGTCGAACACGATGTCGAGCATCGGCAGCCGCTCATAGGCGACCATGGCCGAGTCGATGATGGCGCGAATGCCGCCATTGTCGGTGAGCGCGAGATCCTCGACCGAGAAGCCGAGAAGATTGTCGATCTCTTCCTGATTGAGGATGCGCTCGGCACCGCCCTTGGCGGCGCCGGCATGGGCAATGCCGTCCTCGCCGAGCGTCGCCCAGTCTTCGGCGGCATCCGTGCCGGTGGCACCCTGCTCTTCGAGCGCCATGCCCCATTCGGCGGCAAGGGCATCCTGGTCGATGTCGTTGGCGGCGGCCATATGTCTAGGCTCTCGTCACTGCACGATGATTTCGCGGAACAACACGGCATTGACCCGTGCCGGATGAACCGCGGTATTGACCCTGCGGGTGAGTTCGTCGCGCAGGCGGAAAATGCCCGCCGACCCCTCGATGTCGGATGGGCGGACTTCGCGCAGGTAGAGCTGGAAGGCGTCGACCACGCGCGGCATGACCGGCTTGATCTGATCGGCGGTCTTGGCGTCGGCAACCTCCAGCGCCACCTTGACGCGCAGATATTGCGCGCGGTCCTGGCCGACCGACAGATTGACCGTCATTTCCGGCAGATCCAGGAAGGCCACCGTGCTCGGCGGCTGCACCGCCTCGGCCTGATGGGCCGCGGCCCGCGGCTTCAGCACGAAAAACCAGCCGCCGGCGCCGGCGACCACCAGGGCCAGCGCCGCGCCGATCAGCACGATTTTCTTCTTCGAGCCGGCGGGAGCGACCTCGCCCTCTTCGCCGTCTTCGCCGGCCGCATCGGCCTTTTTCGGTTTCATTGCCATGACTTGCGCCCGCCAGACTCACTATCTGGACGATGTGGTCGCAATGGTTAACAGCCCGTTTATTTTCGTTAACGCACGGCAAGAATTGCCGGGTCGTTCAGGTCGCCACGGCGCATTCTGCCGGGCTCATGGTTACCCAAATCTGACGATAAGTGGTTGATATTGCTTGAACGGCCGAGTTGGCACAGGTCCTGCGATGGCTTGGATGGGCGCCACGTCGTTTGGGAGAACGACCGAAGCGCCCGATCTGGGGAGCAGCCCGCGCGCCAAAGCCTTGGGAGAGGCGATGTGCGAGCCGGCCAAAATCTGGGACTGGCCCGATGGAGAACGTATCTCTGGTCGGCCTCTCGCGGCAGGTCGCCCTGCAGCGGGAGCTGGACGTTATTGCCAATAATCTCGCGAACTTGAACACGACAGGGTTCAAGAGCGACGAGGTCGTGTTTCAGGAATTCATCTCGCCGACCGCCCGCGACGACACCTTTCAGCGCGGCGCCGACCGGCGGATGTCCTTCGTCTGGGATCGCGCCACCGCGACCAATCTCGCGCAGGGACCGATGGAGCCGACGGGCAATTCGCTCGATGTCGGTCTCGGCGGCCGCGGCTATTTCGTCGTCCAGACACCCGAGGGCGAGCGCTATACCCGCAACGGCTCGTTCGAGATCAACGCCCAGGGCCAGCTCGTCACCAAGCAGGGCTATCAGGTGCTCGGCGAGAACGGTCCGATCGCCTTCGACCAGGCCGATAACGGCATCACCATCACCCGCGACGGCACGATCAGCGCCCGCGGCGCGACGGCCAATGCGCCGGCCGGCCAGCGCGGCAGGCTGCGCGTTGTCGACGGCAGCACGCCGCGCGCCATGGAAAAGGCGGGCGACAACATGTTCACCCTGCGCGCCGGTGCTCAAGTCGCCAGCGTCGCCATCGGCAATGTCGACGTGCGCCAGGGCTTCATCGAGAAATCCAACGTCACCCCGGTGCTCGAAATGTCCCGGATGATCGAGGTGACGCGCGCCTATACCTCGCTCGCCTCCAGCATCGAGCGCCACGACCAACTCCGCCGCGACGCGATCCGCTCGCTCGGCAACCCGTCAAGCTGAGGAGCCTGATCCATGCGTGCCCTCCACACCGCCGCCACCGGCATGATGGCCCAGGAGCTCACCGTCCAGGTGATCTCCAACAATATCGCGAACATGCGGACCACCGGCTTCAAGCGCCAGCGGGCCGAATTCCAGGACATGCTCTACGACCAGCAGCGCCGCGCCGGCATGCAGAACTCGCAGCAGGGCAATGTCCTGCCGGTCGGCATCGCCATCGGCTCCGGCGTCAAGCCCGCCGCCACCTCCCGGGTGATGAGCCAGGGCAATATTCTGCCGACCGAAAAGGATTACGACGTCGCCATTCGCGGCGAGGGTTATTTCCGCATCCAGCTGCCGGACGGCCGCACCGGCTATACCCGGGACGGCTCGTTCGAGCTGAACGACCAGGGCCAACTCGTTACCGTCGACGGCAATCTGGTCGATCCCGGCATCACCATCCCCGCCACCGCCCGCGGCGTCACCATCAATCCCTCGGGCACGGTCCAGGTGACCTTGCAGAACCAGGTGCAGCCGCAGACGGTGGGCACCATCCAGCTGTCGCGCTTCGTCAACAAGGCCGGCCTGGAATCGATCGGCGACAACCTGTTCCTGGAGACCGCCGCGTCCGGCCAGCCGACCACCACCGCGCCCAATGTCGACGGCATGGGCTCGCTTCTGCAGAAAAACCTCGAACAGTCGAACGTCACGGCGGTGTCCGAGATCTCCGACCTGATCGCGGCCCAGCGCGCCTATGAAATGAACGCCCGCATCATCTCGGCCGCCGACCAGATGCTGCAGTCCACGTCGCAGATCATGCGCTGAGGTGATCGTGATGCTGGCCCGCGCGTCGATCTCCCTCATCCTCGGCCTCATCGTGCCGATGGCGGTGCATGCCGACGCGCCGCCGACGCTGCGCGCCAGCGTCACCATTACCGGCGAAGTGGTCCGGCTCGGCGATCTCGTCGACAATGCCGGCCGCTACGGCGATGTCGCCGTGTTCCGCTCGCCCGACATGGGCCACACCGGCCAGGTGCCCGCCTGGCGCGTGGTGGAAGCCGCCAAGCGGATGGGGCTCGGCCGCATCGAGACCGGCGACCGGACCGACATTTCGGTCACCCGCGCCGCCCGCGTCGTTCCGCTCGCCGACATGGAGGAGCGTATCGCCTCGGCCATCGCGCGCTCGCTCGGCATCGACGATGCCGCCCGCATCGCCGTCACCTTCGACCGCGGTACCCGGCCGATCGCCGTGGAGCCGACCGCCCGCGGCGAACTCATGGTCACGCGCATGGACCACGACCCGCGCACCGGCCGCTTCGAGGCCGTGCTCGGCGTCCACGGCTCGGCACTGGCCGAGCGCAGCGGTTTCCGGGTGACCGGCCAGGCCGCAGAACTGGTGGAATTCCTGGTACCGGCCCGCGCCATCGGCCGTGGCGAAGTGATCAAGACCACCGACCTGGTGGTCGAGCGGCGCCCGCGCAACGAACTCAACGGCGTGCCGTCGGACGCCGTCTCGGCCCTCACCCAGGCCGTCGGCCAAGCGGCGCGCCGGCCGCTTCAGGCCGAGCGTGCATTCCGCTCCGGCGACCTGATGAAACCCGAAATCGTCGAGCGCAACGGCAATGTCCTGATCGTCTACGAGGTCGGTGGCCTGTCGCTGACCATTCGCGGCAAGGCCATGGAGGCCGGCGCCGAGGGCGACATCATCCAGGTGCAGAATCTGGGGACCCGCAAGACCATGCAGGCGACCGTCACCGGACAGAACCGCGTCACCGTCGTCCAGCGGCCGTCGATCACCACGATCTCGGCCGCCACCATCCCTGCCCAGCCCAACCCGACCATCCCGCAATGACCGCGTTCGCGCCAGGATCCGCCATGCGTACCGCCCGCCTCGCCCTCGTCGCCGCCGCAACGCTCACGACCGCCGCCTGCGGCGCGCCGGACCGGCTGCGCAATATCGGCCAGCAGCCGGCCTTGTCGGCGATCAACAATCCACAGACCCAGGCCGGCTACCGGCCGGTCTCCATGCCGATGCCCGATCCGGTGCCGGTATCCCACAATCCCAACTCGCTCTGGCGCAACGGCTCGCGCGCCTTCTTCCGCGACCAGCGCGCCCAGCGCGTCGGCGACATCATGACGATCAAGGTCAAGATCACCGACCAGGCGACCCTCTCGAACGAAACCAACCGGACCCGCGCCAATACCGAGGGCTTCGGCGCGGCCAATATGTTCGGCCTGGAAAACGGCATTCGTCGCGGCGGCGCCGACCCGGCCAATCTCCTGACCCTCAACAGCCAGAGCGGCAGCGACGGCAAGGGCACGATCAACCGCTCCGAACAGCTGGTCACCAATGTCGCGGCGGTGGTCACCCAGATCCTGCCCAACGGCAACCTGGTGCTGGAAGGCAAGCAGGAGATCCGGGTCAATTTCGAGGTGCGCGAACTGATCGTCGCCGGCATCGTCCGGCCCGAGGATATCGAAAGCGACAACACCATCGATTCCGCCAAGATCGCCCATGCCCGCATCGGTTATGGCGGCCGCGGCCAGATCACCGATGTCCAGCAGCCGCGCTACGGCCAGCAGGCCCTCGACGTCCTCCTGCCCTGGTGAGGCCCTGACCGCCTGACCCGATCCATCCTTTCCCAGCCGTCCCGCTCCCCAGGCGTTCCGGCAACTCCCCCAGCCGTCCCCGCTCCCCAGGCGAAACGGCCAACCGACGCCGCCCGTGCTCCCACACGGGCGGCGTTCGTTTTTCATGCGTTCCGCCCTCACCGTCTTGTGAAACGCCCGTCACGGGCGTCGGGTTAGGCTCCGCCTCCATTGCAATCCAGGGAGGCGACCATGATCATCACCGATGGCTCTGCAAGCGTCGATCGCCGGCATCTGTTGAAGGCGGCCGGGACGGGTCTCGCGCTGCTCGCCGCGGCGCCGGCGCTCGCCCGCGCGCCGCTCGCCGGCTCCCAGGTTGCCGGGGTCTATCGCATGAAGGTCGGCACGATCGAGGTCACCGCCGTGCTCGACGGCCACCTCGACCTGCCCCAGGCGCTGTTCCCCAAGGCGACGGACGGCGAGGCCGGCACCCTGCTCGAACGGGCCGCCCTGCCCCGCGCGCCCCAGATCAACACGCCGGTCAATACCTACCTGGTCAATTCGGGCGACCGGCTGGTCATGATCGACACCGGCACGGCCACGGCCATGGGCCCGACACTCGGCCAGATGCCGAGAAACCTGTCGGCCTCCGGCGTGACGCCCGACCAGATCGACGTCGTGCTGATGACCCACCTGCATCCCGACCACGCCAACGGCCTGATCACACCGGACGGCAAGCCGTTCTTTCCCAATGCCGAGGTGGTGGTGGCCGGCAGCGAATACGACTTCTGGAACGACCAGGGCCTCATGAACCAGGCGCCCAAGGACGTGCAGGACTTCTTCCGGATGGCGCAGGCCGCCGTGAAGCCCTATGCCGAGGCCAGGCGGCTGCGCCGGATCGGCCCCGATGGCGAGGTCGTCCCGGGTATCACCACCGTCGCGGCGCCCGGCCACACACCCGGCCATACCGGCTACCGCATCAGCTCGGGCGACCAGCAATTGCTGGTCTGGGGCGATATCGTCCATATCGCGGCGTTCCAGTTCGCCAAACCCGACTGGTCGCTCGCCTTCGACACCAACCAGGACATGGCCGCCGCTTCGCGCAAGCGGATGTTCGACATGACCGCGACCGACCGCATCACGGTGGCCGGCATGCACCTGCCCTTTCCCGGCATCGGTCACGTCCTGCGCGAGGGCGATGGCTACCGTTTCGTGCCGGTCGCCTGGCGGCCGATCTGAGCGGAGCCGACTTCGCCCGGTCCGGGCTGCTTGCCCGGCCGGTCAACCCGCCAGCAGCTCGCGGCAGCCGAGATCGTCGACGGCGAGATGGATGCGTTCGAAATTGTTCCACCAGATCACCGGCGGAATGCCGTTGGCATGCTGCCAGACCGGCGTCGCGATCTGCCAGAGCGCGGACAGGCGGTAGTCCTCCTGCAGGGCGCGGCGATCGTAACCCTGGACGCCGCCGGCGATCAGAGCGTCGTGATGACAATCGAGCAAATGCTGCTCGGCCTGCGCCCTGAAATCGGGATACCAGTGGACCGCCATCATATAGGCGAGGTCGTCGGAGCCGACGTCGAGCCGCCAGCCGTCCCAGTCGAACAGCCTGCCGTCATCCGGGCCCTCGCCGCGTGGCAGGAAACAGTTCCAGACATGCGCGTCGCCCTGGACGATGGTGATGGCGCGATGGCTGTGATAGCGGGCGATCAGGCGCGGCCAGCTGTCGAGAAAGCGTTCGTAGAGCGCGCGCCGCGGAGCCGAAAGCCGGTCGCCGAGATCGTCGGCGAAACGC
Source organism: Hyphomicrobiales bacterium (assembly GCA_017304475.1). Taxonomy (GTDB): domain Bacteria; phylum Pseudomonadota; class Alphaproteobacteria; order Rhizobiales; family Phreatobacteraceae; genus Phreatobacter. Next base: position 58,180 of record JAFKKV010000034.1, on the reverse strand, counting down.
GCGAAACGCTCCGCCAGGCCCTGCCGGTTGAGGTCGGTCGCCGCGCTGTCGTCCCAGCGTCCAATGGCAAGCCCCAGGCGCGGGTCGTCCCACCACGCCGCCTGGAAGCGCGCCCGCGTCCGGACGATGCGCTCGCATTGCGCGATGGTCGGCGGCAGCGGCCATTGGGTTGCGATGGCATGGCTGTCCGAGAGGTCCTCGAGCAGGAGATGCCAGGCGCCGGTCTCCGGATCCACGTGAGCGTCGAAACAGCGCGGCATGAGCCCGGCGGGCATGGCCGGCGCGACATCCCGGTAGAACGCCACCTCGTGCTGGCCGCCGTGCCACGGGCCACCGGGCCGTTCGATGAGGCCTGCCTTCAGGACCAGCGCGCCGGGTGCGCCGTCGGCCGCCCCCTCATAGGTCAGGCGCAGCCGGAAGATATGCGACAGGATGGTGGGGAAAGAGCGCTCGACCGCGACATCCACGACCCGGCCGCCGGCAAGCGCCCCGGATCGGCGCAACGCTTCGGTCAGGTGATCGGCATCGGCCATTTCCGGCGGTAGCGGCGTTGCCATGCGCGGTCACCTCGGCTGTCCGAGGTGATCCTATCCTGTGGCGCAAGGAGTGCAAACGGCTGGCCGGGGCGCCGTCGACGCGCAGCCCAAGGCGATCCGGCCCTAACTCTCGACCGGCTCGCCGTGGACGTCCTTCAGCATCACGTCATGGGCGCCGCCCTCGCGGATGCTGACCGCCGAGGCCACCGTCAGCCGGGCGCGCCGGTAGAATTCCGGCAGGCTGAGAGCGCCGCAATTGCACAAGGTCGACCGGATCTTGGCGAGGCTCGCCTCGAGATTGTCGCGCAGCTTGCCGGCATAGGGCACATAGCTGTCGACGCCCTCCTCGAACATCAGCTTCTTTTTCTTGGCGAGGTCGTCGCCGCTGCCATGGTCGTAGCGCTGCCAGTTGCGCGCGCGATTGCTGCCCTCGCCCCAATATTCCTTCATGAACTGGTTGTTGATCTGCATCTTCCGGCCGGGCGCCTCGTCGAAACGCGCGAAATAGCGGCCGAGCATCACGAAGTCGGCGCCCATCGCGAGCGCCAGGGTGATGTGATAGTCCTGGCTGATGCCGCCGTCGGAACAGACCGGCACATAGATGCCGGTCTCGCGGAAATATTCGTCGCGCGCCTTGGCCACTTCGATCACCGCCGAGGCCTGGCCGCGGCCGATGCCCTTCTGCTCGCGGGTGATGCAGATCGAGCCGCCGCCAATGCCGACCTTGACGAAATCCGCACCGGCCTCGGCCAGGTAGCGGAAACCCTCGCGGTCGACGACATTGCCGGCGCCGACATAACCCCGGTCCGGATAGGTCGATTTGATGAAGGCGATCGCGTCCGCCTGCCATTCGGAATAGCCGTCGGAGGAATCGATGCAGAGCACGTCGGCACCGGCGGCGAGCAGGGCCGGAACGCGCTCGCGATAATCGCGCGTATTGATGCCCGCGCCGACGATCAGCCGCTTGTCGCGATCGACATTTTCCAGCGGGTGTTCCTTGTGGGCGTCGTAGTCCTTGCGGAAAATCAGATAGCGCAGCCGCTGTTCGGCATCGATCACCGGCAGGCAATTGACCTTGTGCTTCCAGATCAGGTCATTGGCCGCCGGCAGGTCGATACCGATCTCGGCGCAATGAATGGCGGCGAGCGGCGTCATGATCTCGGCGACCGGCGTCGCCGGCGCGGTCTTGCCCCGGCGATAGTCGCGGCTGGTGATGATGCCGACCAGCTTGCCCGACGCCGTGCCGTCCGCGGTGACGGCGATGGTCGAATGGCCGGTCCGCTCGGTCAGCGCCACGACATCGGCGAAGGTCGCCTCGGGTGGCAGGTTCGAATCGCTGACGACGAAGCCGGCCTTGTAGTTCTTGACGCGGCCGACCATGGCCGCCTGGTCCTCGATCGGCTGCGAGCCGAAGACGAAGGACAGGCCGCCGCAGCGCGCCAGCGCGATCGAAAGCTCTTCTCCGGAGACCGACTGCATCAGCGCGCTGGTCACGGGAATGTTGATCGTCAGCGGCGAGAGGCGGGCTGCGGGAGGATCGCCGTCGGGATCCGCCTTGAAGCGGACCACCGGTGCCGACAGGTCCACCCTTTCGGGCAGGCAATCCCTGGCGGTCAGGTTCGGGATGAGCAGATATTCGCCGAAAGTACGGCTCGGTTCATCATAGATATAGGCCATGTCGTCGAATATTGCACAACGGATGGTGTGTCAATTGCCGAAAACGGCCTGACATGACGCATCCCGCGGATCGGCCGGCCGACGCATTGCCGGGCTGCGCGCGGACCTTGCTTCGCCGCCGCCATGCCTCGGTCGGCGGCGGCTGGAAAACGGCCGATGCGGGCAGCCGCCGCACGGCGGCGGCTGCCACCGGACCCTATTCGCGATGGATGGCGATCACGCGCCCTTCCCTGTTCACGATGACATGCCGGTTGTTGACATGGGTATAGCGGTGGCCCTGCAACCGGGCATGGCCCTGGATGTCGTGATACTGGACGCCCGAGGGCATCTGCATGCCGACGGCAACCTCTCCGGGGATCGTTGCCGAGGGCATATTCATGCGGCGGATATAGCCGCTCATGAATGCGCGATCGTCGTCATTATAGACTTGCGCCGCGTCGCCTGCCCCCTGAGCCAGAGCGACATGGGACATGGCCGGCGTCATGGCGAGAAGCGACATCGCCAGAAGGCTGATTTTCGCATTCATGATCGTTCTCCATTGTGGGCGGACGAGCGTCCCGGAACCGCTGCATCGCGCAGGGTTTCGCGCCTGACGTCCGTGAGTTGACCCGCCGATCCAACGGCCGCGCGCCGGCGCTCAGCCGGCTGCAATCCATGCGGAGGCGGCGGGCATGCCCGTGATGACGCGGATTGGCATGCGATGCAGCGCGCCGGACGCCAGAGCGCCGCCGGAATCGATATCGTCCCCGGCCGCGGCGGCATGGACTGCCTCACCGCGGCGCAGGGCCGGATCGATGCCGTGCGGCCTGCTGATCCCTTGGTTTCGTTCCGGTTCGCCTGGAGATCTCCGCATCGCAGGCGCAACCGCGGGGGCTGCCGAATGTTCCTGTCCGGACCGGTCACCGGCCGGAAATTGCTCTCACGATGCCGTGACCTCGTCGGCCTCGCCCCGCGTCGCGATGACCGCGTCGACGAGGCCCCAGTCGCGCGCCTCCTCGGCGGTCATGAAATGGTCGCGGTCGAGCGTCTTCTCGACCTCCTCATAGGGCCGCTTGCAATGCCGGGCGTAGAGCGTGGTGACGCGATGCTTGGTCTGCCGCATCTCTTCGGCATGGATGAGAATGTCGGAGGCCTGGCCCTGATAGCCGCCCAGCGGCTGATGCACGTGAATGCTGGCATTGGGCAGTGCGGCCCGATGTCCCGGTTCCCCGGCCATCAGCAGGAAGGAGCCCATCGAGCGGGCCGTGCCCATGCACAATGTCGCCACCGGGCAGGCGATGAACTGCATGGTGTCATAGATGGCGAGCCCGCTGGTGATCACACCGCCGGGCGAGTTGATATACATGGCGATCGGCTTTTTCGGGTTTTCCGATTCCAGGAACAGCAATTGCGCGCAGATGAGCGCGGCCATGCCGTCCTCGACCTCGCCGTTGAGGAAGACGATGCGTTCGCGCAAGAGGCGCGAATAGATGTCGAAAGACCTTTCTCCCCGGCTGGATTGCTCCACGACCATCGGGACAAGCTGCATCATGTCGCGCATTTGCGAAGCACTCCTCGACCGGATTGAAAGGCTGTCAGGCCGCGCGCAGCAGCAGCGGCCTGTTGCTATTGGCGGCGGTCCCGCATACCGGCGGCCCGGCCGCCACGGCGACCACATGGGCAATGCGCAGCCGGGTTCCCCCTGCCCCGTTCGGATCGAGCCGGAACGTCACCACGCTGTCGGGCCGATCATGGTCGGCCTCGCGCCAGCCATAGCGGACCCATTGGCCGGGTTCCTGGTCGAGCAGGCGCAGCGGCGCGGGCGCGGCCGGCAGCGGCCCTGCCGCCTGCCCGCCCGGTGCAGGTCTCTCTTGACCGGCCGCTTCCGGTCCGGCCGGGCGCACGAGCAGCCAGCGTTCGACGAAATCCGGCACGGTCACCGCTCGCCAGACCTTGGCGGGCGGCGCGTCCAGGTCGAACTCGAAGTCCAGGGCGGCCCGGTGCTCCTGCGTATCGCGACGCTCGGTCATTGGTCCATATCCTTCAGCAACTGCTTCAGCGCCTCGACCCGCTCCGGCCAGAAGGCCCGGTAGCGGCCGAGCCATTGGACGATCTGCGCCAGTCCATCCGGGTTGACCCGGTAATTGACATTGCGGCCGCTGCGCTGCTCGGCGATGAGGCCGGCCGAACGCAACACCGCCAGGTGCTGCGACATGGCCGGCTGGGAAATGCTCAGCCCCTCGCGCAGCGCGGTGGCGTTGCGCTCGCCATCGGCCAGCCGCTCGAAGACGGCCCGGCGCGTCGGATCGGCCAGGGCCTTGAAGATCTCCGCGGCAAGTGGGCTATCCGTTTGGGTCATGACGAAACATAAGTACATACTTATGAGATTCGCAAGCCCGAATTTTCAGTAGCCTCGATCGCTCAACCGGTCGGAGAGCCGCAGGCGCGTCGCGCCAGCGGCGCCCAGCCGAGCGTCATGCCGGCCGCGGCGATCAGAATGGCGGCGGCGCCGACGACCTGAAGCCATTGCAGGCGGTGGCCGAAGGCCACGAGATCGACGGCGACCGCCACCACCGGATAGATGAAGGACAGCGCCCCGATCAGATTGGTCGGCAGCTTCTGGATCGCGCCATAGAGCAGGATATAGACGAGGCCGGTATGCACGACGCCGATCGCGCCGAGCATGAGCCAGGGGCCGGCCGCCGCCGGCGGATCGGAGAAATCGGCCAGTGGCGCCAGCATCACGATCCCGACCGAGACCTGAATGAGGGCGATCAGATGCGGCGGCACGCCCTTGAGCATCTTGGTGATGATCGCGGCGACCGCATAGGCCAGCGCCGCGCCCAGCGCCAGCAGGATGCCCGCCACATAGTCCGTGCCGATCGCGCCGGCGGCGGGCTTCGCCTGGACGATGGCGACCATTCCGGCAAAGGCCATGGCGAGCCAGATCAGCTTGGCCGCGGTCAGCCGCTCGGCGAAAAACAGCGCGCCGAGACCGACCAGCATGAACGGCTGGGTGTTGTAGACAACCGTGGCGATCGAGATCGACGCACGCGGATAGGCGGCGAACAGCAGGATCCAGTTGGTGACGATGGCAAAGCCGCCGATCGCCGCGAGCAGGACCTGGCGGCCCGACAGGCTGTCGCGCCGGAGCAGCCCCATCGCTGCGCAGACGACCAGCAGGGTCGCCGCGCCGAACACCGAACGCCAGAACACCACGTTCATGACCGGCTGGCCGGAGGCGACGACGAACCATCCGATCGTTCCGGAAATCGCCATGGCCGCGGTCATCTCGGCCGTCCCGCGCGCTTTCTCGGTCATCACAGCCCCATGGCTCCATCCCAATGAAGGCGGCAGCATAGGGGTGGCGAATGGTCGCCTATATGGATTTTATCAGGCCGATGATAGAGTGCGCCTTACAATGTAAGACAAACTCTCGCGGAAGCCTGGAAAAAGAAATGCTCGACGATCTCGACCGGCATATCCTCGCGATCCTCGCCGACAACGCGCGCATCTCGTTGAAGGACCTGGCGCAGCAGGTGAACCTGTCCTCGCCCAGCACATCCGAACGGCTGCGGCGGCTGGAGGAACGCGGCGTCATCCGCTCCTTCACCGTCGACATCGACCCCAACGCCCTCGGCTACACGCTGCAGGCGATCGTCCGCATCAAGCCGCTGCCCGGCAAATTGCACGTGGTCCAGAGGCTGATCGAGGAGATCCCGGAATTCTCCGAATGCGACAAGGTGACCGGCGACGACTGCTTCATCGCCCGGCTGCACCTGCGCTCCATCGGCCAGCTCGACCAGATCCTCGACCGCATCACCGACAAGGCCGAGACCAGCACCGCCATCGTCAAGGCCCAGCCGGTCAGGCGGCGCCTGCCGCCGCTCTGACACAGGCCTCAGGCGCGCGATAGCGGCAGGCGGAGCCCGGCAAGGCCCGAAGGCGGGCGCCAGCGGCCAGGCCCCTGCCCGGCAGCGCTTGCGCCTGCGACCGGGCGCGTCATGCCGTGGATGGCACCGTCAGGGATGGCGCGCCTGGGGCGCATGGGCGACCGCCTTGATTTCCACCAGCCCGCCTTCGGGGTTCAACGCGGCCACCGCGAGTTCGACCGCCGCGGGATAGGGGGCGGCGAAAAACTCGTCCCGGACCGCGGCGATCGCGGCCAGCTGTCCCGCCTTGTCGAGCAGCAGCCGGTCGCTGCCGAATACGTGGAACATCTGCAATTCCACGACATCGGCCAGGCCCGCACCGCAGGCCTCCAGGAGGGCCGCGATCTGGCGAAACACCGCGCGCAATTCCGCCCCGAACGCGTCCGCACCCATGGGCTGCTCATGCCTGTTGCAGGCGACGACGCCGGAGACGAAGACGAAATCGCCGGCCCGGCGGGCCGGGGCATAGTGGTACTGATCGACATCGGATTGCAGGGCGGCGGGTATCACGACCTTGCCGGTTCTGGTCGGAATGTGACGCATCTCTTGCATTTCGGTCTTTTCCATCGCGAGGAGCCGCCGGGTTCGGAGCTCTCTTTGCCTGCCGTTCCGCCTGACGGCCCGGACCGGACACCCCGGTCCGTCGATCCAGCGCGGCCTGGTCGGATATTTCTGTAGCAAAAATTATATAAATAACCGCCGACCGGACATCAAGCGCGGCGGCTCCGCCGGTCGTCGCGCCGCACCTGCCGGTGCGGGCCCCAATCGTGGCGACGATGGGGACGATCGCCCCGTCGCACGTTCAGATCTCGACACAATCGTGGAGCCTGATAGCCTCATGCTGCTTCGGCCGCACACGGCAACGTGAAACGCCCGGGACAGTTCGGCGCAGGGGGGTGCAAACAGCCAGATCGACCCTATGTCCAGGAAGAGGACTGATATTGGCCCCCGCGCCAAGGCAGTTCTCGCCGGAGCTAACGACAGCTCGCAGTCAAATTATTGGAGGTCTTGATGAAACTCGAGAATATCGACCGCGTCATCATGGTCAAAAGCGCCGACGTCGAACTCGGTGAGGCGCTACCGCTGCACGCACGCGAGTCCATTGCCCGAGTGAGCCAGAAATACTTCGGAGAGCTGACTTCCGCTTCCGTCTATTTCAGTCGAGAAGGCTCGTTCATCAACTGCACCTTGAACGTCCAGATGGGCGCTCTCAAGATGATGTCGGCGACCAGCCTGGCGCCGGACTGCTACCAAGCTTTCAACACGGCGCTCGAAAAGACCGCGAAACAGCTGCGCCGGAAGAAGCGTGAATTGAGGGACAGCCGGCCCGGCCGGCCGAACAAGGCGGCGATCCCCTTCGAGACCGCCCGGGTCTGAGCTCGCCGGCGCGGCGCGCCGGCCGATCTGATCAATTCACCCGACAACGCGGTTGGAGATGCCCTGTCTCAGGGCATCTCATGTCATTCGGCAAGAGCAGGCGACCGTGTCCGTTTCCATCTTCAACCGTTATGCCGCTTTCGCATTCTGCCTTGTCGTCGCGATCGCATCGATCCCGCTCCTGCCGCTCTGGATCTGGCTTTGGCCGATCACGCTGATCGCGATCCTGCTGTCGCTGGTCGGGATCCACGACCTCTGGCAGTCCGACCACGCGATCCTGCGCAATTATCCTGTCATCGGCCATATTCGTTATCTGGTCGAAGGCATCCGCCCGGAAATCCGGCAATATCTGCTCGAGGCCGACGACGACAAGCTGCCCTTTTCCCGCAGCGAGCGATCGCTCGTTTATGCCCGTGCCAAGAACCAGGGCGGCGACCGGCCCTTCGGAACGCTTCTGGACGTCTATGCCGACGGCTACGAATTCATCGGCCATTCCATGCGCCCGGCCCCGGTCTGCGACCCCGCGAGCCTGCGCATCGAGATCGGCGGGCCGTTATGCGCCAAGCCCTATTCGGCCTCGGTGCTGAACATCTCGGCCATGAGTTTCGGCTCGCTCAGCGCCAATGCCATCCGCGCCCTGAACCGCGGCGCCAAGGCCGGCAATTTCGCCCATGACACGGGCGAAGGCAGCATCAGTCCCTATCACCGCGAAAATGGCGGCGACCTCATCTGGGAACTCGGCAGCGGCTATTTCGGCTGCCGGACCGAGACCGGCAATTTCGACCCCGAGCGCTTCGCCGCCCAGGCGCAGGATCCTCAGGTCAAGATGATCGAGATCAAGCTGAGCCAGGGCGCCAAGCCCGGCCATGGCGGCATTCTGCCGGCCGACAAGGTGAGCCGGGAAATCGCCCTCACCCGCGGCGTCCCGGAAGGCAAGACCTGCGTTTCGCCGGCCAGGCACGGCGCCTTCGGCACGCCGATCGAAATGATGCAGTTCATCGCCAGGCTGCGCGAGCTGTCCGGCGGCAAGCCCGTCGGGTTCAAGTTCTGCCTCGGTCACCCCTGGGAGTTCATGAGCATCGTCAAGGCGATGCTGGCCACCGGCATCACCCCGGACTTCATCGTCGTCGACGGCTCGGAAGGCGGCACCGGCGCGGCTCCGGTGGAATTCACCGACCATCTGGGCGTGCCGCTGCGCGAGGGCCTGCTGTTCGTCCACAACACGCTCGTCGGCGCCAATCTGCGCGGCCGGATCCGGCTCGGCGCCAGCGGCAAGGTCGTCAGCGCCTTCGACATGGCGAGCCTGCTCGCCATCGGCGCCGATTGGATCAATTGCGCCCGCGGCTTCATGTTCGCCATCGGCTGCATCCAGTCGCAGAGCTGCCACACCAATCGCTGCCCGACCGGTGTCGCCACCCAGGATGCCCTCCGGCAGCGCGCGCTGGTGGTTCCCGACAAGGCCGAGCGCGTCCACAACTTCCACCGCAACACCTTGAAGGCGCTCGCCGAACTGCTCGCCGCCGCGGGCGTCCTGCACCCGTCCGAACTCGGGCCCCATCATCTGGTGCGGCGGATCAGCAGCACGGAGATCAAGCTGTTCTCGCAGCTGCACCGCTTTCTCGAACCGGGCAGCCTGCTGGAAGGCGGCCTCGACGGCGAGTTCTACGCCTCGTCCTGGAAGCTCGCCAGCGCCGAGAGTTTCGACCCGATCCGGATTTAGGGCGGAAGCTGAGGGCAAAGGAACCCTCTCCCAAAGGGAGAGGGTGGCGCCGTCAGGCGCCGGGTGAGGGGTCGTCCCTCTCCGGAGCAGGCAGCATGCTCGACGCGCCTCGGCCCAGTTCTGAGCGCTTACGCCCCTCACCCACCGGCTACGCCGGCACCCTCTCCCTCTGGGAGAGGGTTGGTTCATCAGCCCTCACGCGACCCGCACGCTGCGCCGGTAGCGCCACAGGATCGCCCCGAGCCAGCCGAGGGCCATGCCCATGGCGATACCGTTGAGGCCATAAGGCAAGGCGGTCCAGGGGAACTGCCCCGACAGCTCGCGGTGCAGCACCAGATAGACCGTCAGCACATAACGCGTGAGGAAGAAGCCGAGGCCGAAGACCAGCCAGAACGCCGTTCCCGGCATGGCGATGACGCCCTGGTCCGGGCGCGGCTCGATGGCGAGGCGGTTGGCCCAGAACGCGCCGATGACGGCGCCGGCGGCGGCCCCGCAGGCGAAGGCGGGTGCTGCGACCGCGAGCCGGCTCGAGAAAGCCAGGATCGACAGGGCAATGACGGTAGAGACGGCGGGCAGGATGGCCACCCGCAGCGGTGCGACGGTGGACGGGCGCATGGCCCGGCCGCCCAGAACCACGATCAGCGCCAGGATCGCCCAGACCCAGAGCGGCGTGCCCGCGATGACACCAAGGAAAAAGTTCAACGGTGCCCTCCCCTCACGCGCGGATAAGGGCTCCGTTGTCGTTCATTCGTCGCGATAGACGCGTTCGCGCCGCTCGTGGCGTTCCTGCGCTTCCAGCGACAGGGTCGCGATCGGCCGAGCTTCCAGCCGCTTCAGGGAGATCGGCTCGCCGGTCTCCTCGCAATAGCCGTAGGTATTGTCGTCGATCCGCGAAATCGCCGCGTCGATCTTGGCGATCAGCTTGCGCTGCCGGTCGCGCGCCCGAAGCTCGATGGCACGGTCGGTCTCCGACGAGGCGCGATCAGCGATATCGGGATGGTTCTGGTTTTCATCCTGCAGGTTCTGAAGCGTTTCCTTGGCTTCACGCAGGATATCGTCTTTCCAGGCGATCAGCTTCTTGCGGAAATATTCGCGTTGCCGTTCGTTCATGAACGGTTCCGAATCCGTGGGGCGGTAATCCGCTTCCAACACCAATGTCATCAACGAACCCCTCATTGAATCGCGACTATTAGACGCGTTTCGGCGCGCCTAATAGCACTGGCCCCGGGGGCAGACAACCGCAAAACCAGTCACGGATCCGTCACGCTCCCGCCGGGTTCAGCGCGAGCGCCGATATACCGGCGATTTTCCGGGTCGCGATCAGGCGTCCGCCGACGCTTAGGCCGCCTCGCGCTTGGCGATCTCGACCTGGGCTCGGAGGTCGATCTCGGCCAGCACGCCGTCGAGCCCGTCATCGCCGGAGGCTTCCAGGCTCGACGCCGTCAGGCCGCGCAGCCTCAAGAGCACGGCCGGCATCGGCTCGCCCGACAGCAGCGCCATTTTCAGGTCGTCGAGCAGGTTGAGCGAATCATGGCCGCGCTTCAGCGCCCGTCTGCGCTTCTCGCGGCGATCGTCGGGCATCATGCCCTGCACTGCCAGCAGCGTCTCGAGCCCCGCGGCGCTCGCCCCGGGACGCGCGGCCTCCGCCCGCGGAGCCTCGCTCTTGACGCCGCCGGGCAGCTCGAAAGCCGGGCGGGAGCGGTCGGCGCGTACCGGTGCCTGCGACGTCTGGACGGTCCCCAGCGGCGGCGTGGTCGTGATCCGCATATTCTCCCCCCGAGACGGCCCCTTCACGAAGAGGCAACACCTCTTGCCATGGCGTTAAGAAAACCTGTTCGCGGTTAAGGGGCCGTTAATGCCCGGCAAAAGCTGCCGGGTGGCGCCAAGCGGCCACCGGCGCCGGATCGGCGACGATCCGGCAAGCGCAACATTATCAGACACTTATGCCTGGCATCCGAATTGGCACGGCCTGTGCGAGGAATGGGCCAGCAGCCCTGGGATCATCCAATGTTCCGCCGTCTTGTCCTCGCCGTCATGCTGACCGCCGCCGCCGCAATGCCGGCGAGCGCCAACACGTCGCGCATCAAAGACCTGGTCGATGTCGAGGGCATCCGCGAGAATCAGCTGATCGGCTACGGCCTGGTGGTCGGCCTCAACGGCACCGGCGACACGCTGAACAACTCGCCCTTCACCCGCCAGTCGATCCAGTCGATGATGGAACGGCTCGGCGTCAACACCCGCGGCATGAACCTGCGCACCGCCAATGTCGCGGCGGTCATGGTCACCGCCAACCTGCCGCCCTTCTCCACCCAGGGCACCCGCATCGACGTCAAGGTCTCGGCCATGGGCGATGCCCGTTCGCTGCAGGGCGGCGAATTGCTGGTGACGCCGCTGGTCGGCGCCGATGGCGAAGTCTACGCGGTCGGCCAGGGCGCAGTCGCGATCTCAGGCTTCCAGGCCGAAGGCGCCGCCGCCCGTGTGACGCGCGGCGTGCCGACCGTCGGCCGCGTCTCCAACGGCGCCATCGTCGAGCGCGAAGTGACCTTCGCGATCAACCGTATGGCCTCGATCCGCCTGGCGCTGCGCAACCCGGACCTGACCACCGCCCGGCGCATCGCCGCCGCGATCAACGACTTCATCGGCCAGCCGACCGCCGAGCCGACCGATCCCGGCACCATCAACCTGAAGGTGCCGCCGCGCTACGAGGGCAATATCGTGGCGCTGCTGACCGAGGTCGAGCAGCTGCGCGTGCAGCCTGACCAGGTCGCCAAGGTGGTGATCGACGAAGCCTCCGGCATCATCGTCATGGGCAAGGACGTGCGCGTCTCGACCGTCGCTGTGGCCCAGGGCAACCTGACGGTGACCATTTCCGAGCGCCCTCAGGTCAGCCAGCCCAATCCGCTCGCCCGCGGCCGCACCGTGGTGACCCCGCAGACGCAGATTCAGGCCCAGGAGGACGGCCGCGGCCTGGCGCTGGTGTCCGAGGGCGTGTCGCTGCAGGAACTGGTCGACGGACTGAACGCGCTCGGCATCGGCCCGCGCGACCTGATCGCCATTCTCCAGGCGATCAAGTCGGCCGGCGCCCTGCAGGCAGAGATCGAGGTGCATTGATGCGCAGCCTGACCCCCGCCCCGGCCGCTATCAGCCCCGCGACCCCGGCCGCCGCCCGCATCCCCGGCTCGCGCGAGGCCAAGGCCTGGAGCAACGCCCAGAATTTCGAGCAGGTCTTCCTCAACACCATGCTCGGCCAGATGTTCAACGGCCTCGGCACGGAAGCCCCGCTCGGCGGCAAGCAGACCGAGGCCTGGCGCGGCATGCTGGTCGACGAATATGCCAAATCGATCACCGCCCAGGGCGGTGTCGGGCTCGCCTCCAACATCTATCGCGAATTGATCGGCGCGCAGGAAGCGGCCCCCCGCCGCCTGCCGCCGGTGCCCCGCACGGCGCCGGCGCAGCCCGGTCAACAAAGCCCGAACTGAGCCGGCGCGCCGGCCAAGTGCCCAAGCGCCAAAGTGTCCGAGCAACGAGAGCACCGCCCCATGCCAGCAGCCATCGCCCCGAAAGCCATCCCGGTCCTCACCACCCCGGCCGAGGCCGTGGCGCTGGTCGAGCGGCTCAGGCAGACCATTGCCGAGCTGAACGGCCTGCTCGCCGAGGAGACCGCGCTGGTGCGCGAGGCCAAGGTCTCCCGCGCCACCCCGGTCGCCGAGGCGAAAAGCGAGCTGGCGCGCCGCTACATGACCGAGCTCGACTGCCTGAAGGCCAATGCCGGCTTCGTCCGGCAAGCGGCGGAGGACCATATTGCCGACCTGCAGGCCGACAATGACGCGTTGCAAAGGGCGCTCGAGGTCAATCTCGCGGTGCTCGCCACCGCTCACGCGGTCGCCGAAGGCGTCATTCGCAGCGTCGCCAATGTCGTGCAGGCCAAGCGCTCGCCCGCCAATTACGGCGCCAATGGCAAGACCGCGGCCGCGGCGCCCCGGACCAGCGCGCCCCTGACGGTCTCCCGCCGTCTGTAAGGTTAAAGACGTCGCGCCGTTTTCGCGCGATTTCAGCTCAAATTATCGTCGATTTTTACTATAAGTCATTACGCAAGATTCAGAGGCCCCGCGTTATGGTCCCGCTACGGAAGGCCATTGTTTCAGGCTTTCCCTAAGGGAGCATAGGCCATGGACCTCTCGTCCTCACGGCCGGTCGTCGCATCAGGTTATCTCGGGCGGCCGGAAACGGTGCTGTACCGCGAGGCGGTGCGGACCGAACTGCCGCACAGCCAGCGCGTCGCGCAGCCGGCCTCCGCCGGCACAGCCTCGAGCACAGACGACCGCCGGTCGGGTGACGGCGCGGCGCGCGACGAGCGCACCCTCGCCGACCGCAGGGCGCGCATGCAGCGCATCGCCGACAGCATTCGCGAGTCGCTGCAGAACCGCATCGACAAGGACGACGACGCCGGCACGCTGGTCTATCGCACCGTCGACACCGACACCGGCAAGGTGATCAACCAATATCCCGACGAGATGATCCTCAAGCTGCGCACCTATGCCCGCGAAATGCAGCGCAAGAGCGACCAGCAGGCATCGACCGAAGCCGAACACCCGCGGGTCGAAAAGGTCGCGTGAGGGGGGCGGCTGTTCCGCATCCGATGGGCCCGCCGTAGCTGTCATAGGTGCCGCGCCGTCCGGCCGATGTCGACGCCGCGAAAATTTCGCGCCAAGCTACCCTCCGACACTGACGTCATCCCCGGCCGAGCGGAGCGAGGGGAAGGGGATCCAGGAGCCGACAGGCCGCGCTCTCTCGGCCTCCCGAAAGCCGGCCGAGAAACGATCTCGACGAGGTGATTTCGCGGCGGCGCGGGCGCAGCCCTGCAACCCCTGGATCCCCTTCCCCTCGGCTTCGCCTCGGCCGGGGATGACGTAAAGTGTCACCTGAAAACGCTGGTGAGACACGACGCGCCAATCTCGCCGCGCACTCCCGCACCAACCGCCCCTTGCCCCCGCCTCAAAGCCAAGACGGCGGCGCCTTCCAGCGCCGCCGCCATCATCTCTAATCCCCTGCGCCCCAAGCCTTACTTCAGGAACTGCAGCACCGCCTGGTCGGCCTGCGAGGCAAACGACAGTGAGGTGGTCTGCAGCGACTGGCGGGTGTTGAGCGCCAGGAGGTTGGCGCCTTCCTCGTTGGTGTCGGCCAGCGTCAGGTTGTCGGAACCGACCTGCAGGGTGTTGATCATGCTCTTGGTGAAGTCCTTGCGGGTCTGCACCGAGGAGAGCTGGCTGCCGAGCGAGGACGAGACCGCGCGGATCGCGGCGAGCGCATCCTTGACGATGTCGAGGCGGGCATCGATCGAGGCGTCGCTGTCGAGATCGCTCGCCAAGGTGTTGGAGATGTTGAAGAAGGCGTTGTCGATCGCGGTGGCGTTGCCGGCCTTGTCCTTGGTCTGGACATTGATGAAGCTCGAGCCGGTCTCGTTCAGCGTCAGCTTCAGGTTGTCGCCGCGCAGCAGGTTGACGCCGTTGAAGGAAGCGTCGTCGCCGAACTTGGTGATCTGGTCGCGCAGGTCGTTGAACTGCTTGGAGAGCGAGGTGCGCACGCTGTTGCCGACGACCGTGCTGGTCGAGGCCGGCGCGCCGTCGACCTTGCCATTGCCGGCGCCCTTCACCGTCATGTCCTGGGTCGACAGGTTCTGGATGCGCAGCTTGCCGTTGTCGTTGGAGGCGACGACCTTGCCGGTCAGCGCGCTATTGGCATTGATGGAAGAGACCAGCTGGTCGACCGATTTCGGCGGATAGCTCACAACCGGCGCGCCGCCGAACACGGCGTTGGCGGTGCCATTGGCGTTGCCGGCATGGTCGGCGACCGTCGCGCCCGTGCCGCTGATATCGGTCAGCGCGATCTTGCCGCCATTGTTGGTCGCCACCGTGGTGCCGAAAGCCGTGTTGATCTTGCCGATCTGGGCGGTGATGTCGTCGCCATTGGCGAGCGTCACGGTCTTGGTCACGCCGCCAATGGTCACGTCGATATCGCCGGCGGTGCCGGCCGTCACCGTGGCACTGGCGCTGCCCGTCTGCATCAGGTTCTGCAGCTTGACGTCGATGCCGGGGCCGCCGGCAGGCCCGATCTGGCCGCCCGACAGATTCAGGTTCTTGGCCGCAGCAGTGCCGACCGCAACCGTGTCGATGTCGTAGGACTGGGTCTGGAACGACTTGTCCTGGCGCGCCTGGTTCAGCGTCGACTGCATCGACTGCAGCGTCGTGGTGATCGAGGTCAGGCCGTTATTGGCCGCCTGAATCGTCTGGATGCCGTTGGCCATGCCGTCGAGCAGGTTCGACAGGTCGCTGGCGCGCGAGGTGAGCGACGAGGCGGTGAAGAAATTGGTGGGGTTGTCGAGCGCCGAATTGACCTTCTTGCCGGTCGACAGGCGGGTCTGGACGACGTTCTTAAGCTCGGCGGTGCCCTGCAGGTTGAGCAGGTTCGAACGAACGCCGGCGGAAAGCGTAATGCTGGCCATCATGTTTCCCTTCATGGGACGGTGCAGCCCTCTTTCTTGAGAGCCATGGCCAACCTAACGAGCGCCTCCTAATGACGCGTTAACCCTGCGGATTTTTTTCAATGCTCCGCACCCCGCGCGCCAAGGGGGTCGCGCGCGGCCGGAAAGGGCCTCAAAAGACGGCGGCGAAGCGTGCCGCCGCCGGACTATTCAGCGCCAGAGCCTCAAGGGCTCAGCGCAGGAACTGCAACACCGCCTGGTCCGCCTGCGAGGCGAACGACAGTGAGGTGGTCTGGAGCGACTGGCGGGTGTTGAGCGCCAGAAGGTTGGCGCCCTCCTCGTTGGTGTCGGCCAGCGTCAGGTTGTCGGAACCGACCTGCAGCGTGTTGATCATGTTCTTGGTGAAGTCCTTGCGGGCCTGCACCGAAGACAATTGGCTGCCGAGCGACGACGAGGCCGAGCGGATCGAGGACAGCGCGTCCTTGATGGTGTCGAGCTTGGTGTCGATATTGCCGTCGCTGTCGAACTCGGACGCCGTCACCGAGTCGGTCTTCAGGAACGTGTTGTCGATCGACGTCGCGTTGCCCGACTTGTCCTTGGTCTGGACGTTGATGAAGCTGGTGCCGGTTTCGTTGAGCGTCAGCTTCAGGTTGTCGCCGCGCAACAGGTTGACGCCGTTGAAGGAAGCGTCGTCGCCGAACTTGGTGATCTGGTCGCGCAGGTCGTTGAACTGCTTGGCCAGCGCGGTGCGCACGCTGTTGCCGGCGATGGCAGCGGTCGAGGTCGAGCCATCCACCTTGCCACTGGCGACACCCGCAACCGTCAGATCGGCGGTCGACAGGTTCTGCAGGCGCAGCTTGCCGTTGTCGTTCGACGCAGTCACCTTGCCGGTCAGCGAGGTGTTGCCGTTGATCGAGCTGACGAGCTCATCAACCGTCAAGGCCGTCGTGGTGCCGGGCGACGTCGACGACACCGCGCCGACGCCGTTGCCGTTCGTCAGGCCGCCGACATTGGACAGGGTACCGCCCAAGCCATCGTCGGTGGTGAGATTGCTGATATCGACCGACGATGTCGGGCCGGTCGTCGTCGACTGGATGGTGATCTTGTGCGTGACCTGATCGGCGAGCAGCACAGCGCCGGGCGCACCAGCCGTTATGGCCGCCGTGGCGATCGCGCTGATCATCTCCAAGTCGTTGTTGATCGTGCCGTCAGTCCGCCCCGTGCTCAGGTCGACCGCCGCCTTGTTCAGCGTAATCGTCGTCGGCGGACTGCCATCGACCTTAAGGTCGAAGGAAATCTTCGAGCCACTCGCCGACAGGTTGATCGGTGCCGAGAAGGCCGTCGTTCCGGTCACCGAACCGGACGTGGCCGGGATCGCGGTGGCGCCGACCGCCTTGGTCAGACTGACGTCGATCGCGGTGGCGCCGATCGCGCCGTCCTTGATCGACAGCTTTTGCGATCCGGCGGCGCCGGAGGCGACGAAGCTCGACATGTCGTAGGACTGGGTCTGGAACGACTTGTCCTGGCGCGCCTGGTTGAGCGTCGACTGCATCGACTGCAGCGTCGTGGTGATCGAGGTCAGGCCGTTATTGGCGGCCTGGATCGTCTGGATGCCATTGGCCATGCCGTCGAGCAGGTTCGACAGGTCGCTGGCGCGCGACGACAATGACGCCGCGGTGAAGAAATTCGAGGGATTGTCGAGGGCCGAATTGACCTTCTTGCCGGTCGACAGCCGGGTCTGGGTCAGGTTCTTCGCGTCGGCGGTGTTCTGCAGGTTGAGCAGATTGGAACGGACACCGGCCGACAGGGTAATATTCGAGGTCACTTCGGTTTCCCTTCCTGGGAAAATCGGCCCCTCGTTCTCGAGGAGCCAATCTCACGTTACGGCATTCGACCTAACGTCAGGTAAATTGCATGGATTTTCGACTCTATCAGGCAAGTCGAATACGCAGTGCTCGCTCATTCACCTCAGAAAGAAACGGCGATGCTTGTGGCGCCGCCGCCTGAAACTGGAGATCCCGGCTGAAACTCAGCGCAGGAACTGCAACACCGCCTGGTCGGCCTGCGAGGCGAACGACAGTGAGGTGGTCTGGAGCGACTGGCGGGTGTTGAGCGCCAGAAGGTTGGCGCCCTCCTCGTTGGTGTCGGCCAGCGTCAGGTTGTCGGAGCCGACCTGCAGCGTGTTGATCATGTTCTTGGTGAAGTCCTTGCGGGCCTGCACCGAAGACAATTGGCTGCCGAGCGACGACGAAGCCGAACGGATCGAGGACAGGGCATCCTTGATGGTGTCGAGCTTGCCGTCGATATTGCCGTCGCTGTCGAACTCGGACGCCGTCACCGTGTCGGTCTTCAGGAACGTGTTGTCGATCGACGTCGCGTTGCCCTGCTTGTCCTTGGTCTGGACGTTGATGAAGCTGGTGCCGGTTTCGTTGAGCGTCAGCTTCAGATTGTCGCCGCGCAGCAGGTTGACGCCGTTGAAGGAAGCGTCGTCGCCGAACTTGGTAATCTGGTCGCGCAGGTCGTTGAACTGCTTGGCGAGCGCGGTGCGCACGCTGTTGCCGGCAATCGTGCTGGTCGAGGCGCTCACGCCGTCGATCTTGCCGCCGCCCGCGCCCTTGGTGGTCAGGTCGGCGGTCGACAGGTTCTGGATGCGCAGCTTGCCGTTGTCGTTGGACGCCGTGACCTTGCCGGTGAGCGAGGTGTTGGTGTTGATCGAGGTCACCAACTGGTCGACGGTCTTCACGGCGCCGGCCGCCACGGCGTCGGTACCGGTCGCCGAACCTGCGGCAAGGCCGGTGGAGCCGGTGGTCGTGGTCTCCGTGATGCTTCCAACAGTCACCGAGGCGGCGCTGCCCGTTGCCGTCGAGGTGAAACTGAGCTTGCCGCCCTGCACGGACGTCGTCACGCCCGTCCCGCCGACCGCATGGAAAACGTTGTCGATGGCTTGGGCGACAACGGCGAGGCTGCCTCTGCCGGCACTGCCGCCCGCTGCGTCCATCGCCGCCGCGTTGACGACCAAGGTCGTGCCGTTCACGGTCAGCTGGATCTGGTTGCCGCCGCCGCTGAGGTCGAAGGCGTTCGCTCCGACGCTGCCGGCGGTCGCGACCGTATAGGTGGCGGCGGTCGCCGCGCTGCCGGCGCCGGTCGTGTTCAGCGCGACATCGACGCCGGCGCCGCCGGCCAGGCCGATCGCGCCGCCCGACAGGTTCAGGCTCTTCAGCGAGGACGTGCCGATCGTGGCGGCATCGATGTCGTAGGACTGGGTCTGGAACGACTTGTCCTGGCGCGCCTGGTTCAGCGTCGACTGCATCGACTGCAGCGTGGTGGTGATAGAGGTCAGGCCGTTGTTGGCCGCCTGAATCGTCTGAATGCCGTTGGCCATGCCGTCGAGCAGGTTCGACAGGTCGCTGGCGCGCGACGACAATGACGCCGCGGTGAAGAAATTCGAGGGATTGTCGAGGGCCGAATTGACCTTCTTGCCGGTCGACAGCCGAGTCTGGGTCAGGTTCTTGGCGTCGGCCGTGTTCTGCAGGTTGAGCAGATTGGAACGGACACCGGCCGACAGGGTAATATTCGATGCCACTTTGGCTTCCCTTCCTGGGAAAATCGGGCTTCGTTCTCGAAGACCCGGGATTGACGCTACGGCAGACGACCTAACGACAGGTAAATCGCGCGACCATATGCTTCAAAAAGCAGAGCAAATACGCAAAAAAACTTCACAAAGAAACGGCGGCGCTTGTGGCGCCGCCGTCTGAAGTTGGAGGTCGTAGCTGAAACTCAGCGCAGGAACTGGAGAACCGCCTGGTCGGCCTGCGAGGCGAACGACAGCGAGGTGGTCTGGAGCGACTGGCGGGTGTTGAGCGCCAGAAGGTTCGCGCCTTCCTCGTTGGTGTCGGCCAGCGTCAGGTTGTCGGAACCGACCTGCAGCGTGTTGATCATGTTCTTGGTGAAGTCCTTGCGGGCCTGCACCGAAGACAGCTGGCTGCCCAGCGACGACGAAGCCGAACGGATCGAGGACAGCGCGTCCTTGATGGTGTCGAGCTTGGTGTCGATGTTGCTGTCGCTGTCGAACTCGGCGGCGGTCACCGTGTCGGTCTTCAGGAACGTGTTGTCGATCGACGTCGCGTTGCCCGACTTGTCCTTGGTCTGGACGTTGATGAAGCTGGTGCCGGTTTCGTTGAGCGTCAGCTTCAGGTTGTCGCCGCGCAGCAGGTTGACGCCGTTGAAGGAAGCGTCGTCGCCGAACTTCGTGATCTGGTCGCGAAGGTCGTTGAACTGCTTGGCGAGCGAGGTACGCACGCTGTTGCCGGCGACAGTGCTGGTCGAAGCGGCGACGCCGTCGACCTTGCCGCTGCCGGCGCCCTTGGTGGTCAGGTCCGCGGTCGACAGGTTCTGGATGCGCAGCTTGCCGTTGTCGTTCGACGCCGTGACCTTGCCGGTCAGCCCGGCATTGGTGTTGATCGAAGTCACGAGCTGATCGACGGTCTTCGCACCACCGACGACGGCGGGGACACCGTTGGCCGAAGTAGTAGTGGTGGTCGCACCACGACCAAGTGCAGTGCCGAGAGCGGTGTCACTCGTGCCCACGGTGAAGTTCTGGCCATCAGCGCGGCTGAAGTTCACGCCGGCCGCGGCGCCTGCAGCCGTGAAGCCTGCAGCGGCAAGAGCTGACGTCAACGCGGCCTTCTGGCCAGTCGCAGAAGCGGTGAAGGTGTAGGACGCAGTGGTCGAACCCGCCGTCAGCGTCACCGTCTTGCCGCTCAGTGCCGACATGTCGGGATCGGCGGCACTGAAGTCGGTACCGCCAGCGGCGGTCAGGCTTGCAGTGGTCGCGGTAACCGCCAAGGTGTTCAGCGCAATATCGACACCCGCGCCGCCAGCCGGCCCGATCGAACCGCCCGACAGGTTGAGGCTCTTCAGCGTGCTCGAGCCGATGGTGGTGGCATCGATGTCGAAGGACTGGGTCTGGAACGACTTGTCCTGACGCGCCTGGTTCAGCGTCGACTGCATGGACTGCAGGGTGGTGGTGATCGAGGTCAGGCCGTTATTGGCCGCCTGGATCGTCTGGATGCCGTTCGCCATGCCGTCGAGCAGGTTCGACAGATCGCTGGCACGCGAGGAGAGCGAGGCAGCGGTGAAGAAGTTGGACGGATTGTCGAGAGCGGAGTTGACCTTCTTGCCGGTCGAGAGACGGGTCTGGGTCAGGTTCTTTGCTTCGGCGGTGTTCTGCAGATTGAGCAGGTTCGAGCGCACGCCGGCGGAAAGCGTAATGGACATAGTCATTCCCTCCATGGGACCGAATTGCCCTCGTTCTTGAGAGCGTCCGCTTTATCGCGGGCAGAATTCTAAGGGCGCGTTAATCCGCATGGTTAACCGGAGATGTATCGACAGGGCCCGATATGGGCCCAAAGCGCCCCTCGGCCCGCCGGAGCATGGCGAGTGCTAAGTTTCTCTAGGGAAGAACACGCGCCCGCGCGGGGAACTATTCCGCTAACCAAGGCTTAAGCTCGCCGCCATTAGATTATCCGCTTCGGCCGGCAGCGGCTCAGGAGGTCCCATCATGGCCGTGATCGGCGCCAGCGGCTTCTACGACCTGACCCCATACCAGCAATCGCAGGTGTGGAGCTCCAAGCGCGCCTCCGCGATCAGCGACTCGCTGACCACCAACAACGCGCTGATCAACTCGCTGTCGGGCGAGAGCAATTCCGTGATCTCGGTGCTTGCCGGCGCCACCGGCGGCGACGGCTCGCTGGTCTCCATGCTCGGCGGCTCCTCGACCACCTCGGGCGCGGCCGACGCCAATGCGCTGTTCGGCGGGGGCCTCGGCAGTTCGCCCGAGGAGGCGCTGCAGAACGCGGTCACCGGCGGCAAGACCAGCGACGCCGTCGCCCAGGAAAACCTGATGGCCAAGGTGATCAAGAGCCGCCAGGCCAAGGAAGCCGAGGCCAAGGCCGGCGCCAAGGTCAACATGATCGCCTGAGGGTGGCGGCTGGGCTCAGACCTAGCGGAACGCATTTGGCGCGCGTTGCGCCAAGCCTGTTCCAACGTTGAAAAAGCTCAACTGAATCAACCCTCTCCCAAAGGGAGAGGGTGGCAGCGTCAGCTGCCGGGTGAGGGGTCGTCCCTCTCCGGATAGGGCGGCATGCGCGACGCGCATCGGCACCAGTCCTGAACACCTACGCCCCTCACCCGGCGCCTGACGGCGCCACCCTCTCCCTTTGGGAGAGGGTTGATTGCATTGCTTTCTTTGCTCGGGCCGGCACATCGCCTAGCCGTGCCGCCAGCCCCGCCATCACCCGCCGGAACGGCCCAAAACCAGCCCCCTCCCATCCCCCTTTCCTGCCCCCCGGCAATTCCTGCCGGTTAACTCCTGCCGTGTCGCGGCGGCAACAGCCCCTCCGCTTAAGCCGTTCTATTCGTGCAACTTTTTCCGCATCACCCGGCAAATTAACCATTCGGTAAGGTTAACAGGTAAGAGTGCCCATCGAAAGGCGCGAGACAGATTCGCCGCGCCTCGATTGGGGGCATCTGATGAGCGACATCGTTCTGTCGAAAGGCATTCGCAGCAACCTGCTGTCGCTGATCGATACGGCCGGACTCCGCGATCAGACGCAGAACCGCCTGTCGACCGGCAAGCGGGTCAATTCGGCGCTGGACAATCCCGGCAACTTCTTTTCGGCGAGCCAGCTCAACGGCCGTGCCGCCGACATCACCAACCTGCTCGACGGCATCGGCAACGCCGTGCAGACCCTGCAGGCGGCCGATAATGGCATCACGGCGATCATCAAGGTGGTCACCAACATGCAGGCCATCGCACGCCAGGCCCAGGGCTCGGCCTCGACGCTGGCCCGCCTCAACGGCCTGACGCCGAAGGACACCTCGGGCACGCCGACCGCGCTGACCGGCTCGACCCTGCTCACCAATGCCGGCTTCACCGTCGGCAAGGTGCTGACCCTGACCACCGGCACCAACCGCACGACCACCCTGACGATCGCCGCCGGCACCACGGTCCAGGACCTGATGGACGCGGTCAACAACAACACTGCCAGCACCGGCGCGGCGGTCGGCACCGGCGTGGCGCTCGGCACCTCGGCCGGCGCCGACGCCAAGGCCTCGCTGACGCCGGACGGCCGCCTGCTGTTCGAGGCGGTCGGCACCCAGCCCCTGTCGATCACATCCGACGACACCGCGGCGGTGCTGCGCAATCTCGGTTTCGACGCGACCAATTCGAGCCTGCCGGCCGGCACGATCAACCCGACCCGCACCGACATTTCCGTGCAGTTCGGCGAGTTGCGCCGCCAGATCGACCAGCTCTCCAAGGATGCCGGCTATAACGGCGTCAACCTGCTCGACGGCGACACCTTGCAGGCCATGTTCAACGAGAAGCAGACCTCGTCGCTGACCATTACCGGCGCGCGCCTGTCGACCACCAAGGACCTGGCGATCAAGCCGGCCTCGAACAATCTGCAGACCGACAAGGACATCAACGACGCGCTCGCCGACCTGACCTTCGCGATGAACAAGCTGAGGGCGCAGTCGAGCGCCTTCGGTTCCAACCTCGCTTTGGTGCAGATCCGCCAGAAATTCACCCAGGACCTGGCCAATACCTTGAAGACCGGCGCCGACAACCTGACTCTCGCCGACATGAACGAGGAAGGCGCCAACATGCTGGCGCTGCAGACCCGCCAGCAATTGTCGACCCAGGCCTTGTCGCTCGCCAACCAGGCCGACCAGGGCGTGCTGCGCCTGTTCGGCTAAAACGCCCTCGCCTGACGGCGTGCGGATGGCGGGGCTCTCCCCGCCTTCTTCATTTTCAGGCCTCGTTCACCGCACCCAGCCTTCAATGCTGCGCTGCGCCCCGCCGCCGATGCGCCTGTGATAAGGTCTTGCCTTGTTTCGAATCGCACACGGAGAGGCCTCATGGCACTCAAGGTGGAACTGAAAGCCGGCGAGAAATTCATTCTCGGCGACAGTGTCATCACCAACGACGATCAGCGCACCCGCCTCACCATCGAGGGCGAGGCGCCGATCCTGCGCGAAAAAGACGTGATGACCATGGAGGCGGCCGATACGCCGTGCAGGAAGATCTATCTGGTCGTCCAGCTGATGTATCTGTCGCGCGACCCGATCAAGCATCACGAAATGTATTTCGACATGGTCAAGGACGTGCTCGAAGCGGCGCCCTCGACCCATCCATACATTAGCGAAATCAACAATCACATATTAACTGGTTCCCTATACAAAGCCCTGAAGGCCACGAAGGGCCTGATCGAGTACGAAGGGACACTGCTCAATCATGCATCACGGAGCAGCGGCGTACGCGTCGACGGCTAGGATCACAGCGACGGCCAATCCGCGCGAGCTGGAAGCGAGCCTGCTTCTGAAAGCGGCGGCCCGTATTCAGGCCGTGAAGGACCAGTGGCCGGGCGCCCATGGCGAGATGAGCCACGCGCTCAATTTCAACCGCAAGCTCTGGACGCTGCTGACCACCTCGGCGACCCGCGCGGAAAATCCGCTGCCGCTCGAGATCAAGAACAATATCGCCAATCTCGGCATGTTCATCCTGAACCGTAGCCTTGAGATGGAAATCGAACCCGCGCCCGAAAAGCTCAACGTGCTGGTCTCGATCAACCGCAACATCGCCGCCGGCCTGTCCGGCCGCGGCTGAGCGGCGCGAGCGCGGGGCGCGCTCGTGGCGAAGAGCGAATAGCGAATAGCGAATAGGGATGCCGTGGAAAGCGCGGCCATCAACCCTCTCCCAAAGGGAGAGGGTGGCAGCGTCAGCTGCCGGGTGAGGGGTCGTCCATGTCCGGATAGGGCTCTATGCGCGACGAGCGTCGGCTTCAGTTCTGAGGGCTTACGCCCCTCACCCGGCGCCTGACGGCGCCACCCTCTCCCTTTGGGAGAGGGTGGCGGGGGCCGGTGCGCGGATGCCCCCACCATTCGCCTTACATGTAATTGACCAGCGTCAGCTTCGACAGCATCGAGCTGGTCTGGTAGCTCGCCTGCATCATCGTCTGCAGCGCCAGCATCTGCGCCGCGACCGTCTCCTTGGAGACATCGGTCACGCTGGACAGCATGTCGGTCAGCATGGCGTCGGAATCCTTGTGCCGCGCCTTGGCTGAATCGGCACTGGAATTGGCCGAGGCGATCTCGACCTGGATCGAGGTGATGGTCTGGGCGGCCCCCACACCGGACAATCCGCTCGACACGCGCGAGGCGAGCGCCTGGTAGCGGTCCTTGGCCTGCGTGTCGCTGTTCTGGAAGGTGACGGCGCTCGCCACCGCCAGGTTCTGCACGGTCGCGCGCAGCGCCTCCTCGTCGGCACGCGCGCCGTAGCTGACCGACACGGCGCTGTCGACCTGGGCGGCGGCGGTGGCGCGGGCATTGGTCGACACCCGGTCGCCCTGATACCAGCGCACCGTCCGGTTGTCGGCATTGGCCGGCGTGTCGAAGGCGACCGCATCGGCCATGGTGCCGGACGCGCCCGGCACCAGCCGCTTGGCGACGCCGGGATCGACCGGCGGCGGGCCGGCAAGCACGGCCGGATTGGTCTCGCCCTTGAAGAAGTCCTCGCCGGCCTCGGTCGCCGAGGCCGCGGCGAGGCTGGTCGAGACCAGGTTGGACAGCCGGTCGCCCAGCGCGCTGCGCATATTAGCGAGCGTCTCGGTCTGGCTCGCGCCGACACGGAACTGGCCGGCGCTGACCGTCGTCGCGTCCGCCGCCACCGCGGTCAGCGTGATCCGCTCGGTCGAACCGTCGGGCAGCTTGAAGCCGATGGTCATGTTCTCGCCGGCCTGAGCATTGCCGGTTCCCGACGCGGCGATCGAGAGCGAGGCCGGCGGGCCTGCGGTGATGGTCGCGGCGGTGCCGCCGACCGCGCCGGAGACATTGTCGATCTTCAGGCCGAAGGGATGGGTGCCGTCCTCGGCAAGCGTGATCGGGCTCACCGCGGCGCCCGACAAGGTCAGCCGTCCGGTCGCGCCGGCATCCCGCTCGGGCGAGGAGGAGGACGAGCCGAGATCGGCCTGCATGCGCTCGAGCAGCGCCTTCTTGAAGCCGTCCTTGGTGCCCTGCCCCGCCATGATGTCGTCGCGCTCCAGCACCGGCGGCGTGCCGGTCTGGCGGCCGCCGAACAGGTAGCGTCCGCCATCGTCGCTGTTGAGCATGCCGATGATCGCGTCCAGCCCGTTGCTGGCGGTCAATTGGCCGACGGTCTGCCCCGAGGCCAGCGTGAAATCGACCGACAGCAGCGCCGTCTTGGTGCTGGCGACCGATTTCTGCATGCCGGTCAGCGCCGTGTTCATGATGCTGATGCGGGTCTGCACCATGGAGATGTTCTGCTGATAGGAGGCGATCTGAGCGCGCGAGCCCTGGACGCTCAGCGCCAGCGAGCGGTCCGAGCCGAGCCCGCCGTAGGTGACCGATTTCTGCCCCGTCCCGAGCTGGCGCTGCAGGTCGACGAGCTGGTTCTTCATCTGCAGGAAATCGGCGCCGCCGAAACCCGGGACGATGCCGGAAGTACGGATGGCCATGGATCAGTGCTCACATCTGCCGGAGGATATCGAACATCTCCTTGACCGCCGACATGACGCGCGCATTG
Source organism: Hyphomicrobiales bacterium (assembly GCA_017304475.1). Lineage (GTDB taxonomy): Bacteria > Pseudomonadota > Alphaproteobacteria > Rhizobiales > Phreatobacteraceae > Phreatobacter. The sequence goes on along the minus strand of JAFKKV010000034.1, from coordinate 31,875 downwards.
GCGCCATAGGCGGTCTGGAGCTGGATGAGTGTCGACATTTCGGTGTCGATATTGACGGCGGCGCTGGCATCGAAACGCGCCTGCAACTGGCTCAGCACCACCTGCTGGCCGTCATTGAGCTGCTTGGCGGTATCGGCCTGGTCGCTCTGGGTCGAGATGACCGTGCGGGTATAGGACAGGAGCGAGCCCTGATACGGCGCCCCCGCCGAGCCGATGCCGGCTTCGGGCGCGAAATAGCGCTTCGTATTGTTCAGGGCATTGCTCAGGAAATTCGGCCGGGTGGCGTCCGAATCCATCGTTCGCGGATTGGTCTGCATGACCACCAGCCCGCTCGGATCTGCCTTGAGAGCCGCATTGATGTCGAGCCGGCCGGCAAGGCCGGTGATCTGCGCACCCGCGCCGGTGACCCGGTCGGTATAGAGCCCGCCGGGCGAGGTATTGTCGATGAAGAAGGGCAGTGCCGGCGTGCCGCCATTGATCGACTGGGCAGTGACATTGGCGGTAGCCTGGCTGACCTGGGCTCCGCCGGTCACGGTCGGGTCGGCCAGCACGCGCAGATTGCCGCCGGAAACCGACACCGAGAAGGCGCCGGCCGGCGCACCTGAGCTCGCCGCCCAGGCGTCGAGCGCCGACTGGATCTGGCTGGCATGGCCCGCCGCCGAGCTACCGGTCAGCCGCAGCACCTTGTCGTTCGGATCCGCAGTCATCGTATCGGCCATCGGGACCGATGTGTCGTCGACGCGCTTGAAGGTGAATTTCTGCTTCACCCCATTGACGGTCGCCTCGACCGTCACGCTGTCGCCGTCGGACAGGCCAGGCCCGAGCGGCGTGTCGAAGCCGGTGGTCGGCCCGGGGCCGGCGACGCTCGCGGCCGTCGAGCTCGACGAGGTGCCGAGCGCCTGGGCAAGGCCGGCGGCGATCTGGTCGAGCTGGTCCTGCGCCGCCACTAGCGACTTGTCGCGCAGCTCGATCAGCGCGCCGATCTTGCCGGACTTGAACACGCCCTCGGCGATCAGGTCGACGGAGGATCCGCCGATATTGGCGGTGATCGTGCCGACCGTCCGCTTGGTCGGGTCGGGGTCGTACTGGTTGGCCGCGCCGATCAGGCCGCGGCTGTCGAAATTCAGCGTCGGCGTGGTGCCGCCGAGCAGCACGAAGCCGTTGCCGCCATAGAGCTGCACGCCGTCATTCGAGTCATAGGAGACACGCACGTCGACATATTGCGAGATCTGGTCGACCATCGCGTCGCGCTGATCCAGGAGGCCGGCGCGCGAGGCATCCGACGGGCCGGTGGTGCGCAGCGTCTCGTTCATCGACTGCAGGTTTGAGAGCAGCCCGTTCAGCGTCTTGGTGGCGTCGGCGAGCCCCTGTTCGGCGTCCTGGCGCATGCCCTGGACCGTATTGGTCAGGGAGCGCAGGGTCTGGGTCAGGACGGTCGCCGAATTGATCACGCCGGAGCGCGCGGTGGCGCTTTCCGGCGAGGTCTGCAGGGTCTGGAACGCGGTGGAGAAATTGTTCATCACCGTGTCGAGCGCGCGCGCCGAACCGGGCGCGCCGAAAGCCTCGTCCAGCCGGCCGTAGAAGCTTGCCCGGGTCGAGGAATACATGCCGTTCGAGCGTTCGGTGATCAACTGGCGCTGCACGAAGGCATCGAATTCGCGCCGGACGCTGCCCGCCTGGACGCCGCCGATCTGATCGCCCGACAGCAGCGCCACCGGGTCGATCGTCTTGCGCGTATAGGTCGAGTTGCCGGCATTGGCGACGTTGGCGCTGGTCAGGCTCATCGCGGTCGAGGTGAACCGCAATCCGGACAACGCGTTGTTGAGGGCACTCGTGAGAGCCATGTCCCGTCTTTCCTTGATGCCTGATGTCACGATCCGCCCGTGGGCGGATCACGATGCCGAGACGGTCCGCGTTCAGCGGATCATGTTGATGGTTTCCTGAAGCATGGAATTCGAGGTGGTCACGATGCGCGTGTTCGCGGCATAGGCCTGCTGCGTCACGATCAGCTTGGTGAACTCCTGGGAGATGTCGACATTCGAGCCTTCGAGGCTGCCCGAGACGATCTTGCCGCCGCCGCCGAGGATCGGCGACCCCGACTCGGCTGTCTCGGCGAAGGCGCCGCCATCCATGCGCTTCAGGTTGTTTTCGCCCTGGAAGGTCGCGAGCGGCACCTGGAACAGGTCGATCGCCTGGCCGTTGGTGTAATTGCCGCGCACCCGCCCGGTATCGGTGATCGAGATGCTGGCGAGCTTGCCGGCGGTGTAGCCGTTCTGGTCGATGGTGGTGACCTGCACGGTGCCGTCAGTACGGGCATATTGCGAGATGCCGTTGGTGCCGATGTCGAACTTGACGTTGCCGACATTGACGCCGTTGACGGTCAGGTTGTTGATCGTCGGCGGCGCGGTCGGCGCGGTCATCTGCCCGGTAGTGAAGGTGAAATCGCTGCCGATGCGGGTCCAGGCCTCGGTGCCGGAGCCGGAATTGGACTGGTAATAGGCGCTCCAGGTGTCCTGCACCGCCGGCGGACCGGCCGAGGCATTGGCGGTCTTGGCCCAGCGCACCTGGACGTTGACGGGATTGCCGAGCGGATCATAGGCGGTGACCGATCCGCCGGAGACCGAAGAGGCGACGAATTTGGCGGCGTCGCTGGCCGACGTATAGGACGCCGCGCCGGGGGTCAGGCCCGGGTCGATCAGCTCGCTGCCCGGGACCGATGCCGAGGCGCGCGCGGTGGCCGGCACGGTCGGCAGGCTTGCGCGATAGCTGATCGACGAGGTCGCCTTGGCCGGGATCACGTCATTGGTGATCTGGATGGCGGTCGGCGAGCTGCCCGACGGGTTGCCGGTGGTCGGGTCCAGCTTCAGGCCGCGCAGGTAGTAGCCGGCGCCGTTGACCATGTAGCCGTTGCTGTCGACGGTGAAGTCGCCGCGCCGGGTGTAATAATTGACGTTGGCGAAGACCGGCTTGCCGTCGAGCGAGCCGGTCGACTGCTGGACGATGAAATAGCCGCTGCCATTAACCGCCAGGTTGGTGTTGACGCCGCTCGAGGTGACCTGGCCCTGGATCGTATTGGTCGAGCGCGACTGGGCGGTGACCGAACCGGAAACCTCCTGCTTCGGCGCGCCGTCCGGGATCAGGTCGACGAAGCTGGTGTCGATCCGCTTGAAGCCGCTGGTCTGCGAATTGGCGATATTGCCGGAGATATTTTCGAGCGCATAGGACTGCGCCGAGAGACCGCTGACCGCCGTCGTCAGCGCGCCGAAGATACCCATGACATTCCTCCCCCGGGCCGAACGGCCGATACCACCGCGCGATGCGCCTGCACCGCTCTCGCCCAGGGCTCTGCAGCGCTCGTGCCAAGGCGTGGCCGAGCGATTTCAAAGATTTACATGGTTAACCAAAGGTTGTTTCGAGGCTGCCCGGCAAGATCGGCTGCCGCTCCGGCAATTTCTGCCGGGTGCTTGCGGCGTCCGGCCCGGCCCCCTACCCTGCCCGGCCAATATCGTTCGGCACTGATTTTGGTTTCAAGGAGCATCCATGGCGTCCCGGCGTTTCGAGGGCACGAGCGACTATGTCGCGACCGACGACCTGAAAGTGGCGGTCAATGCCGCGATCACGCTGGAGCGGCCGCTCCTGGTGAAGGGCGAGCCCGGCACCGGCAAGACCGTGCTCGCCATCGAGATCGCCAAGGCGATCGGCGCGCCGCTGATCGAGTGGCACGTCAAGTCGACCACCAAGGCCCAGCAGGGTCTCTATGAATATGACGCGGTGTCGCGGCTGCGCGACAGCCAGCTCGGCGACGAGCGGGTCAAGGACATCGCCAATTACATCAAGCGCGGCAAGCTGTGGGAAGGCTTCACCGCCGATGTCCGCCCCGTGCTGCTGATCGACGAGATCGACAAGGCCGACATCGAATTCCCCAACGATCTCCTGCAGGAGCTCGATCGGATGGAGTTCTTCGTTTACGAGACCGGCGAGACGGTGAGGGCGCTGCGTCGGCCGGTGGTGATCATCACCTCCAACAACGAGAAGGAACTGCCGGACGCCTTCCTGCGCCGCTGCTTCTTCCACTACATCAAGTTCCCCGACGCCGAGACCATGGGCCGCATCGTCGAGGTCCATTTCCCCGGCATCAAGCAGAAGCTGGTCGCCGAGGCGCTGCGCATCTTCTACGAGGTCCGCGACGTGCCGGGCCTGAAGAAGAAGCCCTCGACCTCGGAGCTGCTCGACTGGCTGAAGCTCCTGATGGTCGAGGACATGAGCCCGGAGACCCTGCGCGAGAAGGATCCGCGCAAGTCGATACCGCCGCTCCATGGCGCGCTCTTGAAGAACGAGCAGGACGTGCATCTGTTCGAACGCCTGGCCTTCCTGGCCAAAAGAGGATGATGCGGAGGGTGATGCCGGCGATGATGAAGGGGCGCAGGCGCAGGACACTCGCAGCCGTCGCTCTCCTCGGTCTCGCCGGCTGCGCGCAGCTGGCCACCGAGGCGACGCCGCCGGGGCCGCAGGTACCGGCCTCGCCCTGGGCGATCGAACGGCAGGTGGCGCGCTGTCGCCTGACCCAGTCGGGCGGCACGCAGTCCAGCATCGCCGGCGGCGGCGGCCTGTTCATCGGCGGATCGGTCACCGCCATCAGCCGCACCGTGACGCCGGAAACCGAGGGCTGCCCGGCCATCCTGGCGCTGACCGACGAGGATGTCGGCGAAATCCGCACGCTCATCCAGGCGACCGGCGCGAGCGCCCGCGGCCTCGACACCAATTGGCAGAGCCGCACCGGCCTCCGCCGTGAAATGACCCTGTCGGTCTATCCGGAAACCGCCGGCGGAAACCGCCGCTGCCGCATCGTTTCGGCCACCCTCGTGGTGTTCGGCGGCCCGGCCGACCTCGTTGCCGGCCCGCCGCCGCCGGTCGCCCTGGACGAGCAGCGCCTCTGCCGGGCGCCGTCGGGCGGCGCCTGGGAGCCGATCTAGGGCTGCCGCACCGTGTGTGTCGTGACGGGTTGATTGCTGCGCGCAGATAAAGTCGTGGATGCCCGGGACAAGCCCGGGCAGGACGATGTGTTGACGCCACAGTGTGCCGGGCCACGGCGTGGACCCTGCGCCCGGTCGATCCCGTGCCCGGTCGATCCCGTGCCCGTCGCTCCGAGAACAATTCTCGTCTTGGCCGGGCTTGTCCCGGCCATCCACGAATACCTTGCGGAGGAAGTCGTGGATGCCCGGGACAAGCCCGGGCAAGACGAAACGTGGCGCCCGGGAGACACGATCACTGTGCCGCGACACAAGGGCCGGTGGGGCTGGCCATCCCCTGCATGCCGGGCTGACCCGCGCGCAGCGCCCCATCCCCGAACATCCCTTTTCTTCGCCGCCTTTGTCGAAATGACGCCGCCTCGCCCGACATCGGGATGCCGGACTATGATGCCGGCATCGAGCCAAGGACGAGCGACATGCGCTATCTGCTGATGCTTTACGCCGACGAGATCGCCGGCTCCAGGATCCCGTCCGCCGAAATGGGCAAGTATATGGACCAGATGTACGCCTATAAGGCGGCGCTCGACAAAGCCGGCGCCTTCGTCGACACCCACCCGCTGGCGCCGACGAGCCAAGCCTGCACCGTGCGCATGGACGCCGGTGAGATGAAGGTTCATGACGGCCCCTATGCCGAAACGCGCGAGCAGTTCGGCGGCTATTTCATCATCGAGGCCGCCGACATGGACGCGGCGCGCCTGTGGGCGGCACGATGCCCGGCGGCGACCTGGGGCAGTATCGAGGTCAGGCAGATCGTCAGCCATTCCAGGACATGATCGAGGCCGCGAAAAAGCAGGCCGCCGCCATGGCTGTCGAACGCGCGGCGCGCGAGAGCTATGGCCGCCTGGTCGCTTACCTGGCAGCCCGCACCGGCGACGTCGCCGGTGCCGAGGATGCCCTGGCGGAGGCCTTCGCCAGCGCGCTCGGCCAATGGCCGGCCGATGGCGTGCCGGCCAATCCGGCGGCCTGGCTCCTCACCGTGGCGCGGCGCAAGCGTATCGACGCCCTGCGCCGCGCCCAGCCCGGCGCCATGCAGCTGGAGCACCTGAAGCTCATGACTCAGGAAATGGCCGACGGGATCGAGGCCGCGGCGGCGGCACCCGACGACATCCCGGACCGGCGTCTCGCCCTGATGTTCGCCTGCGCCCATCCGGCGATCGAGCCGGCCATCCGCACCCCGCTGATCCTGCAGGCGGTGCTCGGATTGACCGCCGCCGACATCGCCGCGGCCTTCCTGGTCCCGCCGGCGACCATGGGCCAGCGGCTGGTACGCGCCAAGGCACGGATCCGGGAGGCCGGCATCGCCTTCGCCATACCGGCGAGCGATGAATGGCCCGGCAGGCTCGACGCCGTGCTGGAAACCGTCTACGCGGCCTATGCCAAGGGCTGGGTCGAGGCCGGCGAAGCCGGGCCGCCTGCCCTCGCCGGCGAGGCGATCTGGCTCGGCCGTGTCATCGTTCACCTGCTGCCCGACGAACCCGAAGCCAAGGGCATGCTTGCGCCGATGCTCCATGCCGAGGCGCGCCGGCCGGCCCGGCGCGATGCCGCCGGCGCCTATGTGCCGCTCGACGCGCAGGATGCCGGTCTCTGGGACCGCGGCCTGATCGACGAGGCCGAGCGGTTGCTGGCGGAGGCCAATGCCGGTGGCCCGAGCGGCCGCTACCAGATCGAGGCGGCCATCCAGTCGGCCCACGCGGCGAGGCTGCTCTTCGGTGTGGCCAACCGCGACGCCGTCGCGGCCCTCTATGACCTGCTCGCCATCCTGGCCCCCTCTCCGGTCGTCACGTTGAATCGGGCCATGGCGCGCGCCGAGATCGACGGCTCGGCCGCGGCACTCGCCGCGATCGCGCCGCTCTCGGCCGACCGGCGCATGGCCGACTATCAGCCCTATTGGGCCGCCCGCGGTCATCTCTGCGCCGCGGCCGGGCAGCGCGACGCGGCCTATGAGGCCTTGACGCTGGCCATCGGACTGACGGCCGACCCGGCGGTCCGCCGCTACCTGCAGCAGCAGCGCGACCGGCTCCGCAACGGCTAGCCGGGCGGCACGGCGCGCGAGAGGCTTGTGTTTCGTCGGCGTCCCCGCGCCCGGCCTTGCCGCGACATGACGCGGAAACAGACCCTCGCCAGCATGGCGGGCATGGACACTATCATTCTCGGCGTCTGCCTGATCACCGCCAGCCTCATCGGTCTCTTCGCCTATGTCGACCGCGAGGCCGGCATGAACGACGGCGGCGCCGACCTCGAGCCAAGGCCCCAGGCGAGCCGGGATCGCCTGCCGGGATCACGCCCAGGACCACGCCCAGGACAACACCAATGAACTCGACCCTCGGCATTGTCATCGCAGTCATCGGCGGCGGCGCCGCATTGCTGGCGGTCGTGTTCGGACGATCCAGCGGCGACAGCTCGGACACGGACTCGAGCTCGTCGAGCGACAGCGACTCCGGCTCGTCCTCCTCCTCCGACAGCGGAGGTGGTGGTGGCGACGGCGGCGGCGGTGGCGACTGAAGCAGCCGACCCGCACGGGCGAGCGATGGAACCTCCCCGTCACCCCGCATCGCCCGTAGCAGCCAGCCCTTGGTCCGCGCTGCCACTCATCCCGCGCAGCTCGGCACCTGACTTTGCCAGTCGGCGACCGGGATCGCGTCCCTCAGATCGGCATCCTCGCTCAGCGTGATGAAGCCCTCGTCGCGCGCCGGCTTGAGATAGCTCGACACCCGGACCGGTCCCGCCGGGATGGCCGACCGCGCGCAGCCGCCGGAGACGCGGATGTCGATGCTGCCGCTGAGACGCGGGCCCTGCGTCCGCGACTGGCGGATCCGGTCCTGCAGCGCGGTCAGCCGCGGCACGTCGTTCGGGTCGACCCGCCAGACGCTGACCGCAAAGCCCGCCCGCGCCTCCTGGGCAAGCCCTGCCCGCTCGGCCGGCGCCGTCGTCTCCACCAGCACGAAACGGTCGATCGTCTCGGGCCGGCCCTCGGCCCTGGTCTTGATGGTCATCACCGCGTCGCCCGGCCGCAAGGCCAGGGCCGACGGCAAGCGAAGGCCGGCCCTGACCGCGCTGAAATTCATGGTCAGGAAGTCGAGCCGCATCAGCCGCGGCAGGCTCGACAGCGAAACGCCGAAACAGCCCGACAGGACCAGCGAAACCGCCATCAGGACGAAGGCACGCGACAGGCGTGGCAACGCCATGCCGATGCCGCCCGACAGCGCCAGCGAAAAGGCCAGTAGGACCAGAGAGGGTGACAGGCGGGGAAGACCCATGAGATATTTCCAATTTGACGGCGATTAATTATCGTATTACAGAAATAAAATATTGAGTCAAACGGAGCAATCTCGTGACGCATATCATTGACCGCCGCGATCTCGCCGACGTCGCGAAGACGGCCGACCGCCGGGCGCGCTGGGCCCGCATCATGTCGGGCGCGACGCTTGCCGGCATTGCCATCGCGGTGATCGGCACGCTGTGGGTCTGGGCCGACCAGCATCTGGTGCGGACCATCCTGGCGCCGCATTTCGGCCTGGCCGGCCAGCCGGTGACCGTCACCCCCATGGTGCAATTGACCGGCATCGCCTTGTCGGTGCCGCCGATCGCGCTGCTGACCTATCTGCTGCTGCAGGCCCGCGCGGTCTTCACCGGCTTCGCCAATGGCGTGACCATCGGCGACATTGTTGCCGTCCGGGTGCGGCGGATCGGCTGGATCCTGGTGATCAAGGGATTTCTGACACCGTTCTGGCGCGCCGCGGCGAGCCTGATCCTGACGCTCGCCAATCCCAACGGCCAGCGGGCCATCGCCCTCAATATCGGGCTCGACGACATTCTCTGGGCGATCGTCGGCGGCCTGCTCGTCGCGATCGGCTGGACGCTGCGCGAGGCTGCCCGAATCGCCGAGGAAAATGCGAGTTTCGTCTGATGCCGATCCTGGTCAATCTCGATATCATGCTGGCGCGCCGCAAGATGCGCTCGAAGGAGCTCGCCGCGCGTGTCGGCATAACCGAGGCCAATATCTCGCTGCTGAAATCGGGCAAGGTGAAGGGCATGCGTTTCGAGACGCTCGACGCGATCTGCGTGGCGCTCGAATGCCAGCCCGGCGACATTCTCGAATATGTCGGCCCCGAGGATCCACGCGCGGCGCTCGCCGGCAAGGAGTGAGCGCAATACGCCGGGCAATCCGGCTTTCGGCACGGGATGACGTCCGGCATTTCCCCGCTTAAACTCGGCCCATGTTCATCACTTTCTTCCACGATCTGAAAAAGGCCGGCGTGCCGGTCACCGTGCGGGAATATCTGACGCTGATGGAGGCGCTGGACGCCGACGTCATCGAGCGCTCGCCCGAGGACTTCTATTACCTGTCGCGCGCCACCCTGGTGAAGGACGAGCGCAATATCGACAAGTTCGACAAGGTCTTCGGCGCCACCTTCAAGGGCCTGGAGACGCTTGCCGAAGGGCTTGAGGCCGAGATCCCCGAGGAGTGGCTGCGCAAGCTCACCGAGAAGTTCCTGACCGAGGAAGAAAAGAAGCAGATCGAGGCGCTCGGCGGCTGGGACAAGCTGATGGAGACGCTCAAGCAGCGGCTCGCCGAGCAGAAGGGCCGCCACCAGGGCGGCAACAAATGGATCGGCACCGGCGGCACCTCGCCCTTCGGCGCCTATGGCTATAACCCCGAAGGCATCCGCATCGGCCAGGACGGCAATCGCAATTTCCGAGCGGTCAAGGTCTGGGACAAGCGCGAGTTCAAGGATTACGACGACACGATCGAACTCGGCACCCGCAACATCAAGATCGCGCTGCGCCGCCTGCGCAAATTCGCCCGCACCGGCTCACCCGACGAACTCGACCTCGACGGCACCATTCGCGAGACCGCCCGCCACGGCTTTCTCGACGTGCAGATGCGCCCCGAACGGCGCAATTCCATCAAGGTGCTGATCTTCTTCGATGTCGGTGGCTCGATGGACTGGCACATCCAGCTCTGCGAGGAGCTGTTCTCGGCGGCCAAGGCCGAGTTCAAGCACATGGAATATTTCTATTTCCACAACTGCCTTTACGAGAAAGTCTGGAAGAAGAATTCCCGGCGCTTCGACGAGACCGTTCCGACCTGGGACGTGCTGCACAAATATGGCAACGACTACAAGGTGATCTTCGTCGGCGACGCCTCGATGAGCCCCTATGAGATCGCCCAGCCCGGCGGTTCGGTCGAACATTTCAACGAAGAAGCCGGCGTCACCTGGCTGAAGCGCATCTCCGCCGTCTATCCCTCCATGGTCTGGCTCAACCCGGTCCAGCAGAAGCATTGGGAATATACCCATTCGGTCGGCATGGTCCGCGACCTCATGGAACAGCGCATGTTCCCGCTCACCCTGCACGGGCTCGACAAGGCGATGAAGGAGCTGGTGCGGTAGGGACTACGGGCTTTCAGCTCCCACTACGTCACCCCCCGGCGAGCCAGAGCAGAAGCCCTTGCTTCTGCGGAGGCGAGGGAAGGGGGTCCAGGAGTTGCAGAGCGCCCACTCCAAAGCCGTGAGACCACCTGAACGCATGCGCTGAGAGCGCGGACGAAACGGCCCCTGGATCCCCTTCCCTCGCTTCGCTCGCCGGGGATGACGTAGGAGGTTCAGCCGCTTTTCGCGAAGGTCGAAGCAATGAGCCTCTCCCCGATGACATAGACTGCTCCGGCCGCCTCGGCCTGAGCTGGACTCGCCCCTGCCCTCCCCCTAGACCTCACCACATGACCGAACCGACCAGCGCCACCCCCGCCGATGCCCTCTGGCGTGATGCCAAGGGGCAACCGTTCTTCCGCCATCGGCCGAAGCTGGTGGGCGCCGAGATCACCTTCACGCTCGAGCCCGATGCGCTCGCCTGGAGCGACGGCAAGGTCGAGGGGCGCATGCCGCTGCACCAGATCGGCGACGTCCGCATCGTCTACCGTCCGGCCAATCTCTACACGCGGCGCTTCCGGGTCGAGGTCAACCAGCGGCTCGGCAAATCGGTCTGGTTCGCCAATCTCAGCTATCGCGGCCTGATGGAGGTCGAGACCAACGACCAGCCCTTCGCCGCCTTCGTCCGCGAACTGCTCGCCCGTATCGCCAAGGCCTCGCCCAAGGCGCGCTTCCTCGGCGGCGAGCCGGCCTGGCGCTACGGCCTCGTCGGCCTGTTCAGCCTGGTGCTCGCGGGCGCGGCGGTGATCGTCGGCATCGAGGCGGTCAAGACCCTGACCTGGGCGCTCGCCGGCGCGGTGCTGGTGGTGGCCGGCTACATGGCCTGGCAGATGGCCCAGTGGCTGATCCGCAACAAGCCTGTGATCATCGACCCGCAAGATCCGCCGGCACAGCTGCTGCCGTGACAAAGGCGCCGGCCGCGGCCGGCGTCGAGGGCGGCCGGGCCGATCCGCAGCCACCCCGTCGATCACCTCTCCGGCAAGGCCTCGAACAAACCTTCGTAACCCGACACCAAGCCGTCGCCGTCGATCGCGATCACCGCTTCGAACCCCTTGGCGACACCGAGATCGACATAACGCCAGCGACCTGGACCGATCGCCTCATAGCGCTGCCGCGACGGCGTCACCGTCAATTCGGGTGCAGCGACATAGGCGGTGGTCAATTCGCCGGTCCGGCCGGCCATCAGCCTGATCGCCAGCGTGTTGCAGAAGGGCGTCGCCGACAGGTCCGGCTCATCGCAGCCGTCCAGGTCTGCCCGCAGGACACCATCGACCAGCCAGCGGCCCGCGCCCTGCCTCTCGATCGCAAGCGATCGACGCGTCCCCGCCTCGAGGTCGAGATAAAGGCTTCTGGTCCGCCAGTCGCGATCGACGAACCAGCGATAATGCAGGCCGAAGGGTTCGGCCCCTGCGTGAACAAGCGACGAGGTCACGCGCAATCCATCGTCTGTCGGCACAAGCCGGCAGAGTTCCAGCCCAGGCTCGTCCAGCCGTCGCCATCGCCTGATCATGGCCTCTCCTCCACATGCCGGATATCGGCCGGCCACCGTTCTCCCCGCGACATAGCCGCTGCACCCGGACGAAAGCTCCCGGCCGGGCGGATCAGCCATTGTCGAGTGGCAGATAACCTCCGGTCTCCTCACTCAGCCATTGCAGCCGGGCCTTTCCAGCGGCCCGCAGATGCGCTGCTGCCGCGGCGAACAGCGCCGTCTTCAGGTCTTCCGGACGCAGCAGGATCGCTCGCGACAGGCGCACCCGGCTGAGGAAATGGGCCTCCTGCGGCGCGTCGATATAGGAGCGCGCGACATATTCGTCCAAGCCATTGGAAAACCGGTAGATATCGTATTCGTAGTGATAATCGTGATGGCCGTTCTCATCGGCGTCGGATGCGTCGACATGGTGCGTGACCTCGACCTTCATAGCCTGCGCCCGTCGCCTGGCCCGGTCATGCCCGTCGCGTCCGCCATTCGGACAGCGGGATCCGTCCGAGATCCGGCCGCGGCGGATCCGGCAGCATGGCGATGAATTCCAGGGAATGGCCGTCGGGATCGCTGAAATAGACGCTCGCCGCGGGCATCCAGGCCAGCACGACAGGCTCGTCGATCAGCCCGTTGCTGCCGTCATGCGGCGTCAATCCCTTGGCCCTGAGCGACCCGACCGATGTCTCGACATCGGCGAGTTCGACCGCGAAAGCGATGTGCAGCCGCATCGACAGCGGCGCCGAACCGATCGACCAGAGCCCGAGCATGGCGGTTTCCGGCTTCGGCACCCAGAAGAAGGCGACGTTGCGCGCTTCGATCGTATAGGCCAGCGGCAGGCCCAGGACATCGCGGTAGAAAGTGATCGAGCGATCGAGGTCGCTGACCGTCAGATGGGCTTCATAGAGGCTCTTGATCGGCACGATCACGGCAGGTCTCCCAGCAGCGTCCGGTACTGGCGCCATGCCTCGCCATGGGCTTCGAATCCGATGCCGGGCATGGCGGGCGGCGCGGCGCAGCCATCGGCCACCATGGCCCCGCCGGGCGCTGCCGGATCGGCGTGGCGCGACACGGGAATGGTCTTTTCCGTGATCGCGACGATGCGCATGCCGGAACGTCCCTCCCCGGAGCGATGCCGTTCAGGCCGCGTCGTCGCGAATGACCATGACCGAACAGGCGGCATGGCGCACGACATAGGTCGAGTTGGAGCCGAGCAGATAGGTCGACAGACCCGGCCGGTGCGACGCCATGACGATCAGGTCGGTATGGGCCGCCCGCGCCTCCTCCAGGATCTCGTGATAGGGCCGGCCATGGCGGATCTTCACGTCGATCTGGTTCTCCGGCAGGCCGGTCTCACGCGCCAGCCGCACCAGCGCATCCTGGGCCTCGCGCACCTGGTTCTCGCGAAAATCCGGCGGCAGATATTCGGCCGCCATAACAGGGGAATCCAGCACCACGGCGAGCAAAGTCAGGGTGCCGCCATTGGCCTTGACCATCGGCAAGGCTGTCGCGATGGCGCGCGCTTCCAGCCCGGGTTCGTTGACGTCGACAGGACAGAGCACGGTCTTGAACATCGAGGCCTCCTCGGTCTGACGGCCGGGCCCTGCGCCCACGGACGCTGCCCGCGATACATCCTCTGGTACCCATGTTCCCACGGGAGCCACCGCCGATCAAACCGCCGAGCCGCCTTAACGTTCCCTCTCCGCCTTGCTCGCCGAGAAGGTCAGCGCGTCGCCGGCGAGATCGCGCAGATCCGGCCGTGGAGCTTGTATATAGGGAAGCGGCCGCGTCACCGCGATGGCTGTGACACCAAGCCGCGCGGTCAACAGGCCGTTGAGCACGCCCTCGCCGAGCTTGGCCGAGAGCTTGGAGGCAAGCCCCGCGCCGAGGATCTGGTCGAGCACGGTATCGCCGGCCGCCATGCCGCCGGTGAGCGCCATATGGGTCATCACGTGGCGGGTCAGCTTGAACATGCCGAACGTGCCGGGCCGGCCGCCATAGAGTTCGGCGAGCCGGCGCACCAATTGGATCGCCGAACCGAAGACCACGGCGAGATCGACCGCCGCACGCGGGCTGACGGCGGTCACGACCGAGACGCGCCGGGCGGTTTCGGCGACCATTCGGGTCGCCTCGCGGTCGAGCGGCTCGAGGATCTCGCGCTCGACGATGCGCAGGCGCTGCGGCCCGTCGATGATGCCGCCGAGAACGGCCTCGCCGAACAGGGTGCGGCCGCGCGCGGTGCGCGGATTGCCCGACAAGGCGGCGACCAGGTCGTCGGCGACTTGAGCGCAGGCCCGGTCGTCCTTCGCCGCCAGCGCCTGTTCGGCCCGTTCGCGCAGGCGGTCGAACCGGGCGAGCCGGCGCAGCGACATCATCTCGCGGCCGAAGAGGACGAGGCCCGCCACCAGGAACAGCGCGAGCGCGGCGACGCCGACCCAGCCGAGCCAGGCCGCCCGGGCATAGAGGTCGTCGATCAGCCGCGACACCGCCAGGCCGAAGGCGAGCGACAGGAGCGCACCGAGGCCGGTCCAGAACAGCTTCACCCAGCGGCTGGTCGGCGGCGGCGCCGCCGGTGGCGGGATGATCGCCTCCACCGCCGGGCCGGAACGATCGGGCACCGGCGCGTCCGAGGGCGCGGCGATCTCGACATCGGCCTGGTCGAGCCGGAAGGCCGCCGGCTTCTTCGGGGCGAGGCTCATGTCAGCCGGTCTCCAAGCAGGAATTCGACCGCACGGTCGAGGCGGATATGCGGCAGGGGCCTTGCCGGGTCGACCAGCGGCGGCCGGAACCGCACGAACCGGTAGTCGGCGCCGTCGAAGGCCTGCGGACCGGTGAACAACACGGCAGGGTCGGGCGGCAGTTCTCCGGGAAACACCGCGATCTCCGACTGCCCGTCGAAGCTCTCCGTCCCCGCGGTCTCGCCGGGCAAGGGCGTGCCGACGATGCAGGCGAGCGCCTCGCCGCGCCGGTTGACGGTGGTCTCGCGGGTGGCGCGCAGCGACGCCAGCGCGATCGCATCGACCTTGGCGCCGGCGAATTCGGCCCGCTTGATCGCCCGCTCGGTCAGCCGGCCGAGCAGCGCCTCCAGCCGGTCGTGGCTCGTCTGGTGCAGGTGATCGGCCTTGGTCGCGGCGAACAGGATCTTGTCGATGCGCCGCGCCAGGATCGCCGAGACGAAGGAGTTCCGGCCCGGCCGGAAGGCGGTCAGCACATCGGCCAGCGCCAGCTCCAGGTCGGCGAGCGCCGGCGGCCCGGCATTGAGCGCGGCGAGCGCGTCGACCAGCACGATCTGCCGGTCGAGGGTGGCGAAATGATGGGTATAGAACGGCATGACCACCAGCCGCTTGTAGCTCTCGAAGCGCCGCTCCATCAGCGCCGCCAGGCTGTCGGCCGGCGCTTCGCGGCCGCCCAGATCCATAGGCGCGAAGGTCAGCGCCGGCGAACCCTCCATCTCGCCCGGCAGCAGGAAGCGCCCGGGCGGCAAGGTCGACAGCGACACCCGCTCGTCGCGGCA
The DNA here is from genome assembly GCA_017304475.1 of Hyphomicrobiales bacterium. GTDB lineage: Bacteria > Pseudomonadota > Alphaproteobacteria > Rhizobiales > Phreatobacteraceae > Phreatobacter. The sequence continues at coordinate 16,425 of JAFKKV010000034.1, read as the reverse complement.
GGCCTTCAGATAGGCGGTGAACAGCTCGGCCAGCCGGCGCGCGGCCATTTCATCGGCGCGGCCGAACGGATCGGCCTCGGCGAGCGCCGCACGCCAGGCGCCTGACAGGTCCTTGCGCGGCGCGTTGCCGGCGGCCTCCAGGCTGCGGCGCGACCACTCGCCATAGGACTGGGCGAGCAGCGGCAGGTCGAGCAGCCATTCGCCGGGATAGTCGACGATATCGAGCGTCAGCGTCTTCTCGGTGCCGCGCATCAGGCCGGAATTGGAGGCGAAATCGATGGCGAGCCGGATCTCGCTGATCCTCTTGGTGCCTTCCGGCCAGATCCGCCCCGGTCCGGACAGGCTCGCCAGGTGATCCTCGTAGGGGAAACGCTGGATGCCGTCATCGGGCTGCGGCTCGAGCCTGACCCGGGCGATGCGGCCCTGCGCCTGCGCATCAAAGACCGGCCAGCGCGACGCGGTCAGCAGGCCATGCACGAGCGCGGTGATGAACACGGTCTTGCCCGAGCGCGACAGGCCGGTGACGCCCAGCCGCAAGGTCGGGTTGACCCAGTCGGTCGCATAGGCGGCGATCGAGCGGGCGGCGAGCCGCGACTCGTTCAGGAGGCCGGTCCAGACCATGTCATTCGGCCTCGCCGTCGAGGTCGCGGGGCGTCAGGAAGGTGATGAGCCGGCCGCATTTCGGCCGGATGTCGCGCCAGCGCGCGATGTCGCAGTCGATCACCGCCAAGGCGCCGGTCGGATATTTGGCCGAAAGCCTGCGCCACTGGGCCGGCGGCCCTTCGACCACCAGGCCGGCAGCCAGGGCCTCGATGCCGGGATTGTGGCCGACCAGCGCCAAGCTCGTTGTCTTCTCGGAGGCCTGGCCGATCACCGTCATCAGCATGCCGACCGAGGCATGATAGAGCCGCGCCTCCTCCAGGCCGGCCGGCAAGGCCGGCGCCGCCGTGCGCGCCAGCGCCCAGGTCTCCTGGGTGCGCCTGGCGCTGGAAACCAGGGCGCGCTCGGGCACATAGCCGCGCTCCGCCATGGCGGCCCCCATCAGCGGCGCGGCGCGGCGCCCGCGGCCATTGAGCGGACGTTCGTGGTCGGCCACGCCTTCCGGCCAATCCGACTTGGCGTGACGCAACAGGATCAGCCGGTGCATGAGGGCCCTCGCGAGTGGCCTGATATGTGCGCGATCGGGCCGGCTGAAACAAGCGGCGGTGTGTCGCGGCGAGAGGGAGGCGGATTACGACAAGTATCTCGACGGCTTTCTCTGGATAGGTCCCTGCGTCGTCCCGAGCCCAGAACGCCTCGGCGTTTCTCCGCTGACCGCACTGTACGTCATCCCCGGCCGAGCGAAGCGAGGGGAAGGGGATCCAGGGGCCGACAGACCACGCTTTCCGAGCATCCATGTGGCGTGCAGAAGTCCGCCCCAAGGGATGTCGCAGCGTCCCGGGCACTGCCCTGCAACCCCTGGACCCCCTTCCCCTCGCCTCCGCAGAAGCAAGGGCTTCTGCTCTGGCTCGGCCGGGGGTGACGTCGAGATCGTGCCGGCGACCATTCGCCACTCGCCCCTCACCTCCGCTCGCTGAGGATCAGATAGAGCCCGCTCGCCACCACGATGACCGCGCCGATGAAGACGTTGAGCGCCGGGATCACGCCGAAAATGAACCAGCCGGCCAGCACCGACCAGATCAACTGGACATATTGCATCGGCGCGGTGACGGAGGCCGAGGCGAAGCGGAAGGCGATCATCATGAAAGACTGGGCGATCAGCTGGATCGCCGCCACCCCCGCGATGATCGCCATGACCCGCCACGGCACCGGCTGCCAGTGCGGCCAGGCCAGCGCGCCGGCGATCAGCACCAGGAACAGGTTGAAATAGACGATGACGGCAAGGCTGCTCTCGGTCCGCGCCAGGTCGCGCATCGCGACCATGGTGGCCGCCCAGGTCGCCGCCGAGATCAGCACCAGGAGCGCGGCCAGCGAAATCCCGCTGGCGTCCGGCTTGACGATGACCAGGGCGCCGGCAAAGCCGACGACCACCGCGATCCAGCGGTTGACCGGCACGGGTTCGCGCAGCGCGAGGCCCGACAGGGCCACGACGAAAAACGGCGTGACGAACAGGATGGTGGTGGCGACCGGCAGGTCGAGCGTCCGCAGGCCCTCGAAATAGGTGACGATGGACACCGCCGAAAGCGCGGCGCGGAAAATGTGCGTGCCGATCCTGCGGGTGGCGAGCCGGCCCGAGCCATCGGCCAGTTGCCAGAGCATCAAGGGCGACAGCAGGATCAGGCCGAAGGCGCTTCGGATCGCGATGATTTGCCAGCTCGGCAGTTCCGCGACGATCAGCTTGATGATCACGTCATTGACGGAAATGAAGGTGAAGCAGACGAGCTGGGCGGAGATCGCGGCAAGCGGGCGCTCGGCCGTGGCTGGGGGCATGGCGGTTGTTTCGCTCCTTGCCCAAGGTTTAGGCGATTTCCGCCGCGGACCAAGATGTCGCGCCGGCATGCCGCCCCTGCGTCATCAGCCGATTGACCAGGCCGGCGGGGCTATTGGCGGGCGACCGGCTTTGACGAGAATGCCGGTGGCTTGCTCAACAATCGGCCGTCCCGCGAGGCATCGCTCCGGAACCACCGCTTCCTTCACCTCTCCCCGGCGGGGAGAGGTCGGCCTTGAGCGCAGCGAAAGGTCGGGAGAGCGGGAGAGCGGGAGAGCGGGAGAGCGGGAGAGCGGGAGAGCGGGAGAGCGGGAGAGCGGGAGAGCGGGAGAGCGGGAGACGAGAAGTCACGATGTGAAGCGCGTAAGTCTTTGTTCTAAAAACTCAATTTCCCCTCTCCCGGCGCTGGCGCGCCGACCTCTCCCCGCCGGGGAGAGGTAAAGGCGGTGTTTCCGGCGCGAGACTCGGGTGGCAAGGCCAGGCGGCGCATCGGCCCCTGCCCCCACCGACCTCAGCCGACCCCGAGCTTCTTCTGCAGGCTCGACGACGAGGTGGTGTATTGGAAGGTCAGGCGCCGGTCCGGATAGACGTAACGGTGCACCTTCTGGGCGAACAGCGCCGCCTCGTGGAAGCCGGACAGGATCAGCTTCAGCTTGCCCGGATACCAGTTGATGTCGCCGATCGCGAAAATGCCGGGCGTCGAGGTCTCGAACTTCTCGGTATCCACGGCAATCAGGTTTTCGTGGAGATTGAGGCCCCAGCCGGCGATCGGCCCGAGTTTCATGGTCAGCCCGAAGAACGGCAGCAGCATGTCGCAGGCGACCTGGAACGGCTGGTTGTCGGCGCCGCGGCACTGCACCGCCGACAGCGTGCGGCCATCGCCTTCGAGCCCGGTCATCTGGCCGAACACCAGGTTCATCTTGCCGGCCGCCACCAGCGCGCGCATCTGGTCGACCGAATGGGGTGCGGCGCGGAACTCGTCGCGCCGGTGCATCAAGGTCAGCGAACGGGCGACCGGCTGCAGGCTCAAGGTCCAGTCGAGCGCCGAGTCGCCGCCACCGACGATCAGCACGTCGCGGTCGCGGAACTGCTCCATCCGGCGCACCGAATAGAACACCGATGTGCCCTCATAGGCCTCGATGCCGGGCACCGGCGGGCGCTTCGGCTGGAACGAGCCGCCACCGGCGGCCACCGCGATGGTCTTGGTCTCGAACACCTCGCCGGCATCGGTCACGACGCGGAACAAGGGTTTTTCGGCCGTGCCCAGCACCTCGATCGCGTCGACCTGCTGGCCCAGATGATACTGGGCGCCGAACGGCTCGATCTGCTTCATCAGGTTGTCGACCAGCCCCTGGCCGCTCACCGAGGGGAAGCCCGGAATGTCGTAGATCGGCTTTTCCGGATAGAGCTCGGAACATTGCCCTCCGACCTTCGGCAGGATGTCGACCAGATGCGCCTTGACGTCGACGAGGCCGAGTTCGAACACCGCGAACAGGCCGACCGGGCCGGCGCCGATGATCAGACAATCGGTCTCGATGGGGCGGGTCATGGCTCATCCCGGGCAGGTTCAGGTCACATCGTCTCTATCCCGAAGCGGCCTCGCCCGGAACGGAATGCAACGCCGGTCAGCCCTGCCGCTCCGGCGTGGTCACCGTCAGGCCGTCGAGCTCCGCGGTGATCTTGATCTGGCAGGACAGCCGCGAGGTCGGCCTGACGTCGAAGGCGAAATCGAGCATGTCCTCTTCCATATGGGACGGCTCGCCGACCGCGGCCATCCACTGCTCGTCGACATAGACATGGCAGGTCGCGCAGGCGCAGGCGCCGCCGCATTCGGCCACGATCCCGGGCACGCCGTTCTTGATCGCCGCTTCCATCACGGTGGCGCCGACATCACCGGCAACCGCGCGCTTCTCGCCGGCATGATCGATGAAGGTAATCTGAGGCATGGTGGCGCGGCCCTTGGCGGATGGAACGGTCTCTCAAAAGCGAAACCGCCGCATCCTGCGGCGGCGGTCCCGGCGAGCCGTTCAGATAGCGAAAAGCCCGGGCGTTTGCCAGAGGCACGCGTGCAGGTCTCTTGGCCGGTGGACAGGGGTCCGGTGCGCTCAGGCCACCCTGCGCAGCCGGGCGATGAAGGCATTGGCCTCGGCTACCTCCGCCTCCAGGCGCTCCAGCTCGGCGATCGCCCGGCCGGACAGATAGTCGGCCTTGGCACTCTCCACCGCTTCGGCCGCTTCCGCCACCGCAAAGGCGCCGATGCCGCGCGCCGAGCCGATCAGGGTATGGGCCGCATGGGCCCAGTCGGTCGCAGTGGTCGCCTGACGCAGGCGCTGGATCATCGCCCGCGACTGGCGCTCGAACAGCGCGAGAACCTCGAGTTCGAGATCGCGATCGCCCAATGTCTGGCGCGCGAGATGGGCGAGATCGACGGGGCTGCTGTGCCCGGAATGGTCACCGGTCATGGTCGCTTTGGGGTCCTGCCTGTCCGGGAGAAGGCCAAACCCCGCTCCCGTCTATCGCCCGATCATCTGCCGGCGGCGGCAAGGCCAGGTTAAAACCTGGGCCCAAGCCAGGCCAAACCCTGGCTTTGGGTTGACGGGAGGTGAATCCCGCTCACGATTTGGTGGGTTTTTCGCCGATCATGCGTGAGCCGGCCTCGGTCAGTTTGCACACCAGCCAATCCGGCTTGGTCGGGTTGGCGAACCACGGCTCGGCCCAGCCGGCCTCGATACAGGCGCGGATGGTGGCATGCGGCACCTCCTTGCCCTCCCGGTCGAACAGCGGCAGCTTGCCACCGGGCTGGCCGAGGCCGCGCATCAGCCAGCGCCGCTGCGCTTCGCTCGGGCGCGCGGTCGATGCGGCAACGGCGGACTTCGCTGACTTCTCGACCATGGCGACCGGCCACCTAAGGGAAAGGCATGATCGGATCGTGACACGTTCAAGCCGAACGCGCCACGGTACCGCCGTGGCGCAGCTCGCGCGCGGTCGCCGCCACGCGCCGATCAGTTCCGGCCGCCGAGGGCGAGACGGCAGGCCAGGCCGGCAAAGACGGTCGCGAGAAGATAGCGCGGCAGCCATTGCCAGGAGCCGCCCTTGCCGAGCCGCGTCCTGATGCGGTCGCTCAGCAGCACCACCGCGCCGTTCACGACCAGGCCGACACCATTCAGGATCGTCGCGAGGATCAGCGCCTGCACGACCATGGACCCCGCCTCCGGCCGCATGAATTGCGGAAACAGCGCCAGCACGAACAGCACCATTTTCGGGTTCAGCAGATTGGTCGCCAGGCCCTCGACGAAGATCCTGGCCCGTGACAGCCGCGCCAGGCCCGACGACGGCGAGAAGCCGCTTTCGCCCGACCTGAGCGTCTTCCAGGCGAGGTAGAGCAGATAGGCGCAGCCGGCCCAGCGAACGATGTCATAGGCCGCCGGCACGGCGAGGAAGAGTTGCGACAATCCGAGCCCGGCCGCGAGCGCATGGCAATAGGTGCCGAGGGCGATGCCGCCATAGGTGAGAAAGCCTGCGGTGCGGCCCTGGCTCACGCTTCGCGAGGCGATGAGCAGCATGTCGGGTCCGGGCGTGGCGGTGAGCACCACGGCCGCGGCGGCAAATATCGTCAAGGTGGAGAGATCCGGCATATCGTTGTCCTTCGCATCAGCCGGAAGTCCCGATTAGCAGGATTCGACGCGCGATCAAGGCGGGCGCCGGGACATCGTCGCCGGCATCGGGCGGCAAGGGGCTCGCCCGCGTCGGTTAACTTCGCTTCGACCATTGTTCTGTCAAAGTCGTTGCAGCGGAGGAGGCCTCCTATTGGCAAACATCGGCAAATGTCCCAAATGCGATAACGTCGTCAACGCGGTTCGCATTGAAACAATCGAGGTCGAGCAGAGCCGCATGGTGAAATGGAAAGGCGCGAGTTACGTCTGCTCGAGCTGCGACAGCGTTCTCGGCATCTCGATCGACCTGCTGGCCCTGAAAACCGACATCATCAACGGCGTCGTCAAAAGCTTGCGGCGCTGAAGCGCATCGGCACCGCGGCGAAAGCCGGTCCGCGCGTGGCAGCGGCGAGCGCGCCCGCGTCGCTCGTTGCAAGCTTCGTGTGCGTCGCGAATGCCGCGTGTCGCGGCAGCCGCCATGGCAATACCTCCCCGCCCATCATGCGCGCCACCGGAACTGTCTCGGCCGAGGGGCGCGGAACGCCCCCCGGCCCTTGCCGAAACCGCGCTATCTCTCCGCCGGCCGCGCGACGCTCGACGGACAGGAATTGTAGGAACTGCGGATCACGATCCGATCGCCGCACTGGTAGGAACAGCGCATCAAGCCCTCCGGCGTCAGGCGAGATGACGAATAGAGGACACAGGCCGGCAATGGGCTTTGGGCCAGGCGCAGCGACCGACCAGCCGGCGCACCGTCACCCGGCGAGCGATTGTTGACGGACGAGGCATGCCCCGCGGAAATCATGCCAATGACGATTACTGATATCGCGGGGACTACTTTCAATTTATAGTACAAACCTTCTCTCCACATCTGCGATCCATCGCCAACGGACGCGGATCAACGCCAACCTCTCGCAAGGGAATGTGGCGCGAAAATGCTGAATCGACCTGGCGCGACCACGGGACGCAGGCGCCCATGCGCGAACGGCCGCGAGCCGCGGCGCAGCCTGGGGCGGCGCCTGCCGCGATGGGCGCGTGAAGGCCTCGCCGGCCGGTCGGGCCGGAAACCGCCGGGCGGCAACAGCCCCCGACAGCGCGCGCGGTTTAAGGCCGGCCGCCGAGCTGGTTGATCTTCGCTTCGACCTTTGCCCGCAGGTCCTGTTGAAATTCGTCGGGCGTCACATCCTTCGCCAGGCTGAAGGCGGCTTCGATATAGAGATCCCGCGCCTTGGCTCTCTGCCCCTTGGCCTCGGCCAGCTCCGCCCGGTCGAACAACTGGTCGAAGGCCAGCTTGTCGCGCTCGGCCCGCATCACCATGACGGCCTTCTCGATGAGGCCGACGTCGTCGACATGGGCCATCAGGGCCTGGATGCGCTCGATGGCCGATGTATAGGCGTTCAATTTGTCGCCCCCGCCCCGCAGATCCTTCACGCGCTCGCGCGCGGCAAACCACTGCGCGCGAATGACGTCCTCGATAATGGCGGTCCTCGCCGCCTCGAGCTCCCCGGCCAAGATGCCGGGATCGACATCGACGCCGGGCAGCACGCCGTAGCGGCGCAGCGCCTCGCAATGGGCGATCGACCGGGCGACGGAGTCGAGCTGCAGGTCGGTGCGCTTCACCCCGACACGGTATTCGGCCTCCTGGACGATGCCGGCGACCGCGTCGCGAATGACCGGCCCGTGCTCGGGATAGCAATCCGAGCAGACGCCGAAGGCCTCGATCCGCAGGAACTGGTTGGTCTTGTGGCAGACTGAACAGGTCGGCATCATTCCCTCACGGACACAGGTCACCATAGGCCCGGGGCCGCTGTCGACATCGCCGATGGTCGAAAGCAGCACTCCGCGCCCGGCCGGCGGACGCGAGCCGCCCGCGGCGCCGTCCGGCCCCGCCGTCTCACCTGCGATCCACAGGTTAACGAAGCAGAAACCAGGCCGGGCCGCTGGTTGGATTCCATCAACCAAGCCATTTCAAGCACTTGGCTGAAAACATGGTGAACAAGGCGTTAACGATGTTTGGGAAACGCCGGGGTGTCCCGGTATCTTTCCGGAGATGTCACCGGTAGATTATTGGTGCGGCGGACTGTTGTCCCGTCATTCGTTGTGTTGCGTCCGAGAGGCACTTGGGCCGTGACACGAGGGCTGTCGGGAGCCTGTCTGCGAGAGTTTGAGGACGCGGGCGACGACAATGGCGAACACTCCCAAGAAGATCCAGGATCCGGCCGAGGCCGCTCTTGCGGCGATCCAGGATGCGCTGAACCTCGCGACCGAAGAGGCGAGCAAGGGCACGGCCAAGAGCCCGGGCAATACGGCGGCCCAGGAGCCTTCCAAGGCCCAGCCCGCCAAGGTCCAGCCGGCCCGGTCGGCCGAGAACGCCAAGGCGCAGGCCTCCCCGGTCAGGCTCGACGACGATCTGTTCGCCGACACCAAACGCTCCGACAGCGTGGTGGCGCCGACCCAGGCCCCGGCCAATGACGACCGGCGCGACATCGCCCAATTGCTCGACCGGTTGTCCAGGCGTGCTTCCGCGACGCCGCTGTGGATCGCCTTCTTCATGTCGATCGCCTGGATCGGGCTCGGCCTGTTCCTCGGCTCGCGCGTCCTCGCCGGCGCCAGCGTCGACGTCACCTCGCCCACCGTGCTGGCTTTCGCCGCCGCCCTGCTCCTGCCGGTGATCTTCTTCTTCGTCATGGGCGGCCTGATCCGCCGCACCCAGGAAATGCGCATGGTCGCGCGCGGCATGAGCGAAGTCGCCATTCGCCTCGCCGAGCCGGAAACGATCGCGCGCGAGTCCGTCGTCTCGGTCGGCCAGGCCATCCGCCGCGAGGTCGCCGCCATGGGCGACGGCGTCGAGCGCGCGCTCGCCCGCGCCAATGAACTGGAATCGCTGGTCCACAACGAGGTCGCCTCGCTCGAGCGCGCCTATAACGACAACGAACTGCGCATCCGCAACCTGATCGAGGAGCTGGTCACCCAACGCGAGGCCATCGTCTCGAATTCCGAGCGCGTGCGCGGCGCCATCACCAGCGCCCACGAACATCTGGCCTCCCAGATGGCCGATGCCGGCGACACCCTGACACGCCGCATCGACGAGAGCGGCCTGCGGGTGGCCGGCACGCTGGCCGACAAGACCGAGGCGATCACCGTCGCGCTCGGCCGCGCCGGCGACCACATGATCGACCAGATGCAGGTGCGCGGCACGGATATCGTCGAGCGGCTGGCCGCGACCAGCGACGACGTCACCCGCGCGCTGTCGACCACCGGCGACCGCGTCACCAACGTGCTCACCGATACCGGCAACAGCGTCACCATCGCCATGGCCGAGACCGGCTCGACCATGGCCGCCAAGCTGTCCGAGACCGGCACCACGATGACCGAGCACCTGGCCGCGACCAGTGCCGACATCACCCATGCCATCGCCTCGCGCGCCGACGAGGTCGCCACCCGCCTGAAGGAATCCGCCGAGACCCTGGTCACCGAGCTGTCCAACCGCGGCGGCGAGGTTTCCGAGCGGCTGAAGGATACCGGCGAGGCGCTTGTCGCCGAATTGTCGACCCGCGGCGGCGAGGTCACCAGCCTGCTGCGCGAGACCGGCCACAACCTGGTCGCCGAATTGTCGAGCCAGAGCGGCGAGGTCACCTCGCTCCTGAAGGTGACCGGCGAGAACCTGGTCAACGAACTCTCCGGCCGGGGCAGCGACGTCACCTCGCGCCTGAAGGAAGCCGGCGAAACGCTGGTCGTCGAATTGTCGACGCGCGGCAATGAGGTCACCGCGCGCCTGAAGGAGACCGGTGAGACCATTGTCAGCGAGCTCTCCACCCGCGGCGGCGAAGTCGTCGACAAGCTCGAACAGACCGGCGGTTTCGTCGCCGACACCATCAGCCAGCGCGGCGACGTCCTCTCCGCCCGTATCGCCGAGACCGGCGACCGGCTGCAGACCACCGTCACCGAGGTCGTCGACAAGCTCGAATTGACCGGCGGCCATGTCGCCGAAGCCATCGGCCAGCGCGGCGATATCTTCGCCGCCCGCATCGCCGACACCGGAGACCGGCTGCAACTGACCGTCGCCGACGTGGTCGACAAGCTGGAAATGAGCGGCGGCCATATCGCCGATACCCTCGGCCAGCGCGGCGACGCGCTCGTGGCCCGCATCGCCGAGACCGGCGATCGGCTCCACGGCACGGTCACGGATGTCGTCGACCGGCTCGAAACCACCAGCGGCCAGGTGGCCGAGACCATCGGCCAGCGTGGCGAGGCGATCGCCTTCCGGATCGCCGAGACCGGCGCCCGGGTGCATACCGCGGTCACCGACGTCATCGACAAGCTCGAGACCACCAGCGGCCAGATCGCCGAAACCATCGGCCAGCGCGGCGATGTGCTGGTCGCCCGCGTCGCCGAGACCGGCGACCGGCTGCAGACCACCGTCGCCGACGTGGTCGACAAGCTGGAATCGACCAGCGGCCATATCGCCGAGACCTTCGGCCAGCGCGGCGAGTCGCTCGTCGCCCGCATCTCCGACACCGGCGACCGGCTGCAGGTCACCGTGGCCGGCGTCATCGACAAGCTGGAAGCCACCAGCGGCCAGATCAGCGAGACCTTCGGCGAAAGCGGCAACGCGCTCGTGGCGCGCATCGCCGAGACCGGCACCATCTTCGGCGAACGCGGCGACGCGCTCGTGGCGCGCATCGCCGAAACCGGCGAGGTCTTCGGCCAGCGCAGCGACGCGATCGTCCAGCGCATCGCCGAGACCGGCGACCGGCTGCATGCGACCGTCACCGTCAATGGCGACGAACTCGACAAGCGCCTGTCGGTCACCGGCCAGCTGATCGCCCAGGCGATCGCCCAGCGCACCACCGAGGCGCGGTCGGCCATTGGCGATGTCGGCATCCAGGTGGTCGAGACCCTGACCGAAAAGGCCCAGGACGTTCAACTGGCGCTCTATCGCGCCGGCGAGACGGTGACGACCTCGATTTCCGAGCGCACCGCCGGGCTGAAGTCGGAAATCGAACTGGCCGGCACCGACGTGCTCTCGGCCTTCGCCACCCAGGGCACCGACCTCACCCACCGCCTCGGCGCCATCGGCGCCGATGTCGCCGGCACGCTCACCGCCAAGACCGACGAGATCACCGCGCGGCTGCAGAACGCCGCGACCGCCGTCTCCTCGGCCGTCGACGAGCATGGCGAGGCCATCGTCACCCGCATCGCCCAGAACGTCGTCACCCTGGAAGACGCGATCAACCGCCACAGCTCGGGCTTCGAAGCCCGGGTCGCGGCCCATGCGGCCAATCTCGACGACGCCATCGGCCGCCACAGCGCCGGCTTCGAGGAGCGTGTCGCCGCCTATACCGGCAATGTCGAGGACGCCATCGTCCGGCACAGCACCGGCTTCGAGGAGCGCATCCTCACCCACGCCGCCAATATCGAGGACGCCATCGTCCGCCACAGCACGGCCTTCGAGGAGCGCGTCTCCGGCCAGGCCGCCAACCTGGAAGAAACCATCGGCCGCCAGAGCCAGGGCTTCGAAACCCGGGTCGCCGGCCATGCGGCGACGCTCGAGGAGGCCATCGGCCGCCACACCTCCGGCCTGCGCGAGCTGGTCACCTCGCACGCCACCACGCTCGAGGACGCGATCGGTCGCCACACCTCCGAGTTCGAGATGCGGGTCGCCGGCCACGCCACGACGCTCGGCGAGTCGGTCGCGACCCATGTCGCCCTGCTCGACCACAAGCTCACCAACCATATCGGCGCGCTCGACGCGACCATCGCGGGCAAGGGCGGCGAACTCGCCGACCGGATCCTCAACGACACGCGCGAATTCGCCGACCGGGTCTCGAGCAAGAGCGTCGAGATCACCGAGGCCCTGGACGGCCGGCTCGCCCGCATCGACCAGGCGCTCGACAACCGCGCCCAGGCGTTCAACGCCACGCTCGCCAGCCGCACGCTCGAACTCGCCAAGGTGCTCGGCGACGGTGGCCGCAGCGTCACCGAGGCGCTGGAGAACAAGTCGGCCGAGATCACCCATAACCTCGTCAGCAAGTCCGACGAGATCACCCAGAGCATTACCGAAAAGTCCGAGCAGATCGCTCAGAACCTGACCTCCAAGTCGGACGAGATCGCCGAGAGCCTGACCTCGAAGTCGGATCAGATCGCCCGTCACCTGTCGTCGAAATCCGACGAGATCGCCCAGAGCCTGACCAGCCGGTCGGACGCGATCGCGCTGCACCTGGCGATCAAGTCGGACGAGATCGCCCAGAACCTGACCACGAAATCCGACGCAATCGTCGAGCATCTGGCGGTCAAGTCGGACGAGATCTCCTACAACATCACCAGCCGCTCGGACGAGATCGCCCGGACCCTGGCGAGCAAGTCGGTGGAAATCGCCGACAACCTCTCCGCCAAGTCGAGCGAGATCACCCGCACGCTCAGCGACAAGTCCGACGAGGTCACCTATACCCTCACCGGCAAGGCCGATCAGATCACCGCGACGCTCAGCGACAAGGCCGACGAGATCAACCGCACCCTCGGCAGCCGTGCCCAGGAAGTGGCCGAGTCGCTCGATACCCGGGTCGCCCACTTCGAGCAGGTCGTGGTCGGTCGCCTGGAAACCGTGTCGCAGACGCTCGACGAGCGCGGCACCTCGATCGCCGAGAAGCTCGCCGACAAGGTCGAGGCCGTGTCCTCGACGCTGCGCTCCAATGCCGAAGAGGTCGAGCGCACGCTCTCGACCATTTCGAGCGACATCACGCTCGGCCTGTCGACCCGGGTCAACGAGATCAACGCGGTGCTCGGCGCCCGTTCGACCGAACTCGCCTCGCTGCTCGACGAGCGCGGCGGCAACCTCATCGCGCGCCTCGGCGAGAATGGCCGCACGATCACCTCGGAAGTCAGCCGCGTCGGCGACATTGTCGTCCGCGCCCTGGAACACCGCGGCGCGACCATTGCCGATGTGCTCGGGCAGAAGGGCGCCGAGATCACCCAGGCCCTGTCGGAAACCGGCATCGAGGTGACCCGCTCGATCTCCGACTCGAGCGAACAGGCAGCCCGCACGCTGACCGATTCCTCGACCGCCTTCCGCACCACCGTCGACGAAGGCGCACGTGAATCGATCAGCGCGCTGACCTCGACCAACGAACAGCTGCGCGGCGAGATCGGCGGCCTGCTCAGCAAGCTCGCCGAGTCGAACATCGTGCTGCGCGAGCTGTCGAGCCAGGCCGAGACCAATCTCGGCTCGATCAACCGCCAGCTCGGCAAGCGTATCGACGAGTTCCGCTCCTCCGTCGACACCGCCTCGACCACGGCGGAGAGCTCGACCCAGTTGCTCAACGGGCAGATCAGCCAGCTCTCCAATGTCGCCGGCACCGTGCTGCAGGATGTCTCGACGCTCGCCGAGCGCCTCGACGCCCAGGCTGCCGTGCTGACCCATGCGGCCGAGCAGGTCGACCGGATGCAGATCCGGCTCGACAACTCGCTCGAAGAGCGCCGCGTGTCGCTCGAGACCTTGATCGGCCATCTCGCCGGCAAGACCGAGGACATGGACAACCTGATCAAGAGCTTCTCCGGCCTGCTCGACGACAATCTCGGCGCCGCGGAGAACCGCGCCCGCGAGATCGGCCGCGTGCTGGTCGAGTCCACCGGGCAGACCACCCAGGCCATCCATCAGCAGGCGGATGCCCTGAGGCTGGCCACGGGCAAGGAGCGCGAGCGCACCACTCACGCGCTGCGCTCGGCCTATGACCAGGCGACCGGCGACATGAATGCGCTGTTCCAGGACGCCTCCGAGCGCTTTGCCTCGCTCACCACGGGGCTGAAGGGCATGGCGGCGGAAATCCAGGCAGAACTCGCCGCGACCCGCAGCGAATTGTCCCGCGGCATGGTCGAGATCCCGCGCGAGACGCAGGAAAACGCGGCCGCGATGCGCCGCGTCGTCGCCGAGCAGATCAAGGCGCTCGCCGAACTGAACGACATCGTCGCCAAGTCCGGCCGTGCCTATGACGTCGCCGATCCCTCGCCGACCGCTCCGGTCGCCAGCCGCCGGCCGGAGCCGGCGCGCGAGCCGGTGCCTCTGCCGGTCATGCCGCTGCGCGGTTCGGGCAGCGTCGCCGAACTGCCGCGGGCGGAACCGTCCAGGGCCGAGGCGCCGAAGACCGAGGCACCGCGGCCGCGCGTCGCCGACACGCGCCGCGAGGCCCCCGCCCGCGCCGAACCGGTGCGTGGAACCGCCGATCGCGGCTGGCTGTCGGACCTGCTCGCCCGGGCCTCGACCGACGAAGGCGACGGTGAACCGCTGCGGCCGGCCTCGCGCCGGACGCCGGCGCCCGCCGCCCTCGACAATCTCGACGCCTTGTCCTCGGACATCGCGCGGATGGTCGATCACGATGCCGTCGTCGATCTCTGGGAGCGCTGGCGCCGTGGCGAACGCAACGTGTTCTCACGCCGGCTCTACACCACCCAGGGACAGCAGACCTTCGACGACCTGCGCCGCCGCTATCGCCGGGACACCGAATTCCGCGACACCGTCGACCGCTATATCGACGAGTTCCAGCGCCTGCTCGGCGATGTCGACCGCAACGATCGCGACGGCTCGCTCGCCCGCACCTACCTGACCTCGGAAACCGGCAAGGTGTTCACCCTGCTGGCCCATTCGAGCGGCCGGTTCGACTGAGCCGGACCAAGTTCACCGACACTGAAGAGGGCGCCGCGAGGCGCCCTTTTTTGTTGGAGGCGAGGTCCCAAAGGCACCAACCGGCGCGTCACCGGCTGTCGAATAGGCCTCTACGTCACCCCCGGCGAGCGAAGCGAGGGAAGGGGGTCCAGGGGTCGCCGCACCGCGCCGTCCGCGCGTGCGTTCGGTCGGTCTTGTGGTGTTGAAGGTGGAGCCCTGCAACTCCTGGCCCCCCTTCCCCTCGGCTTCGCCTCGGCCTCAGGCAAAGCAATTGCTTTGCCTTGGGGTGATGTCGAGAATGTACCGGCCGCCGATCGCAAGAGGGGCCAATCGCGACGGGCGAGCCGTCAATGCCATCAG
The DNA here is from genome assembly GCA_017304475.1 of Hyphomicrobiales bacterium. Taxonomy (GTDB): domain Bacteria; phylum Pseudomonadota; class Alphaproteobacteria; order Rhizobiales; family Phreatobacteraceae; genus Phreatobacter. Next base: position 1,325 of record JAFKKV010000034.1, on the reverse strand, counting down.
TCAGCTTACGGGCTTGAGCCGGCCCCACCTCCCCGCGACAATCCGTGCAGCCAAGAGGCGTCGAAACGCCCGCCGGGACACCACCAAGGGAGGTCATGATGCGCAGGTTGATCGCCGCGGCGGCTCTGCTGCTGCTTGCCGGCACGGCCAATGCCGCCGACGTGCCGAGCTACCAGGTCGACGCGGCCTGGCCGAAATCATTGCCGAACAATTGGATCATGGGCCAGGCCGCCGGTGTCGCGGTCGACGCCGAGGACCATGTCTGGGTCATCCAGCGGCCGCGCACCCTGACCGACGACGAGCGCGCCGCGGCCCTCGACCCGCCGCGCACCAAATGCTGCCGGCCGGCGCCGCCGGTGCTGGAATTCGACCAGGCGGGCACCTTGCTGCGCTCCTGGGGCGGAGCCGGCCAGGGTTACGACTGGCCGCAGAACGAGCACGGCATCCATATCGACGGCAAGGGTTTCGTCTGGATCGCCGGCAATGGCGAGAATGACGGACAGGTGCTGAAATTCACCCGCGACGGCCGGTTCGTGCTGCAGATCGGCCGCAGCGGTCCGCAGACCAATTCCACCGATACTGCCCGGCTCGGTCGCCCCGCCAACATGTCGGTCGATGTCGCCAACAACGAGATCTACATCGCCGACGGCTATTACAACCACCGCATCATCGTGTTCGACAGCGAGACCGGCGCCTTCAAGCGCATGTGGGGCGCCTATGGCCGGCCGCCGACCGATCTCAGGCTCGCGGCCTTCAATCCCGACCAGCCGCCCTCGCAGCAATTCGGCAACCCCGTCCATTGCGTCAAGCTCGCCCGCGACGGCCTCGTCTATGTCTGCGACCGTGTCAACAACCGCGTCCAGGTGTTCCGGCGCGACGGCACCTTCGTCCGCGAGTTCTTCGTCGAGCGGCGGACGCTGGCCAATGGCTCGGTCTGGGACCTCGAGCTGTTCCCCGACCAGAACGAGACCTTCCTGATCAATGCCGACGGCGCCAATAACGAGGTGCGCATCCTCGAACGCGCCAGCGGCAATGTCGTCGGCGCCTTCGGCCGCAGCGGCCGCAATGCCGGCGAGTTTCACTGGATCCACAATCTCGCGGTGGATTCGCGCGGCAATATCTTCACCACCGAGGTCGACAACGGCAAGCGCGCCCAGCGCTTCCTGTTGCGCGGCGACATGGTGCTGCGCCGGCGGGCGGCGCAGTAAAGGGGGAAGCGCAGTGAGGCGCGCGCAGTAAGGGGACGGGCCGTGAAAACAACCCTCTCCCAGAGGGAGAGGGTGGCGCCGTCAGGCGCCGGGTGAGGGGTCGTCCATGTCCAGAGA